>NZ_JBDQQO010000001.1:0-930905 GCF_039888655.1 Gorillibacterium sp. CAU 1737
ATCCACTTTTATAACCACTGTCGACCACAACGAAGACTAAACAAGCTGACTCCGGTTGCGTACCGACGCCAGCTTGCTGCCTAGAGGCTTTTTTCACTGTCTACAATTCGGGGGCTTGACCAGACCCGAAGCAGGTGTTTCTTGCTTCGGGTCTTCTTTGTATTAATCGTTAGGATGGTTTACGAGAGCGGCGCAAAGCCATGAGGCCCACCCCGATGAGGAGCAGCCCGCCGCCATAGTAGCCGTAGGGAAGTGCTTCGCCGGTCTGCGGGAGCGTTCCTTTTGCAGGAGAAGAGGTTGTGCTTCCGCTTGCCGTCCCACCCGGCGTGTTTCCTTCACCCAGCGGAATCGGGTCGGGGCTGACCTCAATCAACCCCCCGTCATCGGTAGGGGAAGGCTCGGGTGACACGTTATCAGGTGACGGCGTAATCGTCGTCGTGTCTACTGCGGTGCCCGGGGTAGGCGTCGGCGTCGGACTAGCGGAATCAGACGGCGTAGCTGCAGGCGTCACGAGCACAGTAGGAGTAGGCGACGGAGTAGTGGGTTCGGACGGCGTCGGCGTAGGCGTGACCGGAGCAGTAGGAGTAGGTGACGGAGTAGTAGGTTCGGACGGCGTCGGCGTTGGAGTGACCGGATCAGTAGGAGTAGGCGACGGAGTAGTGGGTTCGGACGGCGTCGGCGTTGGAGTGACCGGAGTAGTAGGAGTAGGCGACGGAGTAGTGGGTTCGGACGGCGTCGGCGTTGGAGTGACCGGAGTAGTAGGAGTAGGTGACGGAGTAGTGGGTTCGGACGGCGTCGGCGTTGGTGTGATTGGGATAGTAGGTGTTGGCGATGGAGTAGTAGGTTCAGACGGTGTAGGTGTAGGGGTTACGGGTACAGTAGGAGTAGGAGTAGGAGTAGGCGTTGGTGTTGGAGTAGCTGTTGCGGTAGGCGTCGGAGTAGGCGTGGGTTCGCCAACTTCCAGGGTCGTCTTCTTGTGGCAAGGGAGGAGATCCACGGTCAGCTTATCGTGACCAGTGACGCGAACCGTCTCGATCCTCACTTCTCCTCCGGCCGGAATGATAACGTTCGTTCCCTTTTGTGCGGAATCGACCAAATTCCAATTGAATTTGGCCGGGACATCCAACTTGCTTTTGACTACCCACAGATAGCCGGTCGGGCTTATGGATACGGACAGTTCCAACGGCTGTGCGTTCCCTCGGCACGAATCCCAAATTTGCAGGAGGGACTTCAGATAAAGCTTGCCATGGCCGTCTTTTCCGGGTTGAACCAAGACCCCTCCTGCGTAAAGGTCGGTCTGATATGGACCGACATCCGGCAGATCGATCTCCAGGTCGTATACACCCGGCTCGAAGGTTCCGGAGAGGGTATCGTGCAGCTGCTGGAGCTCATAGGGACGCCCATCCTCCTGTACCACCGTTCCGAGCGGGTAGCGATAGCTGCTGAAGGAGATGGTCGCGATTCCTCCTGTTACCACAAGATGAAGCTTCGCCTTGCCCGTGATGGGGTCCTCGATGATGGAGGTCCTTCCCATATCGATGAAATGGGAGCCGTATTGCTTGGGATCCTGCTCCATATCCTTGGATGGTGCGGGAACCGTAAAGGTCTTCTGCTGGCCATCATAGCCGATCTGGATGGAGAAGGTTCGTTCGCTCTTGTATTTGCCAATCAGGGTAAAGGAGAACGAAAGGGTGTTGCCGTTCCCATCCGCCTGCAAAGCCGGGCTGAGCAATGTCGGCCATTCCGCCGGGTCGATAGGCAGAACCAGTTCGCTTGTGTTTACGACTCCATCCCGACCGGCAAAAGACAGGGTCTCCCCCAAACCCAATCGAAGGGCGGAGCCGTGAAAGCTCTCTGGAGCAATCGGGAGGCGTAGAGCATAGTGAAACCGTGTGTTTTGCCCGTTGTCGATCCGTTCGGAGCCGATGAAGTCCAGATACGTGCTGGCAAGCACGCTGTCTTCTGGGGACGGTGCCAGCGAATTCGCCTCTACCGAGGACTCAGGGGCCAAACCGGCTGCTGTCGCTTGCACAATGGGGGCGAGCGGTAGTACCAGCAGGGAGAGAAGCAGAAGCTTTGCCAGCAGGGAAAGCGAAGGTCTCTTCATAAAATCACCTCATGCAAGGAAATGGGGGTTGTTCTATAAAACGAACAAGCTGATGTGGAGAATGAACGCGAGCCAGCAAGAGCCTCACGGCCAAAGGGACGAAGGGTCGAGCATTAATAGGGACAAGTACTCCATATATCCCCTTTTTTTCAGCATCACCTTCATTTATTATTCTACAAATAGATACCCATTTGCAAGAGAATTATTCTTTATATAGAACAAAAATAAGAAAGGCGGTCCAGATGATAAGGACCGTCTTTCTTATTCAGATCACGAGTGCGAGCTAGCATCAAAATGAATCAGGTATTGATGGTCGTGCTCACCGTCAGATTGGGTGTTGAGGTCGAGGTGGAGGTTGTGCCGGAGTAATTATGGACCTCCACCACTACGGGCGTGCCAACGAGAATGGACGCAGTCGCCAGGACAAGCGAGGTGGCAGTCCAGGTACTTAAGCTCGACTCCTGCAGGAGGCCGTTGACATAGACATTGATGTAGCCGCCGGAGGACGGCAGAGGCAATCCGCTCGCCGTTACCGGGTTGCCGGCATCGTCGACGAAGCTGGTGTCCGGGATTGTGGTTGTCGTGTTGCCTGCATCGATCATGCCGAGCGTAATGCTCGCATTAAACCGGGCCACAGCATCGCTCACAGCGGTGGTGGTCACGGTATCGACGGTACCGGTTACGGTACTGGCCGCACCGACAAAAAGCTTGATTAAGGAAGGGGGCATTGCAATCACCTCCAATACGTTTTAGTAAAACGTATGTCCGGCGATTGCGGCCCGTCACGTTGTATGCCCGTTGGCTGTCTTTATCGGTAGAGACGAATCATCTGCAGAACAATCGGGGTTCCTTGCGGCGGAATGTCGCTCGTGAGCAGCTTGAGCCAGCCTGTTCTCACCGAATAATGGTTTGGAGGCTGGAGGACGGCATTCACGAAGAGGTTCACGAAGGAGACCTTCTTCGGATTCAGGATCCGCGAGCTTCCCGACACTTTTGAATCCCGGTTTCGATAAATGCGGCGTTGGCCGTCTGAAAACACCACGTAGCAGGTGCTCTTGCCTTTTAGCAGGATCGGCTTGCAAGGCGGCTTTCTTTTGTTAATGGAAGGGGGAGAGGCCGCAGAACGTGCGGAAGCAGAAGGCCGAGGGGCCTCCTCGGACCGGGTCGATGGTGGCTGGCTCGTTTGCTTCCCCATTGCGGATTCCTCCTGCCGCTCTATCTCAGTTGGAACCAGTTTATGTCATGACGATTCATTTGGTTTCTCGCATTCCGAGGAAGCTACAGACATTCAATGAGGTCGCTCGCCAGCAGCGTTCCGCCGGATCTCTCATTCCGGGCTATGTCTCCCGCGCGGCCGTGCAGCCATACGCCGAAGCAGGCAGCCTGCACGCCATTGAGCCCTTGGGCCAGCAAGCTGGCGATCACGCCGGTCAGGGCATCGCCCGTTCCGCCGGTGGACATGCCGGGATTGCCGGTCGTGTTGACGAAGACCGAACCGTCAGGAGCCGCGACGACGGTGCGGGAGCCCTTGAGCACGAGGATGACGCCGTGGCGAACGGCGTAGTCCCGCGCGGCTCCGATCCGGTCGGCCTGCACCTGAGCGGTCGGCTGCTTCAACAGCCGACCCATCTCGCCGGGATGCGGCGTAAGCAGCGTCGGCTGTTCCCGCCCTGGCCAATCGGCGAAGTCCTCGGCGTCGGCCACCATCCCGAGCGCATCCGCGTCCAGCACGAGCGGACAGGCGGTCCCTTCCCAGACCGCGCGAAGCCACTGGGAATCTTCGGCGTAGCGGCCGAGGCCGGGACCCATCGCGACGGCGTCTTTCCCTTCCGCGAGCGCAAGGAGCGTCTTGGCGGAGACGTGCGTCCAGTCGCCGTCACCGGCGTCGGGAACGCCCGCGAGCATCGCCTCGGGCAGCTGCCCGACCAGATGGCGTGCCAGACTGGACGGCATCGCCCACGTGGCAAGCCCGCAACCGGTGCGCAGCGCGGCCTTCGTCGCGAGGAGCCCCGCGCCGCTCATGCGTTGGGTACCGGCCGCAATGAGTACATGGCCGTACGTTCCCTTGTGCGTATCCTCCCGGCGGGTGCGGCTTACCTCCACCCCGAGGGCATCCGCCAGCGTCTCTTCCGTAATCAGCCGCGCAAGCGGCTTCGAGCGGTCAAGCGACGCCTCCGGGATGCCGATGGGGCGGACGACCACGTGTCCGGCATACTCCGCGCCGGGATGCTGGACGAGCCCTTGCTTCAGCCAGGCGAAGGCGACGGTGACCGTCGCCCGAATGCAAGGCTCGTAGGCAGCCCCGGTGTCGGCGTCGATCCCGCTCGGCAGGTCCGCTGCGACGACGGGCAGGCCGGTTTCATTCGCCGCCTGGATCAACTCGGCGACCGTCCCGCGGGGAGCGCCTTTCGTGCCGGTGCCGAGCAGGGCATCGACGATGCCCTCGTAGCGCCACCCCTCGATGCCTTCTGCGCCGACGGCGGCGGAAAAGCCAAGGCGTTCGGCGATGTCCCGCTGCAGAGCCGCGTCTCCGGCGAGCTCCTCGGGCGGGCAGGCGAATCGGAGGTCGGCGTGGATGCCCGCCTCCTGCAGGTGGCGAGCCGCGACCAAGCCGTCGCCTCCGTTGTTGCCTTTGCCTACGAGGATGAGCCAACGCTTCGTTAGCGGGCGTCCCTCCGCCTGAAGTCGGCTGGAGAGGGCGAGAACCTCTTCGGCCAGCGCGCGGCCGGCGTTCTCCATTAAACTAGCCGCCGGGATGCCGATCTTCTCGATCGCATGTCGGTCGGCGGCTCTCATTTGTTCTGATGTCATTATGTACAAAGGGAATTCCCCTTTCTAGGAAGTAGGTTCGTCATGAGGAAAGTGAGGGCGGTACAGGCTTCCCTTGCTTTTCCGATAGCGTCAATCTAGAATCAAGTATAGCGAAAATACGGCGAAATGACGAATGCCATCCTCCGCCGATCTCCGCATATAGTAAGGGAAGATAGCAAGTGATTGGAGGAGACCCTGAACGTGATCAAGATGAAGACCCCTGAAGAAATCGCAAAGATGAAAGCAGCCGGCGACATTCTTGCGGATTGCCATAAGGAGATTGCGAAGCTCATCGCCCCGGGCGTGACGACCTGGGAGATCGACCAGTTTGTTGAGAAGTTTCTGAAGGAACGCGGAGCCACCCCGGAGCAAAAGGGCTACAGCGGCTACGAATACGCGACCTGCGCCTCGGTGAATGAGGTCGTCTGCCACGGCTTTCCGAAGAAGGAGCCGCTCAAGAACGGCGACATTGTGACCATCGACATGGTGGTGAACCTGGACGGCTGGCTTGCGGACTCTGCATGGTCCTACACCGTTGGGGAGGTAAGCCAGAAGGCGGCGGATCTGCTGGAGGTGACGCGCCAATCCATGTATGAAGGAATCAAGCAAGCCGTTGTCGGCAATCGGATCGGGGACATCTCCCACGCCATCCAGGTGTTTGCCGAAGAACGAGGCTATTCTGTGGTGCGCCAGTTTATCGGCCACGGAATCGGCAAAGACATGCATGAAGCACCGGAAGTGCCGCACTATGGACCGGCCGGAAGAGGCCCCCGCCTGAAGGAAGGCATGGTACTCACGGTCGAGCCGATGCTCAACGTCGGCGGCTGGGAAGCTTATATCGAAGAGGACGGATGGACAGCCAAGACAGTAGACGGCAGCCTGTCGGCTCAGTACGAGCATACCATCGCCATCACGAAGGACGGCCCGGTTATCCTCACGGATCAAGGAGAGCCTCGCTGATTCTCGTCTCGAATCAGCCGTTCGGCTCACTCCTGACAAAGGACGCCTCCCTCGCGCGTTACGCGTGAAAGAGGCGTCCTTTTTGTCTTTTGACGAGGCCGAGTCGCTCCTGGAACTATCCGCCGAAGGCAGCGCGAAACGCGGCCGCCACCTGTTTCGGCTCCAGCTCCCAGAGAGCGGCGACTTCATCGGCCACATGCTCCTCGAACCAGTCGGCGAGCAGCGATTTGTTGCTTCCGTTCTGGACGATGTAGAGCAGATCGAGCATCACTTTCTTCCGGTACGCTTCCTCCGCCTTTTGCATCGCCTCTGCCGGGATATGCTTTGGGAGCCTTTTGGCCGTTCGGTATAGTTCCCTGGTACAAGCGCGCCGGATGTGCCGGGCTGTCGGGAGTGGCGCTTCGTGCTTGTTGTTCATCGGTTTCATGCGGGCACCGCCTTTCCGAGGCGCGATAAGCGCCGATACTCATTCCTATGCGGCAGGAGGGCGGACGGCTACCGCCGCGAAACCGCAGACGATAGGGAGAAGGTTCACGTTTGACAGGGATCATGGCTTGTGTTATAACTTGCGAAAACGAAGCGGGAAGGGGATCACCCATGAGGAGAAACACAGCAAACATTCTGGATTGCACCATCCGCGACGGCGGCCTTGTGAACAACTGGGCGTTCAGCGTCGAATTCGTCCAAGCCCTGTACCGGGCCCTGAGCGAAGCGGGTGTGGAATACATGGAGATCGGCTACAAGAATTCGCCCAAGCTGCTCAAGGGAGCGGACGCGGGGCCGTGGCGGTTTCTGGATGAAGCGTTCCTCCGCGAGGTCATCCCCCACAAGACGGCGACGAAGCTGTCTGCTCTGGTGGACATCGGCCGCGTGGACGAGAATGACATTTTGCCAAGAGAAGAGTCGCTGCTCGATCTGATTCGGGTTGCCTGCTACATCCGTGACGTGGGCAAAGGCCTTGAACTGGTCCAAACGTTCCATGACAAAGGCTACGAAACGTCGCTCAACATTATGGCGCTGTCGCATGTCCTCGAGCATGAGCTCGAAGAGGCCCTTACGCTGATCGCCAAGAGCCCGGTCGACATCGTCTATGTGGTGGATTCGTACGGCAGCATGGACCCGAGGGATATCGCCCTCATGGTGAACAAATTCAAGGAACTCGTGCCAAACAAGAAGCTCGGCATTCACGCCCACAACAACTTGCAGCTGGCTTTTGCCAATACGCTGACCGGACTGGATCATGGCGCCACCTTCCTCGATGCTTCCGTGTTCGGCATGGGCCGCGCCGCCGGCAATTGCAACACGGAGCTGCTGCTCAGCCAGTTGGACAACACCCGCTATGAGCTCCGCCCGCTCATTCAGGTCATCGAAGAGCACATGATCGGCATCCGGCAAAAATGGGAATGGGGCTACCTCATTCCGTACATGATCTCCGGCGTGTTTGACGAGCACCCGCGCATGGCGATGGCGCTTCGAGCCAGCGACAACCGCGATCATTACCTGGAGTTTTACGACACGCTCACGGGTCCGGAGTCCATCGTCGCGAAGAAGGCGGATTGAGCCTCATGCAGGGCAGCCTTGTCGGGAGCGGAGCTTGAAGCCGCGCCAGGCAAGGCTTTTTTACTGGTGGGATGAAGAACGGCAATCGGAAATGGGTTTTACCTGGCATTAAGGTTTCATGATTGCCATAGGGTTATGATAGAATGGTAGAGACAAGCGTCCACCGGGTGAACGCTACCCATCACATTTTCTGGAAGGCAGGTTGGCAATGGGCCAGTTTATTCAGCAACTCTTGGACTTTTTGACGGGACTTGGCTACTGGGGCATCATGCTCGGGCTTATGGTCGAGATCATTCCGAGCGAGATCGTGCTCGCGTATGCCGGATTTCTTGTAGCTCAAGGACAAATCAACTTCGTGGAGGCCATCATCTTCGGTACGATCGGGGGAGTTATCTCCCAATGGTTCATCTACTGGATCGGGTTGTATGGAGGCCGTCCGTTCCTGGAGAAATACGGCAAGTACATCCTCATCAAGAAAAAGCATATCGACAGTGCCGAGCACTGGTTTAACCAATATGGGGGCGGCGTCATCTTCACGGCCCGCTTCATCCCGGTCGTCCGCCACGCGATTTCCGTACCAGCCGGGATGGCGCGCATGCCGTTCTGGAAATTCACGACCTTGACCACGCTTGCCATCATCCCCTGGTCCGTTCTGTTCGTATGGCTGGGTGAGCGGCTGAGCAGCCTGGGCAAGAGCTGGAAAGATATCCACGAGCTATCCGGCCAGTATACACTTCCCTTCATCGCAGCAGCCGTCGGCCTTTTGTCCCTGTACTTCATCATCAAGATCGTACGCAACCGCAGAAAAGCTCAGCACTAAGCCGCTGTCGCAACCGGGCGGCTCACTCTAATCCATGTACAGGAGGGCTTCACTCATGACCCAAAACATCGCAGGCTCCATCGGAACCGGGATCAAACCCGCTGTTTTTATCGACAGCATGCAAAAGAATCGGGAAGACTTCCTGAACCACTTCACTTCCTTCGAATGGCCGAGCGAGGCTGACCGCGAGTTCTTCGAATCATTCAAGAACCGGGATGACATTCGCTGCTTGATCCTCGCGGCGGAATGGTGCGGAGACGTGGTTCGGAACATACCCGTTGTGTTCCGCGTGCTGGAGAACAGCGGGATTCCGCTGGAAGTGCTCGTCATGGAGCAGCACCTGGAGGTCATGGATCAATTCCTGACCTTGGGCGGCCGAGCCATCCCGGTTGTGATCTTCGCTGATACCGGCGGTTATGTTCTCGGCACATGGGGCCCGAGACCGGCTCACGTCCAGGAGGCGATGATCGCGTTCAAGGCGGCGAACCCGGATCGGGAAGCAGCCGATTATCAGGAGAAGCTGCAAGAGACCCGCGCTGAGATGGCGCGCCGGTACGGAGAAGGGACCGGTTACCAGTCGGTGATCGTTCAGGAGCTCCGGACCCTGTTGTCCTCTTTTTAATCACGGAACAAGGGAGAACAAGAGCATGACCATTCAGATCGACACCCTCGTGCTGGGGCCGCTTGGCACCAACGCTTATCTATTGAAGAACACGGAGACGAACCAAGCGATTGTCATCGATCCGGGGATGAAGCCCGCTGCGCTCCTTCGCCGAATCGAGCCGCTTCAGGTGGAAGCGGTGCTGCTCACCCATGCCCACTTCGATCATATGGCCGGAGTGGACGAGGTCCGCGATGCCAAGGGCTGTCCCGTCTACCTGCATGACCTGGAGGCAGACTGGATGACGGATCCGAAGAAAAACGGCTCGGGCCGTTGGCCAGAGGTTGGCGGAGCTATCACAGCGCGGCCAGCCGAACATGCGCTTGCAGAAGGCCAAGTGCTTAAGCTGGCAGGCATCGAGCTTAAGGTGCTGCACACGCCGGGGCACTCTCCGGGAAGCGTCAGCTTCCTCTGGGGAGACAAGCTGTTTGCCGGTGACGCGCTGTTCCGACTTGGCGTGGGGCGTACCGACTTGTACGGGGGAAGCGACCGCGACCTGCGGGATACGCTGCACGGCAAGCTGTTTAAGCTGGATGAAGCGGTTCAGGTTTTTCCGGGCCACGGCCCCAAGACGACAATCGGGTATGAACGCGCCAATAATCCGTACGCATAACGAAACAAATTTCAGGGGAGTACGTATAAGCCTAACAAGCTGCTTGCCCGAGCTGTGGTCCGTTGGACATGACAGAGGAATCACGGGTCCGGGCGAGCAAAAGTCGCATCCGCTGGGGGATGTCAAAAGGGGGAGACAGGATGCTGCGACTTGGGCAAAAGGTTTTTTTTGTAGGGGATTCCTTGGAGCAAGGGCTGCCGCTTGAGGAGTACGGCTATGTTATCGCATACGACCGCAATGCGGACAACGTATTCGATTACGTGGTACGGATTCCGAAGATGAACCGCCATGTAATGGTGCCTGCCGCTGACATCGAGCGGGAAGAGGTGCTGTTCATGCAGGAAGCGGACCGCATCGAGCGGGAAGCCCTGATCGATTTTGCGCTTGCTACGCGGAACGAGGAGCTGTTCTACCGCTTGGTGAACGGTGACGATCTGCAGGAGGAAGTCGTGGAAGAACCGGCCAAGGATTCGATGAGCCAAGAGGATTTCATAAAACAAATTAACCTGAAGGCCTGGATCTAACCGGGCCTTGGGCAACTGGCCTCCGGGGCCCCGCGTGGGGCTGTCGGGGGTTTTTGTTTATTTAAGAGGGAAGCGGAGGGACCCTCTGGCCCGCAGCGACACCAAATTGAGCCGAAAAATAACAGCAAAACCGAAAACCGTTTGGCCCCTTCCGCTGTCTAATAAGGGATCAACGGACAGGAGGGGCACTGTGAGCATGACGGATTGGGCTGCCAAAGCCCGAAGGGGAGATGATTCGGCGTTTGCCGAGCTGGCGCATGCCTGCAAGGAGAAGCTGTACCGAATCGCCTTCGCCTACTTACGAAATGAAGCGGATGCGCTGGAAGCGGTGCAGGAAACGGTGTGCCGGGCTTATCAGAAAATCCGCAAGCTGAAGGAGCCGGAGCACGTCCTGACCTGGATTACGCGCATTCTGCTTAATTATTGTGCGGATGAGGTAAAGCGGCGTTCCCGTTCCGGGATAGCTCCTGCTGACTATGCGGCGGCTGCGTGGGATCATCCATCTGATCCCGATCTTCAAGCAGCGGTTCGCGGCTTGGACCCGAAATATCGGCAAATTGTCATCTTGATGTATTTTGAAGGATACACCCTTACAGAAATCGCAAGCTTGCTCGACCTGCCGAGCGGTACCGTAAAGACGAGGCTCCACAAGGCGCTGCAAGAGCTTCGTCGCCATTTGGGAGAGGGGGAAGACGCACATGGATGAAGAAAAGAAGGAAACGCTGCTCCGGTCGGACGAACAATCATCCCCACTAGAGGGGAAACTAGCAGACTCATCGGCAGGAAACTTCGAATCGAGCGGAGAGAAAGACAAGCCGACCACGCTCGCCGAATGGAAGCAGTGCTACACCGAGACCCCTCTACCCGCTGGCCTGGACGAAGCTGTTCGAATCGGGATCGAACGCGGGGCCAGACGGCGTCGAACGCGAGGTCGCTCGCGGCTTGCCGCGTGGAGCGCAGCCGCTGTGCTGGTTCTGTTTCTCGGCAGCGTGCGGGTATCCCCGGCCTTTGCTGCCTACATCAGCCAGATTCCTGGTCTTGAAAGCTTTGTGGAGTGGCTTACGCTCGACAAGGGTCTTCAGCTCGCTGTAGATCACGACCTCGTTCAAGAGATTGGGGTCAGCGACACGCACGACGGGGTTGAGTTCCGCGTAGACGGTGTTATCGCCGATGAAGCGCGCATTGTGATCATGTATTCCTTTGTTGTTAAAACTCCGGGGGCCAAGATTCCGGATCAGGCTCACTTCCGGCTGGGCCTGTATGACTCGAACGGAAAACGGATTGAAGGGGGCTACGCCGTCAGCGGAGGAAGCTCTCCTGCAGAAGGAGATACGGTCTCTCGGGTGCTGGAAGTGGAACTGATGGAGGAAAACAACCCGGCTCCGCAGAGCCTTGAGGTAGCCATGGTTCAAGAGGCGGCAACCGGAATTACTGCCGGGGAATGGAAGGTTGGCTTCGATCTGGATACCGCCAAATTCCAGGGGATGCGGCAGGAGCAAGAGCTCCATCACACCTTTACGTCTGCAGGCCAAACCTTTACCCTCAAGAGGGCCATTTATTACCCGACGCGCATGAAGCTGGAGATTGATTCCGATCCGAACAATCGCCTGCACATCTTTGGTTTGACGGGTTTGAGTCTCACCGATGAGGAAGGACGCGTCTGGACGACAAAGACAGCAACGATCGATCCAGACGGATGGACGGTCTTTTTTGAAAGCAGCTATTTCACTCGACCGAAGCGTCTCACTCTGTCCGGTCTAGGGGTTAACGCGCTGCCGGAAAACGAAAGGGTTCTGCAACTCGATCTGGACAGCGGCAAGCTTACCGGCGGACCTGCAGATCTGTCCTTCGAGGGCTCTCGGGTCAATGGAAACGACAGATCATTCACTTTCAAGATGCCTTATGAGTCGGAGCACCCCATTGCTTTCCAAATGGAGAAGGTAACGGATTCCACGGAAAAAGCCTTCGAGTCCCATCTGTTTGAATCCCATCAAAGCGATGGAGGCATTTTGGAACAGACGATTACCTTCCAAGGAGGGAAAGAAATGAAGGGGACCCTCACCTTCCGGATCTCCGGTTATCCGCGTGTGGAGCGCTCTCCGTTCACCGTGGAATTTGAGACGCCGTTCCCCTGAGGGGACGGGTGAAGGTAATCACATCCCACCAGATATAGACCAAAGGTTAGAACAGATGGTCGATAACATAAGGGGTGAGGTTGGAAAACCTTATCTCCTACAGGATATGTTGGTGGTGCAGTAGTAGAAATTGAAGGTGCTACACCAAATAAAGGCATATAGTGGATATAATAATCGCCTTTCAAAAACGGATGCATTGAACCATGACTATGGCTATAAATTCAATGACCAAAACAGGATTTTCGATACTAAAAATAGAGAACGCCGTGTCCTAGTTGTTCAAGTGTAATAAAGCAATCTAAAGAGATATTTCCAAATGTAAAAGTGATAGTTAAATCTATGTATTAAACGAGGATAAGTTAAATGAATCAGTATGAAATCTGCTTTGCAAATGATTATATGACGAATTTATGCTCAAAAAGGCATTGAATACAAGGGATAAGTTGAGTGTAGAGAACTTATGTATCTTCAAAGATCCAACAGATCCTCTACAATTTTTATGCGTAGATTGTAATGACGGAGACTGGATTTATCCTCTAGTTGTTAGATGTGATGATGTCAAGAGAGATTTAGTTAAAAACTGTCTTCTACGATGGGATAAATTAATAAGAGAAGGATACGACCAAGAAATCAATCAAGAGTTACCAAACGTAATAGATAGCAATAATACTCTTCTTGGAAAAATTTAAAAAATTCTATCGTATCTCTTTTTAGTGGCTATCCATTTTTGTGTAAGCTCCCACTTTATAAAACAGGTTGATGATGGTCAAATACCGCCATGATTGACCTGTTTTTAATGTGGAAGTATCAGGATTTGGTTGTTGAAGATCACACATCGGTCATGGTATATGACAAAAGAAAATTTAGTTAGTTTGTAAAGATTGATAGTGTAGTATAAAGTTGTTTATTGTAAATGTAGATTCATTTTTAGCTATATATAGCTAAAGCAGGAGGTTCTTGACGTGAAAAAAAGTAAATATATTCAGTATTTCCCTGAAATTTTCAATGAAACAATTGAAGAAAAAAATGAACATATTGAGGATTTTAGAAAAAATGGATTACCAGGAAATGTAGGGTACTATTATGAATTACTTGCAGATGGATTCCGAGATATAGCTATTGGTGAAATCATTTTGAATGAGGATGTAGTTAAATCAAAACAGAGCTTTTACTTAGCAGGAAAAATGCAGGAAGCATTGTACCAAAATTACGATATGAAGAAAAATGACATCACTGCTGATTGTGTAAATACAAATAAATATACAGCACTATTGATGGCCTTAATTAGTGAGAATGAAGATTTGATTACTTCTTTAGCAGAGCTATTTGGAGGAAGAATTGAAGAAGAGGAAGAAGATCACGAGTTTAATAAGGCTTTTGGGTATGCTTTGAAGAATATACTACTTGGTCAAATGGAAGATGCCAAAGTTTTTATAGCAAAATTAAAGAGTCTCGAAGGCAGTAAAGAGATGAAGTATTATGATGGTTATTCGAAAGTACTGGATGGAATTATCGAAAAGGATAGCCATCAGGTGAACGAAAACTTAACCTATATGATACAATGCCATAAAAAGTTAAAAGGAGAGTATGGTGACACTCCCCAGGAGTTACTAAGTATACCGGTGTTGGGTCTAGCGAAAGTAGCTGCTAGAAACGGTATAGAGGTTAATATTATGGATACCCTAACTCCATCAGAATTGTTAGAAAGCCATACAATAAATTATCCTGTTGTTGATTTTATAGACTAGAAGGGTGAGAAAATGAAGGCTCTGGCTTTCTTACAACTTAGTAAAAAGCTATCAAAAGATTCTGATGCAGTCATTCAAGCAGTTAAATCATCTATTGATTCACCCGATACTTTTTTGTAGATCATAGGTGAAGTGGACAAACGGTCTTAAAAACCATCAATAGCTTAGTCAATAAAACTGAAATATAGAACGCGCAAGCTGGACGGGGCTATCCAGTGCCGAATGGAGGAAAGCAATGGTGTCAGATTGGGGGAAAAACCTAAATACGAAATTAGGGGACTCCCTGATATGCGTCATGAGAAGGCTTGTGAACATCATCTACAGGACGATGAAGGTAAGGAGTAAAGAAGAGAATGGTTTATTCAAATGAATGGATTGAATTCATAAACAAAAAAGAGGTTTTGAAAAAGCTTCTTTTTCCTTTAATAATCTAGAAGAAAATACAAAGAAAATTGATTTGAAAAAGGCATTAGAAACGAAAGATTTACTAAGTCAATTATCAGTTCTACGAATGATGGGAGAGGGTTATCTCTTTCCAGATTCGATTGAAGTAGTTCTCGAAGAGGTTGTGGAAATTGCAATAACTGGACACGAAGAGTGCGCGGGGTGGGCAGGAATTGCCTTAAATCATGTAAGTAAGAAAAAGTGGAAAGACAAGATCATTAAATTAATCTTTTTCTATACTGACCGAAATAGCGATGATCCTGTCGTATTTCATCAATCATGGCTTTTATTATATAGGCTGGGGTTTAAACAAGCGTTATTAGAATATATGGAGACTTACAAAAATGATATGAATGGGGAACTTGATGATGCTGACTTACGGGACATAGAAAATATGGTGGAACGGTAAGGTAAAAGAAAAGTACCAGACGCGGCTAGCCATCGAAGAGTTTTGTAAAACGGGAGAAAGAACAGACCAAGTGGGGTGGATTGAGGATACCGAAATGCCGGAAGACGGCCATTATTAATCATTACGGGGTCCCCTATGAGAGGTGAGTGAGGGAGGACGTGAAGCCATTCCGTTTTGTTTGGCAGCAGGGTTGGCTATTGGTCAAAACATAGCACAAACCAAACGGTTTGAAAGGTATGGTAATTGTTTACTATGCGAGCTTGGGCGAGTCGATTCAAAAAGAATTTAAAGAGAATTACGTAAGCTTGATAGGTGGACATGAGGCGGTAAGTGCATATGGACATAACATGATGAGAAATCACTCCAATTTCAGGAGCATCATCGAACATAAAATTGCTGTACGAGGTATTGACTTCATTGCCTAAATACAGGGGATGAGGAAGATAGAAAAACTGGCGAGATCGAAAGGGATGAAGCGACTGTCATTCATCCAGCAAACAAGACCATCGTACACATTCTATAACAAGGTGTAAGGAGAAGAACAATGGAGAAGCGAATGACATTGCGAACGATACTCACTCAAATTGAAACATTCGAGTGGTCGGATGCACTATTTCTTCCGGAAAATGAGACATGGAGTCTTGAAACACAAGGGGCAGTACTCGATCCAGATGATGTAGAAGATGATGAAGATGAGGTTCCGAAGTTTGCAAAGGACCATGATTTGATGTACGCCTTGGATATTCAAACGATACAAGGGATTGTTGAAAACGCTTATGAGCAAAAGAGCGAGTGTACAGATCAAGAGTTATTTGAAGCTTTTACCTACTATTATGATCACGATGCCTTTATCGTTATGAAATAATCCGTCACAATAACCCCCCACAGGGAATTCGGTATGGGTGAAATCCGAACTGAGGATCGGCGGGATATGGGGAAGAGGGATTATGGAGAGGACAACTGTCATCCAATAAAGGCGAATGGGAGAGTTTATCTATGAAGAGTGTAGAGGAATTGCGTGCGAGATATGGTCGGTTGTACCCTGAAGATGGGGTCGACGAGAATGTCTTACGAACAATTGAGGACATTCTTCAGGTAAAACTTCCCGACGATTTTTCCGGTATAGCAACCTTTTTCAGTGGCGGATCGCTGGGTGGAATAAGTTGCTTTGCGTTTGGACATGAAGATATTACACCTACTATCGTAGAGGAAACATTGAGGCATAGAACTGCTATAAAGTTACCACCTAATTTTATAGTCTTAGCTGAGCCGCCAGCCAGTTTGATTATAATGGATGTCTATCATCATCCATCTGTTATATGGTGTGATGCGACAGATGCCGAAAGAATACAAACCAAGTCTTTCATTTCGCCACCAGATACATGGAATACCTATACGGATTTTTTTGCTGCGTTAGTTGAAAATGAAGAAGAAGAAGGGGAATAGCGGAAACTTAACCAAAGTAAAAGGGCAGCCCCTTCCGCGAGGGAAGTAAGGCTGCCTTGTTCGATTTTTTACGGGTCGAGGGTGATTTACTCGTTCCAAGCCTGCGGGTGCTGGTTGCTGATCAGCTCAACCGCAGCCGCATTCGCCTCCACCTGGGCGGCGTCCTTGCAACCGGGGATAACTGCGGTTACCGCGTCATGCTTCAAGCACCAGGCGAGTGCCCAGGCGGCCATCGAGGTGCCGGCCGGTACTTCATTTTGCTGGATCTCCTCGACGAGCTTCAGCTTCGCTAAAGTCTTCTCGGGATCGTGGCGGTGCCGAACATCATCCGCACCGAAGACGGCTCCCGGCTTATACTTGCCGCTCAAGTAGCCGCTGGCGAGCGGAACGCGGGCGAGCACCCCGAGGTCCTGCTCCCGGCAGGAGGGGAACACCTCTGCCTCGGGCTCTCGATCCAGACGGTTGTAGACGACTTGAATGGCGGAAGCGCCGACTTTCGAAGCCGCCGCTGTCTGGTGGATGTTGGTGTTGGCGCCGATCGAGATACCGAGGTGGCGGATTTTGCCGGCTTGCACCTGTTTGTCGAGTGCAGTCCACAGGTCGTCTCGATCGAAGGACGAATCCGGGCCGGAGTGGAATTGGTACAAGTCGATGTAATCCGTACCAAGCGCCCGCAAGGAAGCATCCAGCTGGCGGAGGACATCTTCTGGATCATAGACATCGGTGCGATTGTAAGGTCCATGGAAATGATGGCCGAATTTCGTCGCAATGACCCAATCCTCGCGCTTGTCGTGGCGAAGGAACCCGCCGATTCTTTCCTCGGAGAGGTGATCCCCGTAGCACTCCGCCGTGTCGATGAGGTTGATGCCAAGCTCCTTGGCTCTCCCGAGAATACGGTCCGCATCTTCTTGTGCGAAGGTCTTGCCCCATTCTCCGCCGAACTGCCACGTGCCGACACCGACAATTGATACTTTC
Organism: Gorillibacterium sp. CAU 1737; assembly: GCF_039888655.1. Taxonomy (NCBI): domain Bacteria; kingdom Bacillati; phylum Bacillota; class Bacilli; order Caryophanales; family Paenibacillaceae; genus Gorillibacterium; species Gorillibacterium sp. CAU 1737. The sequence continues at coordinate 17,214 of NZ_JBDQQO010000001.1, forward strand.
AGTCCGGTCTTGCCCAATCTGCGATATTTCATGGCCATGGTGCGCTCCTCCTTGGGAATGGTATGTCCAGCTTACACTCAGTCGTGAGGCTTGTTCCTTGTCATTTTACCTTACGAGCGACTCCGAGAGCAAAAGAGCTGGGGCGCTTCGCATCTCATCCCTCCTTGACTAGGGGCTACCGCTCTTGACGGAAGCGCTTCTTTCTCGGACAATCAAAAGCATAGAATAGAGCTCTCGCAAGAACACTAGATTTGGGTAAGGGGGAACGCTGCAATGATTTATCTGTTCGGGTATTTGGTGGCCATCAACCTCTTCGGCTTCGTTCTCATGGGAAGTGACAAAGCGCGAGCCCGGCGCAAAAAACGGCGCGTACCGGAAGCGAGACTCTTCCTGACCGCCTTTCTTGGGGGCGCGTTGGGCGTCTTGCTCGGGATGAACCGATTCCGACATAAAACACTGCACACATCATTCCGAGTAGGCATTCCGCTTCTTCTCATGCTCAATGCGGCGACCGTCGCTTTTGTCTGGCGGCTGCTGGAGCGATAGAGGGATTCCGAAAAAGAGAGATAAAGAGGAAAGGAGAGGACGAGCTGGATGGAGGAGCGAAAGCTCAATTGGCACAAGGAAAGAGCCGGAGCGGACAAATCTTCGTTTCGCTTGCGGCTGGAAGCGGAGGAGAGCGAGCCGGAGCCCGGAGATCGTCTGCGGCGAAGGATTCGGTGGATGCTGTGGTTGGCGACTGCTCTGGCGGCGATCTTAGGAGCCTACGGCTTGCGCTGGATGGAATAAAGAATTCGCGCCGAGACGTTCCTCAAACCAGGACGAGGCCTCCCTCGTCTTTTTTAGTAGGAACGGGGAGGGGAACCTTTATGGGGAAAGGAAAGATTGCCTTGCTGCTGCTCGCCATGGGCATGGCTTTGTCAGGCTGTCAGGAGGGAGAAGCGTCCAAGCCAGCGTCTGCTCCCTTATCAGAGAGGAAGGCGAAGCTGACGAAGGCCACAGTAGACGTGGAGAAGAAGGACAACTGGTGGGTGGTACCTGGCGATCGCACGAACCTAACCTTCCAAGTGGAAGCCTCTAACACGGATACGGTGCTGTTTTGGTACTACCCTGCGGGAACGGACGTGGAAGGCGAGAAGACGCTGCTTGGCTATGATTCGGACGGCCGTGATGGCTGGTCCTTCACGTGGGAGTTTGAGAAACGGGTTTTTCATGAATACATTCTTGTTCAAGCCATCGGCAGCGACGGAGCATCGCTTGCTTCGGAGACGTTCAACCTGCACACGGAAGATGGAAGCGAATGAGGGGCGTTTCTCACCCTTGCAATCGGCGGAGTGCTTGCTTATAATGGGGATTAATGCTAGTTGATGGTGAATACATGCGAAGATGGAGAAGAGTAAGCGGTACGATCCGACAGGGAGGAAACGCCGGAGATTGAGAGCGTTTCTCGGGGATTGCGGGCCGCCGAAGTTCGCTCCGGAGCAGCTTCTTGAACGCGCTCGTCAGCGCCAGTAGAGACAGCCGGCCGCGATGCCGTTATCGTCGCTTTGAGCAAGCGCAGCTCGATCTATGCATGCGCTTGAAATGAGGGTGGTACCACGGCGTCTTCGTCCCTTTCCCGGGACGAACGGCGTCTTTTTTGCGTTAGGGCGTGTTTGCAAGGCTGAGCAGGAAGAGTAGACCATACAAAGGGGCGAAGGATTCACATGAAAGAACGATTGATGGAATTGAAGCAGTTCGCGCTTCAAGAGCTGGAGGCGGCAGGCGGCAGCCAAAAGCTGAACGACCTTCGGGTGAAATACTTGGGCAAAAAAGGACCGCTCACGGAAGTGCTGCGAGGCATGGGCGCGCTCAGCGCCGAAGAGCGTCCGATCATCGGGCAGGTGGCAAACGAGGTTCGCCAAGCGATTGAGGAGCGGCTGAATGGCCTTCAAGCCGAGCTGCAACGCCGCGAAACGGAAACAAAGCTGAAGAGCGAGACGATTGACGTCACCTTGCCGGGACGTCCCGCTCCGCTCGGAACGATCCATCCGATCAGCCGCGTCGTGCAGGAGATCGAGGACATTTTCATCGGCATGGGGTACACCGTTGAGGAAGGGCCTGAAGTGGAACAGGACTACTACAACTTCGAGGCGCTCAACCTGCCGAAGAATCACCCGGCTCGCGACATGCAGGACTCGTTCTACTTGACCGAGGAGCTCCTGCTTCGTACGCACACCTCTCCGGTGCAAGTGCGCACGATGGAGCGCCGCAAGGGCGAAGTGCCGGTTAAGATCATCTGCCCGGGCAAGGTATACCGCCGCGATGAAGACGATGCGAGCCATTCCCATCAATTCACGCAGGTGGAGGGTCTCGTCATCGACAAGGGCATCCGCATGAGCGACCTGAAGGGGACTCTCTTGCAATTCGCCCGCGAAATGTTCGGCCCGCAAGTAGAGATTCGCCTGCGCCCGAGCTTCTTCCCGTTCACCGAGCCGAGTGCCGAGGTCGACATCTCCTGCATGTGCGGAGGCAAAGGCTGCCGGACCTGCAAGGGCACGGGCTGGATCGAAATCCTCGGCTCCGGTATGGTTCACCCGAACGTGCTGCGCATGGGAGGTTATGATCCCGAGGTGTACAGCGGCTTCGCCTTCGGCATGGGCCCGGAGCGGATCGCCATGCTGAAGTACGGCATTGACGATATCCGTCATTTCTATAGCGGCGATCTGCGATTCCTGAAACAGTTCGACCGAGTGTAAGCGCGAAATCGCAGAACCTGGAATCTTGAAACGACCATAACGAATAGGACGTGAACCGAACATGAACGTATCATACCGATGGCTGTCGGATTATGTAGCAGTAGAAGGCCATACGGCCAAAGAGCTCGCGGAGAAGCTGACGCGAAGCGGCGTAGAAGTGGACGAAGTCGAAGACCTGAACAAGGGAGTCGAAGGCGTCGTCGTGGGCTATGTATCCGCAAAAGAAAAACACCCCGATGCCGACAAGCTGAATGTCTGTACCGTAGATGTAGGCGCGGAAGCTCCTCTGCAGATCGTGTGCGGAGCGAAGAACGTAGCCGCCGGGCAAAAGGTTCCGGTTGCCATGATCGGTGCCAAGCTGCCGGACGGCCTCGTCATCAAGCGGGCGAAGCTGAGAGGCGTCGAATCGCAAGGGATGATCTGCTCGGCGAAGGAGCTGGGCTTGAACGACAAGTACCTGCCAAAAGAAATTCAGGAAGGGATTCTCGTGCTGCCGGAATTGACGCCGGTTGGCGCCAATGCCCTTGAAGTCTTGAACATTGACGATTCGGTCCTGGAGCTTGATCTGACCCCGAACCGCTCCGACTGCCTGAGCATGGTGGGAGCCGCCTACGAGATCGGGGCGATTATCGACCGCAAGGTCACGCTGCCCGATCCTCGCGAAGGACTCGTCGAGGAAGGCGCTGAAGCGGCCTCGCAGGTGTCGGTTACCATCAGCGCGCCGGAAGCATGTGACCTCTACCTGGCCCGCGTCGTGGAAGGAGTGCAGATCGGTTCGTCCCCGCTCTGGCTGCAAAACCGCCTCATGGCGGCGGGGGTTCGACCGATCAACAACGTGGTCGACGTCACCAACTATGTCATGCTGGAGCTGGGTCAACCGCTGCACGCGTTCGATGCCGACAAGGTAACGGGCGGGAAGATCGACGTGCGTTTTGCGCAGGAAGGCGAGAAGCTTGTGACGCTTGACGATCAGGAACGCGAGCTCACGACGTCCATGCTGCTTATCACTGACGCCGAGAAGGCGATTGCGATCGCAGGCGTTATGGGCGGAGCGAACTCCGAAGTCACGGCTGAAACCACTCGCATCATTCTCGAATCCGCCAAGTTTGCCGGGCCTTCGGTGCGCCGCACCTCCCGCCAGCTCGGCCTTCGCTCGGAGGCGAGCCTGCGCTTCGAGAAGGTCGTCAATGCGGAAGCCGTCGAGACGGCCCTTGATCGGGCGGCCTCCTTGCTCTGCCAGCTGGCAGGGGGGAAGGCCCTTGTCGGCCGCGCAGAGGCCGTGGCGAAGCCAGCCGAACAAGTGACCGTTTCCCTGTCACTGTCCAAGGTGAACGGATACCTGGGAACCGAGCTTACGCAAAAAGACGTAACCGATGTGCTTCGCCGGTTGAACTTCTCCTATCAGGTAGAGGGGGAAACCTTCCTTGTAACCGTCCCGGGACGCCGCGGCGACATTACCCGCGATGTTGACCTGATTGAGGAAGTAGCCCGCCTCTATGGCTACGACAACATTCCGACCACGCTGATGAACGGCGTGACGACACCCGGCTCCCTGAACCCGGCGCAAGCCATCCGCCGTTCGGTGCGCAACCTGCTCGCGGCAAGCGGCCTGCACGAGATCATCTCGTACTCCCTGACGCATCCGAGCCGCAAGGCCCGCTTCACCGGCGCTTACCCGGACGCTCGCCTGCTTCCGCTCGCGATGCCGATGAGCGAGGACCGCAGCGTGCTGCGCACGAGCCTCATCCCCGGCCTGCTCGACATCGCGGAATACAACAGCAACCGCAGCGAGACGGATATCGCCTTGTTCGAGATCGGCAAGGTCTACCTGTCCCAGGAAGAGAATCTGACGGTGCAACCGGTGGAAAAGCAATTGCTCGCCGCCGTCCTGATGGGCAACCGGACGTCCCCTCACTGGAAGCTTAAGCAGGAGAAGGTGGACTTCTACGACCTGAAGGGTCTTCTCGATAAGCTGACGGATGCCCTCGGTGTGGAAGGACTCGTCTACAAGAGCGCAGCCCCGGAAGGCTTCCACCCGGGCCGCACCGCAGAGCTGTTCCTCCAAACGGTAGAGGAAGACGTGTTCCTGGGCCGGATCGGTCAACTTCATCCGAGCGCGCAGGGCGATCTTCCGAGCGACGTATACCTGTTTGAGCTGGAGCTCGACACGCTGATCCAGCATGCAGGCCCGACCATTCAATACAAGACGCTGCCCCGTTACCCGGCCGTCAGCCGCGACATTGCCGTCGTGGTGGACCAAGCGGTTTCCGTCGGCGCTTTGCTTGAGACGGCACGTGCTGCGGCAGGCTCTCTGCTGGAATCGAGCGATGTGTTCGACATTTACACCGGCGAACGGCTTGGCGAGAACCGTAAGAGCGTGGCGTTGTCCTTCGTCTACCGGCATCCGGAGCGGACGCTGACCGAAGAGGATGTCACGCTTGCTCATGGCAAAGTGCTGGAAGCGCTGGAACAAACTTTTGCGGCCGAGCTGCGGAAGTAAAGGCAGGAACCCGGACCGCACTGCGCGAATAGGTAAACGAACGCGAGAGGAGGTCTTTCCATGGCCCAGGATGACAAAACGCGACTCACGGTTGACATATACGGAACGCCCTACAAGCTGAAGGGCAGCTCCAGTCCCGCTTATATGAAGCGGCTGGCCGCTCAAGTGAACGAGCAGATGCACAACATCGCCGGTTCCAATGAGCGGTACGACACCACGAAGATTGCCGTGCTGGCTGCGGTGAATATGGCGGATGAGCTGATGCGCGTCCGCGACCGGCTCGATGAGCTGGCGGAAGAGTGGGAACGGCTCTCGGCGAGCGAGCAGGCCCTTCGCGCGGTTGCCGAAGAGGCGGAGAAGCTGCGGGAGACGACGAATGCCCAGCAGCTCTCGCTCCAGGAGTACCGCAAGCAAGAGGAAGCCTGGCTCAGCGAGCGCGAACGCTTGACCCAGGAGCGAGACGGTTCGCGCGAGAACTTGGAGGTAAGTGCCAAGCGGGAGCAGGAGCTGAACGAACGTCTTGCCGATCTCCAAGGGCGGCATGACGAGCACGCGCGTGCGGTTGAGGAAACCGCACGGGCGCTCGCTTCGCGCGAAGAAGAGCTTGCGACCGTAAGCGCCGATTTCTCGAAGGAGCGGGATGCCCTCGCGGCCAAGGAAGCGGAGCTGTCCCGAGAGCTTGCGAAGGCGTCGGAGCGCATCAAGGAATACGAGAATGTCCGAAACTCGCTCATGCAGGAGCGCAAGACCCTGCAGGAGAAGACCGGCGCGCAAGATGCCCAGCTTGCTCAGCTTCGCAAAGAGCTGGATCAGGCTGCTTTGCGGCTTAAGGAGCTGGAGGCCTCGGAGCGACGCGGTCGCGAGCAATTGGAGACCGCTCGCTCGACCCATGCGAAGGCGCTCCACGAGCGCGAAGAAGCCCATGGTGCAGAGCTGACCAAGATGAAGGAAGCCCACGCGGCCGAGCTGGCCGGGCTGAGAGAAGCTCATGGCGAAGAGCTGACCTCTTATTTGGAGGAAGGCGAACGGGAAGCGGGCGAGGCTGCAGATCGTCACGCCCAAGAGCTCGCCAAACTGCAGGAGACCCGCTCTCAGGAGCTTCTGGAGCTGCAGAAGGCGCATGCCGAACGCCTCCAGGCGCTGGAGGAGGAGAAGCGCACTCAGCTTAGCGAGCTGCGCGAGGCTCACGAGGCCGAACTAGGAAGCTGGAGAGAGCGGCTTCATTCCGCTGAACAGAAACTGCAGGAGGAGCTCGGCCAGTTGGAAGCTGCTCATCGCGAGGAAGCGCAGCTTCTGAGGGAGCAGCATGAAGAGGAACTCGAGCGCAAGGACGTATTCCTTGCCGAAGAGCTGGAGCGTCTTCGCACCGAGCTAGCGAGCGCTGCGGAAGCCCGCCTTGCGAAGGCGGAGGAGCAAGCGCAGTTGGGGCAAGATCGGCAAGCCGAAGAGTTCGCTGTTTGGAAGAGCCGCAAGGAAGAGGAGAGCGACCTGCTCTTCCACGAGCTGGAGGAGGACAACCGCCGTCAACTCGCAGAGAAGGAAGCGGAAACAGCGAAACGGCTTGCGGATAAGGATGCCGAGACAGCTAAACTCCTTACCGAGAAGGAAGCTCGAACAACCCGGCTCCTAGCGGAAAAGGAAGCTCAGACGGCGCAACTCCTTGCGGAGAAGGAGACGGAGCTGACCCAGCTTCTCGCCGATAAGGAGGAGAAGCTGGCTCGTCTGCTCTCCGACAAGGATGCCGAGGTCGAGCAGCTCCTCGCCAAGCAAGAGGAGGAGTTTGCCCGCCGGCTGGCCGAGAAGGACGAAGCATTCGCTCGTCAAGTTACCGCCAAAGAGGCAGAGGCCGCTCGCCTCTTCTCCGAGAAGGAGGAGACGCTTACTCTCCTGCTGATGGAGAAAGAGGAGGAGACAGCCCGTCTCTTGACGGACAAGGACGCAGAGATTAGCCGGTTGACCGCAGAGCGGGAGGCCCTGCTTGCGGCTCGCCTTGCTGCCGAGGAAGCCGCTTCGGCCAGTCTTGTCGACAAGGCACGAGAAGCTGACGAGCAGGTAGCGGAGGCTCTGCAGCTCCTGGAGGAAGAGCAGGCGAAGGCTCGCGAGCTGGAAGCTGCCCGGGACAAGGAGCGGCAGGAGGCAGCCGAACGGCTGGAGAAGGAGCGCATGCGCTGGAGCGAGGACAAGGATCAGTTGGAGTACGCTCTTCTTGCCTTGCGCCGGGAACTGAACCAGACCGCGGAGAAAACCAAGCGGGAAGAGGAAGAACGTCAGGCGCTGCAGCAGTCTCTTCTCGTTGCAAACGAGCAGCTGACGGAACGGGACGAGCAGCTTCGAGAGCAAGCGGGAGCTTATGCTCTCCTGCAGCACGAAACGGAAACCCGTTTGGCGGAGCTGGCGGATGCCTTGCGTCAGGAGCAACAGCTGACAGAGGGGAACGACTCTGCCGATCAAGAGCTGTCTGCCAAATACCAGGCGCTTGAGCGGGAATATGAGCTGCTCAAGAAGGAATACAATGAATGGATTGAGCTGGTTATGGAAGAAACATCAGAAGAGCCAGGGAAAGCTTAATGAATGAATGGCATTGATGCGGGGATTGTCATTCTCTTGTTGGTCGCCTTCGTCTTCGGGTGGAAGCGAGGCCTGATCACCCAGTTGCTCTCGCTGGCCAGTCTCCTTATCGCCTGGTATGCTGCCTATCGGCTTACGCCGGTTTTCCTGCCGATTCTGGATGACCTCCTTCCGGCAGAGCTGGCGGGACGAATCGGTCATTATGAAGAGAAGCTCGGCGGGCTCGGCTTGGAGCAGCCGCTTTTGCGGGCGCTTACCTTCATTCTGATCGTGCTGGCGGTGAAGCTCGCCTTGACTCTGGTCGGCTACCTGCTCAATTTTATTGCAAAGGCTCCCGGCCTGAACGGCTTAAACCGATTTGGCGGAGGTCTGCTGGCTCTTCTGGAAGCGGCGGTCCTGACCAGTTTGGTCATCTACGCCTTGTCCGTGTTGCCGGGAGATCGCTTTCGAGAGAAAATGGCCGGGTCGCAAGCGGTCGATTTCATCATGGACCAGGTTCCCAAGCGAACGGGCAGCCTCGATTCCAAGTAACGGAGGGTGATGGGAACGGACAGAAAACGACTGGCGGCCGAAAAAGCTGCCGGCTACCTCAAAGACGGAATGATTGTCGGCCTTGGTACGGGATCAACGGCATATTGGGCGATACGGGAGATTGGACGCTTGGTCAAGGAAGGCTTGTCCATTCAGGCGATCGCCACCTCCAAACCGTCTGAAGCCCATGCCCGTCGGCTGGGTATCCCGCTGGTTACCTTCAAGGATGTGGATCGCATTGACATCACCATCGACGGCGCGGATGAAGTCGACACGCAGTTGCAGGTGATTAAGGGCGGCGGCGGTGCACTCCTGCGCGAGAAGATCGTGGCGAGTGCAACCAAGGAGCTAATCATCATCGTGGATGACGAGAAACTGGTGGATCAGCTCGGACGTTTTCCGCTGCCGGTCGAAATCGTCCCCTTTGGAAGTGAACGGACCCTTCGGCAGCTGGATGCACTCGGGTGCAACCCGGAGCTTCGGATGCATGAGGACACTCCCTTTGTGACCGACAACGGCAACTATACGGCAGATTGCCGACTCGGGCAGATCGAGAAGCCTTACGAGCTGCACGAGGCGATCAATCGCATGGTGGGGGTGGTCGATAACGGCCTCTTCCTCGATATGGCCCATCGCATAATCATCGGCTGCTCGGACGGCACCGTGAACGAATGGGAGAAGCGGTAAGTTGCCTGCCACGCCTCAATCTAATTGAAAAGAGCGACTCCTATCCCAATCACCTGGGCAGGAATCGCTCTTTTTTTGATCTCATTGCGCATTCGCAATCGGCAGGTTTTTTAGAGAGGCAAATGGAAATACGGGAGTCTGCGGACAGGCTCAAACCCAAGCTTCGTTGCCAGCTTGAGCGATCCGACATTTCCTTCCCGGCATCCCCATACGGGTTGAAATCCTTGAGCCAGGATGTTCTCGACAAGGGCAGCGGAGGCCTCGTAGGCGAAGCCTCTCCCCTGGAAGCCGGGGGCCGTCTCAATGCCAATCTCCAGCTCAGTTTCACTCCGATAGGCGACAAAGGCGACGGACGCGAGCTGCCCGTCTACGATGACTCCATAAGCGGTCTCGGGATCCGGGGAGACATGGGATGCCCCAAGGGTCTCGATCCGCGGCTCACCCGTAGGGCGCCAGAATGCTCGCGGGATGACAGCGCCTTGAAAACGGAGTGCTTCTTCCCGGGCAAGCGGTCGGATTTTCACAGACGCTTCCGGTGCGGCAACTTGCTGAGCCTGTCTCGAACGCCAATAGAGGTCTGGCTGGAACTGAAAATTGAGGCGGACGTGTTCCTCCACTGGACCGGCGGAGCCGAGGGCCGGAAGGACTTCTCTCCATACGGGAGTATCGATCTGGAGCCATTCCGCTTGGGTTCGCTGGTTCGCATCATTCGTTATGTAGCGGTTCACCTCTCTCACAAACGCCTCGCGACGCGGTTCCCCGGTCAACAGAGACATTCGGTACGGGTGAACGATGAAGTAAGCAGCAGGTTGAGCGTCATCGTCCACGTAAATGGCGCCCGGCGCTTTGTGCTCCACGACCGCTTGGGCGAACAAGGTATTCATGGGCAAGCTCTTCAGATGAAACCATAACGATTCTCGCAAAGAAGAAGGCAAAGGCAGCATGGACATAAACTCCTTTTACATGAACGTTTGGACTACGGGAATAGGCGAATTTCGTTCATTGTAAAGGATTTTGTGAACCGCTGCTGCCCTTGGTCTTGAACATTTTGTTACATTGTGGGTAATCTGGGGATTTCAGAGGAGGTGAATCAATGAATGCCTTTGTGCGTTCGCGGGTTTCCCGTTCCCGGCGTAGGCACGAACAGGTCGAAAATGCCGATCACGAGTGAGGCCACCAACGAACCGAGCAACGTAATGCGGCTGCCCGGTACAACCAGCGAGGCCAGGTAGAGGACAGCGGCACTGAGCAGAAATCCGACAGTTCCCCGGCTGAAGGGAGTTACTTCTCGGTGAAACAGCCGTTCGGTAAGCCAGCCCAACCCGGCAATGACCAGGGCAAGCAGGAGGGCGCTCGTAAAGCTGCCGATTCGGAAGCCGGGCACGAGCCAAGCTGTAATCATTAGCACGATGGCAGCCGCGAGAAACCGCAGAACGACTCCCCAAGCGCGCATGGCATGCACCTCCTTCCTAAAATTCAAGTAGTTGGTCAGCCCGCATTAATCCAAATTGATCCGCCAACCTTCATTAGAGTTCCCCGGAGAAAGCAACTCATGATGGAGAAGCGCGGGTGGAATTTTCCGTTATAGAAAACCCGTGGAATAGCTTCTCCCTGCCTCATTGGATATAATAGAGGCGAAATGCTGTGTGAAAAGATGGGAGAAGGATCCAGTGACAGGCACAATCGAAGGTAAAATTTTATCCACGTTGGAATTTCATAAAATCGTTGAACAATTAACCGCGAAGGCATCCACCAGCCTCGGGAAAGCGAAGGCGGAAGAGCTTTTGCCCGTGAGCGACCTCGAACAAGTGAAAAAGCGGCTGCAGGCAACGGATGAAGCCTCTGCGATCGACCGTTTGAAGGGCGGGGTGCCCTTCGGCGGCATACGCGACGTCCGTGCGCCTATTCGCCGGGCTGAACTCGGCGGCACGTTGAACCCGACCGAGCTGCTGGATATCGCCACGACGAGCCAAGGCGGGCGGAGGCTCCGGCGTTTTCTGGAGCTGGCTGCGGAAGACCATCCGATTCCGCTCCTGGTGGATCTGGCGAGTCTGATCAGCGAGGATCGGAGCACCGAGGAACGCATCCTCCAATGCATTGACGAAGGAGCCTTCGTCATGGATTCTGCAAGCCAGGAGCTGGCTCGGGTCCGTCAGGAGCTCCGAACCGGAGAAGCGCGCGTGCGGGAACGGCTCGATCAAATGATTCGCACCCCCTCCGTGCAGAAGATGCTGCAGGATAATCTGGTCACGATCCGCGGAGACCGTTATGTGATTCCCGTGAAAGCGGAATACCGCAGCCACTTCGGCGGAATCGTTCACGACCTGTCCGCATCGGGCGCAACCATGTACATCGAGCCCGAAGCGGTCGTTCAGATGAACAACCGGCTTCGTGAGCTGCGGATGAAGGAAGAGCGCGAGGTCGAGAAGATTCTCATCATGCTGACCACGCTCGTTGCCCAGGAGGCTGAGGTGCTTTCGGCCAATCTGGCGATCCTGGCCGAGCTTGACTTCATCTTTGCGAAGGCTGTGCTGGCCCGCGGAATGAAGGCGACGCTGCCGATCATGAATGACCGGGGCTTCTTGAAGATCAAGAAGGGGCGGCATCCGCTCCTGGCCAAAGATGTCGTTGTTCCGCTTGAGCTGGAGATCGGCAACCATTACTCGTCCATCATCGTAACCGGCCCCAACACAGGCGGGAAGACGGTGTCGCTCAAGACGGTCGGGCTTCTCAGCTTGATGGCGATGTCCGGCTTGTTTGTTCCCGCCGAGGACGACAGCCAACTCTGTGTGTTCGACGGCATCTACGCCGACATCGGCGATGAGCAGAGCATCGAGCAGAACCTCAGTACCTTCTCCAGCCATATGACCAATATCATCTCCATCTTGCGCGGAATGACGCCGAAGAGCCTCGTGCTTCTGGATGAGGTGGGGGCGGGAACCGACCCGGCCGAAGGCTCGGCGCTCGCCATCTCGATCCTCGACTACATTCATTCCATGGGCTGCCGCCTCGTGGCAACGACGCACTACAGCGAGCTGAAGGCGTATGCCTACGACAAGAATGGGGTCATCAACGCCAGCATGGAATTTGACGTTCAGACCTTGAGTCCGACGTACCGTTTGCTTGTCGGCGTACCCGGCCGAAGCAATGCGTTCGCCATCGCCGAGCGGCTCGGCCTGCCGAAGCGGATCATCGATCATGCCCGCGGGCAGGTGGCCGAGGAAGACCAACGAGTAGAATCAATGATCGCCACGCTGGAGGAAAACCGCCTCACCGCCGAGGCCGAGCGGGTAAGTGCGGAGAGCCTGCGCCGCGAGGTCGAAGAGACGAAGCGGAAGCTGGAAGAGGAGCGCCGCCGCTTCGAGGAAGAGCGCGGCAAGCTGCTTGTGAAAGCGGAGCAGGACGCGGCAGCAGCGGTGACTAAGGCGCGACGTGAAGCGGAAGAGGTTATTGCGGAGCTTCGCAAACTGGCCATGGAGGGAGCCAAGGTCAAGGAGCATGAGCTCATTGATGCTCGCCGCCGCTTGGACGAAGCGGTGCCGGAGCTTGCGCCGAAGCGCGCGGCTGTCCCTGCAAAGAAGGTTCGTGCCATCGAGCCGGGCGACGAAGTGATGGTCGCGAAGTTCGGGCAGAAGGGAACCGTAGTGGACGTCGGCGCTGAGGAAGCAACCGTTCAGCTCGGGATTCTCAAGATGAAGGTGGCGCTTGCCGAGCTGGAGCTGATCAAAGCAGCCCCTGCCAAGCAGAAGCACGTTCAGCAGGCAACCTCCAGCATCAAGCGAACACGGGATGAGAACGCCCGTCTGGAGCTGGATTTGCGCGGGAAGAACATCGAGGACTCCATCATCGATGTCGATCGCTTCCTGGACGAATCCTTCCTCGCGAACTTTCCACAGGTTTATCTCATTCATGGGAAGGGAACAGGCGCCCTTCGGATTGGTATCCAGGATTACCTGCGCCGTCACAAGCATGTGAAGAGCTTCCGCGTGGGGGCTTATAACGAAGGTGGAATCGGCGTAACGGTTGTGGAACTGAAATAATGATTTTTTTTGCCACTCGGCAGAAACATGTTGAAACCCCAGGCATCGATCCCCCGTAGATATGTCTTGTAAGCAACAAGGAAAGAAGAAAACCACATCACACTACAATAGATCATGGGAGGAATTGATTTACATGGGAATTTTCAAACGGCTTCGCGACCTGACGGCGGCTTCGATCAATGACTTGCTGGACAAAGCAGAAGACCCGGTGAAGATGCTGAACCAATTCCTGCGCGACATGGAGCAGGACATTCTGGAAGCAGAGGCTGCGGTTGCCAAGCAGATCGCCGTGGAAAAGAAATTCAAGCAGCAATCGGAAGAATCGCTGGACTTGGTCAACAAGCGCCAGCAGCAAGCGGAAAAAGCGTTGGAGCAAGGCAATGAAGACCTTGCCCGTCGCGCTCTTCAAGACAAGAAGGAGCACCAAGCCCGCTACGACGAGCTGAAGGGCCAATACGACATCGCCAAGGAAAACGCGGATCGTCTGCGCAAGCAGCTCGAAGAGATGAAAGACGAATTCAACAAGATGAAGAACAAGAAGGACCTGCTGATCGCTCGTGCGGAAGCAGCCAAGGCTCAAAAATCGATCAATCAGGTGATGTCCGGCTTCGGGACCGACAACGCGGCCCGCGGCTTCGACCGGATGAGCGACAAGGTCGCTCAGCTGGAAGCGGAAGCTCAAGCTGCAGGCGAGCTTCGTGACAAGAACCGCAGCCTGGATGACGAGCTCTCGCAGCTCGACCAGAATGACGGAGTCGAGGATGAGCTGGCCGCGCTGAAAGCGAAGATTGCTTCGAAGCAACAGCCGTAAGGCATCAGGTAAGCAGGCACAATCCTTTGCATCGCACAAAAGATCAAGCAAGAGACTGAAGAGCCGAATCTTCAGTCTCTTGCGGTGTTTGGAGGCGACTTCATTTTGAATCAAGAGGTGGACTTTATGATGAACAACATCTATCTCAACACGCTCGCTTTCTTTTCCGTGGCGGTGGTAGCGCTCGTTCTGTTCATGTTCGTATTCAACCTGATCACCAAGTACAACGACTGGGATGAGATCAAGAAGGGGAATCTGGCTGTTGCGATGGCGACAAGCGGCAAAATCTTCGGGATTTGCAATCTGTTCCGTTTTGCCATCTTGAACAACGATACCATTCTGGAATCCGTCGTCTGGGCCAGCTTCGGCTTTCTTCTCCTGCTCGTGGCTTACTTCCTGTTCGAGCTGCTTACTCCTTATTTTAAGATCGACGAGGAGATCAGGAATGGCAACAAGGCGGTGGGCCTTATCTCCATGGTGATCTCGATTTCCATTTCTTACGTCATCGGGGCAAGTGTTGCCTAATCCAGTCGGGTGTCCGCCTCGCTTGCATTTTCAGGTGCAGGAAGTCTATCATGGGGAAATGGACCACCATTCGTAAGGAGGAGCAACATGAACGAGCAAGAAACCCAGGTATGTCCCTGGTGCCAGACCGAGATCGTCTGGGATCCCGAGATCGGACCGGAGGAGGTCTGTCCTCACTGTCTGAATGAGCTGGGGGATTACCGCAGCGTCTCCATTCACGGCCACGATCAACCGCATGATCATGAAGCGGACGATGAGGATTCCGGGGAGGAAGCCGATTCCGATATCGACTATTCCGATTATGAAGAGGAAGAAGAACTTGATCCCTACCAAGAAAAGGTTCAGGCCCTCCTCGATACACAGCTCGAAGCACCGGAATGTCCAACCTGCGGCGAACTGATGCTGCGGGGAGGCCAGGTTCGTATGGCAGGCCATGGATTTGACCCTGCGTCGTCTGAGTTGCTGCCGGAGCCGTTCCTGCCGGACATTCTGGAGATGGACCTGTATGTGTGCCCGTCCTGCTTCAAGACGGAGACCTATTTGGCCGAGCCTGGAAGGATTCGCATGAAGGGAACATTAAGCAAGTAAGGAACCAAGAGTCCGCTGGAGTTAGAGCGTGTCTTCAAACCCATGGTAGGGCGACACGCTCCGGACAAGCCGGACTCTTTTTGTACGAATAAAACCGAAGTCAAATACCAAGGAAACAGCGAGGAGAGATTGGAATGGAAAAGCGGACCATGGTGAACCGGGTGACCGACTTGATCGGGCAAACCCCGGTTTTGCGGCTGAATCGGGTTGTCGAGGAAGGAATGGCCGAGGTGCTCGTCAAGCTGGAATCGTTTAATCCGAGCGGAAGCGTGAAGGATCGGGCAGCCTACAATCTGATCGAACAGGCGGAAAAGGAAGGCAAGCTCAAGAGCCGCGACACCATCATCGAACCGACAAGCGGGAACACCGGCATCGGATTGGCGATGGCGGGTGCCGCTAAGGGCTACAAGGTCATCATCGTCATGCCCGATAACATGACCAAGGAGCGCATCAATCTGCTCAAGGCCTATGGGGCGGAAGTGGTGCTCACGCCGGCCAGAGAACGGATGCAGGGAGCCATACGCAAGGCTGTGGGACTGAACGAGCAGATTCCGGGAAGCTTCATCCCCCAACAGTTTGAGAACAAAGCGAACCCCGATGTTCACCGGACTACGACAGCTTTGGAAATTATGGAGCAGACGGACGGAATTTTGGATGCCTTCGTCGCCTCGTCGGGAACCGGCGGGACGATCACGGGAACAGGCGAGGTGCTGAAGGAGAAGCTGCCGAACCTGGAGATCATCGTGGTGGAGCCCGCAGGCTCGCCGGTTCTTTCCGGAGGGCATCCGGGGCCTCACCTGCTGGTAGGAACAAGCCCGGGGTTCATCCCGCCGGTGCTCAACACCACCGTCTACGACCAGATCATGCGCGTGAAGGATGAGGATGCGCTTCGGATCACCAGCCTTCTCGCTGCACGAGAAGGGCTTTTGGTGGGACCGTCTTCCGGCGCAACCGTCTGGGCAGCTCTAGAGACGGCCAAGCGTCTCGGGCCCGGCAAGCGGGTTTTGTGTGTGGCGCCGGATACCGGGGAACGCTATATGAGCATGAACATCTTCGGACGAGAATTGTAAAAGGGCATCAAGAAGCTCCTTTCCAGAGCCTCGGATTCGTTGTATAGTGTACCTAATGTCCTTTCAAAAGGAAAGGAGATGCGTCGTTCAGGCGGCGTCATTCTACGTCAGGAGGTCATTCTTATGGTAGAACTGAAACTCAGAATCCTGGATCTTCTCAAGGAAGATGCCAGAACGGACGCGGAGACCGTAGCCACCATGCTCGGTGCGAGCCGGGAGGACGTGGAAGCGGCGATTGCGGAACTCGAAGCGGAGCATGTTATCGTCAAATATGCAGCGGTGATCAACTGGGCCAAGGTCAACGAGTCGGTAACCGCCTTGATCGAAGTACAGATTACCCCGGAGCGCGGCCGCGGCTTTGATGCCATCGCCGAACGCATTTACCTCTATCCCGAAGTGAATTCCGTCTTTCTCATGTCCGGTGCATACGACCTTCTGGTCGAGGTGCAGGGCCGTACCTTGCAGGAAGTGGCTTCGTTCGTTTCGAACCGGCTTTCGCCGATCGATCGGGTCCTTTCTACGAAAACGCATTTCATCTTGAAAAAATACAAGCATGACGGCATCATCTTCGAAGACCGGGAAGAAGACCGGCGGATGATGATCTCGCCGTGAGGGGAGGCATCACGGTATGGAATCCACAAGCCAGTCGTCGAAGTCGATGAAGAACTATTTAACACCAACGGTGCGCGATATTCCTCCCTCCGGTATCCGCAAATTCTTTGATCTGGTGAGCGGCAGCAAGGATATCATCTCGCTCGGCGTCGGCGAGCCGGACTTTGCCACTCCCTGGCATGTGCGCGATGCGGCCGTCGTCTCCTTGGAGCGAGGGTATACCAAATATACGCCGAACTCCGGATTGCTCGAGCTGCGGGAAGAGATCGTCCGGTACCTGCATGAGAACTTCCGGATCACGTATGATCCGGTCAAGGAAGTTATCGTGACCATCGGGGGCAGCGAGGCGATCGACCTTGCCCTTCGGGCGCTCATCAGCCCGGGGGACGAGATCCTGATTCCCGAGCCCTGTTATATCTCCTACAGCCCGATCACGACCTTGTCGGGCGGCGTTGTGGTCGGCATCGAAACCACAGCGAAGGATAACTTCAAGCTGACCGCGGAAGCGCTCAAAGCCAAGATTACCCCGCAGTCGAAACTGCTGGTGCTCTGCTATCCAAGCAACCCGACCGGCGGGATTATGACGTACGAGGATTTCCTTCCGATTGCCAAGCTGGTGGAAGAGCATGACTTGATCGTCATCTCCGACGAAATCTACGCCGAGCTGACATACGGTCAGAAGCACGTAAGCTTCGCCTCTCTCCCGGGCATGAAGGACCGGACGCTCGTCGTCAGCGGCTTCTCCAAAGCGTTTGCCATGACGGGCTGGCGCATGGGCTATGTGTGCGGGCATCCCGATCTGATTGCGGCCATGCTGAAGATCCACCAGTATACGGTCATGTGCGCTCCCGTCATGGGACAGGTCGCCGCCCTGGAAGCTCTTCAGAACGGCATGGAAGAGAAGGACCGGATGATGGAGTCGTACAACCAGCGCCGCCGCCTGATCGTCAAGGGCTTCCGCGATATCGGCCTCGATTGCCATGAGCCGCAAGGCGCGTTCTATGCTTTCCCGAGCATAGCTTCCACGGGACTAACCTCGGAAGAATTCGCTCAACGGCTGGTAGCGGAGGCACGGGTCGCCGCCGTTCCCGGCAATGTATTCGGTCTCGGAGGAGAGGGGCACATCCGCTGCTCCTATGCGACTTCCGTCACCCAGCTGAATGAGGCTCTGGACCGGATCAGCCAATTTGTCCGTCGGCTAAAAGAGATTTAATAAGTTTGATTTTTTTGCAAATAATGCTATATTAGTAGTAAAGATGAAAGGAAGCTTCTTTCATTTTTTGCTATATTTCGGATGAATCTTCTTGGTCTGGCAAATTGTGCGGGATAGGCCGAAGGTAGGGGCTTCTTCACTCCCTTATCGGGGGACATTTGGCGTCAAAGGATGACGATTGAGGTTTTCCTTTCTGTGAAGAGGACAAAGGAGGGGATTGAATGTTGTACAGCCATAGCGCGGTTGCGTCGAGAGGATTCCTATTGCGAGAACGCGGTTCGCGGCACTCCCACACGTCCCAGCAAGCAGCCTCAACCTCCCTGTCGCTCTCCTTCCTGGAGGAGGAGATTCATCGCCTGCGGCTCCGGATGGAAGTACTCTTTGAGCAGGAGCAGTCTTTAACCTCGCCGCATGTCGTGGAAGCGAGCAACGAATTGGATATCAAGATCAATGAATATATCAAGTGCAATGAACGCATTCGCAAGCCGGAACATCGGGCATAGGACGAAACGGCGATCGCACACGGCGGCTCCTTCATTCGAGGGAGCCGTTTTCGTTTCTATGCGGGAAGGCGAAGGATGAAATTCCTTAACCAACTCCTATAGATTATGGGGTTATTCATGGGATCGGTTTCTTCTACAATGGAACCGATGAATGTTCGATGCGCTTGAGTGGGGAGGACATAGGACGTTGAACAAGCCAAACTCTTATTCGATCGGAGACCTGCTGCCGCAAATCATCGGCGAGCATCCGGAGGGGGCTGTGGATCGCCTCCTGTGTGGCCGGCACGAGACACGGGTCACGGCAATCGCGACCGCCTTCGTCGCGTCTATGTCGGTTCTCCATCAGGCCGCTCAGCTTGGTGTGAACCTCCTGATCACCCATGAAGGCCTCTATTACAGCCATCATGAGGGAGAGGAATGGGGGAGAACGAGCCTCCCGGCTAAGGAGAAGGCCCGGTGGATAGAGGAAAATGGGATGGGCATCGTTCGCCTGCATGACCGCGTTCACCGTCAGTTCCCGGATCTGATCATGGAAGGGCTCCTTCGAGAGCTGGAGTGGGAGTATGCTGTCCTTGAAAGACAGGCCACTTACGCAATCGTGGAGCTGCCCGATTGGACACTTATAGAAGTGTCCGATCAAGTGAAGCGGAAGCTGGGGCTGTCTTATCTCCGAGCTGCGGGGCCTTCCTCGCTTCGCTGCCGCAGGGTCGGTCTGTTGGTGGGGTATCGCGGGAGCGGGGCTCAGACGATCCCGTTGTGGGAGCAGGCGAACGTCGACCTGATTATCGCCGGAGAAGGGCCGGAGTGGGAAGCCCCGGAGTATGCGCGGGATGCCGTCCGCCTGGGCTTGAACAAAGGACTCATCCTGCTCGGTCATGCCGAGAGTGAGAGCCCGGGCATGCGGCTTCTTGCAGATCAAATGGCTGTCAGGCTCCCCGGCCTTCCGGTTCATTATTTAGCGGATTCGCCAGTCTTTCGGATTCTGTAAGAGGGGGAACCAGAATGACAGGGAGAAGCGTGAGGCTCTGGAATCGGGAGTGGAGGTTCGCACTCGGCAACTATGCAGGCGCCGAAAAGCCCGGCTTCCCGGATGACGGTTGGAGGGAGCTGAGTGTTCCGCACGACTGGAGCATCGAGCAGGCCTTCGACCCGTATATGCCGGGTGGAGGCTTTCAGGCAAGCCTGCCTCGCTGGACGGTAGGCTGGTACCGAAAGCATTTTGAGGTGCCGACGGAAGATCGGGGGAAGCGAATTTATCTCCAATTTGACGGTGTTCATCACAACAGCGAGGTATGGGTTAACGGGTGCTTCGTAGGGAAGCACCCTTACGGATACGTGAGCTTTTGCTATGAGCTGACGCCTTATTTGCAGGATGGAGAGAACGTGCTGGCCGTAAAAGTCGACAACACGCCGATGCCGGCAGACCGCTGGTATTCCGGTTCGGGCATCTACCGTAAGGTTCAATGGGTTGCCGTCAATCCGCTGCATGTGGCGGAGTGGGGAACCTTCATCACCACCCCTCGAATAACCAAGGTAGCGGCGGAAGTCCATGCTCGCATTACCTTACGTAATCAAGGGGAGCGGGCTGCCGAGTGCCGGGTTGTGACCGAGCTGATCGATCCAGCAGGGGAACTTCGTGACACGCTTGAATCGGTGGTTCTTGTCCAACAGGGAGAAACCGTAGAGCTTGAGCAGGAGGGAAAGGTGGATCATCCTCGCTTGTGGTCCATCGAATCGCCCTCCCTCTATAAGGCCAGGACGCGGATCGAATGGGAAGGAAGCGTGCGAGATGAGGCTGAGACTTCATTTGGCATACGGGATATTTGCTTCGATCACGAGAAAGGCTTCTTCCTCAATGGCGTCCCAACCAAGCTCAAGGGGGTCTGTCTCCATCATGACCTCGGCTGCCTGGGTGCTGCTTACCGGGATGAGGCGATGGAGCGCCGGCTCATCACACTCAAGGAAATGGGAGTGAACGCGATTCGGTTTGCCCATAACCCGATGGCGCCTGAACTGCTGGATTGGTGCGACCGGATGGGCTTCCTCGTGATCAATGAAGCCTTCGACAAATGGAAATCACTCTATTACGAGCATCTATTCGAGGAGTGGTGGGAGAGAGACCTGGAGAGCCTGCTCCTTCGGGATCGCAACCATCCGTCGGTCATCCTCTGGAGCGTGGGCAACGAGGTGGAAAAGCAAGGGCAGCCGTCCATGCTGGCAATCCTGCGGCAGTTGGTCGCGTTTTGCCGCAAGCTGGATCCGACGCGACCCGTCACCTGTGCGTTGGAGCCTCACAATACCCCCATCCACTTGCGAGACGGCTCCATCGAGGGCAAAGTCGAGCATACTCGCGGACTGGCCGCGGAGATGGACATCCTTGGCCTCAACTATCAGGAACAATGGTATGAAGCTTACCGGGAGGCGATGCCAAGTACGCTCCTTCTCGGTACCGAGACCTTCCCGTATTATCGAGGACAAGGAAACCGGGTGAAGGGCTACCTGCCGCTAAACCCGTGGTTCGATGTCGAAAAGCATGACTATGTGATCGGCCAGTTCGTGTGGGCCGGGATCGACTACTTGGGAGAATCCGTCTACCCGTCAAAGGGATGGTCCTCCGGCTTGATCGATACATGCGGCTTTCGCAAGTCCTTATCCTATCTCCAGGAAAGCCTGTGGGCGGAGCGGAAGATGGTGCGCATCGCGGTGCTTGCTGAGAATGGCAAGCCGCGGCATACCCCCTCCTGGACCATGCATTGGCAAGCGCCGGAGATGGTCGAGCACTGGAATCACCCGGATTATACGGGCCGCCTCATTCGGCTGATCACCTTCACCAACTGTGAAACGGTGGAGCTTGTGGTGAACGGGGAATCGTACGGAACCCGCCGCCTTGCGGATTATCCCGATCGAATGATCGTTTGGCATCTTCCGTATGGGCCGGGGACCGTGAAGGCCATTGGCCGAACCGGCGACCGCATAGAATGCGAGCACGAGCTCGAAACAGCAGGAGAATCGGTTCGGGTACGCCTATCGGCCGACCGGTTAACGCTTCCGGCAAACGGCGCAGCTATCGCTCACGTCACCGCTGAGTTGGTTGACGCGGCTGGGATTCGAGTGCCGTTGGAGGAGAAGGAAGTCACGTTTACCCTGTCCGGGGGAGAGATCATTGGGGTGGACAATGGCGACTTGACGAGCGACGAGCCTTATCGGGGCTGTAAGCGAGCCGTTCGAGGGGGGAGATGCTTAGTCGTCGTGCAGGCAGGAACGATTCCGGGTTCGATGAGGCTCCAGGCGTCTCTTGCCGGGCTTCCCCCCGCCGAATTGCAATTCACTCTCTCCTCCGATGAGGAGCCGGGCTGATCGGCGGTTTTCCCGTCGTTTTTGCTGGCTGATGCGGTCACTGGGTGAGAGCTGTACGGGGCTTTTGACAGCCTGCCATTTTTGCTGGCGGCTTGTCAAAGCAGAGCGCATCCCCTATACTTTGGGACGGAGAGCTTTCTGCTGAACGGAAATCCACTATAGAGTCGCCAGGTGTCCATCTCTATGAAAAAGATGGGTGAAAAGGGAAGCCGGTGCAAATCCGGCACGGTCGCGCCACTGTAAGCCGGGATGTCGTCCCCATGAAGCCACTGTCCGAAGAGGAACGGGAAGGCGGGGAGGGTGCTGGATCCGGGAGTCAGGAGACCTGCCTGGCCGACAAAGCTGACGAACTCCTTCGCGAAAAAGGATGCAGCTTTACCGGCGAGTAACGTATGTTATGATGCGGTATGCTGACCTCTGTTCGCTTACGAGCAGAGGTTTTTTTGTTCTGGCTTGACTAGTCGGGAGCCCGGGTCGCGGATTGGCCTTACATTTGCAAGGAAAAGAGGAAAGCCGATGAAGAACACCGAGCAGGGGAACGTAGGGGTCAAGAAGAAGGGCTGGACATGGCTGGGGACGGCAGGTCTTGCCTTGGCACTTGCTGTCAGCTTGAGCGGATGCGGAGCGAAGGATTCGACCGAGGCAAGCTCATCGCCTACTACAAGCTCCGTACCTAGCGCAAGTGCGGCGGCTACGACCGCACCTTCGGCCACGACTGCGCCGACCACCTCGACGGATGCGGCAACGGTCTATCCGTTCACGATCAAGGATTCGACGGGAACTGAGCTGACGCTGAAGGAAGAACCGAAACGAATCGTGACGCTCGCGCCAAGTGAGACGGAAACCGTCTTCGCCGTAGGGGCAGGCGAGCGGGTTGTAGGCGTTGACCAATACAGCAATTATCCGGCGGAAGCTGCGGACAAGACCAAGGTCGGCGACTTGAACACGAACCTCGAAGCGGTGCTGGCGCTGAAGCCGGACCTGGTGATCGCGCACAGCGGCCTGCAGATCGACGTGATCAACAAGCTGCGCGAGCTGAACGTACCGGTTTATGCGGATGATCCGAAGACGCTGGATCAAGTCATCGAGCACATCGACAAGGTGGGGCAACTGGTGAATGATGTAGCAGGTGCTAACACAGTAACGGCCAAGATGAAGGCAGATCGTGACCAAGTGATCGAAGCCGTCAAGGGCGCACCGGCGAAAAAGGTGTACCTCGAATTCAGCGAAGGCTGGACGGTCGGCAAGGGCGAATTTTTGGACGAGCTGCTAACTTTGGCGGGCGGAACCAACGTGGCCGGTGACAAGAGCGGCTGGTTTGAAATCAATGCGGAATCGATCCTTCAATCGAAGCCGGATGTCATCCTGTACGGAACAGACGACTATACAGGCAATACCATCTATGATGCCATCTTGAAGCGGCCGGGCTTCTCTTCGCTCGATGCGGTGAAGAACAAGCAGCTGTTCCCGATTCAATCGGACCTGGTATCCCGGGTTGGCCCTCGTCTGACGGACGGCTTGGTGGAGATCGCCAAAGCCGTGCATCCAGACCGGGTAAAGTAAGATGCGAAAAGCATGGATCTATGGAGGAGGCTTCGGCCTTCTCCTCGTCGTATCCATGATCATCTGCTTGTCCATTGGGTCCGCGCGCGTTCCGCTCGGGGAGGTGTGGGGGATTCTTCTCCATCGCATCCCCGGGATTGGACCGCATCTCGCGGGAGAACCCGATCCGGCTTATGCGGTGATCGTGACGGATGTGCGCCTTCCGCGGGTAATCCTCGCCATGCTCGTCGGAGCCTCGCTGGCGGTTGCCGGAGCGGGCTTTCAGGCGGTGCTCCGCAATCCGCTGGCCGATCCGTACACTCTGGGGGTAGCATCCGGTGCATCCGCGGGGGCGGCCTTCGCCATTCTGTCGGGGATGAGGCTTGCATTCGGCATGTGGAGTATCCCGGCCTCTGCGTTTGTTATGGGACTTCTTACTCTTCTATTGGTGTACACCCTCGCGGGACGCAGCACGCGCAAGAGCATGGAAACGCTTATTTTGGCAGGCGTGATCGTCCAAGCTTTTTTCGGAGCGTTTGTCTCCCTGATGGTCTCGATGTCGCGAGGAGTCATCAATGAAATCGTCTTTTGGTTAATGGGAAGTGTAGCCCTGCGGGGCTGGGAATACTCCCGGCTGCTAGCGCCGCTCCTTTTGGTTGTGCTGGTTGTTCTGGTCGGCTACAGCCGCCAGCTCAATCTGTTTGCGATGGGCGAACGGCACGCAGCGCATATGGGGGCGAACGTCCATCGGACGAAGCTCATCGTTCTGGGGGCAAGCACGCTGTTGACAGCTGGAGCGGTCTCGGTTGCCGGAACGATCGGTTTCGTCGGATTGGTTGTGCCGCATTTGATCCGTCTTCTGGCAGGGCCTGACAACCGACTCCTCATTCCGGTCACGGCACTCGCAGGAGCGAGCTATGTGCTGTGGGCCGACACGGCGGCCCGCCTTGCCCTGGCCAATCAGGAGATTCCGCTCGGCGTGGTGACGGCTTTGCTCGGCACACCGTTTTTTGCCTACTTGCTGTTGAAACGAAAAAGGGCTTCGGGGGGATGAACGCATGATCGCAGGCAAGGACCTATCCCTCCGATTGGGGGAGAAGCCGGTGCTCCGCCAGGTAAGCTTGACCGTGGAAGCCGGTTGCTTCTACGGCATCATCGGCCCGAATGGCGGCGGCAAGTCCACCCTGCTGCGTCTCTTGTCCGGGGTGCTTGCGCCTGATTCGGGCTCCGTTCAGATTGAAGGCAGGGAAGCGACGGACTATCCTCGCAAAGAGCTGGCGAGAAAGCTGGCTGCTCTTCCCCAGGAGGGGGTAGACGCCCCGGGCTTTACCGTTCGGGAGGTGCTGCTCATGGGCCGCTATCCGTACCAGGGCTGGTTCGGGACGGAGGAGAACGACCCGACTCCGCTCTTGGAACAGGTCATGGAGCGGCTCGCCCTTCACGAGCTGGCGGATCGGGAGATCGATGCGTTAAGTGGGGGCGAGCGCCAGCGGGTGGCCCTGGGCAAGACGATGCTGCAGGAGCCGCGCATTCTGCTTCTGGATGAACCGACAACCTTTCTCGATATCGGTCATCAGGTGGAGCTGATGGATTACATTCGCGAGTGGCAGAGCGCCTCCGCCCAGCCGCTCACGGTAGTCGCGGTGCTTCACGATTTAAATCTGGCCGCGCAGTATTGTGACCGCCTGCTGCTCTTGAATCAAGGAATCGCCGAGGGGGAAGGAACCCCGCAGGAGCTTCTGGAGGCCGACCGCATTGAGCGGGTTTACGGGACGAGGCCGCTTGTGCTTCCGCATCCGGTTAGCGGGGTGCCGCAGCTTTTGCTGAGCTCCCGGCATGCAAGTTCAACACCATGAAAGCGATAGCCAACAGGGGAGAGATGACGGATGATTACTCTTCAGGAAATGTGCGACAAGGTTATGCCGCTCGATGCGGAAGCGATCGAGCAGGCCAAGCATCGGTTGAATCGGCTGACCAAACCTGAGGGAAGCCTCGGCAAGCTGGAGAATCTCGTGTGGCAAGCGGCCGGTGTCACCGGTGAGCTGCTGCCGGATTTGTCCAGCAAGGCGGTCATCGTGATGGCCGGGGATCACGGCGTAACGCAGGAAGGCGTCAGCGCTTACCCATCGGAAGTTACGCAGCAGATGGTCCTGAACTTCCTCGCCGGAGGAGCGGCGGTGAACGTCCTTGCCCGGCAGGCGGGGGCGGAGGTGCTCTGCGTCGACGTAGGCGTCGATGCCGAGCTGTCGCACCCCGACCTGATCGCGCGCAAGGTGCGCCGCGGAGCGGGCAATATCGCACGCGTTCAGGCCATGACCCGCGAGGAAGCGGAAGCGGCCATCCGCGCGGGATACGAGCTGGTGGCGAAGAAAGCCGCCGAAGGCGTTCGCGTGTTCGCCACCGGAGAGATGGGCATCGGCAACACGACGCCGAGCGCCGCTGTCTTCATGGCGCTGACCGGAGTCAGCGCCATGGACGCGGTCGGCCGCGGCACGGGCATCGACGATGCCATGCTCGTGAACAAGCGCCGCGTGGTGGAAGCGGCGCTCAAGCTGCACGCGCCGGCGGCGAGCGATCCGCTCGGCGTGCTTGCCGCCGTCGGCGGCTTAGAGCTGGCCGGGCTGGTCGGCGTCATCCTCGGCGCGGCGGCGCATCGCTGCCTCGTCGTCATCGACGGCTTCATTTCGTCCGCCGCCGCGCTTGCCGCCGTTCGCCTCTGCCCGGCCGTGCACGGCTCTCTCGTCGCTTCGCACGTCTCGCGCGAGCACGGGCATGCCCTGCTCCTCGCGGAGCTCGGCCTCTCGCCGCTGCTCGACCTGCACATGCGCCTCGGGGAAGGGACCGGCGCGGTATTGGCCTTCCATCTGGTGGATGCGTCGGCTCGGATCATCCGCGAGATGGCGACCTTTGACAGCGCAGGCGTCTCCGAGCGCAAGGGGGAATAACTGTGCTTCTCTTCATCACTGGCGGTGCGCGCAGCGGCAAGAGCCGCTTTGCAGAGGCCTGTGCATCCCGACTGGCTTCCTCCGGCCTCTACGTAGCAACCGCTCAGCTCTACGACAGCGAGATGGAGGAACGCGCTCGCTTGCACCAAGAGCGGCGGGCGTCCTCGGGTTTCGCCTGGACGGTGCGGGAAGAACCGCTCGTTCTGTCCGAGCTGTTGCGGCACCCGGCTGCCTTCGCCGCCCCGGAATTCCCCGCGCCGGGAGTGATCCTCATCGACTGCCTCACCCTCTGGCTGACCAATTGGCTGTTGAAGCTGGAGCAGGAGGGACGAGTCGCCGAGCTTCTGGATGTAATCGAGGAGCTTGGCACCGCGCTTGCGGCCTGCCCGCTTCCGATCATCGCCGTCTCCAATGAAGTAGGCGACGGCATCGTTCCGGAGTACCCGCTCGGACGTTTGTTTCGGGATTACGCCGGAATGCTCAATCAGCGGGTTGCTCGCCAGAGTGACCGCGCGTTTCTCGTGACAGCCGGAATTCCGGTCGATTTGAAACGCCTGGAGTTTCCATTAGAAGACCTGTAAGGCTACTTACCATCCTGTCGAAAGGGGATGCTCCATGCTCCGAAGAACGGGGAAGCCCACCCTGCAAGCGGCAATCTGCGCCTTGCAGTTTCTGACTCGCATCCCGATGCCGATCCAATTGGACTACACGCCGGCCCTCTTCCGCCGAAGTGTAGTCTTTTATCCGTTCGTTGGCGGTGTAATCGGCATCATCCTTTCTGCCTTCGCTTACGGGGCAGGAATGATTCTACCTGTCGGACCTGCCGCTGTCCTGACCCTGATCCTGTGGGTGGCCCTCTCCGGCGGATTCCACCTGGACGGATGGATGGATACCGCCGACGGCCTTCTCAGCCACCGCAGCCCGGACAAGATGCTGGAGATCATGAAGGACAGCCGCGTCGGGGCGATGGGCGTCATGGCGGCCGTCCTCCTTCTCCTTGCCAAAGCCTCCTTCCTCACCAGCCTGCTCTCCCCTGTCCATCTTGC
The DNA here is from genome assembly GCF_039888655.1 of Gorillibacterium sp. CAU 1737. NCBI lineage: Bacteria > Bacillati > Bacillota > Bacilli > Caryophanales > Paenibacillaceae > Gorillibacterium > Gorillibacterium sp. CAU 1737. Next base: position 44,490 of record NZ_JBDQQO010000001.1, read on the forward strand.
CGGGCTAACCGGACAGCAGGGAATGGCGGGGGGCAGCCTCTCCTTGACCGGCGGCGCCTTGGCCCTCTTTGCGCCTTCCGCACAAGGAGGAGCCTCCGCCTTCTTGCTGCTCGCCGTCATCCCGGTATGGAGCCGCTGGTGGATGGTGATCGGCATGGCCGGCTGGCCTTATGCCCGCAAGGAGAGCGGCCTCGGCTCCCTCTTCCGTGAAGTAGGCCTTCGTCAGGCTGCTGGGTCAGCGCTCAGCGCTGGCATGACCACCCTGCTTCTGACCGCCCTCTACGCCATCGTCCTCAGTCCCGGCGAGTCCACTTCGGCCTTGGCCATCCTGTTGACAGCCTTCGTCCTCTCGGCGGCCGCCTTGTTGATCGTTTTCCTCGTCGGCTGGCCTTTCGCAAGAGCCGTCCATCGAAAGCTGGGCGGTCTCACAGGCGATATCTATGGCGCGATGAATGAGGGATTGGAGGCGGTGCTGCTGCTCGCGGCCTTGCTCTTCTCGGTCTGGTTCCGCTAGACTGGAACCAAGTGATATTCAAATGCAAGAGGCACGAATAAACCCGCGCCCCGTGCATCATCCATAAAATCATCGAATGGAGGCGTCCCGAATGAAGCTGTACACGCGAACAGGAGACGAGGGGAAGACGTCGGTGATCGGCGGCCGTGTCGGTAAAGATGACGCGCAGGTAGAAACCTATGGAACGATTGATGAGCTGAACGCCTTCGTCGGGGTTGCGATTGCTGCGATGAACGGCATGATCTACGATGACCTGAGAGCGGATCTGACCTGCATTCAGCATCAGTTGTTTGACTGTGGAAGCGACCTGGCTTACCTCGATTCGGCCAACGGAGCCAAGTGGAAAGTCGCCGGGGAGCTGGCGAGCGGCCTGGAGCCGCTGATTGACAAATACCATGAAGAAGCGCCGCCGATTCTCCGTTTCATTTTACCGGGCGGTGGGGCGGTTGCCGCTGCGCTCCATGTCTGCCGCACCGTGTGTCGCCGAGCCGAACGCCGTATGGTGACCTATGCCTCTGTCGGCGAGGTGAATCCAGCCGTTCGGGTGTATTTGAATCGATTGTCCGATTTCTTCTTTGCTGCGGCCCGGGCTGCGAATGCTCGAGAAGGACGGACGGATGTGGAATACGTGCGCGGGGCTAACGTGTTTGGAGGAGGCACCGACAAGAAGGCGGATTAACCGCCTCTTCTAGCAGCACCCAGAGAGTACGAAACAAGGAGCCAGCGAATGACGATAGAACAATCCTATTATGAGCCATTGGTGTATCTCGTGCCGGAGTCGGATGCGGGAATGAAGCTGGGGAACGTGCTCAAGAACCGGATGGGCATCTCCCGGACGCTGATGACACGAATGAAACAGACGGAGCAGGGCATCACCGTGAACGGGGCAAGAACCTATACCGACGCGGTCGTGCAAGCGGGAGATCGAGTAGAGGCGCGAATGCGCAAAGAGGAATCCGAGGACATATTGCCGGAGCCGATGGAACTGGCGATTCTGCACGAGGACGATCATCTCCTGATCCTCAACAAGCCGCCGGGTGCGATCGTTCATCCCACCCATGGCCATTACACGGGAACTCTGGCGAATGGAGTGGTCTGGCATTGGCAGCAAAATGGGGAGCTCGTGCGCTTCCGTCCGGTTCACCGTCTGGATCAGGAGACCTCCGGGGTTCTCGCCATTGCCAAGAATCCGTTCGTTCATCAACATATCTCGGAGCAAATGCAGCGGGGAACGGTGGACAAGGAGTACCGGGCCATCGTCCGGGGCAGGCTTGAAGCAGCGGAGGGGACGGTCGATGCGCCCATTGCCCGGGATGCGGATAATCCGCGGGTTCGCATCGTTACGCCCGAAGGAGATCGGGCCGTGACTCACTTTCGGACCGAAGAGGCCCATGAGGAGGGAACCGTTGTTCAGATCCGCCTGGAGACCGGGAGAACCCATCAGATTCGCGTTCATATGCGCCACTTGGGCCACCCTCTGTACGGGGACAAAATGTACGGTGTAGGCGGCGAAGCGGAGACCGGGATCATTCCTGGAAGGGAGGAAGCCCTGCTGGAGCCCTCGTTCGACGAGGAGCGGGAAGGAATAGCCCGGCAGGCCCTCCATGCGGAAAAGCTGGCATTCGTTCACCCGGGTACAGGAGAGCGAATGACCTTTACCGCTCCTCTACCGCTCGATATGCAGCACTTGATCGAACGGCTTCGGGGGCCATCCCGCTCCTGACTCGCCACCTGATCCTATCCTATCAGTGAAGGAGAGAAGAACGTTGAGCGTAACCTTTTACGGATATCCCAAATGCAGCACCTGCCGCAAGGCGAAGCAGTGGCTGGAAGTCAAGGGACATGTGCTGGAGGTCATCGACCTTGTGGTGACGCCGCCCAGCGCCGAGGAGCTGGACCGATTGCAAGTCTTGAGCGGCTTGGACTTGGCCAAGTTCTTCAACACGGCGGGTGAAGTATACCGTGAGCTTCAACTGAAGGACAAGCTCCCGGGAATGAGCCGGGAAGAACGGCTGAAGCTGCTCGCCAGTCATGGCAAGCTGATCAAGCGGCCGCTTGTTACGAATGGAGCGCAAGTAACCGTCGGGTTCAAAGAAGATGACTATGATGAGAAATGGGGAAACGGCGGCCGCTGACGGCACGCCGTTTTTTTATGGAGAAGAAGGTTTGGCTTGCAGCGTGACCACCACGATCTCGGGTCGGTTCAGCAAGCGCTGGGGAATGACGCTGTTGCCGAGGCCTCGGTTGACGATCATGACCGAGCCCTCTCGCTTGTGAGCGCCTTCGGTCAGCTGTGGTGAAAAGCCTTGGTCCGGGGCATAGAGCGGCCCCAGAAACGGAAGGCGGATTTGTCCTCCATGAGCGTGCCCGGTCAGGATTAAATCGAAGCCCTTGCGAACATAAAAATCAAAGATTTCCGGGCGATGAGAGAGCAGAATCGTATACAGGCCCTGCGGCCGATCCTGGATGGCTTGCTCCATGTGCTCGTTGACGATGACCTCGGTGTCCAGGCTGCCTGAGCTGCTGCCCAACCGAGGATCGTCGATGCCGGATAGCCAGATGCGTTCACCGCCCTGTTCGATTGGAACTCCGCGGTTGGCCAGCACATGAACGCCGACATCTGTTAGCTCCTGCTTAAGACTGTCCAGATTGGGGGAGAGCTCATGGTTACCGGTTACCCAATAGACCGGGGCAACGGCGGTCAGCCCCTTCATTAGTGTCAAGCTGCGGGAGCGGTCTCCCGGAGTATCCGAGTCGATCATGTCTCCGGTGAAGACGATGAGGTCCGGCTTTGCGCGGCGAACCTTGTTCAATAGAGGCCTCTGTTGATAGCCGAAGGTTTTCCCATGGAGATCCGAGAGCTGAACAATCCGATAGCCGTCGAAGGAGCCGGGAAGCTTGTCAGAAGCGACGGAAAAACGCGTAGTCGTCAACCAGTTGTTTTGCGAGTAGGAAAACGCAAGGACGGCAAGCAATAGAGCTAACACTGTGATGGGAATACGCCACTTTTTCACCCGGTTCACCCCGTATACCAAATTAAACCAATGGTAATCGCCAAGAGGAATTTCGTCAAAGGATTCCGCTGGAGCAACCTAAAAATAGGATAACAAAAAAATAACAAAAATAACAAAAAATGATGGACATCCTATGTCCCAAACAAGAAAAACATGCTAGAATGGAGTTGGTTGGAAGTAGTTGGATATTATGGGGGATTCCGATAGACCATTCAAAAGCCCCCGAGGGAGGTGTAGCCTGTATTTCTTCGTTTTTTTCTCGAGAAGAGGGGGAAAGCGGAGAAAGATGGATTTGAGCCGGTAGATTTGGAAGCGCTTCATTTTGTGGAATGGATTTGTCGAATTTAGGTAGATTTTTGCTCATTCGCTAAGGAGGGTAATGATGAAATCATCTTGGTTGCGCAAAGTTGGGAGTATAGCGCTGGTTGCAGCTCTTGGGGTAACAAGTTTTTACGGACTTTTTGGTTCTGCGGATACCGCCAAGGCAAGCGCGGTTCGCTATGAAGCGGAGAATGCCCTTTTGCAGGGGACAACGGTGGAATCGACGGCTGCCGGTTTTTCGGGTACAGGGTATGTGACAGGATTTGATACGGCAGGAGACTCGGTCACGTTTACGGTAAATGCCGCCGCGAAGGGGTTGTATGATCTCAAGGTGGGCTACCGCGCCCCTTACGGGTACAAGCAGAGTAACCTGTCCTTTAACGGGGCAGCGTCCGGGCAAGTGGTTTTCCCGGAAATATCGGTGTTCTCGGTGGCCTCCGCCGGCAAGCTCCTGCTGAATGCAGGCACGAACACGATCAAGCTGGAAAACGGCTGGGGCTGGTATGAAATCGACTACATTGAGCTCGCCCCCTCCGCTCCGCGCGCACCCCATCAAGTGACGAAGGCGTTGGTCAACCCGAATGCCTCGCAGCGGACCAAATCGCTGATGAGCTATATCGTAGACCAATACGGCCAGAAGATTATTTCCGGCCAGCAAGAAATCAGCGAAATCGAATGGATCAAGGCGAATGTCGGGAAGACGCCTGCCATGGCCGGTCTCGACCTGATTAATTACTCTCCGTCCCGCGTTCAGAATGGCACCCAATCGAATGCGGTTGAACAAGCCATCGACTGGTACAACAACAAGGGCGGGATCGTGACCTTCGCTTGGCACTGGAATGCGCCGAAGGGGCTGATCAACCAGCCGGAGAAGGAATGGTGGAGAGGCTTCTACACCTATGCTACGACGTTTGATATCGAGTATGCCATGAGCCATCCGGCATCGGAAGATTATACGTTGCTGATCCGCGACATCGATGCGATTGCCGTTCAGCTTAAGCGCTTGCAAGATGCCAACGTTCCGGTGCTCTGGCGTCCGCTGCACGAGGCGGAAGGCGGCTGGTTCTGGTGGGGAGCAAAAGGACCGGAGCCGGTCAAGGCCCTCTATCGCTTGATGTATGATCGCCTCACCAACTACCATCACCTGAACAACCTGATTTGGGTGTGGAACTCGGTTTCCCCGGACTGGTATCCCGGCGATGATGTGGTGGACATCGTAAGCTTCGACTCGTACCCTTCTGCCGGTGATTACGGTGCGCAAAGCGGCAAGTATGAGGAACTGGTCACCCTGGGCAAGGACAAGAAGATCGTAGCGATGACCGAGAACGGTCCGATTCCGGACCCCGACCTGCTTCAAGTCTATCAAGCCATGTACAGCTGGTTCTGCACGTGGAATGGAGAGTTCATCCGCGGAGGCTACCAAAACAGCCTGGCCCACATCAAAAAAGTATACGAAAGCAATCTGGTCATTACCCTGGATAAGCTTCCGGATCTGAAGAATTACAGCGGCGGCACGTCGACTCCGACTCCTACTGCAACACCAACGGCAACGCCGACCGCGACACCAACGGCAACGCCAACGGTAACACCGACTCCGACTCCAACGGCAACTCCGACCGCAACACCAACGGCAACTCCGACCGCAACACCAACGGCGACGCCAACCCCCACTCCGACCTCCTCTCCGGCAGCGGGATTGGTCGTGCAGTACAAGGCAGGGGATGCGAGCGCAACCGATAACCAAATCAAGCCCTTCTTCAACATTAAGAATAATGGCACGACAGCGGTGAAGCTGAGCGACCTTACCTTGCGCTACTATTTCTCGAAGGAAGGCAGTGCAGCGCTCGATTCCTGGATCGATTGGGCTGTCATTGGCGGCAGCAACATCCAACGGACCATCACCTCTACCTATGTCGAGTTGAGCTTCACGAATGCTGCAGGCTCCATCCCGGCGGGAGGACAGACGGGTGATATTCAGCTTCGCTTAGCCAAGACCGACTGGTCCAACTTCAATGAAGCCAACGATTACTCCTACGACGGCACCAAGACGTCTTATACCGACTGGAACAAGGTGACGCTGTACAAGAATGGACAGCTCGTGTGGGGGATCGAACCGTAAGAGGGGAAGGACGTACCCTATCCAAATCTACTAAAAAGGGAATGTGGTGAAGGACATGATTCATAAGCTCGGCAAGATCGCATTGGCCGGTATGCTCGTCCTTGCAGGTTTTACAGGTTTCGCCAAAGCTACCGAAACGAAAGCCGCCGCTGCATCAGGGTACTACGAAACCTCGGGAAGCCGGATCGTGGATTCGGCTGGCAACCCCGCTGTCTTTAACGGAATCAACTGGTTTGGCTTCGAGACATCCAACTATTCTCCGCACGGGCTGTGGGCGCGGTCCATGGACAGTGTTCTCGACCAAATCAAGCAAAACGGCTTCAATCTCATTCGCCTGCCTTACTGCAATGAGATGTTCGATTCCACCTCCCAGGTGAACAGCATCAATTACCTGCTTAACCCGGACCTGGTCGGACTAACGCCGATTCAACTGATGGATAAGCTGGTGCAGAAGGCGGGTGACCGCGGGATCAAGATCTTCCTGGATCGACACCGCCCCGATTCCGGCTCCCAATCGAACTTGTGGTATACGGCGAAGTACTCCGAACAGCGCTGGATCAACGACTGGAAGATGCTCGCTGCTCGTTATGCAGGCAACACGACGGTCATCGGAGCGGACCTGCACAATGAGCCGCACGGAGAAGTGTCCTGGGGAACCGGCGAGCTGGCAACGGATTGGCGGCTTGCGGCAGAGAGAGCGGGCAATGCCATTTTGTCCGTAAACCCGAACTGGCTGATTATTGTGGAAGGGATCGATACCCGCGTTCAAGGGGAAACGGGCAGCTATTGGTGGGGAGGCAACCTCAAGGGGGTCAAGAACAATCCCGTCCGTCTTGATGTGCCAAACCGCCTGGTGTATTCCGCCCATGATTATGGCCCGGGGGTTGCGGATCAGCCGTGGTTCCATGACGCGGCATTCCCGAGCAACATGCCTGCCATCTGGGATCAATACTGGGGCTACATCAGCAAGCAAAACATCGCGCCGGTCATCGTAGGCGAATTCGGCGGAAGAAGCGTCGATACGAGCACGGTGGAAGGCAAATGGCAAAATGCGCTCGTGGACTATATCAAGGCGAATGACCTGTACTGGACCTATTGGTGCGTGAATCCGAACAGCGGGGATACCGGCGGCTTGCTGCTGGACGATTGGCAAACGTGGAATCAACCGAAGCAGGCTATGCTGAACCGGATGATGAAACCGCTCACAACGCCAAGCCCGACTCCGACCGCAACGCCAACCGCAACCCCGACCGCAACCCCGACGGCCACACCAACAGCTACACCAACAACCACGCCAACAGTCACACCAACAGCTACACCAACATCGACGCCGACCACTACACCGACAGCAACGCCAACGCCAACCGTAACTCCGACGCCAACTCCTTCGGCTGGCAGCCTTGTGGTGCAGTACCGGGCGGGGGACACGAACGCTTCCGATAACCAAATGAAGCCGTTCTTCATCATCAAGAATACTGGCAGCCAGGCTGTGTCACTTCAGGATCTGAAGCTGAGGTATTATTTCACCAAGGAGGGAACAGCCGCGATCAGCTCCTGGATTGATTGGGCCGTCATCGGTGGGACGAATATTACCCGTACCGTAACCGATACCTATGTGGAGCTGGGCTTCACAACGGGTGCCGGCTCGCTTGTCGCAGGAGGACAGACTGGAGACATTCAATTGAGGCTGGCGAAAGTCGATTGGAGCAACTTCGATGAATCGAACGACTACTCCTATGACGGAACCAAGACGTCTTATGCCGATTGGAACAAGGTGACCCTCTATCAAAACGGTCAACTCGTCTGGGGCGTCGAGCCTTAACCCATCTCTTCCTGTGCAGCATTCTTGTTTATTTGATGGGAGAACCCGTGCTGATCATCGCGCGGGTTCTTTCCCGTCCATCAACTGCCAGTCCACCTCGATTGGCTCGTCCCGTGTTCTCATGGTAGAATGGGAGAACCTTCATGAATGAAGAAATCAGGATGTTAATCAGGAGGAAGCCTTGTGTCAGGACTAGAAAGTCTTCAAATGGAAAACGAACGCCCCCGCGTCATGCTGGTGGATGGCATGGCGCTCTTGTTTCGGGCTTATTACGCCACCTCCTATTCCGGGTACATCCGCCGTACGAGTACCGGTGTGCCGACGAATGCCGTGTATGGGTTTATTCAATATCTTTTTGATGCGCTGACAGCCTTTCGTCCGACCCACGCTGTATGCTGTTGGGATATGGGAAGCAAGACGTTTCGAACCGAACAGTTTGCGGATTACAAAGGAAATCGTCCCGAGCCGCCTCAGGACCTCATCCCCCAATTCGGCCTTGTTCGCGAGGTTGTCGATGCGATGGGACTGATCAGCGTAGGGCTTGTCGGCTATGAGGCGGACGATTGCATCGGCACGTTGTCTCGCCGCTTGGGGGCGGACGCCGATACGTGGATTCTTACCGGTGACCATGACATGCTCCAGCTTGTCTCCGAACAGGTAAAGGTGGTCATCATGAACAAGGGCAAGGGGAATTACACGGTCTACGATCCTGCCACCCTGGCTTCCCTCAAGCAGCTGACGCCAGCCCAGGTGATCGACCTGAAGGGCTTCATGGGAGATACGAGCGACAATTATCCCGGAGTAAAGGGAATCGGCGAGAAGACCGCGCTGAAGTTGCTGCTAGAGTATGAAACCATCGATGGCGTATTGGCGAACCTCGACAAGCTTCCGAAAGGAGTCCGCTCCAAGATTGAGGCGAGTCTGGAGATGCTTCACTTGTCCCGCGAGCTCGCTCGCATCCGCCTGGATGTCCCGCTCGAATGCGAGCTGGATGCTTGCTGCCTGACCAATCTCTCGCAAGAAGCCTCTCTTCGAAAATTCGAAGAGCTTGAGTTCGGTGGATTGTCCAAGCTCATCGACGCCCATTTTGACCGCCAGCACGATTTGTTTGCGGTCTGAAGCAGGAGCAATTGTAGAAGCCAGATGAAAAACTCCGATCCGCAGAACAGCGGGATCGGAGTTTTTTCGCTTTAAACCTAGGCTTATTGAATTTCAAATACGTTGATCAACCGGGTAAGCTCAAAGATCTTTCGCACGTTTGGATCAAGGGAACGAAGCCGAATGGTCCCTTGGTTCTCCACACATTTCTTGTAGGAGCTGACGATCACACCCAGCCCGGTGCTGTCGATGAACTTGCATTTGCTGAAATCGAGGGTGAAGCGAACGATTCCTTTCTCGATATAGCCGCGAACCTGCTCCCGGAACCGTGCGGCTTCTTCCACAGAGAAGAGCTCGGGGAGCTGGATTGTCATTTCTTCCATCAGTGATCACCCTTTACATGAAATTTCTCTACCATCAGCTCCAGCTCATTGGCCATGGCGCTCACTTCCTCCGCGGAGGAAGCGAAGTTGTTGACGGTCGCAGCTTGCTCCTCGGTCGCGCTTGCCACATTTTCGCTGTTCGCTGCGGCTTCCTCGGACACCGTTCCCATATAGTCGATCAATTTGACGATCTCCTCGGAGGTGGCCACCTCGTCTTTGGTGATATCGAGAATTTCGCCGATGCTGGCCGCAATGAGATCGACGGAATCGATGATGTCGATGAAGGCGTGGTCCGTCTGGTCCACAACGGCTACGCCTTCCTTGACCGCTGCCGTTGCGCCTCCCATGGCTTCCACAGCTGCCTGAATCCGCACGATCATGTCATGAACGAGCCCGGCGATTTCATTGGCATTCTGGTTCGTTTCCTCTGACAGCTTGCGAACCTCGCCCGCGACCACGCTGAATCCTCGGCCATGCTCGCCTGCCCGCGCCGCTTCAATCGCTGCGTTCAGGGCAAGCAGGTTCGTCTGCTGGGCTACAGAATTGATCGTCTCGATGATCAAGGCGACCTTGTCCGATTGCTCGCTCACGATATGAAGAAGCTGCTCGGTCTCGGCAGTGCTCCGTTCAATGCGGTCCATCGCCTGTACCGTATTGTTGACCTTGGTGCGCCCTTCTTGGGCGACGTGGCTTGTGGCGTTGGCGCTCGCTGAGGCGGATTCTGCTTTATTCTCGGCCAGTTGAACGAGGCTGGACAATTGAACCAGCACTTGCGAGGCGCTGACGACCGACTGGTTGTTCTTCTCAGCGCCAAGCGCGATTTCCTGGGAGCTCGAGCTGATCTCCTGAATCGAGGCGCTGATCTCCTCGGAAGAGGCGGCCATCTCTTCCGACATGGAGGTCAAGGAGTAGGAGCCCTCCCGTACTTTCGAGATCAGCTCCTCCTGCTTATCGATCATAACATTGAAGGAGCGTCCGAGCGATTCCAGCTCATCCTTGGTACGGATGGCGACATGAACGGTCAGATCGCCGTCTCCGGCGCGCGTCATGGCATCTTCAAGCCGCTTAAGGGGACGGATGATCCCGTAGTGGGAGAGAACGTACGACAAGGCGATGGCAATGACAAAGCAGATGATCGAGATGAGAAGCGTGTCGTTGCGGATGGCGAAAGCCGGCTCCATGTATTCGTTGTAATTGGCTGTCGTGGAGATCGTCCAATTGGCAGCCGGCTGCGAGGAGACATATTTGTAGATTCCTTCATAGGAATAAAAGCCGTCTACCGACTCTCCCTTTTTCATGGTCGCGACCAGGGCGTTCAGGTCCTTGCTCTTGGACTCGCTTACATTCTCGCTGAGCACCTTTTCCTGAACGGGGTGGTAGATAATCAGACCGTCCCGGTTGAGCATGTAGGCATACCCGCTTTTTCCTACCTTAATTTCGGCTGCGGGGGCGGTGAGCTTGTCGAAACGAACCGTGGCGACCAAGGCGCCAACAACCGTTTCATCCACACGAAGCGGCTCTGCTATGTAGACGACGGGTTTGCTCGATTCCTTGGACATCATGACATCACTGATCGTTTTCTTCCCTTGGATGACTTCCTTGAAATAGGCTTGATCCCCTACCTGGAACGTGGGCGACTTGGTGGTGTTCGAGATCATCGCTTTGCCGTCCTTATCGACAAGGACGAGGGATTCGATGAACTCGGCGCTTTCCTTCTGGATGTTGGTCAGGAACGTAAACACACGCAAATCCGTGGCATAATCCGATTGATGGGCGGCGGTTGCAGCCAGATTGGTATTGGAGCCGGCGATCAGCAGGCTGGTCTGGATATTGTCCACGGTCAGCTCCACTTGCTTCGCGGCCGAAAGGGTTTTGCTTCTTACTTGTTCTTCGATGGAATCCTGAAGGGCGTTCGAAGACAATCGATAGGAGAGAGTGCCGGAGCTGATTAGGGTAATGCTGATGACAAGGATGAGAAAAATGCCGATTTTGGCTCGTAGACTAAATTTCATAGTAAAGCGTCCCTCCTAGAATGGATCCCGGCTATTCCGGTTCAATCATGAGGCCGTTTGGCCAATCGTCTTGCGGATTTGAAGCTTGTTGCAGGTGAAGGTGACGCAGTCCGCGAAGCATCGAATCAAGTAAAGGCCTCGGCCGTTTTCCTCCAGCAGAGCCTCCGGCTCCACTTCGTCTGGAATCAAAACAGGGGTCAAGCCGTCTCCGCTGTCCTCGATTTCGAGCTGGACCAGGCTGCTTTGGCGGCTGTAGCGAACCCAGATGGGCAAGCGGTCATCTCCGCGATTCCCATGGAAAAAGGCGTTGCTGATGGCTTCGGACAGAATGAGGCGAACCTCGAAAGCGAACTCCTGCAAGTGAAGGTCCTCGATAATCTGATCGATGATCCCGAGGTGATGCCGGAGTCCGCAAAAACGAACCTCTGCTTGTACGTCCATTCATTCCCTCCGTTCGGGTCCAATGATTTGAAATCCCAGCCAGGTACAATCGTCCTGAAGGACTTGATGGGCCATCTTCTTCTCCAGCTGGGCTGCCGTTCCGCACAGCTCCTCATTGTGGAAGAGCAGCTCCATGCCGTCGCTGAAAAAGAAGAAGCGGTCGCCCGGTGCAAAAGAAATGAGGCGCTCCTCGTAGCAGCTCTCCGCGAACATCCCGAGAGGCGCCCCCTTGATGGTGACGCGTTCTTCTTTGGCGCTTGCCGGACTGTACAAAAACTCGTTGATGCCGGCCCCGGAAGCCCGTAGGCAGCCGGTCCGAAAATCAAAATGGAAGCAGCAAGCCGACAGGTACTCCTCGTCCAGGTGCTCCATGGCCATTCGATTCAGCTCGGTCAACAACCGGGCGGGCTCCTGCGTCAGGAGCAGACCATTTGAGATCAGCACCCGAATGGCGGAGATGTTCAGCGCTGCGGCGATGCCCTTGCCGGTTACATCCCCGAGAACGCCGATCACCTCGTCCTCATTCAGCTTGTGAAAGAGGAAAAAGTCCCCGCTCAGCGTCTTTGACGGGACATACAGCTTCTCGAAGGAAGCTTTATCGGCAAGGGGAAAAGGCGCCGAATACCGGTGTTCCTGAAGACGGACCGCCCGCTCCAGCTCGCGTCGGCTTTCCGTAATATCGCGCAGCACCAACTGAAGAGCCGAACGGTCCTGGTAGCGGATACGCGCTCCCGCCAGCTCCACGTCGAAGAGGCGGCCGTCGTGTCGACGCATGCGCTTCTCCATGCGGAATTGCCGGCTGTCCTTCACGCGGACACGAGAGGCATCTGCTTTCCGGTCGTCTGTCGCCTCCTCGAAGAAAGCCCGGATTTCTTGTCCGACCAGTTCCTCTTTGGACCTGCCGAACAAGAACTCCGACTGCTTATTCGCAAATAACAGTACCCCCTTTCGGATGACAATGATGGCCTCCGGGCACAGCTCCACCAAATCCCGGTAGCGCTCCTCACTTTCTTTAAGCCTTCTTTCCGCATGAGCCCGTTCAGAGATGTCATGAACGACCGAATAGATGCAGGTTTTCCCCAGCATGGAGATAATGCCGGTGTGAATCTCGACATCGACCTCGGTTCCACTCGCCAGTTGGTGCCGATCCGTGAACACTCGATTGAGGCTTGCTTCGGCTTCAGGAGCGGCATTCCGCAGGAAGGAGCCGATCGCATCCGAAACGTTCCCCATCAGATCCGCAATCGAGAGCTTGCGCAGGTCGGACAGGGAATACCCGTAGAACGAGCAAGCGGATCGGTTGGCATCCACGATGCGTCCGTTCTCAGGATCGACAAGCAGCGTGTTCAAATGGTTGTTTTCATAGATACAGCCATAATGCTCCTGGCATTCGGCGGGCTGGGGGTTCGGCCTTCCATTTTTGCAGGTGATAGGCTTCACATTCATCGTCATTCGGTCTCTCCAATCGGGCCTTGCAGATATGAATCACACAAGTATAGCCGTTTAACAGGCGCAATTCCGTGAAATTCGACACGTTTTTAACTTTTTTCTCAAGAATACTCCGGTTTTTTCGCATTTTTGAGTGAAATCTGACAGAACAAGTAAGAAAATGGCTGGATCGTGGGAGGTCCTCCTTTTGCATACAAAAAAAGAAGCGTTCCATGGAACGCTTCTTCCTTAAGCAGAGGTTAGGCTTCCGGTTCGATCACCAGAGATACTTTTACAATTTGCCGATTGTCCATCTCAATGGCCGACCAGATTTGATTGCGGTTGCGCACGGATCGGACGGTCTTGTCCAGCCCGGATAGTTGCAGCTGCAGCCATCCGCCGATGGTATCCACATGATCGGCATCCCTCTCGAAGGAAGTTCCGAATCGGTCCTCCAGGCTGGCGAGCAGAACCCGACCGCTGATGAGGTATTCGTTCTCCTTCGTTTGGACGATCTCGGCGGTTTCATCCTGGTCGAATTCGTCGCGAATTTCCCCGACGATTTCTTCCAGAATATCCTCCATGGTGATGATCCCGGCGGTTCCTCCGTATTCGTCGATGACGGCGGCCATGTGAACGCTTCTCTTTTGCATTTGATGAAGAACATTCTGCAAAGGAGTTGTTTCGAAGACAACCTCCATCGGGTGAGCATGGTCTCGAAGGGAGTACCCGCGGCCCATCAAGACGTTGGTCATGTACTCCTTCGCATTCATGTAGCCGATGAGCGAGTCCTTGTCCCCATTCTCGGTGATGGGATAGCGGGTATAGCGAAGGCTGTCGATCGCCTGGAGGATTTCCTCCCGGCTCATCGTTTCACTTAAGGTTGTGATCTGCCGGCGCGGTACCATTACATCGCGGGCTACCCGTTCGTCAAAGGCAAAGATATTCTGCATATACGAAAGCTCAGTTTGATTGATCTCGCCGCTCTGAAAGCTTTGCGTCATGATGATCTTCAGTTCTTCCTCGGAGTGGGCTTGTTCATGGCCTGCGGGTTTTACCCCGAACATGCGAAGGAACAGTTGGGCCGATCCGTTCAGCAGCCAGATGAAGGGAGAGGTCACCTTCCCGAACCAGACGAGAGGCGGTGCGAGCAAGAGCGTCATCCGCTCGGCAAATTGAATCGCCATCGTTTTGGGGGCCATTTCCCCCAGGACCACATGGAGAAAGGTCATGAGCGACAAAGCCAAAATGTAGGAGATTGGAGTAGCGAATGACTCCGGAATGCCGATCTGATTAAAGACAGGATGCAGCATCTTCTCAATCGTGGGTTCCCCCAGCGCGCCGAGTCCGAGCGCGGTCACCGTAATCCCCAACTGACATGCTGACAGGTAGTAATCCAGTCTTTCCACTACCCTTTTTGCCGCAACAGCGCTTTTGTTTCCTTCCGTAATCAATTGATCGATTCGGGAAATCCTGACCTTAATGACGGCAAATTCTGCGCCTACAAAAAAGGCCGTTAGCAAAACCAACAGAGCAACCAATACCAAATTCATGACTAGGCCAATGTCCAACCGTTTCCCCTCGAAAGGGGATTCACCTCCAGCGTAATGTAAAATAAAAAAAGCTTTAAGACACCAATACGGCTCACCTCCCGCTTTCGTTTCATTTTTTGTATGGGGTGCAGAGAGCATGCGATAGAAGGCTTTTATGCTGCAGATTGAAAATTGCTTTTGACATGAGCCTTCTCTCTGCATGCTAACGGCAGGGAAACATGGTAGAATTGAAAAAATGATCACCACCAGGAGGCGGAAAACGACAATGGCAGCATCCAAAAAACGCAGCGACATGATCACCAAAGGATTTGACCGCGCCCCCCACCGCAGCCTCTTGCGAGCAGCAGGCGTCAAAGAAGAGGACTTCGGCAAGCCGTTCATTGCGGTCTGCAATTCTTATATCGATATTGTACCCGGACACGTGCATCTTCAAGAATTCGGCAAGCTGGTTAAGGAAGCCATCCGCGAAGCCGGAGGCGTTCCGTTCGAATTCAATACAATCGGCGTCGATGACGGCATTGCCATGGGACATATCGGCATGCGCTACTCCTTGCCGAGCCGGGAAATCATCGCGGATTCGGTGGAAACGGTCGTCAACGCGCACTGGTTTGACGGGATGGTCTGCATCCCGAACTGCGACAAAATTACGCCGGGGATGATCATGGGCGCCATGCGCGTCAACATCCCGACGATTATGGTGAGCGGCGGACCGATGAAGGCCGGCCGCGACAGCAAAGGCCGCGCCTTGTCGCTCACGTCTGTCTTTGAGGGTGTTGGAGCTTTTCAAGCCGGCCACATCGACGAGAACAGCCTCTATGAGCTGGAGCAATACGGCTGTCCGACCTGCGGCTCCTGTTCGGGCATGTTCACGGCCAACTCGATGAACTGCCTGGCCGAGGTGATGGGACTTGCCCTGCCGGGCAACGGCACGATTTTGGCGGTGTCGGATGAACGCCGCGAATTTGTGAAGCGGTCCGCTCGTCAGCTGATGGAGCTGATCAAGCTCGATCTCAAACCGCGCGATATCGTGACGCAGGAGACCATCGACAATGCCTTCGCGCTTGATATGGCCATGGGCGGCTCGACCAACACGGTGCTGCATACGCTGGCAATCGCCGCCGAGGCAGGTGTCGAGTATTCGATCGAGCGGATTAACGAGATCGCCAATCGCGTGCCGCACCTCGCCAAGATTGCTCCGGCTTCGGATTACCACATCGAGGATGTGCACCGTGCCGGGGGCGTGAGCGCCGTCATTCATGAGCTGCTGAAGAAGCCGGGAGCGTTGAACGGGGAACGCATCACCGTCACCGGCAAGACGCTGGCCGAGAACGTGGAAGGCTGCGAAATTCTGGATGAGGATGTCATCCACCCGCTCACGAACCCGCACAGCGAGCGGGGAGGCCTTGCCGTCCTGTTCGGCAACCTGGCGCCGGAGGGCAGCATCATCAAGGTCGGCGCCGTAGATCCCTCCGTTGGCGGCAAGCATGTCGGCCCGGCCATCTGCTTTGATTCGCAGGACGAGGCACTCGCCGGCATTGCCGGAGGCAAGGTCAAGGAAGGCCATGTCGTCGTCATCCGTTACGAAGGGCCGAAGGGCGGGCCGGGGATGCCCGAGATGCTGGCGCCCACATCGCAGATTGTCGGCATGGGGCTTGGCGCGAAGGTCGGGCTGATCACGGACGGCCGCTTCTCCGGCGCTTCCCGCGGGATCAGCATCGGGCATATCTCGCCGGAAGCCGCAGAGGGCGGGCCGATCGCCTTCGTGCACGATGGCGACATCATCGAGCTCGACTTGATCGAACGCCGCATCGAGCTGAAGGTGAGCGACGAGGAGTTCGCCCGCCGGAAGGCGGAATGGAAGGGCTTTGAGCCGAAGATCAAGTCGGGGTACTTGGCCCGTTACTCGAAGCTTGTTACGAACGCAAGCATGGGCGGAATCCTGAAGATTTGACAAGCCGAATAGCGCTTGTAAGCGTGTGGTCTTAATGGTAAGATGAGGATAAATCGCGTACGGAGGAAGCACCTCTCGCTGCATCAAGCAGCGGAGGTGCTTTTTTGCGTTCCGATTCGAGCGTGGGGATCTCACGCTTATTCCATGAATCTGGGAGGTGTCTGCATGAGTTTGGTTTTCTTAAACAGCTTTGAACGCAAGCAGGAAGGCAAGGACGAATGGGCGAGGGTCAGCATTGCGGATGAGGAGGGGAATTGGCGGATTTCCTGGATGAGCCAGGAGCAGGGGCAAGGGCAGGAGCCGGAGGAGAGGAAGGAAGAGCTCTGGTTCGAGGGAGACAATTGGGCGTGCATGATGGAGGCGTTCCGCATGGGCGTCAAAAGCAAGCTGGCGGAGGGGTATGCACCGCTGATCGACACCAAGGTGGAGGAACGGTCCTTCATGGTCAGCCGCCGGGTTCAACTCTTCTACTGCTACAGCGAGAGTCACTACCACGCCGATGCCTTCGAGCAGCTTCGCTTATGGCGCAAGGAACAGGCTCGGCAGGAGAGCAAGTCTGCCTACATTCTTGCCTCGAACCGCATCCTTCAGATGATCGCGACCTTCCTTCCGCATACGGAGGAGGAGCTTGCGCAAATCCCGGGGATCGGACAAAGCCGTCTCGCGGCCTATGGTGAGGCCATTCTTGCTATTACGAGGGAATATCCGCGCGAGACTCCGTTTCCGCTCGATTGGGTCGCGGCCGCCATTCCTGCGGAGGACTTCGCTGCCTGGCAGTCGCAGACGGAGAAGGAGCGGTCGCGGCAGCAAGCGGACAAGCTGGAGACACGCAAGCTGCTGCTGGAGAAGATCACCCAGGGCTGCGGCTTGGGGCAGTTGGCCAAGGAGCTGAAGATGGGGCGCAAGGATCTGCTTGCCACTCTGGAACTGATGGAACGGGACGGGTACGACATCTCGCCGCTGGTGGACGCGGAACTCGACCGGATCACCCCGGAAGAGAGGGAACACGCCGACAAGCTCTTCTGTGAACTGGGGGATCGCTACTTGCGACCGGTCGTGACGCGGCTTCTCCCGGACGGCAAGCCAGGAGACCGGGAAGTTGACCGGGCTTACGAATGGCTGCGCTTGTACCGCCTGCATTATCGCCGCAAGGCCGTCGAGGGGAGGGAATTGCTGTCACCCGTCACCGCTCAGGCATAAGGGAGCGATAGAAAATGGAAAGCCCGTCTCTGCCTTCGTCCGGTGTCATTCCGGATCGTGAGGCAAGACGGGCTTTCGTATGGGATCTTGATCGGGTTTCAAGGCTTGGGTAGGGTTAGTCATCCCTCACAACCAATCTTTCTTGCGGAAAAAGTAGAGCATGAGGGCGCCGAGCAGGAGCATACCTCCGAGAACGAAGTATTCACCGCCGGGAACATTGATCAGGGGAAGAAATTGGAAGTTCATTCCGTAGATCCCGGTAATAAACGTGAGCGGCATGAAGATCGTGGTCAGGGCCGTGAACACGCGCATGATTTCGTTTGCGCGGTTGGCTACGCTTGACTGGTAGGCTTCTCGCAAGTTTCCCATCAAATCGCGGAACGTATCAAACGTATCGGCGATCTTGACGGCATTCTCATAGATGTCGCCGAAGTACTTTTGCAGCTGGTTGTCGATCAGCTTGAGTTCTTTCTTGTTGAGGGCGGCGATAAGTTCCTTTTGCGGACCCAGCACCCGTTTCAGCCACAGAATCTCACTTCGAAGCCCGATGATCTCATTCAAGTGAGTCTTCTTCGTGTTCATGAGAATCTGCTCTTCCAAGCTCTCGATCCGGTCTTCGATCCGGTCTCCAACCAGGAAGTAGTTGTCAACCACAAGGTCGATGAGGTGATACAGGAAGCGGTCGGGGGAGTTGACCTCCTCCTCCCACAGAATCGGCTTCAGCTTGCGAAGCTCGTTGATCTTCTGTTTCGTAACGGTGATGATATAGTGACGTCCGAGAAAGACGTTCAAGGCACGGAGGAAAATTTCCTCGTCGTCAAACCGGATGCTGTTGATGACGACAAAATAATGGCCGTCATAGATTTCCAGCTTAGGCCGCTGCTCTTCTTCCGTCATGCAGTCCTCGACGGCCAGATCGTGCAGGTGAAACAAAGGCTGAAGAATCTCCAGGTCCTCTACCTCGGCATCGATCCAGTAAAAACCGCTTTCTGGAGCGGTCACGCAATCCGCTGCATTCTCCATCAGCGTAAATACACCATTTTGCACCAGGCGTGCTTTCATGGCTGTTCACTCTCCTTCTCTCCTGCAATGGACACACGAGAAGAAACAGCCGACGCACAGGCTCGTTTGCAGGGATCAAGAGCGACATGTGCGGACACCGGCTGTTTGTAAGTTAGGATGGTCAATCGTCACGGTTCTACTCCTAGGTCGGTCTCCGTCCATTCGCCTGCACCCCATTTCTGGTCGTAAGATAGGTTTTGACTCGGGAGAACGTACGAATAGCCCCGTGAACCGAGGGGCGTACGCTCTAACTTGTTCAGTATACCTTGGCCATTGGCGGACTTCAAGATAGCAGACGGCCCGGATTTGATTTTTTTCAGGCGGGAAAAGGGGCCAAGGCGCCATATTGCCGGTTAAGATGCTCGTTATGTATAATGGGTGTACAATGTGCTGTATAATGTTAAGGATTGACGGATACGTCCGATCGGAAAGGAAGTGGGCTTGATCGTGTATTCCATCAAACAGGTTGTGGAGATGCTGGAGATTCCCTCCGTAACCTTGCGCGCGTGGGAGAACCGATACCAGGCTGTTGTTCCGGAGCGGACCGAATCCGGTTATCGGCTGTACAGCCGGGAGGATGTCGAGGATCTGCGCTGGTTGAAGGACCAGACGGAGCAGCAAGGCATCAGCATCTCACATGCCGTCCGTCTGCTTAAGGACCGCAAGGCGCAGGAGACGCGCAGCCGAGTCTCGCTGGAGGGTGACGGACCGCAGGATGTGTTCGGCAAGCTGACCAGCCAGATCTATGAAGCCTTGTTCGACTTTCAGGGGGAACGGGCGAATGCCCTGATGGATTTCGGATTCTCGCTCTATCCGTTTGAAGAGATGGTACATCACGTGCTCGTGCCTATTCTGGTGCAGGTGGGCGACGAGTGGGAAGCGGGAAGGGCCACGGTTGCGCAGGAGCACTATATGACCCACATGATTTCAAACCGCTTCTATCAGTTTTTCCATGCCTTCCCCGTCTATGCTCATCTTCCGAAGGTTCTCGCCTTCTGTCCGGCGGGTGAGCATCATCAAGTGGGGCTGCTGCTCTTCGCCCTCTTCCTTCGCAAGCGCGGAGCGGAGGTGCACTACCTGGGGCCGAATGTCCCGGAGGAAGGTGTCATCTCCATGCTGGACAAGCATAGCGGCATCGGCTGCGTATGCCTTTCGGTGACGGATTCTTCTCTGCGAGGCAAGAGCGAGGCGCTGATTCAGCGCATTCGCAGCCTGCACCCGCAGCTTACTTTTATCGTGGGCGGCAGAGCCTATGAAAAGCCGGGTGGCTCCTCCGTTGCCGATACCGTGCTCGGCGGCCAGACCGCGAAGTGGGAAGAATGGTACGATCAATTTCTTTCTCGAATGAGCTCTTGATAGCGATTGAAGAAGGAATACCTTGCCTTTGAGCAGGATGAGAAACAGACCCACCGTCGGCGGCTAACGCCGTTTCGGAGGGTCTGTTTTTATTTGGAAAGCGACATTCGATTGTCCTTGAGTCAAGAATATTTACTTTCAAGTATAATTTATAGTATGATAGCTGTATCATGTTTGTATCGTTTTTGTATAATGTTGGACATCTTGATTTGAGTGGCTTAGGAGGGTAAGGACATGACGGACAGAAAAGCGCCTAAGGTGGCGGTGATCGGAGCCGGACCCGGCGGTCTGGCCGCTGCCATGCTGCTGGCGGCCCAAGGCTATCGAGTTGATGTGTATGAGAAGCAGTCTGTACTAGGAGGACGCTCCAGCGAGCTTCGGCTGGGGGAGTACCGGTTTGATCGAGGTGCGACCTTTCTCATGATGCCTCATCTTCTGGAGGAGCTGTTTGCTCGTGCCGGACGCTCTCTGGATGATTATGTGACGATGAAGAAGCTTGACCCGCTCTATTCCTTGCATTTTGGAGATACGGTTTTCACCCCCTCTACAGACGAAGACCAGACGTACGCTCAGATCGAGCGGCTGTTTCCCGGCAATGGAGCCGGTTATCGGCGCTTTATGAAGGAAGAGCAGGAGAAGCTGGACCGGGTTACCCCGCTTTTGCAGCGTCCGTTCCAAACCTTTGGCGACTATCTGAAAAAAGACGTATTCCACGCACTTCCGAAGCTGAATGTGCTGGACACCGTCTACAACCGGCTGTCGAACTATTTTGAGGATGAACGCCTTCGTTTCGCTTTTACGTTCCAGGCCAAGTACCTCGGCATGTCTGCTTGGGAATGCCCGGGAACCTTCACAATCCTCTCCTTTATGGAGCACCGCTATGGTTTGTATCATCCCGTCGGGGGCGTGAATCAGATTTTCACGGCGATGGCTGCCATTACGAAGGAGTATGGCGGAGCCATTCATACCGGCTGCGGGGTGAAGAGGGTGCTGGTGAAGGATGGACGCGCGGAGGGCCTTCTTCTGGAGAATGGGGAGAAGGTGGAGGCGGATTATGTGGTGATCGGAGCGGATTTCGGCTCCGCCATGACCCACTTGTTCGAACCGGGGATATTGCGTAAATACACGCCGGAGAAGCTGGCGAAGAAACGCTATTCCCTATCGACCGCGATGCTCTATCTCGGGGTGGATGGCCCGGTTGACCTGGCCCACCACTCGGTTCACTTTGCGGAGGATTATCGACGTAATGTCGAAGAGATTTCGAAGCAAGGGAAGCTGTCCCTGGACCCCTCCCTGTATATTCATAATCCTTCCGTCCTGGATCCGACGCTAGCCCCGCAAGGCAAAACCTCCTTGTACGTGCTGATGCCCGTGCCGAATCTCCTCTCGGGCATCGATTGGACGGAGGAAGAGGGGCGGATTCAAGCCTTGATGATGGAGAAGCTGGAGCGCATTCCGGCTCTCGCGGGGCTCGCTGACCGTATCGAGGAGAAGCAGTATTTCTCTCCACTTGACTGGGCGAACAAGCTGGATGTCCACAACGGAGCGACGTTCAACCTGGCGCATAACCTCGGCCAGATGATGGCTCTCCGCCCTCACAATACCTTCGAGGACGTACGCGGTGTTTGGCTGGTCGGCGGAGGGACGCACCCTGGCAGCGGCTTGCCGACCATCTTCGAATCCGCCAAGATCAGCGCGCAGCTGCTGCAGGCGCATGATCGGGGAGAACGGCCGCAGTTCGTATCGGCGAGCATGGCGGGAAGCGGGGTATCCGTATGAGCAAGCATGCGGCCATTGTCGGCAGCGGAATCGGCGGGCTGACTTCGGCCCTGCTGCTCACGGAGCGAGGAGTGAAGGTCACGATCTACGAGCGGATGGACCGCATCGGGGGCCGGGCGATCTTCGAAGAAGAGGGGCCCTACCGGATTGACCAAGGGCCTACCATCGTGCTGCTGCCTGACATGCTGCTCGATATTCTGGAAGAAGGCGGCTTCCCTCGGGAGCAGCTTGAGCTCCTTCGCTGCGACCCGCTCTACCGCCTTCACTTTCGCAGCGGGCGAACGTTGACCAAGGTGAAGGACAACGAGGCGCAAGCGGCGGAGATTGAGCGCAGCTTCCCCGGTGAGGGGGCCGGGTTCTTGCGCTTCATGCGTGAGTTGGCCCCTCTCTTTCCTCAAGGGCAAAAGGCCATTTTGGGGCGCTCGTTTGAGGCCAAGAGGGACTTCTTCCATCCGGCAACCCTCCTGCTGCTGGCGAAGATGAAGGCGTACCGCAGCCTGCGGGGTGTGATCGGCGGTTACTTCCGCAGCGAGGAGCTGAAGGATGCCTATTCGCTCCAGAGCCTCTACATTGGCGGAGCCCCCTTCCGCACGCCCGGCATCTATTCACTGCTCCCCTATGCCGAGCATGCGTTTGGGGTGTGGATGCTGAAGGGAGGGTATGGACAGCTTCCGCTTCGGATGGCAGAGGAACTCAAGCGGCGCGGGGTAACGATCCACACGGGAACGGAAGTGGAGTCCCTGATCGTAGAGAAGGGGAGCTGCAAGGGAGTCGTCATCGGAGGGAAGGAGCATCGGACAGATGCTGTCCTCTACAATGGAGATTTCCCGAACCTGGAAGGGCTTCTGCCGCATCATGCGCTGGCTGAACGGGAGCGGCGGAGCGGAGGGAGCGAAAGCCGGGATACCCGAGCCTCATGGCGGCGTAAGCCGCGCTACCAGCCGTCCTCCGGCTGCCTGCTCATTTTTGCAGGGGCTCGGAAGCGCTGGCCGGACTCGTTGACGCATCAGTTTTTCTTGCCGGAGAGTCTTCATAAAAGCTTGCAGCACGTATTTGATCGCGGTGAAATCCCGTCGGACCCTTCGTACTACGTCTTCAACCCGGTTCAGCTTGATGAAAGCGCGGCTCCTCCCGGTGAGAGCGTCCTCTACTTCCTGATCCCCGTTCCGACCGAGGGCATTCGTTGGGAGGGGGAAGCGGAGAGGCTCGCGGAGCGCGTGTTGGCCGATGCGGAGAAGCGCGGCTTTGAAGGCCTTCGCGACAGCCTCGTCTGGAAGAAGCTGCGCACACCGGCCGATGCCCTGCGAGAGGGGCTGTATGGGGGCGGGAGCTTCGGCATTGCTCCTGTCCTGACACAATCGGGGGTCTTTCGCCCTCAGCCGAAGCCATATGCAATTGAGAATCTTTATGCCGCAGGCGCGTCCGTTCACCCAGGCGGGGGCATTCCCATCGTGATGCAGGGAGCCCGCCTGGCCGTCAACCAGATGCTAAAGGAGATGAAATCATGAACGAACCGAGATTGCCCATGCACGTCCTGTACAAGTGTGAGGAGATGATTCGCGTCGGTTCCTCGTCGTTTTATCGAGCCTTCGACGGTCTTCCCAGCCCGAACAAGCAGGCGGTGCACGTCATCTATGCGTTTTGCCGCCTGATCGATGACAGCGTGGACGAGCCGGAGAAGTCTCCATACAGCATCCATGAGCTGCGCTCCCTTTTCCTATCACTGGAGCAGGCGGAGGGACATTTCATATGGCCGGTGTTGCGTTGGCTCTTCGCCACCTTCCCGCATCTGAAGCCCGAGCCGTTTCTGGCGCAAATGGAGGGACAGCTTCGCGACCTCTCGTTTACCCATTACGAGACGATGGAGCAATTGGAGGAGTACTGCTACCTCGTTGCCGGAACGGTTGGGGAGATGCTCTTGCCGGTGCTGCGCGAGGATGATACAGAGGAAGCCCGCATAGCGGGAATTGCCCTTGGAAAGGGAATGCAGATCGTCAACATCATCCGGGATGTTGGAGAAGATAGGGAACGCGGACGGCGCTATCTTCCGCTGGAGCTGTTGGCGAGGCACGGGTATTCGGAACAGGAGCTGGAGGAGGGCATCGTGAACGATGCATTCGTCGCCATGCTGCAAGAGCTCAAGCAGACGGCCCTCCGTTGGTTCCGCGAAGGCTTGGCTAACGTGGATACGTACCCGCCGGCGAGCGGGATGGCGGTCGAGCTGGCTGCTGCATTCTATGCAGCGATTCTGGATGAAGTGGAAGCGGGAGGCTGCGATGTGTTCCGACGCCGGGCGATCGTCAGCGATGAGGCGAAGCTGCGTATGTTTCAGCGCACGGCCGTACGGTATGCGGATGTCATCCGCGGTATGAATCGGGCGGTAGGGTCCTGATGTCCTTTTCAAGAAAATTCCAAGGAAAGGCCTCGGTAAATCCCCTTGACGGGCGGTGCATTTTTCAGTACAGTTAGAGTAATTTTTAGGACAATTGCATATCGAACGTTGCTCTTATCAAGAGTAGGTGGAGGGACTAGCCCGATGACACCCGGCAACCGGCAACCTGACGCGTGAAGCGAAGGGACGCACGGTGCTAATTCTTGCAGGACGCGCAAGCTGCGTGGATCTGAGAGATGAGAGAGGATACGCCCACATTTTTTGTGACCAAGCGGCCTTTCTCTATGGAGAAAGGCCCTTTTTTATACCAAAGGAGGAGTGAAGCAAGTGCCGATTAAAGTACCCGATCATCTGCCCGCGAAGGAAATCCTCAACGGGGAAAACATTTTTGTTATGGATGAGACTCGGGCTTTCCATCAAGACATCCGTCCCCTGAAGATTGTCATCTTGAATCTGATGCCGAACAAGGAGACGACCGAGACCCAATTGCTTCGCCTCCTCGGCAATACTTCGCTTCAAGTCGATGCCGTTCTGCTGCACCCGAAGACCCATCAATCCAAGAACACCTCGACCGAGCATCTTGAAGCCTTTTACAAAACCTTTGAGGACATTCGCCACCGCTACTTCGACGGGATGATCATCACGGGAGCGCCGGTGGAAACCTTGGATTTTGAAGAGGTCAACTACTGGGATGAGCTGAAGGAGATCATGGATTGGGCGAGGAGTCACGTCACGTCAACCCTCTACATCTGTTGGGCGGCGCAGGCGGGCCTCTATCACCACTTTGGCGTACCCAAGCACCCCCTTCCGGAAAAGATGTTCGGCGTGTTCCCGCACACGATCACCCGACGCAACGTAAAGCTCCTGCGCGGCTTCGATGATTGGTTCTATGTCCCGCAGTCCCGCCATACGGAGGTTCGCCGCGAGGACATCGAGCAGGTGCAGCAATTGGAGATTCTATCGGAATCCGAAGAATCGGGGGTCTACCTGGTCTCCGCGAACAACGGACGTGAAATCTTCGTTACGGGCCATTCTGAATATGATCCGCTGACGCTGAAATGGGAATACGACCGAGATGCCGCCAAGGGGATGGACGTTCAGATTCCGAAAAACTACTACCCGAACGATGACCCCAGCCGTGACCCGATCACGCTATGGAGAGGGCACGCCAACCTGTTGTTCTTGAATTGGCTGAACTATTACGTGTACCAAGAAACGCCTTACGACTGGAGCATATAGGAGGAGACCGTCCATGAAAATCGAAAGCCGCCTCGCCCAGATCGGTTCGGTTCAGGAGCCGGTTACGGGGGCCGTCAATTACCCGATCTACCTAGCCACCGCCTTTCGTCACCCCCGCCTCGGACAAAGCACCGGGTTCGATTATGCCCGAACCAAGAGCCCGACCCGCTCCGTGCTGGAGCAAGCTGCGGCGGAGCTGGAGGAAGGGGATGCCGGATTTGCCACCAGCTCCGGTATGGCAGCGCTCACGACGGTCTTCGCCCTCTTCCAGCAGGGTGATCATCTTCTCGTGTCGCTCGATCTGTACGGCGGGACCTTCCGGCTCATCGAGCAGATCATGACTCGTTTCGGCGTAACCGCCAGCTACGTGGACACGAACGACCTGGATGCTCTTGAAGAGAGCCGATGTTCCTCCACGAAGGCCGTCTTGATCGAGACGCCGACCAACCCGCTGATGATGGTGACCGACCTCGCCAAGGTGAGCGCATGGGCGCGAAAACACGGGCTTCTCACCATCGTGGACAACACGCTGCTCACTCCCTTCTTCCAGCGTCCGCTGGCTCTCGGTTGCGATATTGTCGTGCACAGCGCGACGAAATACCTGGGTGGTCACAATGATGTCCTCGCCGGTCTCATCGTGACAAAGGGCAAGGAACTGTCTGAGCGGATGGGCTTCCTGCACAACTCGTACGGCGCGGTGCTGGGGCCTCAGGATTCGTACCTGCTCATGCGCGGCATGAAGACGCTCGCTCTGCGCATGGAGCGTCACGAATCGAACGCGCTCGCCATCGCAAACCATCTGTTGAAGCATCCGCTGGTCTCGAATGTGTACCATCCCGGGCTGCCCGAGCATCCGGGTCACGATGTTCAGAAGGCGCAGGCTTCCGGCAACACGGGCATTTTCTCCTTCAAGGTGAAGGACGCGGTGCTCGTGGAGCCGATCCTCCGCCACCTGAAGCTGATCGCGTTCGCGGAAAGCCTGGGCGGCGTTGAATCGCTTCTGACGTACCCCACGGTACAAACGCATGCAGACATCCCGGAGGAGATTCGCCTCCGTGTCGGCGTCGACGACCGCCTGCTGCGCTTCTCCGTCGGCATCGAGCATGTCGATGACTTGATCGCCGATCTGGACCAGGCGTTCGCACAGGCCGATCAGGAAACGAAAGCGAAGGGAGAGTCGCCATCATGAGCCAGCCCGTCCGGACAGAATCCGAAGACGCTCCGAAACGCAAGGACCAGTTCGCCACCCGTCTCATTCATTTCGGGGCGGAGGTGGACAAGACGACCGGCGCTTCCAGCGTCCCGATCTATCAGGCGTCGACCTTCCACCACTTTTCCCTCGAGGAACCGCCGGAGTATGACTACTCCCGCTCAGGAAATCCGACTCGCCAGGCTCTGGAAGACTACATCGCCAAGCTGGAAGGCGGTGTGCGCGGCTTCGCCTTCTCTTCCGGCATGTCGGCCATCTCCACCGCCTTCCTGCTGCTGTCGGCCGGCGACCACCTCATCTGTACCGAGGATGTGTACGGTGGAACCTATCGTTTCCTTACGGTCATCGCCAAGCGGCTCGGTATCGAAACCACGTTCGTGGACATGACCGACCTGGAGGAGGTGAAGGCCGCGATCCAAGGCAACACGAAGGCGGTCTTCATGGAGACGCCTTCGAACCCCACGCTCAAGATTACGGATGTGGCGGCGATTACGAACTGGGCGAAGGAGCATGACCTGCTCACGCTCCTCGACAACACGTTCATGACGCCGTACCATCAGCGGCCGATTGAGCTCGGCGTGGACGTGGTTCTGCACAGCGCCACGAAGTTCCTTGGCGGGCATAGCGACGTGCTGGCGGGTCTCGCGGTGGCGGCGAACGAAAGCCTCGGGCGGCGGCTGAAGATGCTCCAGAACAGCCTGGGCTCTGTGCTCGGCGTGCAGGACAGCTGGCTTCTCATGCGCGGCATGAAGACGCTGCAGGCGCGGATGGAACATTCCGAGAAGAGCGCGCGCAAGCTGGCCGAATGGCTTGTGACTCGCCCGGAGATCGAGCGTGTCTACTACCCCGGGCTGGAAGACCACCCGGGCCGCGAGATTCACGAGCGGCAGTCCAGCGGTTATGGCGCAGTGGTTTGCTTCGATACGGGAAGCGGAGAGGCCGCCCGGAAGGTGCTCGACAAGGTGCGCTTGCCGCTTGTGGCTGTGAGCCTGGGAGCGGTGGAGAGCATCCTCTCCTACCCGGCGCTGATGTCGCATGCAGCGATGCCGAAGGACGTTCGGCATGCGCGCGGCATCGGAGACGGGCTCCTCCGGTACTCTGTCGGCCTGGAGGACATCGATGATTTGATTGCAGATTTGGAGCAAGCGTTGGAGGGATAAG
Organism: Gorillibacterium sp. CAU 1737; assembly: GCF_039888655.1. Taxonomy (NCBI): domain Bacteria; kingdom Bacillati; phylum Bacillota; class Bacilli; order Caryophanales; family Paenibacillaceae; genus Gorillibacterium; species Gorillibacterium sp. CAU 1737. The sequence goes on from NZ_JBDQQO010000001.1 coordinate 72,545, forward strand.
CCCCCGCTTCGTTCTCGGGGTTGAATTCGCCTTATTTCCAGTCGGAAATAAGGCGTTTTTATTGAAATGCATGGCGGTGCATAATTATGCGTTTCGTCAAGATTGGGCCTGTCGGACGTGCGGTTCCTATGGTAAAATAGGCCAATACGATCGGGATGATTGAAAGCCTGGAGAGTGACGTGCCTGGAAGACACGCCCTAGGAGGACCACATGGACGCATTTCGTTACCGCACTTGGAAAGACACCTTGGATATGCTGCTCCGCTTGCCTCTGCCTTCGAGAAAATTGAAATACCTGCCTCCTGATTTTGTGCTTCGCGATCCCGTATTCTCTTCGCTGCATGCGGCGAGGCAAAAGGGCGAATCCTGCGCCCTGCTTTATTTGGCCAGGCCCAATCCCGATTCAGCCCCCATTCACTACACGCCTGCTCAGAGGAAACAGCTTCGCCGCGCCTTTGTCACTGCGCTGTCCACTGCCTTTGAGGAGAAGCATGTTCTGGGAGTGAAGCGGCTCGATATGGGCTATGGAATCTTCCTTCGCTTCTCCGAGCCCCTCGCGGTCGATCAGCTGGAGCATGGACTGGCGGTTGTCCAAAAGCGTCTGGAGGGCATGATTGCCAGTTGGGCGGAGACGTCCAGGGCCGTTCCGTTTCGCCTCACGTCCTCCTGCTGCCCCATTGAGAAATACCCGCTCTGCACAGAGGCGGCTGTCCGTTCTGCCGTTCATTATGCTCAAGCGCTTGCCGAGGGCCGCTTGCCGATGCATTTTGCCCGCTACCGGCAGGAGATGGTCGGCATCTTGAATGAGGAATCGATCTCGGTGCTGACACAGCCGATCTTGAGCCTGGAGAGCGGGGATGTGCTCGGCTGGGAGGTATTGACCCGCGGGCCTAAGCACACTCCCTTCCATATGCCCACGGAGCTGTTTGACTTCGCCCAACAGGCGGGTCTCCTCATTCCCATGGAATGGTTGGTTATCCGCAAGGCGTTTCAGGAGATCGCCCGCAAGGGCATTCAGGAGCAGGTGTTCATCAACATCACGCCGGTGACACTCTCCCAGCCCTCCTTGCTTGACAAAATGCTGGAATGGCTGAAGGATTATCCAAATGTCGAGCCCAGCCAAATCGTGCTCGAAATTACGGAGCGCCATTCGATCACGGACTTCTCACACATGTCGCAGATATTGGCTCGCTACCGGGCACACGGCTTTCGCTTTGCGATCGATGATGCCGGAGCAGGCTACGCCAGCTTGCAGACGATTTCGGAGCTGACACCAGATATCATCAAGATCGACAAGTCCGTGATTCGCGACATCGACCAGACGCTTATCAAGCAGTCTATGCTTCAAGCGCTCCTGCAGATGGCGGAATCCATCAAATGCAAGGTCATTGCCGAGGGGGTCGAACGCGAGGAGGAGGCGAATGTCCTCTGCCGCAATCGCGTTCATATGGGCCAAGGGTATTTCTTCTCGCGACCGCAGCCGGTTCAGTTTGAATACGGCGCTCATTTCGCCAGCGTGAAGGAGAAGATCATTCAGCTCCGCGAAGCGAGCTGCCTGTAATCCGAATCATCCAGAGAAGCCCGAGTGGCTTCTTTTTTGCTTACGCGCAGGCTTACGTCCGCCTGTCAGGCTGGGGCGTTCGGTTCGACGGGAGACAGGGTCTGTGCTACCATAGAAGCATACGTCACATTTTTGACACACCACTTGTTAGGAAAGGGGAGAGAACCGGGTGAGCGCCATCGATTCGATTTTGGCCAAGGCTTTGCTCGGACACCGACTCACGGTAGAGGACGGAATCGCCCTCTTTGAATCGGATGAAATCGAGAAACTGGGGGACACCGCCAACCGCATCATGCAAAAATGGCATCCCGACCCGGTGACGACCTTTGTCATCGGCCGCAACGTGAACTACACCAACATTTGCGATACGTATTGCCGGTTCTGCGCCTTCTATCGGGCACCGGGTTCGCCAGAGGGTTATGTCCTGTCGGACGAGACCATCTTCCGCAAGATTCAGGAGACGATCGACGTCGGCGGAACGGAGATTCTCATGCAGGGCGGCACCAATCCCGACCTTCCGTTCTCTTATTACCTGGACCTCCTCCGCGGCATCAAGCAGCGGTTTCCTTCCATTACCATGCACTCCTTCTCGCCTGCCGAGATCTTGAAGATGCAGGAGGTTTCGGGCGGTTTGTCTCTGGAGGAAGTCGTTCGCCAACTGCATGAAGCCGGACTCGATTCCTTACCGGGAGGCGGCGCAGAGATTCTTGACGATCGAACCCGCAGCAAGATCAGCCGCAAGAAGGGCTCGTGGAAGGACTGGATGCAGGTCATGGAGACCGCGCATTCCGTCGGCATGAACACGACCGGTACGATGGTCATCGGCTTCGGGGAAACGCTGGAGGAGCGCGTGCTTCACCTCGACCGCATTCGGTCGGCGCAGGACCGGACTCAGGCTGCCGGGCATCCGACAGAGGGCTTCCTCGCCTTCATTCCGTGGACTTTCCAGCCGGATAACACGAACATGAGCAAGACCGAGAAGGCGACCCCGGAGGAGTACCTGAAGACGCTCGCCATCAGTCGGATTTACCTGGACAACATCCCGAACTTTCAAGCCTCCTGGGTCACGATGGGACCGGAGATCGGGAAGCTCACGCTCTCGTACGGCTGCAATGATTTTGGTAGTACCATGATTGAGGAGAACGTGGTCTCCGCCGCAGGAACGACTCATAAGGTCAACATCGGCTCCACGCTGTCTCTCATCCGCGAAGCAGGCAAAATCCCCGCACAGCGCAACACTCGCTACGAAATCGTCCGCACCTTCGAGGACGATGCCGCCGTGGAAAAGGACTTTGTGATGCAAAACGGCTGAGCCGACTCTGCCAAATACTTGATTGTATATCCCCACCTGCCGGACCATATACTTTACTGTGTCGCAAGAGCACGGCGTGCTTAAACGGCACGTCCTAAGGACCGGTAAGGGGGGCTTCTCGTTGGATCAAATTTGGATCACGCTGATGAACCGTACCGATGGCAAGGCGAAGAAGCTCCGGGATCTTCTGCACGAGCAGATCGGAACGCTGTCCTTCCTTGTTTCTTTGGATCAGGAAGATCACTTGCACCATACGGTGTTTTGTTGCTCCCGGATCGGCGATGTCAAATGGTCTTCCTCTGACATCCGCAAAATCCGTCGCGAGCTGGCGCGAGCCGTCACTCGCTACATCATGGAGGAAGAAGAGGAGACGCTGCTTCGGCAGATCGTCCAGCGCGAATACCGATATACCGCCGAACAGGACCTGGAAAAGCTGCTCGGCTTTTGCCGTCTGTCAGCCGGATCCGAGGAACCCGCCCGGAAAAAGGCGCAGGCCATCCGTCACTTTCGCGGGTTATCCGAGACGGTTGAGGCTTGCCTTCATCAGAACAGCTTCGTGAATGTGGAGGGGATCATGGCATTTCGCCTTGGTTCTTATCGGTCGGAGCTGAAGGATACGGTGGATTATGCGGTTGATGAATACTTAATGGATAAGCAATACCAGGAGTTCATCTCTCTGTTGAAGTATTTTGTGTACATTCAGCAGGTAAAGGTGCCCTCTGTTCATGTGATGCACAGGGGCGGCTCGGAATTTGAGCTGCTGGACGACAAGCTGGAAGCGCTGGAGCCGATTCGTTCCGAGGGAGGCATCACCTTCGAAACGCTGGAAAAGGAGCTCAACTTTGAGGATCTGATCGTGAGCAGCCTGATCACCATGGCCCCGGAACGCATCTACATCCACACCCAGGCTCCCGATACACAGGTCATTCGAACCATTCGTCAAATCTTTGAGGACCGGGTGATCCTCTGCGACGGTATCGCCAAGTAACCAGGAATGGAAGGGAATTGACTTCCGGCAGATTCCTTTCTTATAATGAAAGGGATAGCCAGTGACGGCTTTGACCAAAGACACGAATCGTCCGTACCCGCGGTCCAGAGAGAGAAGCGTTCGGTGCAAGCTTCTTCCGGCTGGTGGTCGATTTACCCCTTTGCAGCCGCGGGAAGGAAAGCGCACGTTCCGGGAAGGTTTTTGCTCGGGCTTTCGCCAGTATGTCTCGCCGGATCATCCCCGATACCGGATGCCAGAGGACAGCTGGATCAACCGCGCACACGCCGGAGTTTCGCTGTCGAAGTAGGGTGGAACCACGAGTCCGACACGCACTCGTCCCTTGGGACGATGCGTGTTTTTTATTTTCTCACAGAAAGAGGAGAGCGGAACATGTTGATTCACGTCACGCTGCCCGATGGAGCCGTTCGCGAATATGCCGCCGGAGTTACGGTGGAAACGATCGCGGAGTCGATCAGCTCGGGGCTGAAGAAGAACGCCATTGGCGGGAAGGTAAACGGAAAGGCGGTTGACCTGACCAAGGCTTTGCATGAGGATGCAGCCATCGAGATTTTGACGCTGGACAGCCCGGACGGACTGGAAATCATGCGCCACAGCACGGCCCACTTGATGGCACAGGCCATCAAGCGCTTGTATGGAGCGAATGTTCATCTGGGAGTTGGACCGGTCATCGAGGACGGCTTCTATTACGACATCGACCTGGATACTCCGATCTCGTCGGAGGATCTGAACAAGATCGAGAAGGAAATGGACAAGATTATCAAGGAGAACCTGCCGATTACGCGCCGGGAAGTGACCCGCGAGCAAGCGCTGCGCATCTACGAGCAGCAAGGCGATCCTCTTAAGGTGGAGCTGATCAACGATCTGCCCGAGGATTCGATCATCAGCATATACGATCAAGGTGAATTCTTTGACCTTTGCCGCGGGCCTCACTTGCCTTCAACAGGCCGAATCAAAGCCTTCAAGCTGCTTAGCGTAGCCGGCGCTTACTGGCGCGGAGACGCCAAGAACAAGATGCTTCAGCGCATCTATGGTACGGCCTTTGCAAAGAAGGCCGAATTGGACGAGCATCTGCACCTTCTGGAAGAAGCCAAGAAGCGCGACCACCGCAAGCTCGGCCGCGACCTGAAGATCTTCACCTTCTCCCGCGAAGTCGGCCAAGGGCTTCCGATTTGGCTTCCCGCCGGCGCGAAGCTTCGCCGCACGATGGAACGCTACATCGTTGACCTCGAAGAGCGCCTCGGCTACAGCCACGTCTATACGCCGGTGCTCGCCAACGTCGAGTTGTACAAGACCTCGGGTCACTGGGAGCACTACCAGGAAGACATGTTCCCGAAGATGGTGCTCGACAATGAAGAGCTCGTCCTGCGCCCGATGAACTGCCCTCACCACATGATGGTGTACAAGAGCGACATGCGCAGCTACCGCGACCTGCCGCTTCGGATCGCCGAGCTCGGCACGATGCACCGCTACGAAATGTCCGGGGCACTCACGGGCCTTCACCGCGTTCGCGCCATGACCTTGAATGACGCTCATATCTTCTGCCGTCCGGATCAGATCAAGGAAGAATTCGCCCGCGTTATCAACCTGATCAAGCAGGTCTATGAAGATTTTGGCATCAAGGACTACCGTTTCCGCCTGTCCTACCGGGACCCGAAGGACACGGAAAAGTACTTCCCGAACGATGAAATGTGGGAAATGTCCCAGCGCATGCTGAAGGAAGTCGTGGAAGAGCTAGGCTTGCCTTATTATGAAGCCGAAGGCGAAGCCGCGTTCTACGGACCGAAGCTGGACGTGCAGATCCGCACGGCGCTCAAGAAGGAAGAAACGCTGTCCACCGCCCAACTCGACTTCCTCCTGCCGGAGCGCTTCGAGCTGGAATACGTCGGCGACGACGGCCAGAAGCACCGCCCGGTGGTCATTCACCGCGGCATCATCAGCACCGCGGAGCGCATGACCGCGTTCCTGTTGGAGAACTTCGCCGGAGCGCTTCCGACGTGGCTCGCACCGACGCAAGCCAAGATTCTGCCGGTCACGACTGCGCTTGAGCCCTATGCGAAGGAAGTCACCGAGAAGCTGCTTGACGCTGGCATTCGCGCCGAGTATGACGGCCGCAACGAGAAGCTCGGTTACAAGATCCGCGAAGCCCAATTGGAAAAGATCCCCTACATGCTCGTCGTTGGGGAAAAGGAAGCCGAGGAAGGCACCTTCTCCATCCGCAAGCGGGGCGAAGGCGACATCGGGGCGAAGAGCGTCGATGAGACCGTCGCGCTGATTCTTGCCGATATCCGCAACAAGAGCAGAGACAGCGAATAATCTCACGTACACGAATAGAGCCGGTTGAACAGGGCAACCTACCGAGAGGATCGGTCTAAAGGAAAGGGCACAACGTCTGCCTTTCTGGCCGATCCGTTATCGGAAAGGGTGATTTATGCCATGTTAGCCGGCTCGAAGCTTCGGGCCATCTGGCTTCCGATGGGCCTCCTGCTTGCATGCGGAGGAATGGCCTTGGTGGAAAGCGAGGCCTTATCGGAGCCTGCCGGGCACAAGCCTTCGGTCACGTCGATGCCATCTGCGGGTCCGGCAACGCCGCTCGCATCCGCTGTGGTGGTGAAGCCGTCACCGGTGAGGCTTTCCCAGACGGAGCCGAGAGGGGAAGATCCGACGGAAGCCGTGTTTTCCTTCCTGGAGCCCCGTCATTTCAAGGCGGTAGAGGTAACGGCAACCGGATACTACGCGGGTCGAGAATCGACAGGCAAGTCACCGGGACATCCGGAATACGGCATCACATTTTCCGGTGTTCGGGTGCGCAAAGCGCTCTTTTCCACCGTCGCGGCAGACCCGAAGGTATTCCCGCTCGGCACGATTCTGTATATTCCCGGATACGGGTACGGAGTGGTGGCGGATACGGGAAGTGCCATTAAGGGAAAGAAGCTGGACCTTTACTTCGAAACGAAGAAACAAGTCTACGAGCGTTGGGGCAAGAAGAAGGTTCAGGTCTCCATCCTTCGATGGGGAGAGGGGCGAGTAACTGAGGCGTTGCTGGATCGGTTAAACGGAATCGCCGAGGTGACGGCCCCGGAAGCGCCATAAGTCTTCGCGATGCGAGCCCATGCTTGGATCAGACTTGGTATACACGAAACGGGAAAGGCGTTCGCAAGGCAGCGGACGTCTTTTTTGTGGTTTGATATGGAAAAATACATGACATGGTTCTTTCCATGAGCTGCCAGCCCGCGCTATAATGTGAAAAAAATGACGAAATCGGGTGGCCTCGTGTCGAGATGGCGGACGTGGTTTGAGAATGGAAGCTCAGAGAAGGCGAACGACGCAAAGGGATCCACGGAGTATTATCGCAATCTGGTTAACGAAGCTCAGGTGGCGGCAGACCGCCTGCATGCGATTATGGAAGAGCTGGAGGCTTCCTCCGGGCAGTTGACGTACATCGCGGAATCCTCCACACGGGCAGAGGAGACCCTGCAGGAACGAAGCCGGGAAGTTCTGGACGGAATCCGCGAAACCTCGAAGACGATTGAGGAAGCGGCTGCGAGCGCAGAGCAAATTCAACGTTCCTCGACCTCGATCCATCAAGAGAGTGCCAGCATCCAAGAGTCGGTCGACTCCGTATGTCGGGTGCTGGAGAACACGGAACGGGTCATGCAGCGGCTTCGAGCTTCGCAGCAGGCCGCAGACGAACGAATGGTGGAGCTTAGTCAGGGAACGCTGGAGCTCCAGGAGGTTAACCGTTTCCTCCATGAGGTGGTCAATCGCACGTCGCTTCTTGCGCTCAATGCCTCCATCGAGGCGGCTAGAGCAGGCGAGAGCGGCCGCGGCTTTGCGGTGGTTGCCCGGGAAGTGCGCCAACTGGCGGACCAGAGCAAGGAAGCGGTCGAGCGGTCGACCGGGATTATTGCGAAGATCGAACAGTTGGTGGAGCAGGTGGAGACCGCCTTTCAGGAAGAAGGGCAGGATGTTCTGGAGAGCGTGCAGGGTATGGCCGAGACGAAGAGGGGGATGGACCGGATTGCCGAGCAAAACCGCGAGGTCCATCGCTGGATCGAAATCGCGGAAGCAGACAGCCGTTCGCAATCCCGCTTGATGAAGCAAGCAACGGATCGGCTTGTCCCTGTCGTGGAAACGGTGGATGCGACTCTCTGCTCTGTAGATGACACCTTGGGGCTCATGCAGCGCCAAAGGGAACAGATTTCGCGGCTAGGGGAGGTTTCTCAGAGCCTTAGAGGCACGTCGTCCGAATTGCTCGACTCCCTTCGGATTTCAGACGATGCGGGGCTTCCTCAGCTGTCCGAAGAGAATGCGGCGGAGATTGCGCGAATGCTCGAAAGGCTGTCGACAGAGGCGGTTCTCCGCCGATTGGATCCGACTGCTCATGCATCTCGGCTTCGTCAAGTGCTGACCGAAGGACGCTACGGTCTGGAGGCCATCTGGTCCAACCAGGCGGACGGGAGCTTTCTGACCTCCCTTCCCGAGGCAGGATTGATGAATGCGAAGGGAAGAGAGTGGTGGAAGCGAGCGATGGATGGAGATACCTTTCTGTCGCCAGTCTATATTTCGGCCATCACCAAGCGGGCTTGCTTCACGGTCTCTTGCCCCATCCGAAACGAGGATGGGGCAGTGGTCGGTGTGTTGGGCGCTGATTTTCGGGTATAGGGTTGGAAGGGCTTCTTTTCCGGGATTCCCGGCTTTTTCTGAGGGCTTTGCCTTGTCATTTGGGGCATAGCCCTCTATGCTTTTATAGAAGAATCACTTTTTTAAGTTGCTTTTAGTTGGCTTTAAGGTTTCGTTAAGCTTTTTGGTGATAATGAAAAGAGAAGGGACACATGATCCCACGAGTTATTCGCGAAGGACATTCGTCTCGCTATCATAAGATTGAAGAAAGAGGAGGTACATGAAGATGGAAGACAACAAACGGGATTTCGATGATTTCTTCCGGGATGGCGTGAAACGCGATTCCGAGCCGCAAGAATCGAAGCAGGCGGATGAGCCTGCTGCTCAAAAGGATGAGCAGGATAACCCCTCCTACTACTATTCGTATGGACCTTATAAATCGGAGGAACAGCCCCCTGCCCAGGCGGCAGTGCAAGAAGAGGTGGAAATGACGCCTCCGCGTCCGGTTCGCCCGCTGGATGTAACCCCCCGCCCGGCTTACCAATGGGCCCCGAGCGAGCCTCCCAAGAAAAAGAAGCGCTCGCGGTTCATGTCCACGATGGCGACAGTGCTGGCAACGGCCCTTGTGACCGGCGGCCTGATGTTCGCTTCGGACCACTACAACCTGTTCACCGGCAAAGAGGCAGAGACGACCTCCGGCCGCACGGCGAACGCCGCAACGGTGAGCACGGCAAACGGAAGCGCCAAGAACGTGGTGGATGTCGTTCGCCCAGACAACATCCCGACCATTGTTCAGAATTCAAGCCCGGCCGTCGTCAAGATCGTTACGCTTCAGAAGCCGACGAGCCGTTCCAGCTCCTCCTCGTTGTTCGATGATCCGCTGTTCCGTCAGTTCTTTGGAGACAGCGGGCAGAACAACAGCCAGAACCAATCCAACCAGGAGCCGCAAATATCCGGCTACGGGTCCGGCTTCATTTTCGAAAAGAGCGGCTATATCCTGACGAACCAGCACGTGATCTCGGGCGCTGACGCTGTCCAAGTCTACGTAGAAGGAAAAGACGAGCCGTATACAGCCGAAGTGCTCGGCAACAGCTCGGATCTTGACCTCGCCGTTCTGAAGATTAAGGGCAATTCGGACTTCCCGACTCTGCCGCTTGCCGCCAACATCGACAATGCCAACGTCGGGGATTGGGTCGTCGCCATCGGGAATCCATACGGCATGGATCACACCGTCACAGTCGGCGTGCTGAGTGCCAAGGAACGGTCTATTGAGATCCAAGACGGCAGCACCGTTCGCAAATACAAGCACCTGATGCAAACCGACGCCTCGATTAACCCGGGGAACTCGGGCGGTCCGCTCCTGAACCTGAACGGGGAAGTCATTGGCATCAATACGGCGATCAACTCCGAAGCGCAGGGCATCGGCTATGTAGTGCCGATCAGCACGATCAACGAAGTCGTTGACAAGCTGAAGAACAACGTGGAAATTCCGAAGGAACCGGTGCCTTACTTGGGTGTACAATTGACTGAAATTCTTCAATCCTATGTACAAGAACTGGGCCTTGAAAACACGAACGGAGCTATGGTGAAGGAAGTCGTTATGGGCAGTCCGGCCTTTAAGGCAGGCATCAAATCCTATGATGTGATTCTTTCGGTGAATGGCAAAGAGATCAAGACAAGCCAAGCCCTTGTTGACACGGTTCAAACGCTGAAGGTTGGAGATAAAGCCGTTCTCGGTATCGTTCGTGACGGCAAGAAGATGGAGATCACGGTGACGGTTGGCGACAGCTCGAAGCTGCAAACCAGCACCTCCACCAGCAACGATTGATTGCTCATCAACGGAATGCGAGCAGACGGCGGGGCCCCGCGCCGTCTGCTTTTTTCATAAGCAAGAGAGGGGTGGACAGCGGTCCCGGGATCGGGAATAATGAAGACACATTCGTACTCATGGGCTCGAAACCCTCGATGCCGACAGATAGGTGCAGAAAGCAGGGATTTCATGCGTGAACAGATCTTGGTGATTGATGATGATGAGAAGATTACCTCCATGCTCCGGCGGGGACTCGCGTTTGAAGGCTATGCCGTAACGACCGCTAACGACGGCTTGGAAGGCTTGAAGAAGATGATGGAAGCGGAGCCCAACTTGATCATATTGGATATCATGATGCCGCGGGTGGACGGCTGGGAGGTGTGCCGCCGCATTCGGGAGAGCGGCAGTCAGGTGCCCATTCTCATGCTGACCGCAAAGGATGAAGTATCCGATCGGGTGAAGGGGCTCGACATGGGTGCGGACGATTACCTCATCAAGCCATTTGCGTTGGAGGAGCTTCTGGCCCGCGTTCGGGTGATGCTGAGAAGGCTGAGTGAGAAAGGCGATGCTTCATCGGCAAATCGCCTCGTCTATGACGATCTCGCACTGGACCCCGACACGCGCGAGGTATTTCGAGGAGAGCAGCGCATTGACTTGACGACGAAGGAGTTCGATCTTCTTCAGCTGTTCTTGCTCAATCCGAAGCGGGTGCTATCTCGCGATCTCATCATGGAGAAGATTTGGGGCTATGACTACAGCGGAGAATCAAATGTTCTGGAGGTGTACATCGCCCTTCTGCGGCAGAAGACGGAGGGGTTCGGGCACAAGCGCATCATCCAAACCGTTCGCGGCGCGGGTTATGTTCTGAGAGGGGATTCCTAGTATGTCTATACGCAAGAGGCTGACACTCTGGTATTCCTTCCTTCTCGGTACCCTCCTGCTGGTATTCGGCATTGGCCTATACACCTACATTTCGGTTAAGCTGTACGACAACCAGGATCGGGAAATGGCGGTTCTGGCGAGTGACCTCATGGTCAACGGCATGGAGATTTCGTCGAATCCCATTACCGGTCAAGTTGGGCTGTCCTTGCCGAACAAAGTGAATTTCCGCTATTCCGGCTATGCCGTTCAGGTGGTCGATCCAGGTGACGGAAGCATCATCAAATCGCTGCTACCGCAGGGGCAAGAACTGCCTCGATCAACAGAATCGATCAAGAAAGCGGTGGAAGACTCGACCGCTATTCAGAATCAGCGAATCGGCCAATCTAACTGGCGGTTCTTATATGTGGCCCTGCGGAGCGAAAGCTTGTTCAAAGGAGAGCCGTTCGGGGTTATGCAGATTGGAGTGCGGATCGATAGCATCGTGATCGTGCTCTCGCAGGTATCCCGATTCCTGATCATGCTGTCGCTCGTTGTTATCGCAGCAGCAGCATCCAGCGGGTGGTACCTGTCTCGGAAGGCGCTTCGCCCGATCGAGCAGATCATTCACACAACCGGGCTCATTCAGAGCAGCGACGACCTGGGCCGCCGCATTGAGTATAAGGGACCGCCAGATGAAGTGGGGCTCCTGACGGAGACCATCAACGGCATGTTAGATCGTGTAGAGGCGACGTACCGCGATCTGGAGGAATCCGACCGCATGCAGCGGCGCTTCGTCTCGGACGCCTCGCACGAGCTGCGCACGCCGCTTACGACCATTCGCGGTAATGTGGAGTTCCTGGAGAAGGTGTGGCGTCAGGGCAAAAACCCCGGAGGCATGTCGGAGGAAGAGAAGATGGAGCTGTCGCTTGAGGCGATGGCGGACATTGCCGGCGAAGCCAGCCGCATGAGCCGGCTCGTCAATGATCTGCTTGCACTCGCTCGCGCCGACTCCGGCCGAGAGATGGAGATGGAAGAGGTGGAATTCCGTTCGCTGGTCGAGGATGTGTACCGCAAAGCGGCGCTGCTTCCGAAGAAAGCAGAGTGGCGGCTCGGCGACCTGTCCCCGCTCGCCAGGGCCCTGGTAACCGGCAACTCCGATTCGCTCCGGCAGATGCTGTTCATCTTCATTGAGAATGCGTTCAAGTATACCCCCGAAGGCTACGTTGTGTTGGAGGGCTTGTCGGCTCCCGGACAGGTGGGCGTCCTCATCCGCGATACGGGAATCGGCATGGATAAGGATGAGGTGCCGCACATCTTCGAACGGTTTTACCGAGCGGACGAATCTCGCGGCAAGACGAGCGGAACCGGGCTGGGGCTCTCCATAGCCAAATGGATCATTGATCAGCACCGGGGTTCCATCGAGGTGACGACTCGGCTGGGCGAAGGCTCCGTCTTTAAAATCTGGCTGCCTGCGAAGGAAGCCCCCTCACTGCCGACGGGCGAAGTGCCCGCATTAAAGGAAGCCGACTCTCCAGCGGTTGAAGGTTTGGATTCAAAGGGTGTTGACTCGAAAGAAGAATAAAGCGGTACACATTAGGAAACCGGTTGGCCCAGAGGGCAGCCGGTTTCCTTTTCTACGATAGGCGAATGCGTTATACTGAAACGAGCAAGAGAAAGCTCCATGGGAGCGATTCTTGTGGGTTCCCCATCCTGGAAGTCTTGGATGGAAGGTTTTCATAGAAGGAGGGTATTCGGAAAATGGAAGTGGTCAAAATCTCACCGCGCGGCTACTGCTACGGCGTAGTGGACGCGATGGCGCTGGCCATGTCGGCCGCCCGCAACCTGGACTTGCCCCGTCCCATTCACATATTAGGCATGATCGTTCATAATTCGCATGTGACGCAATTTTTTGAGGAAGAAGGCATCATCACGCTGGACGGCAGCAACCGCCTCGAAATCCTGGAGACCATTCAGGAAGGATCGGTTATCTTCACAGCTCACGGGGTTTCACCTGAGGTGCGCAAGCGGGCTCGGGAGAAAGGACTGACGGTCATGGACGCAACCTGCCCGGATGTGACCAAGACGCATGACCTGATCCGCGAGAAGGTAGCGGAAGACTATGAGGTCATCTACATTGGGAAAAAGGGACATCCCGAGCCGGAAGGAGCGGTCGGGATTGCGCCCGGTCGGGTTCATTTGATCGAGAAAGCCGAAGAGATCGACATGCTTGCTCCGTCCACCGACAAGCTCATTATCACCAACCAGACGACCATGAGCCAATGGGACATACGCGAGATCATGAACAGGCTCATTGCGCGGTTCCCCTCTGCTGAGATTCACAACGAGATCTGCCTCGCCACGCAGCTTCGCCAGGAAGCGGTGGCCGAGCAGGCGAAGGAGGCCGATCTGGTCATCGTCGTCGGCGACCCGAAGAGCAACAATTCCTGTCGGCTGGCCCAAGTCTCCGAGGAGATCGCCGGCGTTAAGGCCTACCGAATCGCGGACATCACGGAGCTGAATACCGAATGGTTGAAGCCGCTTCGCAAAGTGGCGATCACCTCCGGCGCGTCAACCCCGACCCCGATTACCAAGGAAGTCATTCAGTATCTGGAGCAATATGACGTGAACGTTCCTTCTACTTGGGAGATCGTGCGAACCCTGAACAAGAAAAAGCTCATTCCCGTAGCGAAGGTTCGTGAATAGCTTCAGGAAGCGGTAAAGGAAGGACCGAGCAGGGATTGACACTCGGTCCTTTTCGCGTTATAGTTGCTTTAGCGATTAAAAGCGTATAAGCGTTGAAGTGTAAAACTAAACTTGTTCATTAGAATAATGGAGGAATCGTCATGATCGTTATTACATCCAATCAGACTCCGGACGAACGGATTGCGGAGATCGTTCGGTATATCGAGAAGCATGATCTGAAGACGCATCTGTCCCGTGGGGAAGATCATACCGTTATCGGCATCATTGGCAAGATTGAGCCGAAGCTGGCCGAGCATCTGCGTCAGATGCAGGGTGTGGCGCAAGTGATCAAGATTTCCAAGTCCTATAAGCTCGCAAGCCGTGACTTTCAACCGACGGATACCGTCATCGACATCAAGGGTGTGCAAATCGGCGGCCCAGACCTCGTCGTGATGGGTGGCCCCTGTGCGGTGGAATCCCCGAAGCAGATCGATGAGATCGCCCGTCTTGTTAAGCAAGCGGGAGGACAGGTGCTTCGCGGCGGCGCATTCAAGCCTCGCACCGGTCCGTACAGCTTCCAAGGGGTCGGGGTTGAGGGCTTGGAGATGATGGCTGAAGCCGGCGCCAAGCATGGCCTGCTTACCATTACGGAGGTTATGACACCGGAATACGTGGATGTATGCGCGAAGTACGCTGACATCCTGCAGGTCGGAACGCGCAACATGCAGAACTTCGATCTGCTTCGCAAGCTGGGGACCATTCAGACTCCAGTCCTGCTTAAGCGCGGCTTCAGTGCCACCTACGACGAATTCCTGAACGCGGCGGAATACATCCTGGCCGGCGGCAATCCGAACGTTATGCTGTGCGAGCGAGGAATCCGGACCTTCGAAACCTACACGCGCAATACGCTGGATCTTGCTGCGATTCCGGTACTGAAGCAGCTCAGCCATTTGCCTGTCATCTCTGATCCGAGCCACGGGACCGGGCGGCGTGAACTCGTCGAACCGATGACCAAGGCGTCTGTAGCGGCAGGAGCCGACGGTCTCATCATCGAGATGCATACCGATCCGGACAACTCGATGACGGGAGACGGGGTGCAATCGCTGTTCCCGGATCAATTCTCCCGGTTGCTGGAGGATCTTGAGAAGCTGGCCCCGATCGTCGGCAAGCGGTTTGAGACGGCCAAAGAGCCGGTATTGACTGGATCGTGGGCGCTTTAATCTATTACCCCTTCATGTCTTCCGGCCATATACAGGAACCAAAGCGAAGCGAGTTTTGCTTCGCTTTTTCCATTTATCGCTTCGTAAAGGCAAGAGCGCGTCTGCTTGCCGAACAATTTGTCAAATGCATGAACGAAAAAACAAAAGGTGTTAGTAAACCTTACACAAGTCAAAAAAATAGCTCACATAAGTATTGACGAACCATAGGGATCGATTTATAATTATCGCAAGATTGAGATCGAAAACCTGAACGTTAATCATGGATAATTGATAAATGTTCGGAATTTGGGAGGGGTAAAGAATCATGACGGCAGCTAGTGTGTTGGAATTGATTAAGGAGAAAAACATTGAATGGGTAGACTTCCGGTTTGTTGACCTTTCCGGTAAAGCTCACCACATCACGTTGCCTGCTTCCGAAGTCGAGGAAGAAACCTTCGTTAATGGCGTAGCCTTCGACGGTTCCTCCATTCCGGGCTTCCGCGGCATTGAAGAATCCGATATGGTCATGATGCCGGATGCAGAATCCTCCTTCGTGGATCCCTTCACCGCTCACCCGACCTTGGTTGTGATGTGCAACATCTTCACTCCGGATGGCGAACGTTATGACCGTGACCCGCGCAGCATTGCTCAGAAGGCAGAGGAATTCCTTAAGGCATCGGGTGTAGGTACGGCTGCTTTCTTCGCACCAGAATCCGAATTCTTCATCTTTGACGACGTTCGTTACGAAAGCGGCATGAACAAGTCCTACTACGAAGTGGACTCGGAAGAAGCTGTCTGGAACACCGGCCGCAAGGAAGAGGGCGGCAACCTGGGCTTCAAGGTTCGTCAAAAGGGCGGTTACGTTCCGGTGGCTCCTATGGACAGCCAGCAAGATATCCGCAGTGAAATGTGTCGACTCCTGATCGAATCGGGACTGCGCATCGAACGTCACCACCATGAAGTGGCGACGGCAGGTCAAGCGGAAATCAACTTCCGTTTCGATACCCTCACCAAAACAGCTGACAATCTGCTGAAATACAAATACATCGTGCACAACACGGCCCGTCAATGGGGCAAGGTTGCCACCTTCATGCCGAAGCCGCTGTTCGGCGACAACGGTTCCGGGATGCACGTCCACCAAAGTATTTTCAATGGCGATTCCCCGCTGTTCTATGAAAAAGGCGCATATGCCAACCTGAGCGAGATGGCACTCTACTACATCGGCGGGATTCTCCACCATGCACCGGCTCTGATCGCACTGACCAACCCAAGCACGAACTCCTTCAAGCGTCTGGTTCCAGGCTACGAAGCTCCGGTTAACCTGGTCTTCTCGAAGGGCAACCGCTCCGCGGCTGTTCGGATTCCGGTCGCTGCTGTAACGCCGAAGGGCTGTCGCATCGAGTTCCGTACCCCGGACTCCACGGCAAACCCGTACCTGGCCTTCGCCGCTATGCTGCTCGCCGGCTTGGACGGCATCCAAAACAAGATCGATCCTCGCAAGCTGGGCTACGGTCCGCTCGATAAGAACATCTACGAGCTGGCTACGGAAGAGCTGAAGGAAATCCGCAGCGTTCCTGCTTCCCTCGACGAAGCGCTTGACGCTCTGCAAGCGGACAGCGAGTTCCTTACCAAGGGCGGCGTCTTCTCGGAAGACTTCATCGCCAACTACATCGAATTCAAGCGTGGAGAAGCGAAAGCCGTATCCATCCGGGTTCATCCGCACGAATACTCGCTCTACTTCGATTGCTAATTCCGCACTTGATGTCTCTTATACCGGCATCCTCCTTGGAGGATGCCGTTTTTTTCATGGGAGGGAACAACACAAAAAAGCCCTGAGTCGCAAGAAATCGTTGCGATTCAGGGTTTAGCTTGCTTGCTACGAAAGCGGATGGACAGAACGGCCTTGCTTCAATTCAGTCGGCAGGACGACACGGCTCCAGGGCTTGGAGTAAGTTCGGTTCTTGATCCGCTCAAAAAGCAGCTGAGCGCCTTGATAGCCAAACTCATAAGCCTGTTGGGAGACAACGGTCATAAACGAATCGATCTCGGAAAAGGGGCCGAAGTCGTCAAAGCAACAAAGGGAGATGTCTTCCGGTACGGAGAGTCCTCGTCTTCTGAGCAGACGGATGGTCTCCAGGGCCAGAACATTATTGCCTGCAATAATCGCGGTGGGAAAGGGATCGAGGTTATCCAGCCACATCGCCATCTCGGTCAGGTCGCTGACCATTCCGAAGCTTGCCTCGAGGCAGTAGGTGTCCCGGACAGGAATCCCGTTTCGCGAGAGGCCTTCCAGGTAGCCGTGAAACCGATGACGGGCACTGGACACAGAGGAAGATCCGTTGATGAAGGCGATGTTTCGATGGCCTTCGGAGACGAGGTGGTCAACGATGGCATTTCCCCCTTCGTTGCTGTCACCAAGGACAACATCGCACTCGATTCCGGGGACCTCTCGATCCAGCAGGACGAAAGGAACATTGTGTTGACGAAGCAGGTTGAGATGAGGAAGAGAAGCGTCGCTTGTCGGAGCGATCAGCACCCCGTCCGCACGGCTGGACAGGATGGTATCGATGTAATCGGCTTCTTTCAACAGGTTCTCATCGCTGTTGCCGAACAAGAGACGGAAGCCGGATTCTTTGGCCGCATCCTCTGCTCCGCGCGCTACCGTCGTATAAAAAGGGTTGGTAATGTCGGTGATCAGCAGATACAAAAGGTTCGTTTGCTGCAGGACCAAGCTGCGGGCCATATGGTTTGGAACATAATGCATTTCCTCCATGACCTTCTTGACTCGCTGCCGGGTCTTCTCGCTGATGCGTCCGGATTCGTTAATGACTCGGGACACCGTCATGGCGGAGACTTTGGCTTTCTCGGCGATATCGTAAATCGTAACCATTCGAGCAGACTCCTTCAATTCTATTGCCTCTATCTTATAGAAATGTTGGAGCAGGGGCAAGGAATTCCTTTTTGGCTGCAAGAAAAATGCCGCAGCAATCGCCGCGGCCAAATAGAGGAGAGGAGAAAAAAAGGTTAGAAAGAAATGCCTTACAGAAGAGAGCCAATCCAGGATTTACGGCGAACGACAGGTCGATCCTCGGTTGCGGTGAGGCGTCTGTCGGTTGGTTCTCGAAGGGAGTGGGTGAGGGCGTCGAGCGAGCAAGCGAGCTCTCGAACGGATTGCCTCAGCTCATCAAGCTCTCGCCGATGCTCCAGAATTTGATACGTCACGATATCACCGGCTTTACGGTCGAGGCTGCGCTCAAGCTCCATCAGGCGGTCCTTGAGCTCTTCCCAACCGGGAGGATAGGCAGGGCGATCCCAGGAAGGAGAGACAGGCTTGCCCATCCGAACCGCACGGTGTGTGTTTCCCGTTGAAGGGTCTGCGGGAACGAGGACGGGGCCTTCCACCTTATCAAGTGGACTGGGGAGGGAAGGAGATGCATCTGGACCCGATCCTTCGCAATCCGCTGCCCCCTTCAAGGCAGATAGCCGGGGGAGATCATCCGGCTGAAAAACGTAGTGACCGGAGGCGTCCTTGCGAAATTGACCGGGCATCCTCGAGGCCCAGCGCTTGATGGTGGTGGGGCTGACCCCCAAGGCGGCCGCTGCTTCTTTGGTCTTCAAATAATCCATGCCTTACACCCGCTTTCCCGTTGATAGTGTTACCTAATTCGTCCGGAAAATAGGATTTCCTGCAAGGGTGACAAAGGTAGTCAGTGTTCGCTAAACAAAGTGGTTTTCCCGCTTTTCTCGCTCACGGACGCCTGTTTCACCGAACGGGAAACGACGGAATCGGCC
Source organism: Gorillibacterium sp. CAU 1737 (assembly GCF_039888655.1). NCBI lineage: Bacteria > Bacillati > Bacillota > Bacilli > Caryophanales > Paenibacillaceae > Gorillibacterium > Gorillibacterium sp. CAU 1737. The sequence goes on from NZ_JBDQQO010000001.1 coordinate 91,390, forward strand.
ACCCGATTCTCACTCGTGATTTAACGGAAAACGAGCGATGGGCTCGTACATGGGAGAGCGATTCAGATGACTTTGATACAAGGTGATGGAGTCAACAAGCCAAGGAAGCGGTAAAGCAAAGCTACCCTCCTCCGCTTCGTGCTGGAGGATGGCTTTGGGATCACCGTCGCCTTCATAGCGTTTGGCGAGTGTAATGTGCGGGGTGTAGGGCCGCTCCTCCACGGAGAAGCCGAGTGCCCCCATTCGGCGATGGATGGCGCCAGCCAGGTCAGAGAGCGAGCGGACATCTCCCTGGACCCCCGCATAGAGAATGCGAGGCGAATGAGGCGGACCGAAGGTACCGAGGCCCTGCATGGCAAGCTCGAACGGGGTGTACAGGCGTGATGCGTCGGCTAACTCGGCCTTGACCTTGTCCACTAACGGAGGAGATACCGGGCCGTGAAAGAAAAGGGTGACGTGGATGTCCTCAGGGTGGGTCCACTTCCGAAAGGGGAGCTTTTGCTGCAGCAGTCGGGTGCGTGATTCCAGCTCTTCCTTTATGGGGACCGGCAGAGACAGGGCGGCAAATAGACGGGGAACCGGGTTTGTAGAAGGATTCACAACACTTACCTCCTTGATAGATTTTTTTGTTTCCACGCGATGGGAGATTCCATTATAATAAGAAGAATCAGGCCACTGACGCGTTAAAGTCTGACCATATGATGGCCACTATGCGAAAGGTGTGGAACAATGAGCAAGCGAGCGTACAACTTCAACGCCGGTCCGGCGGCGCTACCGCTGGAGGTTCTTCAGCAGGCCCAGGAAGAATTGGTGGACTACCGTGGGATCGGGATGTCTCTCATGGAGATTTCCCACCGGAGCAAGGAATACGAAGCGGTGAATGCAGAGACGCAGCAGCTTCTTAAGGACCTGCTGGGCATTCCCGAGGGGTACAAGGTGCTTTTCCTGCAAGGCGGAGCGAGCACCCAGTTTGCCATGATCCCGCTGAACTTCCTTTCGGAAGGCAAGGTCGGGGCTTACGTGCACACCGGAAGCTGGGCGGAGAAGGCGATCAAGGAAGCAGAGCTGATCGGCCAAACGGCGATTGCGGCTGAGACAAAGCCGGGCACCTTGTCCATCCCTGCGCTTTCCGAAATCCAGATTCCGGAGAATGCGGCTTATCTTCATATTACCTCCAACGAAACGATTGCAGGAACCCAGTATCAGGAGTATCCGGATACGGGCTCGGTTCCGCTCATCGCGGACATGTCGAGCGACATTCTCAGCCACCCCTTTGATGTATCCAAGTTCGGACTGATTTATGCGGGAGCTCAGAAGAACCTCGGTCCTTCCGGCGTTACCGTAGTCATCATCCGCGAGGACTTGCTTGAGAAGGCGAACAAGAAGCTGCCGACCATGCTTCGCTACAGTGTTCATGCCAAGAATGACTCGCTCTACAACACGCCGCCTGCTTACTCCGTCTACATCGTCAACCTCGTGCTGAAGTGGCTCACGAAGCTGGGCGGTCTTGAAGCGGTAGCCAAGCTCAACAAGGAGAAGACCGACCTGCTGTACGACGTGTTTGACAACAGCGGCGGCTTCTACGAAGGGCTTGCCGAGAAAGGCAGCCGATCCACGATGAACGTAACCTGGAAGCTGAAGGACGAGGAGCTGGAGAAGAAGTTCATTCAGGAGTTCCCTTCCCAAGGGTTCATCGGCTTGAAGGGCCATCGCAGTGTCGGCCATCTGCGTGCCTCAACTTACAACGCTGTGCCGTACGAAGCTTGTAAAGCGCTCGCGGACTTCCTGAAGGACTTCCAGCAGCGCAACGGGTAACTCCTGTTCATCCGCTGTATACCTCCTGCCATTAAATCAAAAGCCTCCGTCCCAGAATCGGGATTCGGAGGCTTTTTTTGAGGGCTTAGTCTTGAAGCTTTTCTAGCACGGAGGACAAATAGATGGATTCCTCACTCGATTGGGGGAGTCCTGTAGATTGCATGAACTTCTCCAAATCCATACGGGTGATTCCTTTTTGGCGATAATCTTCCGCTTCATGCGTGGTTAACCATTCCAAGGAGTATTCCGACCCATCCTTCTCTAGTGGAGGCACGGAGACTTTCGGCAACTGATCAGCCTCATCACTTGGCATGGTTGTTTCGGGATTGTTGCTTGCCGAAATATCCTGCCAAAACGAGCAAGCTGGTGAAAACGTTGTAACCCGAAGGTTTGTTGTAATTTTTTGGGTAAGTTTATTCCGTTGTAAAAAAAAGAAAAGAGGCAGGATTCTCAATTTAAGGGTGAGAAATCCTGTCTCTTATTGTTCATTAAGGAGTGATGTAGTCTTTGCCCTATTCCCCTTCCGAGGAAAGAGCGGACATGGACGAATCTTTGAGCGTCCAACTGCCGGGGACAAAGCGGCGCGTTCCCTGCAGCTTGTAGCCGACATTGCGCACGGTCGTGATGTATTCCGGTTGGCGCGGGTTTTTCTCGATCTTGTCGCGCAGGTGGCTGATATGCACGTCGACGATTCGGGTATCGCCAAGGAAGTGATAATCCCACACGCCATGAAGCAGCTGAATGCGGGTCAGCACCTTGCCGGAATGACGGCAGAGGAAATGGAGAAGATCGAATTCCTTCGGAGTGAGATCGATCGGGTCTCCGTGCAGGGTGACCTCGCGGTTTGCGACTTTGATGCAGAGCGGGCCCGCCTCGAGCAGATCATCCTCGGGGATGCGGTCGGGGTTTTTTTCGGTACGGCGGAGAATGGCTTTGATGCGCGAGACCAGCTCCGGCGGGCTGAAGGGCTTCGTCATGTAATCATCCGCCCCGTTGTCAAGGCCGGCGATCCGGTCTTGAACATCCGTGAGGGCGGTAAGGAAAAGAACGGGGACCTGGTTGCCGGATTGACGCAACTGGCGGCAAACCTGAATTCCGTTGGCTTTTGGAAGCATCCAGTCCAGGATGATCAAGTCGGGACGAAAGACAGGCATCACTTCGAAGACCGCTTCGCCATCTGCCACCGACCGAACCTCGTAACCGGCCTGCTTCAGGTTGAACTCAAGCAGCATCGAAATGGACGGCTCATCGTCTACCACTAGAATCTTTTGTTTGCTCATGGGGATGCTTTGCTCCTCTCCGCTTCATTCTTTGTCTATTATCGCTCTGGTAAATCAAGGCCGGATTATCGATAAATAAACGGAATGTTAAATTTGTACCTGAGGGAGATTCATGTATAATAGAATAGAAGAGATGTGAGGTGCACCTTGGGATGGCTTTTCATATTGTATTAGTAGAACCTGAGATCCCGGCAAATACGGGAAACATATCACGCACTTGCGCTGCAACCGGCTCCTGGCTCCATTTGGTCCGCCCGCTCGGCTTTTCGACGGACGATAAGGTCCTGAAGAGAGCCGGGCTTGATTATTGGGACAAGCTTCATCTGGCGTATCATGACTCGTTTGATGAAGTGAGGCAGCAGTACCCGGATGCGCGTTTTTTTTGCGCGACGACCAAAGCGAAGCAGACGTACACCGATTTCGAATACCGGGATGGAGACTTTTTTGTGTTCGGAAAAGAAACGAAGGGGCTGGACCCTGACATTCTTGCCGCACACCCGAACACCTGCATCCGGCTTCCCATGGGACCGGATATCCGCTCGCTGAACTTGTCCAACTCGGTGGCCGTCGTCCTCTATGAAGGACTTCGCCAGACTGGCTTTCCCGGTCTGCACTAACCCACAGGGGTGAACCGGAACAGGATGGTTGGCCATCAATAGCCAATGCACTACCTTTGACACAGAGGTTCTTGTTTTCGGATGTCCATAAAAAGCATACTAAAGAAAGAGTGAGGGGATTCATCATGAAACCGGCTGGAATCGTAAGAAAGGTTGACCAACTGGGCCGCATTGTACTGCCGAAATCTCTGCGCAAGAGATACCAAATGAACGAGGGAGACCCGATCGAAATTCTCGTGCAAGGAGATCAAATTCTTCTGGAACGCTATCGTCCGAGATGTGTATTCTGCACAGGTATGGAGGGAGTTAGTGAATTCAAGGACCGCTTTGTCTGCAGCCAATGCTTTAGTGAAATGAATCAACTGAAGTAAGCCCCATTCGACCCACCCTATGCATGAAAAAAACGCGCCATCTTCAACGAGAGGATGGCGCTTTTGGTTAAGGAGACCTATGAGAGCTGAACGTTTTCGGCTGCGATCCCGCTTCGCTCCAGCAGCCGTTCCACCCGAGAAAAGGCTGTCTCAGGACGCCAAGCTGTCGCTCATCATTCATTTCCTTTTTCAGTTCGGGGCTTCCATGTCGGGGGTCTTCTTAAATCTGTACCTCTGGCGCCTTACTGAGAGCCTGACCATTAACGGAATCTATAACATCATCAACTTTGGGATTTCTCCCTTCGCCTTTGCTGTCGGGGGCTGGCTGGCCAAGAAGCGGGACCCGCTCTTCGTCTACCGGATCGGAATAGCCTGGATCGCCATCTTTTATCTCGTGGTGCTCCTGGTGCAGGAGCGGGTGGTCGAGCTGTATCCCTGGTTTGCGCTTCTCGGCGGCATCGGCGGCGGCTTGTATTGGGTGGGCTACCTGGTTCTCATGTATGATGTATGCACGGAGGCCAATCGGATCCGCTACCTGGCGTTCAACACCATTTTCTTCACAGCAGCGGGACTCGCCGGCCCTGCGATCGCCGGGTTCGTCATCGCAAGGAGCGGGCAGCTCAGCGGCTACCTGATCGTGTTCGCCAGCACCTTCGTCCTGCTTCTGCTCGCCGCGGTCGGAAGCTTGAAGATTCGGCCCATCCTCTCCCGGCGCAAGCGGTACTTCCTGCACTTCGGGCCGCTCATCATGCTGCGGAACCGGGAATGGCTGATTGGGCTCGGCGGCTACCTGGTGCTCGGCCTCTTTCAGGGCTCGATGCTGTTTCTTCCGAACATCCTGCTTTATCGAGTGCTGGCCCGCGAAGACTTCATCGGGTACCTGGGCGTGCTGTTCTCCGGTGTTTCCATCGTCGTTGCTTACTTCATCTCCCGCTATGCGAGGGAGGAGCGGCGCACCACCTACCTGTGGGTAGCCGGCATAGGTTTAGCAGGCGGGGCGGCCATCCTTCAGATCGGCTACGGGGTTGCCTCTATCCTTGGTTTCCTCGTGATGAATGCGCTCTTCAGCCCCCTCCAAGGGAATACGATGACGTCCTTCTACTTTGGGGTAACCTCTCGTCTTCCACTGAAAGGGCAACTTCGCGTAGAAGCGGTCGTCTTCCGCGAAGCCTTCCTCAACCTGGGGCGGATTCTCTCCATCAGCGTGCTGATCGTGTTCGCCGCAGATCTCGCGACCGACAAGCTGACCTTGATCCTGCTCGTCACCGCCTGCACCCAACTGGTGCTGCCGCTTATGGTTAGGCAGGTTCGACGGTAGCGGCGGCTTTTGCCCGAGAGTTATGGCCTTTTCTGCACGGCAGCCCCCTCTTCGTAGGAAGAGGGGGCTGTTTCTTTTATGGTCCCGTGCCGATGAGTGAGGGCTCTAGGAACGGTTGGCTTTATTCGGTTGAGGGAATGGCGGCTACATTACATCCTTGCAGCGATCTCCTTCGTCCAGTCCTCCACCAACTGCTCCACGGAGTGAACGCCTTGGTCCCCCTCGCCGCGCTTGCGGACGGCAGCCGTGCCCGCAGCTTGTTCCTGGTCGCCCAAGACGAGAACATAGGGCACCTTCTGAGCGCCGGCCTCGCGAATGCGATAGCCCAGCTTCTCGTCGCGGCCATCGACCTCCGCTCGGATGCCGGCCTGGGCCAGGCGCTGCTTGACCTCCAGCGCATAGGAGAGATGCTTCTGGGCGACCGGCAGCAGCTTGACTTGAACCGGCGCTAGCCAAAGTGGGAACTGGCCGGCGTAGTGCTCGATCAGAATGCCCATGAAGCGGTCAATCGAGCCGAATACGGCGCGGTGAATGACAACGGGGCGATGCTTGGCGCCGTCTTCCCCGATGTAGTGGAGATCGAATTTCTCCGGCATCTGGAAGTCGAGCTGAATCGTGGCGCACTGCCAGCTTCGTCCGATGGCGTCGCGGATATGGAAATCGATCTTCGGTCCATAGAAGGCGCCGTCCCCGGCATTCAAGCGGTATTCGCTGCCGCGATGGTTCAGCACGTTTGCCAAAGCCGATTCGGCTTGGTCCCATAGCTCCGGCGCTCCCATGGAATCTTCCGGCCTCGTGGACAGCTCCATCGAGTAGGAGAAGCCAAACACACGGTACATCTTGTCGATCAAATCGATGACTTTGCCGATCTCCTCCTCGATCTGCTCCGGCGTGACGAAGAGGTGGGCGTCGTCCTGGCAGAACGAGCGCACGCGCATCATCCCGTTCAAAGCCCCGGACAGCTCGTGCCGGTGCACCTGTCCGAATTCCGCCATGCGGAGGGGAAGCTCGCGGTAAGAATGCAGATCGTTCTTGTAGATCAGCATGTGTCCCGGGCAATTCATCGGCTTGAGGGCAAAGCGGGCATCATCGACATCCGCGAAATACATGTTATCGCGGTAATGATCCCAGTGCCCGGATTGCTCCCACATGCGCTGGTTCATGAGAAAAGGCGTCCGCACCTCGTCGTAGCCATTTTCACGCAGAAGCTCACGGGAGAACTGCTCCAGTTGGCCGCGGAGCACCGCGCCTTTGGGCAGGTAGAAGGGCATGCCCGGCGCTTCCTCCGAGAACATGAACAGCCCAAGCTCACGGCCGAGCTTGCGGTGATCCCGTTCGCGCGCTTCCTCCTGCTGCTTCAAGTAGGCATCCAGCTCCTCGTTCGATGCGAACAAGACGCCGTAGATCCGCTGGAGCATCGGTCGGCTGCTGTCTCCGCGCCAATAGGCGCCGGCCACGCTCGTCAGGCGAAAGGCTTCGGGCAGCTCCCCCGTGGACGCCAGATGCGGGCCGCGGCACAAATCGGCAAACTCACCCTGCCGGTAGAGCGTGAGCGACTCGGACTCGGGGAGATCCTGGATCAGTTCCACCTTGTAGCCTTCACCCTTCTTGGCGAAATGAGCAAGTGCGTCTTCCCGGTTTAGCGATTCACGCACAATGGGCAGCTGTTCCTGACGGATGCGGCGCATCTGGGCATCAATGTCCGCCAGATCGCTCGGCGTCAGCGTCCGGGGAAGCTCCAGGTCGTAGTAGAAGCCGTCTTCGATGACCGGTCCGATGCCCAGACGAACCTCTTGCTCCCCGTACAGGCGCTTCACCGCCTGAGCCAGGACATGCGCCGCCGTGTGACGGGCTACCTCAAGATTGAGCTTGTCGTTTGCTTGGCTGTCTTTCATGATTCGATTCCTCCTCAGGGATAGTTGAACGCAAAAAAACACTCGATCCCAAGGGACGAGTGCGTTCAGCTCGTGGTTCCACCCTGATTCGACTCCCCTCCATCGTCCGCAAAAGAAGCGGTGCGATCCTGAAGGGCGAGGAGTCCTCATTGACGATCCGGTAACGGGGATAAATCGGCTGTGCATAAAGCCGATCACCCTGGTGGGCGAGTCGGGTTCCGCACAGCGGCTGCAAAGGGGTAACCCCGTCTATTCGCTGAAGGTGCTTTCACCACGCACACCTCTCTCTGACAGCTAGCCGACGGGATCTTGTCTTTGGTCTTGGCCGATGGAATATTGTTGCTCATTATAGACCTGACTTTTAGGGAATGTCAACCCATGGATAATGAGAACCCAATTTCGCGTGATTGATATAAGTGATGCATGGCTTCGCGAAGCGTCAGCCAGTCGTCACTTTTTTCGGGAGCGAGATGCGGTTTCTTCCTTCTTGGTCGGCTTCTTTGCTCCGCTTTTTCGCTTAGCGGCGGGCTTCCGAGGAATGGGGGCTGCGGAGTCGCCCGTTTCAGACGGCGCAGCTTGCGAAGCCGGTATCACGGCGCTCTTGTCCTCGGCTAAAGAAGGTCATTCTCAGCTGCAACGGCCACTTGCGAGGCACGCGGCAGGCCCTCCAGCACATGAGCGTAGGTGGAAAGAGCTTCTTGGCCGATGGGCGTCAGCGCATAATGGCCCTTGTCCACATGCTCAAACCAGCGGTAGTAATTGATCCGCATGAGCGTGGCCGCCTTCTCATAGCCGGTGAGCCGCCGCACCTCGCGCGTACTGGCTCGGCCGCCCAGCTCGTGCAGGCAGCGCGCGCAGGCGAGCGCCTTCTCGCGGTAGGAGGTCACGAGCTTCACCTTCGTGCTGCCGCCTACATTGTAATCGCCGCTGCGCTCCTTGAACTCGCGCACGAGGCGGACGGTCTTCACCGCGCGGCGAGAATGCGCGTGCGAGAACGGCTCCGGGTCGCAGAGCGCTTCGACGGCGGGGGCTTTCGTCTTGTAGAAGCGTACGGTGAGCAGCCCGAGGCCGAGCCGCCGGCACAGCCGAACCAGCTCGCCCCAACCTAGCCCGTAAGGAGCTTTGCCCGTGGCGGGGCGCTCAACGGCAAGATATACGCGGTCCGAGCGCTGCAGCCGCTCGATCCCTTGGATGACGAGCGGCAGATTGAACGTCTTTTTCAATTCAACGAGAACCGGCGCTTCTTCGCCCCTCATGGCGACGAGATCGCAGTTCATCACCTCGGCCTTCACCTCGTAGCCGAGCCGTTCAAAAAATCGTTTCACCGGAGCATATAACTCCGTTTCACTATGGATCGGCACGTTCCTTAGCTCCCTGTAAGTACCAAACCGGCACGGTTTTAATGAGCCTATTATAGCATAGGGAAGAGAAATGGAACGGTTGTTCGCCAAAAAAGAGAGCAGAAAGACGGTTGATGAAAGCGTCCCCATCTGCTACAATAAAAACACCGATTATCGATTATCGATAATCGATAATCGAAGGAGTGAACCGAAAGATGAACGCAGCGAACGGCTCGTTGATATCGACCTCGATCAGCCAGCAAATCTATGATCAGATCAAGAAGGACATCGTAACCGGGGTATACACACCCGGTGATCGGCTGCTCGTCCTTGAGCTGGCGGATCGCTTTAAGGTAAGCCAAGCGCCGGTTCGCGAGGCGCTGGAGCGGCTTCGTCACAGTGAGCTGGTGATCAGCTCTCCCAATAAAGGCTCGGTCGTCTCCGACATCTCCGCGAAGGAGATTCGCGAAATTTTCGAGCTTCGCGAGATGCTCGAAGTCTATGCCATCCGCAAAGCGCTGCCCCGGCTGGCGAAGGACGATTACGACCAGATGGCACGCTCGGTTAACCTTATGGCAGAAGCGGTGGAACAGAAGGATATCATGTTAATCCTCCAAGCGGATCTCGACTTCCACGGGTATCTCTACGAGCACTCCGACAATCAGATGGCGCTCGACATTTGGAACCGGATGAAGCTGAAGATGAAGCGCTTCATGGCCATTTCGCTCAAGGTCGATACGATCGAATTCATGGTGGAGGAGCATTACAGTCTCCTGGAGCTGTTGAAGGCAGGAGACGCCGAAGTGGCAGAAAAACGGTTTGTTCAGCACATGCAGAGCTACAAGCTGTTCGATTTATAAACGATATCGAAACGCGATTCAACCAGGGAAAGGGAAGAGAAGCCTATGGATATCGAATTGCTTAGCGAATGCAGCACGGCCATCCAACGAGTGATCAGTCAACGTTTCCTAAGCGATCTCATTCGAAAGCCCGCCCGAAAAAACCTAACCATCACCGACCGGGAGCGATTATCCATTCCCGAGGAGTGTCGTTCGAACGCGGCCATTGCCATTCTGGATACGCGGACAAACCGGGAGGAACCGCCTGAAGTGGAGAGTCTTCGCGAGCAGCTTCATGTAGAGCTGGAGCATCAGCTTGGAGGTCGCTCTGTTTTTCTTCAAGCCGAAGAGGGGCTCTTTATCTGCCTGTTTCCCGCGAACAACAGTCCGCATTGGGAGCGAATTCAACGGGAAGCCTCTCGGTACGCTCCGTTAACGCTGAGCATCTCGATCGGGGAACGCAGCAAGGATCTTTCTCTCGTTCATGAATCGTATAGGCAAGCGGTTCGCTTGGCTCACGTGGTCTTCTCCAAAGGCCCGGGGGTCTATTATGCCGCCGACCATTTGCCTTACCAAGCCGAAGTGGAGTACCCTCATTCCTCGCAAAATGAGATTTTGGTCGAGATGGAGGAGAACTCTCTCGACGGACTTAAAGCAGCGGTTCACTCCTTCTATGAAGGGCTTTATGAGCAGGGTGTGATCGAAATCGACCTCGTTTACCTGATGACCATTCGGCTGGTCATTTCCTTGGAGCAAGCGCTAGCCAAAGGCGGGTCGGAGCGCTATGCGCTGCCGTTGTTGGACATCACGAAAACCGAGTATCGCTCGGAGCTTGAAGAGAAAGTCTATGGAATCCTCAACCAACTGCGCGAGCTTTCTCTCCTGGCCAAACCGCAGGAGGACGGCAATATCATTGAACGGTCCATCGAGCATATGAAAAAGGATGTCGCCAACACCTCGCTGCAGCAGGTTGCGGCTCAGGTATATGTGACGCCGAATTACTTGAGCATGCTGTTCAAAAGCCGAACCGGCAGAACGTTCATCGACACGTTGACCGATCTGCGCATGGAGGAGGCCAAGCGGCGCATTGCCGAGACGGGCTCCAAAAACTTCGAAATCTCTCAGGATGTCGGGTATCAGGACCCTCGGTATTTCAGCAAGCTGTTCAAGCAAAAGGTAGGCATGACCCCGAGCGAATATCGGGAGCGGATGGGCCGTTCCACGCTATTGGTCAGTCGGCAGCTAGGCTAAGCCTGTCACGCTGGAGACCGGAAGAAGCAGAACGTTTGGACCCGCTTCGAGCCAATCGATCAGCCGAGGGCTGGTCTTCGAAGAACAAGGAGCTTTCCCCAAGGCAGGTTTTGCTTGCTTTAGGGAAAGCTCCTTTTTGCATAAGAAGAAGCCAATCCCCCGTTGTAATAATAGAAGCCTATCCCGCGCTTGCGCAGGATAGGCTCGTTGTCGTTCTCATCTGAAATCGTTCTGCCAACCGCCTACGCTCGGACTTGGGGCAATCCCTCGTCGCCGCGGTTGCGGGCTTCTTCCAGCTCATGCTCCCAGATCAGATGACGGTATAGTTTAGCTTGCTCCTCTTGCTGGAACCAGGCCATGAAATCATCCCAAATCTCGACGGTCCAGGGTGAATCGATCTGAGCAGTTGAATACGTGCCCGAGCGGAGTCGGATGAAGCCGAAGATGTCGCGCACCTGCGATTTTTCCGCTTCGATTACCGCTTGCTCTGCCAGGTGAGGGGGAATGAAGATGACGCCGTTCGGTGTGCCGAAGACAATATCCCCCGGCAGGCAGACGGCGGCTCCGATGCGGCAAGGAACGTTCATGCCGGTCATGACGACATCGGCGATGGCGGTCGGGTCCGAGCCGCGGTAATAGACATTGATGCCGTCGATCTGCTCCACTTGGGAGTTGTCGCGAATCCCACCCCAGATCACAGCTCCGCCGCTGCCTGTCCGAGCGGCAATCGCCGTCGACAGGTTGCCCCCCACATAGGTTCCAAGGTGCACCTTGTCAAACATATCGACGACGGCAACGTCGCGATCCTGGAGCACGTCGATCACCCATTGGTTGTAAAAGCCTTTGCGCCCTTCGGACGCGCCAACTGCCACCAAGGTCTCGTGCAGGTCGGGCCGGGTCGGCACCATCACGGCGGTGACGGCACGTCCAACCATAACCTCGTTGGGGTGCACGATCTTAAAGCCGCCTTCAAATTGGAAGCGATAGCCGTTATTCCAGAGCGGCCCCCAAGCCTCTTCCAGGGTAATGCGTTTTACGCGATCCAAGAGATCATCGGATACCTTCGGTCTGCCGTTCTCGAAGCGCTCTCCGTTCCATTTTTCTGTCCATTTCAAGATATCTTCTTTGCGATCAAACATGAGTTCACCTCTCCTATCGATTTGGTCCCTTTCATCATAACCAGGATGCCTGCGGGGAACCATCCGCGAAAGTTACGCTCTTTTTTTCGAAATCCTGTAGATTTCTCTACGTCTTATTTCACTCGAGAGGCGAAGCGATGCCTTGGCGAGGTTTCGAATGAAATCGGTTACAAAATGCTTAAAAAGCTCCCCCCTCCAGAATAAATTCCTCTGCTTTTAAGGCAAAAAGGGCGGTGCTATAGTGGGAGCAGTCTTCTAAAACCCTAACGGAATCGAGGTGTTAGTCTTGAAATGAGTATCCTTTCTACAAAAGCCAAAAGAGAGGCAGGGCGCCATCTCACAGGCTATCTATTCATTTCTCCCTGGCTGGTCGGCTTTCTTGCCTTATCGCTCTGGCCGATCCTCCAATCCTTGTATCTCTCCTTCACCGATTACTCCTTGCTTGAAGCACCGAGATGGATCGGGTCGGCCAATTACAAGGACATCGTCCATGATCCGCTCTTCTACAAATCGTTAACCGTTACCCTCACCTTCGTTTTTGCATCGGTTCCGCTCAAGCTGGCCTTTTCCCTCCTGGTCGCCATGCTGCTGAATCGAAGCATTCGCGGGATCAACCTGTACCGCACCGCCTTCTATTTCCCTTCGTTGATCGGAGGTAGCATCGCGGTGTCGGTTCTGTGGAGAAACATGTTCGGAATGGACGGCTACATCAACAAGATTTTGTCCATCTTCGGCATTGAGGGGACCGGCTGGATCTCAAGCCCGGATACGGCCCTTGGAACCCTGGTGCTGCTCAATGTCTGGCAATTCGGTTCGACGATGGTCATTTTCCTCGCCGGACTGAAGCAGATTCCCAAGGAGCTCTATGAGTCCTCCTCGGTGGACGGAGCAGGCGTGTTCCGCAAATTCTTCAGCATTACCTTGCCCATGCTGTCCCCGGTTCTGTTCTTCAACCTGATTCTGGGCATCATCGGCTCCTTCCAAATGTTTACCTCTGCGTTCATTATCACGAAGGGCGGCCCCGCGAACGAGACGTACACCTATGCGCTGTTCCTATATGAAAAGGCATTCAGTCAATTCCAGATGGGCTACGCGTCCGCTTTGGCCTGGATTCTGCTGGTCATCATCGCGCTCTTCACGCTCTTGAACTTCGCCGCATCCAAGTATTGGGTGTTCTACGAAACGGAGGCGAGGTAATGGAACTCTCTCGATCCCGTTCTCGTTCCGTTCTGATTCATCTGCTCATGATCGCAGCCTCCATTGTCATGCTATACCCCGTGTTCTGGTGGGTGGGGGCATCGCTGAAGGATGCCTCCGAGATGAGCTCCGCCGCAATCTGGCCGAAGAAGCCGGTCTGGGATAACTTTGTCAAAGGGTGGAACTTCTCCAAGGAATATACGTTCGCCCGCTTCTTCGGAAACACCCTGCTCATGGAAGCCTGGAATGTGATCGGGGCTGTGATCAGCAGCTCGCTCGTCGCATTCGGTTTTTCCCGGATCAAATTCGCCTTGAGCAAGTTCTGGTTCGCCGTCCTGCTCATGACGATGATGCTGCCCGGGCAGGTCACCTTGATTCCCCAGTACATCATGTACAACAACCTGGGATTCGTGAACAGCTACGTTCCGCTGGTTCTGCCGCATTTTCTGGGAGGGGGCGCCTTCTTCGTCTTCTTGGTATGCCAGTTCATTCGCGGGATTCCGAGGGAGCTGGACGAAGCAGCCAAAATCGACGGCACGTCTACCTTCGGCCTGTATTATCGCATTATCCTGCCGCTGATCCTACCGGCACTCGTGAATGTGGCGATCTTCACCTTCATCTGGAGCTGGGATGATTTCATGTCCCAGATGCTCTACCTGAACAGCATTGATAAATACACGGTCGGTCTGGCACTGCGCATGTTTATCGACCAGTTTGACGTTCAGTGGGGACAGCTGCTTGCCATGTCTTTGCTCTCGGTAATGCCGTCTGCACTGATCTTCCTCTTCGCCCAACGATATTTTGTCGAAGGGATCGCTACAACCGGATTGAAAGGGTAACCATCACAGGGAGATGATACGAATGAGAAAACCAAAAGGGGCTCTTGCCATTCTGTCCACGGTAATCACCATGTCGCTTCTCGTAACCGCTTGCGGAGGCGCTAAATCGTCGAATAGCTCCGACCCGAAGAGCAGCGGATCCGCAGGAACGGCGGATACGGCGAAACTGAACATCATGTGGTGGGGGTCTCAGGAGCGCCATGATGCAACGGCGCAAGCACTCGATCTCTACACGAAAAACAACGCCGGCATCACCTTCTCGCCGCAGTATACGGACTGGGACGGCTATTGGAAGAAGCTGCCGACCTTGGCCGCATCCAAGTCGATGCCCGATGTTTTCCAAATGGATGCTGCCTACATTCAAGAGTATGTCAGCCGGGGATTGCTTGAGGACCTGACGGCGATTGACCTGGGCGGAACCATCGATCAGGGGGTCATCGACAAATCCAAGATTGACGGCAAGCTGTATGGGGTTCCCCTCAGCTACAATGGAACGGGCTTTGTGTACAACAAGCCGGAGCTGGAAGCCGCCGGGATGACCTTGCCGAAGAAGGATTGGACGTGGGATGAGTTCTTCGCCTTTGCAGAGGAAGGCCGTCAGAAGCTGCCGGCTGGCAAATACGCGATTGGCGACTATACAACGGTCTGGAATTGGTACCAAGACTACCAGATGGCATACGGCAAAGGCCCGATGTTCCAGGACGGAACGAAGCTGAACATCGACAAGGACCTCTGGTTCACCTTCCAGAAGAAATATGAGGATTTCCGTGCACGGGATATCATCCCGAAGGCGGCCGTTTCGGCAGCAACAGTGGAAAATGATCCGAAGGCCGACCCGCTGCTGTCTGGCTTGACGATGACGCGCGGTGTTGCAGTTGGCGCAGTCAGCGCCCTGGAGAAGATGATGCCGGGCAAGTTGGAAGTGGTCAACAATCCGGTCGGGCCAAACGGCGGCGGCTGGGCGCAGTCGACGATGTACTGGGTCGTCAGCAAAGACTCGGAGCACAAGGAAGCCGCTGCGAAATTCCTGAAATGGATCGTGTCGGATCCGGAAGCCGGTAAGATCCTGAAGACCACCCGCGGCATTCCGATCAGCAGCACCATCTTTGACTCGATCAAGTCGGAGCTGTCGGAAGGAGAGCTTCTCGGGATTGAAATGTACAACATGGCCGCGGACAAGGCGATGCCCTTCGCTCCGGCTCCTCCGGGATGGGCCGATTTCGTGAAGACCTATTCCGATACGATGACCGAGGTCATGTTCAAAAAGAAGACCCTGGATGAGGCATTTGACGTTATTATGAAGAAGGGCGAAGATACCCAGGCCCGATTAGCGAAGTGAGGATGGATGAGAGATGCAAGTAGCCGAAGCGTATTTCTTTCACGATTATGTGTGCGATTTTTGGGACCTGACGAAACAGATGGGGATCACGGATGCCGTTATCCCGCTTACCTCCTTGATGGAAGGGCCTGCCTGGGGAGTTGAGAATCTCTCGAAGGTAAAGCAGATGTACGAGAACGAAGGCTTGCGCGTGACGGTCATCGAAAACATGCCCCCCTCCAATAAAATCAAGCTCGGCTTGCCAGGTCGGGACGAAGAGATCGAGTATTTCAAAACGCTAATTCGTTCCATGGGCCTACTCGGCATCCCCGTCCTCTGCTACAACTTCATGGCAGAGATCGGCTGGTTCCGCACCTCGATGAACATGCCTACACGCGGAGGAGCGCTCGTTTCGGGCTACAGCCGGCAAGCGATGGAAGCGCTCCCGTTAACGGAGTACGGCCATGTCAGCGAGGAGCAGATGTGGGACAACTTGAAGTACTTCCTGGAACGAATCGTCCCCGTTGCGGAGGAAGCCAAGGTGAAGCTGGCGCTTCACCCGGACGATCCACCCGTCACCCCGCTTCGCGGCATTTCGCGGATCATCCGCGGTGCCGAAGGCCTGCAGCGCGCTATTGATCTGGTGCCGAGCCCTTACAGCGGCATTACCTTCTGCCAAGGAACGCTGGCAACGGCGGGAGAGGATATTCCATCGGCCATTCGGCAGTTTGGCAAGCAGGATAAAATCTTCTTCGTTCACTTCCGCGATGTGGCGGGAACCTCCGACAACTTCTACGAGACCTTCCATGATGACGGCAAGACGGATATGCTGGAAGCGATGAAGACCTATTATGAGGTAGGCTTCAACGGACCGGTCCGCGCGGACCATGTGCCGACGATGGCCGGGGAGCCCAATCACTATCCGGGCTACGAGATCATGGGCCGACTGTTCGGGAACGGCTACATGATCGGCTTGATGGAAGCCGCCGGCTACAAACGCGAGAAATCGCATGTGCAAACCGTGAAATAACCGTTCAGAAGCCTTCCATCCTCGTGGGGACACGGGGATGGAAGGCTTCTGTTTTCGGTTTTGGGCAACTTCCCCCCCTCTTTCGCATACACATTATTACGTTCATTTTATCGGAGAGGGAAAGGAGGCTGCCATGGACATCTTTGAACGAATCGCTCGCCATCGGGAAGAAAGTGAGAAGCTGACATGGGTTGGAACGTTTGCGGAATACATCGACAAGGTGAGAGAACAACCGGAGCTCGCGATGACTGCTCATGCCCGGGTCTACCGGATGATCGCTTCGGAAGGCATCGAAACCGTGAACGGCCACACCACCTATACCTTTTTTGCGAATGAAATCTTTGGGCTGGACCGCTCCCTGGAGCGCCTTGTGGAAGAGTACTTTCATTCGGCAGCGCGGCGACTCGACGTGCGCAAGCGCATCCTGCTCCTGATGGGACCGGTGAGCGGGGGCAAATCGACCTTGGTGACGATGCTGAAGAGGGGATTGGAGCGCTTCTCTCGCACGGAGGAAGGGGCGGTCTACGCGATCAAGGGCTGCCCGATGCACGAGGACCCTCTGCACCTCATTCCGCTCGAGCTGCGTCCCGATGTAGAGAAGGAGCTGAATGTTCGCATCGAAGGCACCCTCTGCCCTTATTGCCAGCTTCGGCTGAAGACAGAGTTCGCGGATCGCATTGAAGATGTTCCGGTGGAGCGAGTCGTCATTTCCGAGACCGCTCGGATCGGAATCGGCACCTTCAGTCCATCGGACCCGAAATCTCAGGATATCGCGGACCTGACGGGGAGCATCGACTTCTCCACGATTACGGATTACGGCTCCGAATCAGATCCCCGCGCCTATCGCTTCGATGGGGAATTGAACAAGGCGAATCGCGGCATGATGGAGTTCCAGGAGATGCTGAAATGCGACGAGAAGTTTCTCTGGAACCTGCTCTCGCTGACGCAGGAGGGGAATTTCAAGGCTGGCCGATTCGCGCTCATCTCGGCTGATGAGCTGATCGTCGCACATACGAACGAGACGGAATACCGGGCGTTCATCGCCAATAAGAAGAATGAAGCCTTGCAGTCGCGGATGATCGTCATCCCGGTGCCTTACAACCTGAAGGTGTCCGAGGAGGAGAAAATCTACGCCAAGCTCATTCATCAGAGTGAAATGAACCATGTGCATATCGCTCCGCACGCCCTTCGGACCGCGGCGGTGTTCTCCATTTTGACTCGACTGAAGGAATCGAAGAAGCATGGAATGGACCTCGTCAAGAAGATGCGGATGTACGACGGGGAAGCCATCGAAGGCTACAAGGAAGCAGATTTGAAAGAGATGCAGAATGAGTTTCTCGACGAAGGAATGTCGGGCGTCGATCCTCGCTACGTGATCAACCGAATCTCCAGCGCGCTCATCAAGCCTGATGCGGCCTGCATCAATGCCCTGGACGTCCTGCGCGCCATCAAGGAGGGCTTGGACCAGCACGCTTCGATCACGAAGGAGGAGCGCGAGCGCTACCTGAACTTCATCTCGGTGGCGCGCAAGGAATATGATGACCTGGCCAAGAAGGAAGTGCAAAAGGCATTCGTCTATTCCTTCGAGGAATCGGCCAAGACGCTCTTCGAGAATTACCTCGACAACATCGAGGCATTCTGCAACTGGGGCAAGATCAAGGACCCGCTCACCGGCGAGTCGGTGGACCCGGACGAACGGCTGATGCGGTCCATCGAGGAGCAGATCGGCGTATCTGAGAACGCGAAGAAGGCATTTCGCGAGGAGATCCTCATCCGCATGTCCTCCTACTCCCGGAAGGGCAAGAAGTTCGACTACAGCTCTCACGAGCGGCTTCGCGAAGCGGTGGAAAAGAAGCTGTTTGCCGATCTGAAGGACGTCGTGAAGATCACCACCTCGACGAAAACACCGGATGAACGCCAGTTGAAGCGCATCAACGAAGTGACAGCGCGGTTGATCGACAGCCACGGTTATTGCCCGACCTGCGCCAACGAGCTTTTGCGCTACGTCGGCAGTCTGTTGAACCGATAACGGAACAGGCCCCCTAACGAAAACAAAAGCCCGCCCTTCTTCACCTTGCGGTGAGAAAGGGCGGGCTTGATTCCTTTTTGCTTTATCCATTCATGCGGCGAAAGACGCTGTACCGGCCGGAGCCGAGCTGCTTGGCGGTGTACATCGCGGAATCGGCTTCCTTCAGCAGCCGATCCCATTCGACCTTCTCATGGGAACGGTTTATGCTGATGCCGATGCTCCCCGAGATGGAGAGGGTATGTTTGTCCAATACATAGGCGTCCGTGATCCGTTCCAGGATGCGGACCGCCAGTTCCTCGGTTTCTCTCTGCGTGTAGCCGCGGGCTACCATGACGAACTCATCTCCGCCGATGCGATAGATCATTCGCCGGCGGCCGGCAAACTCGCCAAGACGAATACCGATCGCTTGAAGCAGCAGATCCCCAATATGATGACCGAGCGTATCGTTTACACTCTTGAACCGATTCAAGTCCAGGAAAAGGACCGCAATTCGCTCGCGACCCTTGAGCTTGTTCCGCAGGTCGTCCAACCCGTTCTTGTTATAGAGGCCGGTGATGTTATCCACATAAGCGAGCTGGCGGAGGCTCTTGCGCTCTTCCCGATAATCATTCAGGCGGAAGCCGGCAAGCAGGAAGAGGAAGATGACCAGACAATAGGCCAGAAAGGCAGGAAGCCACTCGCTCAACCGGAAGAGAGGAATGCCTTCCGGCTTATTGAGCACATGCATCAGCATGAGACCGGAAAGGCCGATGAGGAAGGCGCTTAAAATCCGGAGAGGAAGCGGGAACGCTTTCGCTTTGCGGCTCGTTCGCAGTGCGAGAAGGATTCCGGCAGTCAGGATGGCGATGACGATGGAAAGGAGTGCGAAGCTAAATTCGCGAACTTCATTCAATGGCATGTTGACCCAACTCTCACTTGCTTCAAGATGGTAACGTTCAAGGATAATCCAAGCTCCTATTCTATCACGGCGGACTGAACGGTTTCTGAACAACCTCACCGGGACTAGTCTGGACTCAGTATACTCGATCGTCTTATCCTCTGTCAGCAGGAGGAATGCTGGGAGCCCGACCGGAGCTAGAAATCAATGCCGCGCACCTTGGAGAACACCATGGTGTCGCTCAATTCTCCGCTCGTGTTGTTGGAGTCCTGGCGAAGGATTCCCTCCAGGGTAAAGCCGCATTTTCTCGCAACCTCTGCGCTCGGGATATTGGTGCGATCACAACGGATCTGAATCCGGTTGGCGCCAAGCTCGCGGATCGCAAAATCGGTAATGGCCATTACCGCCTCCGATGCATAGCCCTGGCGAAGGCGTGAGGAGCGAATCCAGTAGCCGGTCTCGAAGCTCCGGGAGTCCCAATCAATCCGGTGCAGGCCGCTGCTTCCTACCAATTCACCGGTTTGCTTGTCCAAGAGCTGCAGGCGCATATCACTTCGCTCCAAAAACCGAAGGTAGGCCCGTCGGACGTTGATCTCGGAGTCTTCCACCTCGGGAACCTCGGAAGCCCAGGGCATCCACGGGGCGAGCAGCGCTTGGCTTTCTCGAACGGCTTCATTCAGCCCGGGACCGTCTCCTGGAAGCGGTGTTCGGATGACAAGACGTTCGCTTTCAAAGCGGCTGGGGAAATCCAGCAATATTGGGTCCTTGGGTTTGATGTCCATGATTGCACCTCCACATAGGGAAAAAGTTCCTGTTACTCTACCACAATCGTTCTCGCGGGAGCAATGACTTTTGTTGAAAAAAGCGATGGAACGTTTGCGCCGAGAGGGCTACAATGGAGGGCAAGCTCAAAAGCCGGAACCGAACCATCTACTAAAGTGAAATGAGGATTCCATCATCATGAATCGCCAGCCTTCTTTGTTCTCCTTAAAGCTGTACAACCTGTTCACCTATGGCTCCTTAGCGGTGCTCTCCGTCTATTTCCCGCTCTATTTCAGCGAGCTCGGCTTGTCCAAGCTGGAGATCGGCATGATCATGGCCGGGGGGCCGATGATCTCGATCTTCTCGGGGCCGTTCTGGGGCTATGTAAGCGACCGCCGACAAAATATTCGAATGACCCTCGTCATTCTGCTTCTCGGAAGTCTCGTCGTTGTACAGGGCGCTTTCCAGCTCCGGGCCTTCTGGCCGTTGTTTGCCTTGATGTTGGTTTTCTTCTTCTTTCAAAGCCCTACCAATTCCCAAGGCACCAGTCTGATGCTGAACGCGATCGAAGGGACGACCCATAAATTCGGCCGCCTCCGGCTGTACGGCTCGCTCGGCTACGCCGTGATTGCTCTGGGAGCCGGTCCGCTTTTGGCGCGTTCAGGAAACGGAATGCTTATCTTTGCTTATTCCGCCCTGCTGAGCGCTGCCCTGTTCACCACAATGTTCTTGCCCAAGGGACACGAAACGGCAGCAGCTCATCCCTTTACCGGACAAGGCTATCAGGAAATCTTCCGCCACCGGGGGTTTGTGCTGTTTCTCTTGCTCGGCGTGTTTGTGTCCATCCCGAATGCGGTGAACTCCACCTTCGTCTCGTTGTACATTCGCGAGCTGGGCGGCTCCGATGTGATGGTCGGCTGGGGTTCCTTCCTGTCCGCGTTCTTCGAAATCCCGGTGTTTCTGTTGCTCGACCGAATCGTCCGAAAGAACAGTCGGTATCTGCTGGCAGGCTTGCTTCTCGTAAGCCTGCTGTTCTCCCTGCGCTGGTACTTGATGTCGCTTGCGACGGCCCCGATTCACGTTCTTCTCACTCAGATGCTCCACAGCGTGAGCTTCGGGGTCTATACCTACCTGGGCACTACCCTGACCTCGCTCTGGGTAGCTCCTCAGTACCGAGCATCCGGCCAAGCTCTCTTCACCCTCACCTGGGGAGGGTTCTCCGGCATTGTGGCGGGATTCGCCGGGGGGCTTCTCTATGACACCGTCGGGGCTGCCATGCTCTACCGGTTAGGGACGGGCATGGCGTTCATCGGAGCCGCCGGGTTCCTGTGGCTCGTGAGAAGAGAGCAGAAGGGGGCTGTGTGATAACAGAAGCTTTATAGGCGAGAGGCTTTTGCCCGCATACGGGCGGCCGTTTGATTCAAGGTATACAGGTAATTGTACTTCGTCGCATGTTTCTGTTCGTCCATGATGATCCCAAGAAGCGTATCCTGGTAGACCCCTTGGGGAAGGCCCGACCAGATGGACCGATAGCGCTCCACGGCACCCAGCTCGCCAAAAAGTGCATCTACCAGACCTTCCGTATAGGAGGTTGGTTTCTTATACGGTTCATCGGGGGCCGGCGGAACTTCTTGGCCGGTTAAGCTCCGGTACATGTCCCGAAACATCCGATTATGGGAGCGCTCATCCTCGCGAATGGAGGCAATGATCTTTTGTTGTTCCTCGTCTGGGGCGAGTGCAATCAAATCGCTGTAGAAGCGTTCGTCATTCTTTTCACCTTGCACCGCTTTCTTGATCATTTCGATCGCTTGAGCATAGGACACGGCCCAAACGGGAGCAAATGAGGTGCGGAAGGGCAAGGGGGAACGGGGGCCGGGATAAACCGGTGCCGGGTGAAACGAAAAACCATACATCGAGGACACTCTCCTATTCATGGGGATAGGTATCCATATGCGCAGGAGCCCGCTTTTGTTCGAAGGGGAATAATCAAGAGTCTCCCCGAGTCAGACCGGGGCTTCGATGTGATAGGCCTTCAGGAAGGGCTTGAGATCATAGGGAAGCACGATCAGGTGCATGCGGGATTGATCGTCAATAAACAGCAGGCGATGAGGACCGGCGGGCTTTTCCACAAACAGAAAGAGCTCGCGTACTGGGCCGTGGTACCACGGCTTGTTGACCTCTACGGGAGGAATAAACGGGATGCGAAGACCGATCCCGCCCCTTGGCTCGAACGCCGTTTCCTGAGCCGCGCCGCTTCCGGCGTCCAGCCACCGGATCGCCTCCTGCCGCAACCGGTCGTCCGTCGGAAGAAGGCGCACCACTTGCTCCTTCTTCACATCAAACAGTTCGGCATCCGGCAGCTTTCTCATTGAGAGAGAGGCAGGAATCTCGGCGCGGTTCGTTCGGTTACTCTGGATGCTCAGGAGTGTGGCGGTCATCATTAGGAAGAGCAACAGGATGAGGAGAAGCGGACGGGGACGGGAATGAGGAAAACGCATCGATCAGGCTCCTTTCAAGCAGCTCGTTTTATCCGCTAGTATGGCCTGCCAATCTTCGAAACTTACATCAAAAAAACGAACCCGAGAAAGAAGGGTTCGTTTTTGTTAGACAGCCGCCTTATGGTGCTTGAACGGGGACAGCCTCATTGAAATATTCGTCGAGGGTGAGCCCTGACTTGGTGACATCCGCAGCGAGCTCTTTCCCCAGGTAACGAATATGCCAAGGC
This sequence comes from Gorillibacterium sp. CAU 1737, assembly GCF_039888655.1. Lineage (NCBI taxonomy): Bacteria > Bacillati > Bacillota > Bacilli > Caryophanales > Paenibacillaceae > Gorillibacterium > Gorillibacterium sp. CAU 1737. Next base: position 114,032 of record NZ_JBDQQO010000001.1, read on the forward strand.
TCATACATATAGCCTGTGATTTTTTCGGTGCCCTTCGGGTAACGAATAATAAAGCCATAGTCCGGGGCATGCTTTGCCAGCCATTTGCCCTCCTTTGTATCTCCGAAAGCCTCGGTCAACTGATACTTTGCAGAAGCGCTTGATACGTCCATAGCCAGCCCTGTCTGGTGCTCGCTCGTCCCCGGACGGGCGCTGTACCGGGCGGCGGCTGCCTCTCCATCACGCTTCGAATAAGCGCTGAACAGCGATTCCTGGGTCTTGTAGGAACGGTAGCCGGATACGGCAAACAGCTTCACACCTTCTTTGTCCGCGGCGGCAAAGAGTTTTTCGAGAGCGTCTGCGGCTTCCTTGCGCAGCTTGCGCTTATCCAGCTTTTCGCTGAAGGAGAAGCGGACGTTCGGCACCACCAGGTCGGTAGGGACATAGTCGGCGGGAAGCTTGCGGGTTTTGTTCACCCACACGGCAATCTCCGCAGGCTTGGCGATCGTCGTGACGGCGCCCTGCGGCTTTGCCGATGGGCTCGGCTTGGCCGTTGGTTTAGCGGTTGGTTTCACCGTCGGCTTGGCCGTCGCTTTTGGTGTTGCGGCAGGAGTCGGCTTGGCGGTCGGTTTCGCCGTTGGCTTCACGGTAGGCTTGCTGGACAGGTTAACTACAGGCAATGGAGTGGAAGTGCCTGCTTGCGGAGCCTCAGAGGCTTCCGGAATCAGTGTTCCCGTGGGGCTCGCGGTTGGAGCGCCTGTCAGACCGGAGGAATCCGGTTCGGCTGAGCTTGCAAACTTCCCGGAAGAGGTGCAGCCGGCTGTAGCCAGAAGCACTCCCGACAGCAGTACGGTCAGCGGCCAGGTAGGTCGGGTATTCATGAGGAAACCTCCATGGATGAGAATGATAAGGATAAGGAAGGGACAACGTTCTTGGGATCTTCTAAAATTGGACGTAGAAATGAAGGGAAAAGTTGCGGTTTGGAATGTTTTGGAAGCGATTTCGTCGAACAGACTACCTTTTCCGTTCGCAATTTGGCATAATGGACGAAGGATACCTGAACGGAAGGGGACATTTCCTTGTTCAAGAAAGGATTCGGACTACTTTTGGCCGCATTCTTGTTGGCCACCCAACTTCCCGGTTCTACCGGATATGCAGAGGGGGAAGGAGGACTCATTCAGAACGGCGGTTTTGAAAGCGTAGGGGCAGGGCAGCCTAGCTCGTGGACCGTCGACAGCTGGCATGCGGGGGAAGCTTACTCTCGCCTTACCATTCAACAGGAAGTCGTTCACAGCGGCTCAAATGCAGCCCTCATCGAAAACCTTCAGCCAAATGATGCAAAATACATACAGAAGGTTTCGGTGGATTCGGATTCGGTGTACAAGCTCTCCGCGTATGTCCTTGTGGATCATGCGGATGCGGACACCAAGGGAGCGAACATCTCGATCCTCGGTATCGGGGACACTTCCGTCGATCTCAAGTCGACGAATGGCGCATGGGAGCTTCTTGAGTTTTATGGCAAGACCGGTAAAAGCCAAAAGGAGCTTCAAGTGGCGGTTCGTCTCGGCGGTTACGGCAGTCTGGGTGCCGGGAAGGCTTATTTTGACGATGTCAGCCTAACCAAGCTTTCAGCGGCTCCCGCTGGAGCGACCGTCTTCGATCTGGCTCCGAAGGGGTCCGATATTCCGGACGCTGTGTCGGCCATGGGCATCGCGGCAGCCGCCGTGGTGTTTGGTTTGCTCTACTTCTTCGTCTACCAGCGATGGATCCGGCCACAGCCCACCGGCAGTCTGAGAGAGCGGCGCCACTTCGGCCTCTTGTTCGGAGCGGCCGTCGTCACCGCGCTCATCATCCGCTTCCTCGTGGCGATGAAATCGCCGGGCTATGTGGTCGATGTGAACACCTTCAAGGCTTGGGCCAATAAAGTTGCAACAAACGGGCTGGCTCATTTCTATGACGGTCAATTTGCCGATTATCCCCCAGGCTATATGTATATTCTCTGGATTGTGGGCAGCCTCCAGCAGGTGTTTCACTTGGATTGGGCATCGAAGGGAGCGCTGCTCCTGATCAAGCTTCCCGCCCTTCTCGCCGATGCAGCCATCGCTTATCTGCTGTACCGGGAAGGGAAGAAGAGGATCAGCCCCTCCACGGGCTTCGGTCTTGCGCTGTTGTTTCTGTTCAACCCGGCGGTGCTTGTCAATTCGGCGGGCTGGGGACAGATGGACTCCTTCTTTACCCTCATTTTGCTGGGAGCTCTCCTGCTTCTGGCATCGGGCAAGTGGGAGGGTTCCGCTGCGATCTTCGCGTTCGCCATTCTGGTGAAGCCGCAAGCGCTCATCTTCACACCGGTCTTCTTATTTGAAGCCTTCCGCAAACGACAATGGGGCCGATTGGCAGGCTGTGTTGCCGTCGGGCTGGGCGTATTCCTGGTCCTGATCGCACCGTTCTCCTTCAACCAATCCAGTCCATTCTGGATTATCGATCTCTACAAATCGACGTTAGGCCAGTATGCATATGCAACTTTGAATGCTTTTAACATCTATGCCTTGTTCGGAGCCAATATGGTTTCGGCCGACCTGGGCTCTCCCCTCTCCTACACAGTTGTGGGATATTCAGGGATCGTGCTCACCGTAGCGGCAGCCGCTTATTTCTTCTTCCGTCGGAAGACGGAAGGGGAGGACAAGCTCTTCTTTATCCCGTTCCTGTTGCTCTTCATGGTCTTCATGCTGTCTGTCAAAATGCATGAGCGCTACTTGTTCCCTGCGATTGCACTCGCGCTCTTCGCCTTTCTCTTCTCGAAGGATCGGCGCTTGCTTCACCTGTCGGTTGGCCTCAGCGTTGTTCAATATTTCAACGTTCATTACGTACTCAAGAGCGCCGCGATCAACCAACCGCATCTGATGAAGCATGACGGCATTATGCTTGCCATGTCCTTCGTGTCTGTAATCCTGCTCTTGTGGCTCTTGAAGATCGGCTACGATCTGTATGTGAAGGGACGCAAGGTGCTGGTGGAACCTTATCCGGAATACAAGTCGCTGCCGCCGGAAGGGACGCAAGTCGCGTTGCTGCACCCCGTTGACAGCAACGCCAAGATGTCTCGCTTCACCCGCCGAGATTGGCTCTTCATGGGAGCCATCACCCTTGCGTATTCCATCGTCGCTTTTGTGAACCTGGGGTCGACCCACTCCCCGGTTACGACCTGGGAACCCTCGTACGGAGCCTCGGCTACCGTAGACCTGGGCGAAGTGAAGCAGATCGACCGGGTGAACACCTTCGGCGAGATCGGCACCGGCAAGTTCCGCCTGGAGTTCGCGGAGGAACCGGGAGCGTTCGGGAATGCGGTTACCGTCGAGAATACGTATACCAAGGTATTCTGGTGGAATGTGCAGGAAGTGAGCGTGAAGGCTCGTTATGTCAAGGTATCGGTAGAGGAATCGGGATTCGCTTTGAACGAAATGGCATTTTATCAAAAGGACAACCCGACTCCGCTCACCATAGCCTCCGTTCAGGATGATGACGGCAAGACGCCGGTAAGAGGCAAAGCCGCTTATCTCTTTGACGAGCAGGAGGATACCTTCTATCAGCCGACGTTCATGAACCAAACGTATTTCGATGAGATCTATCATGCGCGAACAGCTTATGAGCACCTGCACATGATGAAGCCCTACGAAAACACGCATCCGCCTCTCGGCAAGCTCATCATGTCGGTGGGCATCTGGCTCTTCGGAATGAACCCGTTTGGCTGGCGGATCGCCGGCACCCTGGTCGGCATTCTGATGGTCCCGCTGACGTATGTATTTGCCAGAAGATTGTTCGGCAAGCCGGGGTATGCGGCTTTGGCGGCTCTTCTCATGGCTGTGGAGTTCATGCATTTCGCTCAAACGCGGATTGCTACCATCGATTCGTATGGTGTATTCTTCATCATGCTGATGTATTATTTCATGTATCGTTATTACAGCATGAGCTTCTACAAAGCGCCGCTCAAGAAGACGCTCGTCCCGTTGTTCCTCTCCGGCCTGTTCTTCGGAATCGGGGCGGCGAGCAAATGGATCGTCATCTATGGCGGAGCCGGTCTGGCACTTCTCTTCTTCCTGTCGCTGTTCGAGCGATACCGGGAATGGCGAACGGCGGGCAAGCTGTTGCAGCTTAGCGAGACGGAAGGGAAATCGGAGCTTCGCGAAGAGCTTCTTAAGATCCGCAAGGTCTTCGGGCGTTACACAGTGAAGACGGTGGCCTGGTGTACCCTGTTCTTCGTCGTCGTCCCCGTGCTGATCTACTCGCTGTCGTTCCTGCCGATCATGAGCGTGCCAGGCGAGGAAAAATCGGTTCATCAGCTTGTGCAGTACCAAGAAAACATGTATAACTATCACAGCAAGCTAAAAGCGACGCACGGCTTCGGCTCGCCCTGGTATGAATGGCCGCTCATGGTTCGCCCGATCTGGTATTACAGCGGGAAGCCGGCCGTAGCCGCCGATCAGGTGTCCAGCATCTGGTCCTTCGGGAACCCCGCCGTGTGGTGGGTTGGCCTCGCCGCCTTCCTCGCGATGCTCTTCTACTTGAAGAAGGACAAGCATCGGGGAATGTTCGTGGTGACGGTTGCCTTCTTCTCGCAGTTCTTGCCGTGGGTGCTCGTCACGCGATTGACGTTCATCTATCACTACTTTGCCATGGTTCCGTTCCTGATCTTCTCCATTGTCTATATAGCCAAAAAACTGCTTGAGAAGAAGCCGGAATGGAAACCCTATGTTATCGGGTATGCAGTTCTTGCCGTCGTGCTGTTCGCGATGTTCTACCCGGTACTGTCCGGCATGACCGTCTCCAAATGGTATGTCGACCATTTCCTCCGCTGGTTCGGAACCTGGTATTTCTACACCGGTTGATCCGGTTTGTCCATTAGAAAGGGGATTTACCCATGTCGGAACGGATTGTCATCTCCATCGTCATTCCCATGTACAACGAAGAGGAAGTAATTGCCGAAACCTACCGCAGGCTGCGCGAGGTCATGATGCAGCAGCCTGAGCCTTTCGAGCTGGTGTTTGTCAATGACGGCAGCCGCGACTCAACGGTAGAAATCATCCGCGAGATCTCGCACAAGGACCCGGTTGTTCGGCTGATCGACTTCTCTCGCAATTTTGGCCATCAGGTGGCCATCAGCGCCGGGATGGATTACGCGATGGGCGACGCCGTCGTGGTCATCGATGCAGACCTGCAGGATCCGCCTGCGGTCATCCTGCAGATGATCGAGAAGTGGAAGGAAGGCTACGACGTCGTATACGGCAAACGCCTGAAACGAAAGGGAGAAACCCTCTTCAAGAAGACGACGGCGAAGATGTTTTATCGTCTGCTCCGCAGCATGACCACCGTAGATATTCCGGTTGATACCGGCGATTTCCGGCTCATCGACCGCAAAGTTTGCGATGTACTCCGAAGCCTCTCGGAGAAGAACCGCTATGTTCGCGGGTTGGTGAGCTGGGCCGGCTTCCGTCAGACGGCAGTGGAATACGTACGTGAGGAGCGCTTCGCAGGGGAAACCAAGTATCCGCTCAAGAAGATGCTGCGCTTTGCCCTCGACGGCATCACATCCTTTTCCTACAAGCCGCTGAAGCTGGCTACGTACCTGGGGATGTCCGTATCGCTGTTCAGTTTCATCTACCTCATTGTCGTCATTGTCCAAAAGCTCACGGGATACACCAATGCAGGCTGGGCTTCTACGGTAGCGATCCTGCTCTTCTTCAACGGCATCATGCTGATGCTGATGGGGATCATTGGGGAGTACATCGGACGCATCTACGATGAAACGAAGGGACGCCCGCTCTACATCGTGCGGGAAGCAAGCGGCTACCCCGTCGTACCGCGCGCCGGCTTGAGAGCGGACATCCGGATCGGAAGCGGGCTGCAACCCGGGCTGGACGGAGAAGAAGGCGGCGCCGGCAGGGGCTTGTTCCGGTCAGGCGAGGGCGGCGAGCATGCAGCCATCACCCGCCAGAGCGAGCAGGCAAATGCGGAAGAGGAGCGCCGTGCGCGAATGGAGTCCCTTGTCGGCAAGCTGCCGCAGGATCGGCTCATGACGTACGGAGCAGGCACCGGACTGGAAGCGGCAGCGCTCGATGTTTCGTGGCCGGAGGAAAGCCAGGAGACTCGTGGGCAAGAAGGGCAGACCGATGATAGCACGGAATCGCCTTCGGCGAAAAAGGGGTCTTCCGAGTGAGCTTCCTGCGTCGAATGCTAAACAAGTACGAGGATTTGCTTAAATTCGGCTTGGTTGGCGTGGGTAATACAATGGTCGATTTTGCGGTCTACACCATCCTCTACTATGTCGGGGTTCCTTATCGCGTTGCCCAATGCTTTTCCTATGCGGCGGGAACCTTGAACAGCTACATCCTGAATAAGAAGTGGACGTTCGCAGCGAAGAAACCAGCGGCATCTGCCGACAGCACGGCAGATGCTCCACGCACCGATACGCACAAAGCCAATGCAGCCGAAGCACTGCGCTTCCTGGTCGTGAATTTGTTCACCCTGGGGCTGTCCATCCTCCTTCTAGGATTGCTGAAAGAGCAGCTCGGCCTGCACGCGATCGTGGCCAAGCTGCTGGTGACCCTCGTTACCACTCTCGTCAACTTTGTGGGAAGCAAGCTTTGGGTCTTTCGACGGTCTGACCTGGATCGTTCGACAAAGCGGGCCTAACGAATTTGCCATTGCGATAGGGAATCTAAGAACGATAAAGGAGCGAATCAAGGCGGGGGTTGCCCCTGGCCGGATTCGCTCCTTTGCATTGGGTTATGAGTTAGTGGGATAAGGTCTGTCCGGGGTCATCGATACCGGAGAGGGCAATGGCTTTTTTTAAGCTGTTTATGTACCCGAGATGAATCCCTTCATGGTGAAGGCTGAAGAGAAGCAATTCTCCCAGGGTATACATCGTATGTCCGAGCCTTCGAAAGGGCTTGATCGCCGTTTCATCCATTCGATGGGCATAGGCCGACTCGATATAAGACAGCTGCGCTTCCAGCAACTGGCGAAGCTCCAGCAAGGAAGGGGGAGGAAACGACCATTCCTTCGGGACGGTCCCGTTGGAAAAGAGAGTGAAAATTTTGCTGCTCAGCTTAGAGGCTTCCCCCGCAAAATGAGTGAAGACCGTCTCCTGTACCGTAAGGATATGACCAAAGTGCCAGCGCAGAGTATTGGGAAAGCCGGCGGGTTGAATATCGGCTGCAACCTCGGTAACCCCTTCCATCGCTTGAAGCGTAATGCGTCGCACCAAGCGAATTTGCCCTAGCCATTGTTCCTGATTCAAAGGACCCACCTCCAATTCCTTTCTTTAGTATAGGCCAGAAGGTGGAAGAAGGCCAGTGATCCAAATCCTCTCATTTCCAGCAATCCCCGGTAGGCCCTCCCTTCCCCTTGTGATAGACTCGTACAAAAGAGAAGCGAACAAGGAGGTACGGTTTGAAGAGGTACATACCGGGTATTTGGTTTGTTCTGTTTTGTGGAATGGTAATCTTAGGCATAGAAGGCTGGCACGCAGCGGCGATTCGCTCAAATGCTGCGGCTGTGGCGGACACACGATCATTCGAATCGTTCTCGGAGGAAAGCTTGCTGATGGAGCCGCTTGAGTTGCCTTTGGCTGGCACCTCAGAGAGCACACTCCTTCAGTCGGCAGACCCTTATATGCAAGAGAACAGCGCGTCTCCATCTTCTGCAACGCCTTCGGCAACAGCCGAAGCAAGCCCGACGATCAAGCCGACGGTCGAACCAACAGCTAAATCGACGGCTAAACCAACAGCCAAGCCAACGGCTAAATCTACCCCTAAACCGACGGCTACGCCCGCCGCGAAGGCCAAGCAGACCGCAAAACCTGCGAAGACTCAGGCCGCTGGCACCAAAACCAACTCAGCTTCTGAGAAGGGTTCAGGAACGTCTTCTTCTATAGCATCAAGCCAATCAAGCGGCGGACAGGTTGCGACTGCGTGGGGAGAACGTTTGGCTTATAAGCGCTCGTTCTCCGTGACTGCAACCGGCTATTCGGACTCTCCAGATGAGAACGGATGGGGAGCAGTCGATTACTTCGGCAATGAGCTGAAGCTCGGCACGATTGCCGTAGACCCCAGCATCATCCCGATGGGTAGCAAGGTCTACGTGACCGGGTATTCAAGCAGCGGCTTGCCAGGCACAGGCATGATTGCCTATGCGCGTGACCAGGGCAGCGCCATCAAAGGCGCCAAGATTGACATCTTCATCCCGGGCGGGAAGCAAACCGCATTGGATTTCGGGATGCAGAAGGTGCGTGTGTATCTACTAAAATGACGCCAAGCTGTCCCAAGTGCTTCTTGCTTCGGGGCAGCTTTTCTCGTTCCCCCCGCTCGTCTCTGCAACCTTTCCCTGCTTCTGTTCGTTCATTAGGTGAATGCCATGGAAGCGTTATCCATTTGAGGGGAAAAGGAGTCGATCAAATGAAAACAATGAGGTGGGCAGGGGCATGGGGGCTTGCGGCGATTTTGACCGTGTCCGCAGCGCTGCCGGCATGGGCGAATTCACCAGCAAGCAACACCGTGCCGAAGGCGATGCCTTCAACGGCACCGAGCACAGCACCAGAATCACCGGGGCAGGATGCAGTATCCCCAACGGCTAAGATCAGCAAAGAAAAGGCGCTTGTCATCGTGTCTGCCCAAATTACGATTCCATCGGGCTACAAACTGTCAAACACCAATTATCGATCAACGAGCTGGGAGACAGACAACGCAAGCTGGCACTTTGTTTTTGAGAAAACGGTGAACGGACGGACGGTAGGATCGATCAACGCTGCGGTAGATGCACAGACAGGCAAACTGATCAACTATGATCGAAACCCGTACGACAGCAGTCAGGCCACAGCCTTTCCGCCCAAGGTCGAATACGGCCAAGCCAAAGAAATTGCCATGAAGCTGCTTGCCACCATGAACCCTGCCGAGCATTCCTCCACCCGATACAACTCCCTAAACGATGAGCTTTACGTTCCGCAGATCCAAGGAAACATCAGCTACTCCTTCCGTTTCGATCGTACGGTGGACGGTGTTCGCTACCTCACGGACGGAATCACCATTCAGATCGATGGGAACGGAGAATTGAAATCCTATCAATATACTTGGCATGACAGCGCCACATTCAGCACCAAGAAGCCGACCATTTCACAAGAGCAAGCGCTGGCTGCTTATAAGAAGGCCAATCCTCCCTTTTTGCAATATGTCGCCACTCAGAATCCTGTGACGAAGAAAGGCGAAGTAGCCTTGGCTTACTCGTATTGGCCGAACTCCCTTGATGCGGTAACGGGAGAGGTTTTGAGAAGCGAGTATACCGGATATGGGCTCGAGAAACCCCTGACAGAAAAGCCGCTGGCTCCCATGCCGTCTACCTCGAAAGATCTGACTTCTGAGCAGGCGGTGGCGATTGCCAAGAAAACGCTTGGGATCCCGTCTACAGCCAAGCTTATTGCCGCTGAATTTAACGAGAGAAAGGACGACACTTATCTGCAAGGGGCTACCGCCGTCTGGTATATTCATTGGACAGACAGCGGCTCCAAGACCGTTCGCTATTCGGCCAGCGTGGATGCGAAGACAGGAACCATCCTGGATTATAACCTGGATAATAATGATCGCTACACTCCTCTGACCAAGGAGGAGCAGGCAAAGAAACTAACAGACGTGAAGCTGATGAACGCGGCTGCTGACTTCGTAAAGACGCTCCTGCCTCAATACAGCCACCAGCTTGCTTTTGAGAAAAGAGTCTCCGTCGGGGAGTCGGATGATTCCGCTCGGGTTGTGAATTATTCTCTTCGCCGCGTCGTAAATGGAATTGTGACCGATCTGGACAGCTTATACCTTTCCGTTGATCAGCTAACCGGTAAAGTTCTGAGCTATAGCAGCTCCTTCGCTAATGTCCAGTATCCTACGACGGTTCCCAAAACGGTCAGCGCGGATAAAGCGATTGAGCTGCTCAGCACCTCGTTCCAGCTGTCCCTCGCTTATTTGGATGATCCGAGCACTTCGAACAAGGAAACCTGGAAGGAACGCAAGCCCGCTCTTCTGATCTATAACCGAGAGCTTCTCTTCTATGAGAATGTGTATCTCGATGCCGTCAGCGGCAAATGGGTCAACAAAGAAACTGGCAAAGAAGTGATCCCGGGGAAAATGAAAGCCGCCGATCTGGCAGGACACCCCGCCTCGAAAGAATTGCAGCTGCTTCTGGATTACAAGGCGCTTGACTTAAAGGACGGCAAGGTGATGCCGGAGCAGCAAGTGACTAGAGGCGAGTTCATCAAAATGATGGTCGTGGCTTTGCATGGAGGCAATTATTATCCGACGCTGGCAGCAGGACGTTCGAATACGTTCAAGGATGTACTGAACGACTCTACCCTATTTGCCTATGTGGAGACGGCTGTCGATATGGGGGTTCTGGATCCGGCGACCGAGAATTTCAAACCGGATGAAGCGCTCACCCGAGATGAAATGGCCCAGTTGCTCGTTCGAGCGCTCGGCTTCGACAAGCTGGCAGCGAAGAGCGATCTGTTCCTCTTGAACGTGAAGGACGCGGATCAAGTGAAAGGGAAAGGGCAAGCCGCCATCGTGCTCACCTTAGGCATCATGGAGAAGACGGCGGACGGAAGCTTTGCTCCAGCCAGCAAGGTCAGCCGTGCCGATGCGGCAGTCTCCTTCTACAACTTCCTGAAGGCCCGTCCAACGATGGCTTCCACTCCGATTACCTATTACTAGTAATCGATTCCCAGCAACTGAGGTTACTTGGCCATCCGAGCAACGGACCTCTGTATAACAAACCGACTCTAACGGTCCACATAGCCGACAAAAAAGCCCTTCCCGTTGGGAAGAGCTTTTTTGCGTTGCGGTCAGCGTGTGCGGGCCTTCATGCGGGAGAGTGGTTCCTACCCATAGTAATAGGGAAAAAAGGAAGCATCCTCATATCGAGGTTGCGGCTGCCCGATCGGTGGAAAAGGCGGAAGGGGCGGCCAAGGCAGGGGAGTGGGGACAGGAGGCTGCACACCGAGTGGAATACAATCTGGAAACGGAAGCAGCCTGCGGATGCTGGAGATCGGATAATGCTTGGTTGCAAATTGATCTTGATATAAGTACTCCAGAATGAAGAGTTCATTTCCTTGCACTCCGCAAAAAATACCGGATGTTCCGGTACCGTTCACGAATGAAACTCCCACCGGCTGACGAAGAAGAGCATTCCAACCGCTCTGCCAGGACATGGGCCGATCACCTCCACTATAGCCTATGTAAGGAGGGGGAGATGGGTTCCATCCGCTCTATTGCCTCAGTCTTATAGGCCGCGGTCCATTCGAGCGGAGAGCCATTCCTGAAGGCGCGCCAGCATGACGGCCGCCTCCGCCCGGGTGGCGGTTCTCTCTCCACCGAAGAAGGACGGACTGTCCCCTTGGATGATCCCCTGTTCAAGCGCAAGGGCTACTCCTTCGCGAGACCAGGTTAGCGAAGTCTGATCCTGGAAGCTTGCAAGCAGCTGGTTTTGCCGAGTGGTTCCCGGAGCTGCCTGTGCCGTCGTAAGGGTCATGAGGCGGCTGATCATGACCGCCATCTCCTCGCGACGAATGGTGGCATCGGGACGATAGCGACCGTCCGGGTAGCCGTTTACCACCCCGAGATCGGCGAGGAGCCGGGCGCTCGCCCCGTACCAGCTGCTTGCTCCGACATCGCGGAAGCCGCTTGCCGCCTTGGAGGTGGCAGGGGTCCCGCCGATGAACAGACGGGAGAGCAGGACCGCGAATTCTGCTCGGGTGACCGATCGGTCCGGTTCAAACAAGCCCGGTGCGGTACCGGTGATCACGCGGCTTCTCGCGAGAGCGGAGACGCTTGCCGAAGCATAATGTCCTGTGAGATCTGTAAAGGAGGGAGCAGAGGACAGCGGCTTGGCCGGAGCAATGGCGCGAAAGGCGGTCCACACGTTCGGGGTCTCTTCCCCCATATACCAGACGGCGGCTCCCCGAAGGGCGTAGGTATCCAGCAAGGCGGTCCGGCGTTTCATGGATTCGCCATCCTCCAGCCAGATTTTGTGGGCTACTCCGCCTGAGGTGTAGCTGACCTGGTTTTGCTCGGCAGCAGCGTCCCAGACCTTGGTGAGGCGAAGCCGGCTCACAAGCTCAGCCGCCTTCGTGAGCGGGGTGTACTCGCTCGTCACCGCGCCGCTCGCAGAGATCGCCCAATCGTAGGTATAGAAGGGCATGCCGAGCACGACCTTGTGCGCCGGAACATCCTGAAGGAGCAGGCGGACGCCTTCTCTTATCCAGGGAAGTGACGAGACTGATCCGGCCTTCGGAGAGCCGTCCCAATGTTCGTCATAGCCCATGAGGATCACGATATCGACAATCTGTCCAATTCCCTTCCGGTCATATGATCCGGACCAATAAGGGTCGCTGTTCGTTCGGGTCACATCCACCGACAGCTTTTTGCCAAGGGGATGCAGGGCATCGCGAAGCTCCCGCAGGAAGACGAGGAAGTCCTCCTTGTTGGCGGGGGCGATATTTTCAAAATCGACGTTGATGCCGTCTGCCTTCGTTCGAGTAAGCGAGGAGACAATGGCAGAGACAGCCGCCTTGCGGGCGGACGACGAGACGAGGAAGCGGGCGGTTAGCTCCGAATCAAACCGGTTGCCGAAGAGGGGCCACACCTGCTGCCCGTTGGCATGGCTCGCCGTGACATAAGCGGTATCGTCGCTTACCACCAGCGGACCGTCATTCTTGTCGAGGAAGAACCATCGGGGAGACACAACGTTCAACTGATCGGAAGCTCGATTTTGCGTGAGATAGGCATCCCGGTCGCCGAAGGCATTCCAGCCGAGCACCATTCTCGCAAGCGGACGAACCGTCATGAGCGCTTTGTCCACATAGCCGGATTGCCCGCCCAGCAGTTGAAGCTGAATGGTAGAAGACGTTTGCGAGAGAATCGGATATTCCTCACCTTGAGAGAGTCGGGTGAGGAGTCGGGTATGAGCGGCGTCGGCATAGACAGCTGCTCCCGCAGATTTGGCTGTTGCAATCAGGTACGGCGTTACCTCCGGGATAGCGGGGATCGCCGCCTGCGAGGCAGGAGCAGCCTCCGCCCATGCGACCGGGACGGATGAGGCTTTGCCTGTCGGGAAGGAAGGGGGCAGGACAGGCAAAGACAACAAAAGCAAGGACAACGTGCTCCGTTTGAGGAGCCGGGCTGTCCTTGCTTGGGAAAACGAAGCTTGAGAGGAGTTGCTTTTCTTGGACATAGAGTCTCCTTTCCGGCAACAGAGTCCACTCTATTGTAGAAAAGGAATCTCTTACATCCTAGTGAGGATTACTGGAAATGAGAGAGTCGCGTCTCCCATTCGATGATCTTGCTGACCTTGCGTGCCGATTCTCCTCCGGCGAATTCCGATGCAAGCCAGATGTCGATCACACCCTTGGCTTGCTCCCATCCGATGAGCCAGGCGCCCATCGTCAGGATTTGAGCATCGTTGCTTTTGCGAGCGCGTTCCGCCGAGAGCGGATCGTGGCAGAGGGCCGCGCGAACGCCGGGGACCTTGTTAGCGGAGATAGCCATGCCGTTTCCGGTCCCGCAGACGAGAATGGCTCGGACCGATTCTCCCTTTGCGATGCGCATGGCCGCTTCCAGGGCAATGTCCGGGTAATCCACCGGCTCGTGCGAGTGGGGACCGAGGTCGCAGACACTTACGGATTGCTGCTGGAGGTAGGTTCGGATCTGTTCTTTCAGAGCATAGCCGTTGTGGTCGCTTCCAAGAATCAGCTTCATTCCATCCTCCCGGCTTTCTCTGTCGGGACCGTGCTAACCCGAACACCTCGGCGTACCAGTTCCTCCAGAACATCGGCGGGAGCTCCGTCATCGGTGATGAAGGTGCGGATTTGCTCCGTCCCCGCGTAGCTCGCAATCGAATGGACGTTGATCTTGGAGCTGTCGAGCAGCGCGACGACCTTCGAGGAGGCCTGCACCATACGGCGCTTCAGCTCCACCTCGTAGAGGTTGAAGTCCATGAGGCCGCTGTCCATCTGGAACCCCGCCGGCGAGGTGAACAGGCAGTCGACCTTGATCTTGCCGAGGATGTCTTCTCCGAGCGTTCCCTCCACGGCGCCGGAGCCCATTCGCAGCACGCCGCCAATGAGGATGACGTGCATGTTCGGGTTTTCCTTCAGCTCCAGCGCCGTGTAGATGCCGCTCGTGACGACCGTGAGGCGATACGGCAGCTTGCGCAGATGCTTCGCCAGCTCCAGCGCCGTCGTGCTGGCATCGACGAGGATGCATTGGCCGTCCTGAACGAGCTCCGCCGCTTTGCGGCCGATAGCGGCCTTCTCCGGCTGATGGCGGCGTTCCCGCTCCGCGTACGCATACTCCGGCCGCGATTGCTCCACGAGCACCGCACCGCCGTGAATGCGGCGGACGAGCCCTTCTTCCTCAAGCAGATTCAAGTCGGTGCGCAGGGTGGCTTCAGACACGTTCAGATGTGTGGACAGCTCCTTGACCGAGGCTCGTTGGTTTTGAGTTAAGTAATCTAGCAAAAGCGAACGCCGTTCTTCGGCAAACAATCGAATCAACTCCATCTTTCAGGCTCTAGCAAAATTCGGCGACGGGCTCTTAAGTCCTGCCTTTTGGCTCTTCAAAAAGTATACCTGCTGTCCTTGTCCGATGCCAAGCATCGTATGGACCGCCCACTGGCCTGCCGCCGTTCGTCTCACCCCGGACAGCAGCAGGCTGTCGGTGATGCCGGTTGCGGCAAACAAGCAATCGTTCGACCGGACGAAGTCCGACAGGCCGAGCGGCTGATCGGGCCTCACGCCCATCAGCAGGCAGCGGCGTTCCTGCTCCGCGTTCTCCGGCTTCAACCGGCCTTGCATGTCTCCGCCGAGGCAGCGAATCGCCGCAGCGGACACGACGCCTTCCGGAGCGCCGCCGATGCTGTAGAACAGGTCGGGAACGGCTCCCGGAACGGCGGTGGCGATCAGGCAGGAGACGTCACCTTCCTGGAAGAGCGCCACCTTCGCTCCGGCGCGCCGTACGGTTTCAATCGCTTCGCGATGGCGAGGCCGATTCTGGATGGACACCGTCATCTCGCGCATGTCCTTGCCAAGCGCTTTGGCGGTCCGCTCCAGGTTGGTGAGGAGCGGCGCGGTGATGTCGATCTGTCCGACTGCCGCCGGGCCGACCGCCAGCTTTTCCATGTAGGTGTCCGGCGCATGCAGCAGGCAGCCTTCTGGGGCAAGGGCGATCACGGAGAGCGAATTGTCCAGCCCGTCCGCCACAAGGGCGGTTCCCTCCAGAGGATCGACGGCGATGTCCACGCGGGGACCGAAGCCGGTTCCCAAGGTTTCGCCTATGTACAGCATGGGAGCTTCGTCGAGCTCGCCTTCTCCGATCACGACGGTGCCGCGCATCGGCATCCGGTTCAGCCAGGTGCGCATCGCTTCGGTAGCCGCCCCGTCCGCTTCATTCTTCCGACCGTGTCCGATCCAATCGGCCGAGGCGATGGCTGCCTGCTCGCAGACCGCGGCAAGTGACAGTCCAAGGTGTTGAATCGTTCCTTCAAAGCCCTTCATCGTTCGTGCTCCCCTTTTCGCTATCCCGTGAATTCTTGCGTTTCTATCATATATGAATTATCGTTTGTTATCGATATTTATCATATTACTTTCATATGAAAATGAAATGATTGTCGAAGATTTGTAACAGAATCAAAAGGGATTCATGGGGGTCTCGTCGAAAAATGGGTTAGAATGGAGGCGATCCGCATGGTAAAGCGCCGTTACCCCTCTTCCTATTAATCATCGAGGAGGAGAGAGAATGGAGATTGCATTTCATACGAACAAGAATCTGCCACAAGCAGCTTTGAAGAAGGTATACAACGATGTTCAATGGACAGCTTACACACGGGACCTGCCGATGCTTCAAAAAGCTTTGCTGCAGTCACTCGATGTGATATCGGCTTGGGATCAAGAGGAACTGGTGGGGCTGATCCGCGTCGTCGGAGACGGGGTCACGATCGTGTATATCCAGGACTTGCTCGTGCGAACCGACTATCAAAACCGTGGCATTGCCACTCGCCTGATGGAACAAGCGCTGGCGCGCTATGAGAAGGTTCGGCAAAAGGTATTGCTCACAGAAGAAGCACCGGATGTCCGACATTTTTATGAAAAGCATGGCTTCCAATCCTGTGATCAAGGCACCCTTGTAGCCTTCGCCAAGCTGGAATGAAGTTATGGCAACGAGCAGTCATCATTCCGTTGAAAAGAGAAACAGCGCGACCCGGATCGGTCGCGCTGTTTCTCTTTTTGAATCTGACCAAACTGCGGCGTACTTTTCCCCCTTCTCGGAGCACCGCCGCCCTTCACAAAAACTGCCGCTGGTGTTTCTTGCCGTCGTAGCTGAACAAAACCGGCTTATCTTCCACGATGGTCTCCAAGTAGACCGACTTTCCCCAAAGCTGTTGCACGTAGGGCAGGGTCTTCTCCACGTATTTCAGGTCCAGCTCCATGCCTTCATAGCCGTGCTTCAAGTAGAGCTCTCCCCGTTTGCCGTAGTCGCCATTCTCGACGGTCAGATAGGGGAACCCGCCGTTCACCCGGGAATAGACCAATTGGTCGCGCACCCGATGCCAGGTCTTGTCGGTGATTTTCCAATCGCTGCCCTTCTTCTCGAAGACATAGAGGTCGAGATCCTCCACCAGTTCGCGGGTTAGGTAGTTGCGCAGGAAGGAGGTGTCTGAATCGAATTCCCGCACCTCAAACAGCTTCTCCCGCCCTTTTCCCGATACGCGGCCGAGCTTCTCGCGCTCCTCCTTTGTCGGGTTATCCCACCGCTTCTCGATGTTCTCAAAGATTTTATAGCCGAGATAATAGGGGTTCAGGCTGTGGGTGGAGGGAACGACGACCGAGGAATTGAGCTTGGAGAATTCAATCGTCTCGGCCGGGGTCAAGTCCAGCTCCCGCATGATGCGGATGTGCCAGTAGGAGGCCCAACCCTCGTTCATGATCTTCGTCTCCATCTGGGGCCAGAAGTAGAGCATCTCATCCCTCAGCATCGTCAGAATGTCTCGCTGCCACGGTGTAAGCTCGACCGCATATTGCTGGATAAACCAGAGCAGGTCTTTCTCGGGACGCGGCGGAAATCGTTTGGGCGTATCTTCAGGGCTCGCTGCACCCGATGCCGATGGGTCGGGCTCCAGCGCCCACAGGTCCTCGTAGCCAGTTAGGGGTTCGTCTGGATGGGCCTCAGCTTCGTCGAATCGGCCATATCGGTCCGGGGAATAAGGGCGCACCAGGTCTGGATCGATGTGTTCCTGGATGGCGAGCACCGCGTCCAGAAACCGCTCCACCTTGTCAGCGCCGAATTCCAGCTCATATCGACGGATGCGTTCGGCTGTGGCGGACATGCTCTCGACCATGTCGCGGTTTGTTTTACTGAAGCGAGCGTTGTTTTTGAAGAAATCGCAATGGGCGAGGACGTGCGCCACGATCAGCTTGTTCTGCACAAACGAATTGCCGTCTAACAGGAAGGCATAGCAGGGGTTGGAGTTGATGACGAGCTCATAGATTTTACTCAGGCCGTATTCGTATTGGGTTCGCATTTTTTGGAAACTCTTTCCAAATGTCCAATGGCTAAAGCGGGTAGGCATGCCGTAAGCGCCAAAGGTATAGATGATATCGGCGGGGCATATCTCGTAGCGCATCGGGTAGAAATCCAGCCCGAAGCCCGTGGCAATCTCCGTGATCTCGGCGATGGCTTTCTCCAAAGCCGCTTCCTCGTCTCTCGTCAAGCTGCTCCCTCCTTATAACGGAAAGGCGCTCCCGTCTCTCTCTCCTCCTCTGAAGGCTCGGACAGGAAGACGCCCTCTCGCTCTCGCACCTAGGGTCACTCTCGTACCATGTATATGGAAAAAGGCGGAAGATGATGATGCAGCAGTCCTCCCCATTTTGCTTCGATCTCCTCAAAGATTAAAATCATTCTTTCCAAAAAAATGCTATCAAAAAAGCGGGCCTTTTGACCGATACGATTAGTAGATTAGTGTCGATATAAGTCGACTCTTGAGAAACGAAACCAAGGGAGCTGCTTGCCTTGGGTTTCTCTGAAGGGAGCCAATGGGATGAGGTCTATTCGGGTAAAAGTGTTCACTCTGGCTTGTTCGATTGCCATTCTGACTTCGGTGGTTCTGACTACGCTTGCGGTCCGCCAAATTCAGGTCGGCAACGAAAGGTCTCTGCAAGAAATGTCCGACACCCTCATGGAAGATTATGATGCCATGATCCGTACGCAGGTGGAGATGGCGGTTAGTCTCCTGCAGGCTTCTTATGATGCTTCGGTCGAACGGAACCTTTCGGACGAGGATACGCGCAAAGACGCAGCGGCTCTGCTGCGCAAGCTGACATATGGCACGGAAGGTTATTTCTGGGCCGATACGACCTCCGGTGTGAATGTGGTCATGCGAGGAATGGCGGATGTGGAGGGGAAAACGCGTTGGGACGCGCTGGACGCGAACGGGGCTCCCTATATTCAGGAGATTATCGGGGCTGCGGTCAATGGAACCGGCTATGCGGATTATGTGTTCCCGCGCCCGGGGCAAACGGAGGCGCTGCCGAAGCGATCCTACAGCCAAGTTTTTGCTCCCTTTGGCTGGGTGATTGGGACGGGCAATTACATCGATGATATCCATACCATCCTGGACCAGAAGCGGCAAACCATGAAGGAGGAGCTGAATCACGATGTTCTCTTCCTGATTGCGATCGGCTTGATCATCCTGGTCGCAGGCAGCGGATTCGCCCTGGTTCTGGGAGGTCGAATTGCCAAGCCGATTCAGATTATGACCTCGGTCATTCGCGAGATGGGCGGCTTGAAGTTTACGGGGGCGGAGCGCTTGACCGCGCTTCGGAAGCACCGCGACGAAACCGGCGTCATGGCAGCCAGTCTGGAGGACATGAGCCGCAGCTTGGGCGAGACGGTTCGGAGCATCAACTCCGTTACGCTGGAGCTGAGCGCGCATGCCGAGGAATTGAGCGCATCCTCGGCCGAGAACAAGCAGGCGGTTGGACAGGTTGCCACCACCATCAATGAGATGGCGGAGGGCAACGAGCATCAGGCGGAGGATGCCTCCCGCACGAACGAGGCACTTCAGGACTTGAACGGGCATGTGGAGCGGATTTCGCAGCAGACGGCGGATGGAGCGCAGTTGGCGAACGCCACGCTCGCCACCGTTAAGGAAGGACGGACGCTGCTGGAGAAGCAGAGCCGGCAGGTGGAGGAGAGCCTGGTCATCACCCGCGAAGCGGACGAATCGATGAGCGAGCTGGCGGGGATGATGCATCAGGTGGAGCAGATCATCGGTTTGATCCGATCCATTTCGGATCAAACTCATCTCCTTGCCCTCAATGCAGCGATCGAGGCTGCACGAGCCGGAAACCACGGACGCGGCTTTGCCGTTGTGTCGCATGAAATCCGCAAGCTGGCGGAGAGCGCCGCAGAGGCCACCGACAAGATCGGCGGACACATTCGGTCGACGCTTGAACGGACCGAAACCACTGCAGGGCGAATCCGGGTTGCGCATGACTATGCCGTTGAACAGGCGACCGGGCTCCGGGATACGGAAGGGAAATTCAATGAAATTTTCCGTTCGGCCGACGAAATTGTGCAATCCAGTGCTTCGGTGTCTACCTCGCTCCATGAGCTGCAGCAGATCAGCCAAGGCATTCTGGAGCGCTCGCAAAACCAGGCGGCCGCGGCCCAGCAATCCGCCGCCGCCATGGAGGAAATCTCCGCCTCCGCCGAGGAGCAGGCCGCTTCGCACGAGAATCTGGTGACAGCGGCTGCTCAACTCGCCACGATGGCGGAGCAGCTGACCGAGGAGATGGGCAAGTTCGAGGTGTAGCCTTCTGCTGGCAGGCGCAGTCTGCCCGAGCTGCTCAACCCCAACAGCCCCGCTGAAGCGACGAGAAGAGCGGTTCCTCTCTCGTCCTTTCAGCGGGGCTTTTCCGTTGGGGAATCACTTCTATAAAGCGGCAGCTGGTTTGCCAAAAAAGGTCTTCAGGGCGCTGTACACCTCTCCTTTTTCCTTGATGATAGCGTATTGGAATTTGGGGTGGTGGATTTGCTTGTAGGCGGACATGAGGGTGCTGCTGCGGTTGTACTGGTTGACCTCTCCATAGCCGAACAGGTTGCAGCGCTCCAATAAGGCGTTGATCAGCTTGACGCATTTTTCATTATCAGAGGTCAGGTTGTCGCCGTCGGAGAAGTGAAAGGGATACAGGTTGTATTGCTCGCTCGGATAGCGGGCATCCATAATTTCGAGAGCCTTTGCGTAAGCCGAGGAGCAGATGGTGCCGCCGCTCTCTCCCTTGGTGAAGAAGTCTTCCTCGGTGACTTCCCTCGCCTCCGTGTGGTGGGCGATAAAGGCGATCTCGACGTTCTCGTACTTGGTGCGCAGGAAGCGGGTCATCCAGTAGAAAAAGCTGCGGGCGATATATTTCTCAAAGCTGCCCATGGAGCCGGAGGTGTCCATCATCGCAATGATGGCGGCGTTCGAATGGGGCTTCTGGATTTCCTCCCACGTCTTGAAACGAAGGTCATCCGGCGAGATGCCATGAATGCCCGGCTGACCCGAGCCGGCGTTGCGCTTCAGGTTCTCCAGAATGGTTCGTTTCTTGTCGATGTTGGACATGAGCCCCTTCTTGCGGACATCGTGGAAGACGATCTCGCTCGCTTGCATTTGCTTCTTTTCCTTCTGGGCGAGCCGCGGAAGTTCCAGCTCCTCGAACAGCATGGCTTCCACCTCGTCGAGCGTGACTTCGGAGTCGTAGTAGTCTTCTCCCGGCTGGTCGCCCGCTCCTTGCCCTTTGCCGGGGCCTTGCGCAGGCTGCGGATCGCTCCCGAGCACGTCGCCCACCTGGGAATCGCCGTCTCCTTGCCCGACGTGCTTTGACTTTTTGTAATTGTACCGAAATCGGTATTCGTCCAAGCTCTTGATCGGAATGCGGATGACTTGCTTGCCGCGCTGCATGACGATGCTTTCGTCGGCAACGAGGTCGGGGAGGTTGTGCTTAACCGCCTCCCGAACCTTTTCCTGATGGCGGGTCTGGTCCTGGAATCCCTTGCGATGCAGGGACCAATCTTCCCGGGATACGATAAAAGACGGCTCTGCCACGAGCGCACCCCCTTCACGAATGGTATCCTTACACTATATTCAGAGAATGCTCAATGATGAAGCGAGCCTTCTCAATGACGGGGGCTGCGACAAGGGCTTATTTTGGGTAAGGGATAGGTAACCCACGCCAAAGTTAGGAGGGGTCGACATGAAGGAAGTTCCCGATCACCTGGAAAAGGGGCTTACCCTCGTCTTTATCGGATTTAACCCCAGCCCGATCTCCGCGGAGAAAGGGCATCATTATGCGAATCCGCGGAACCGCTTTTGGCGCATCCTGCATGAGGCCGGCCTCACTCCGCGGTTATACGCGCCGGAAGAGGATGGGGACCTCCTGCGGCTCGGCATCGGCTTTACCAATATCGTCGCTCGGCCCACGCGCGGAGTGGAGGACATAACCCGCGACGACTATCGGGAGGGACGCGTGCTGCTCAGGCAAAAGCTAGCTCGAACCCGCCCTCGCATTGCCTGCTTCGTCGGCAAGGGCGTCTATGCCGAGTACAGCGGCAACCGTCAGGCAGACTGGGGATTTCAGCAGGAGCCGCAAATCATCGGGATGGAGGAGTTTGTCGCTCCTTCCTCCAGCGGCTTGGTTCGGATGCCGCTGCCCGAGATCATCGCCATCTACCGGAGGCTGGCGGACTTTCTTGAAGACAAGCCGTCTCTGGCGGAAGAATGGACAGAATGATAACCATGTCAGGATGTCAAAGGGATACCATTCTCTTTGTTTATCCATTATACTAAGAATCGTGAACGCATATTCGGGACGTGATGGAGGCCATCCGTTCCATTTGCTGCGAAACGTGAGGGGGATCCTACATGCAGAAGCTGGTTTTCTTCGTCGGTGTGGCCGGAACAGGGAAATCGACGGTAGCCGCTAAACTTGCGGTGGAGACTTCCGTGGTGTATCTCGATCGAGATACGCTCGGAGGGCGGTTTGTGGAAGCGATGTTGAAGGGGCAAGGCCTGGATCCCGATGACCGGGATTCGGACTATTACAAGAAGAACCTGCGGGATCTGGAATATGACACGACCGAGGATGTCTGTGTGGAGAACGTGAAGCTGGGGCAGGACGTGTTCATGATCTCTCCCTTCACCCAAGAGCTGAAGAACAAGAACTGGCTGGAGGGACTGCTGCAGAAGGCCGGAAAGAGCCGCAACGAGGTGAAGGTGAAGGTGGTTGTGGTAACCCTGTCGGATTCCGAGGCTCAACGGAAGCGGATTCTTGCGAGAGGCACAAGCCGGGACGAATGGAAGCTGGAGCATTGGGACGAGTATTGGCAGTCGCTGCGCTTTGTCCCCGAGATCAATTGGGAGCTGAATGAATCCGATGTGCTCCAGTTTGATAACAGCGGAGAACTAACGACGGAGAAGCTGGCGAAGGTGAAAGCCTTCATTGAACAATAAGAGAGAATGAACAAAACGGGTAGCCGCTTCGTAGCGACTACCCGTTTTTGTTGGTGATGAGGCAGAAATCTGACTAGTAGCCCGAGAGACCTTGAACCAGGCCAACGAGGAAGGAGATGCCGAAGAAGCCGACCACGATCGCATTGATGATCGTACCCGCGATCGCAAAGCCTTTCTTGCGGTTCTTTTGAACAAGGCCGACGATCCCGAGAATGAGGCCGACGAGCATGAGGATTCCGGCGAACAAGAAGCCAAGCCCCCCAAGGCCAAGCTGCGCGATCATTGCGGAGTCTTCCATATCAGACAGGTTGTCCAGGTTGTCCGCGACCACGCTAAAGATGGCCGCCAGGGAGCCGATGGTGATCACCAAGCCAATGATACTCATGATGAAGGAAGCGATGCCGAGCCCGGAGTGAGGCTTAGCGGGTGGAGCCGAGAACCCGTCTACCGGCGAAAACCCGAAGGTGGGTTCCGGTTGGCGAGGAACTACCGGTTGTGCTTGTTGCGGTTCTTGCTTGGTTTGCCATTCTGGTACCATGTCGTCATTGCGGTTATCCATGTGTTCACCTCAAGAATGATATGTATCGGAACCGGTCAAGTCGGAATGGGGATTCTCCCTTGACCCTTTTCCCGTGCAGTGGGTTGTTCAAACAGACAGGCAGGAAACTGTCGAATTTCCACACAACAACCCTTGCTCTCCTAGTTTACCGTTTTTTTCTTGCGGGCGAAACGGTTTTCTTTGAATTCCATTTTTGGACAATTCGTTCGTTGTGCTACTATGAAAGAAACATAGCGGCGAAAGGGGGGATTCTCTTGAAACGATTTGTCGGATGGGGAAGCTTGCTCGCTTTCCTTGGGGTAGCACTGGGTGCGTTTGGCTCTCACGGCCTGCGCGACCAGCTAACCCCCGAGCGGCTTGCGGTATTTGAGACGGGGGTTCGGTACCAGCTTATCCATGCCCTCGGGCTTGTTCTGATCGGGTTTGCCTCCGAGCGGCTGAAGGATCGCAAGCGCGTGATCGCTGCGGGCTGGCTGCTTCTGGCGGGAGTGCTGCTGTTCTCCGGGAGTCTCTATGCCTTGGTACTGAGCGATACACCGGCTTTAGGCGCGATCACGCCGATCGGCGGAGTCGCGTTTCTTGCGGGCTGGGGGTGTCTGGCCTGGGCAGCCTGGAAGGAACCGAAGGCATCTTCGTAGAAGCTTGTTAGCATATGGAAGATCGTTCGTCCAGGGAGGGAAACGGCATGGTGGAGGAAGGGGGGATCGGAGCCATGGAGGAAATGGAAAGGTTTTTGCCGGTTACCCGGGTGTGGTTTGCCGAGAAGATCGGTCCGGCGACCGACGTGCAGCGGCGAGCCTGGCCGGCGATCCAGGCGGGGGAATCGACGCTCATCGCGGCTCCGACCGGATCGGGGAAGACCCTGGCCGCGGTGTTGCCGTGTGTTGACCGCATGGCCCGCGAGAAGCTGACGACGGAGCCGGGCAAGCGGGGCGGCGTTCGAGTGCTTTATGTAACGCCGCTCAAAGCGCTCAATAATGACATTCACCATCATCTGGATCACTTCATTCGCGAGCTGAAGGAGACGGCGGAGCGGATCGGACAGCCTTGGCCGGAGCTTGCCATCGGGGTCCGTACCGGCGACACGTCTCAAAGCACCCGTGCCTCGATGCTGCGCAAGCCGCCGGAGCTCCTTGTTACGACTCCGGAATCGCTCTATATTCTCCTCACCTCCGAGCGAGCCAGAGGCATTCTGCAGACCGTGGAGCAGGTGATCGTGGATGAAATCCACGACCTGGCGGCAGACAAGCGCGGGGTTCATCTCAGCGTTTCGTTGGAAAGGCTGGAGGAGCTGTGCGGGCGTCCGATCCAGCGGATCGGGGTATCCGCAACGCAGAAGCCGATCGAGCGGATGGCGCATTATTTAGGCGGCTGGGAGCCGGGTGAGCCGGAAGAGGCGTCCCTCTTGCAGCAAGACGATGGAGGGGATCAAGCTGGAGAAGGCTCTTCTATCGATGAGGCTACCCCTGCCTCGGAAGCGATTCTCGGCCGAGGGTATCGTCCCCGTCCGGTGACCATCGTCGAGAGTCCCATGGAGCGCAAGCTGGCGCTCACGGTGACGATGGCAGAGCGGCCGGGAATGGGGCGCGGAGAGGAACGTATCTGGCAGCGGCTGCTGGACAAGCTGTTCCTCTTGATGGAGGGAGCAACGACCTGCATCCTGTTCACGAACAGCCGCCGGCTGTGCGAGCGGCTGACGCTGCGCTTGAATGAGCATGCAGGCGACGAGATTGCACGCTCCCACCACGGCAGCGTCTCGCGCGAGAAGCGGCTCGAGGTCGAGCGCATGCTCAAGGCAGGCGAGCTGCGCTGCCTCGTCGCCACCTCCTCGCTTGAGCTCGGCATCGACGTCGGGGCGGTCGATCTCGTCATCCAGGTCGACTCGCCCAAGACGGCCAGTGCCGCGATCCAGCGCTTCGGCCGGGCCGGGCACGCCGTTGGCGGCGTGAGCCGCGGCGTCATGCTCGCCCGCACGAAGGGCGAGCTGCCCGAGGCCGCCGTACTCGCACGAGCGGCGATGAATCGCGACATCGAGCCGATCCGCGTACCGCGGCACGGCCTCGATGTGCTCTCGCAGCAGCTCGTGGCGATGGCGGCCCTGGACGACTGGGAGCTCGAGCGGCTGAAGGGCGTTCTCGCTCGCAGCTACTGCTACCATGGCTTGCCCGAAGCCCGGCTGACTGCCGCCCTCGATGTGCTGGGCGGTCTCTTCCCCTTCTCGCGTCCGCTCCTGGAATGGGATCGGGAGAAGGGGAAGGTCAGCCGTCGTCCAGGCACCTCCATGGCGGCCATCGTCGGGGCGGGAACCATTCCGCCGAGCAGCGGCTACCCCGTCCACCACGCCGAGACGAGGGTGCACGTCGGCGAGCTGGACGAGGAATACATCTATGAATCCCGTGTGGGCGATGTCTTTCAGCTTGGAGCTTCTTCCTGGACGATCCGGGAGATTCGCGCGGATCGTATCTATGTGACGGAAACGGCGAATCGCTTCAGCGAGATACCGTTCTGGAAGGCGCTGCCGATCAGCCGAAGCGTCGAGCTTGGCCAGACGATCGGCCGATTCCTTGCGGAGCTGGCTGGGCGCGACCTGAGCCAGCCGGAGCGGATTCAGGAGTGGCTGAAGCAGGAATGCCGCCTGGATGAACCCGCAGCGCTTGCGCTCATCGAGCTCGTGAAGGCGCAGAAGGTCGCCTCCGATGTCCCCACTGACCGCCGGATCGTGCTCGAACACTACCCGGACGATGTCGGCCGCCATCATCTTGTCATCCACAGCCTGTTCGGGCGGCGCTTCAACGTAACCTGGCAGCTTGCCCTGCGAGCGGAGCTGGAGAAGGTCGTGCCCGAACGGTTCTATTCGGGCGTTCGTGACAACGGCATCGAGTTCGTCTTCCCTCAATGGAACACCGCTTGGCTTGCCGCCATCTCCCGCGTTGATGCAGGAAGGCTGGAGGAGTTGGTGCTGGACGCGCTGCCCGGTTCTCCCTTGTTTGGAACGCATTTTCGCCGAATTGCCGAGGTTTCGCTTCTGCTTACCCGAGGCTTTACCCGCATGCCCTCCTGGAAGCAGCGGATGCGGGCCGAGGAGCTGCTTCGCGAGGCGGTGCTCTACTCGGAGCGCTTTCCGTATGTGCGGGAGGCCATTGAGGAGGCGATGAACGAGTCGCTCTCGGTTCCGGAGGTCAAGAAGCTGCTGCGGGATATTGCCGACGGCAGCGTGGAAGTGGTTCACCGGGACAACGGCTTTCCTTCTCCTTTCGCCCGGGAATTCCTTCAGGAATACATCATGGATAGCTTCTACGAATCCGATGCCGTAAGCCGAGATCTCCAGCAGCAGGTGCTCGGCGTGAGCCGTGAGCTGGCGGCTGAGCTGTTCGGAGAAGAGGGCGCGGCCAACGCCATCTCCCCGGTCGTGCTGCGTGAGGAACGAGAGCGATTGGAGGCTCCACCCCGGGAGAAGCTGTCTCGGGAGGAGGCTTATCGGCTGTTGAAGGAGCGAGGCGACCAAAGCGAACGCGAATGGAACGCGCTTGCGAGAGAGGAAGCGACGGTGCTTCGGGAATCGCTGCAACGGGATGGCAAGGTCGCCCGGGTCTTCGTGGCCGGGGAAGAGAGGCTCATCTGTGCAGACGAACAGTCCATTTACGCCACGTTCCCCGAGTCGGAAGAGTCCGTCTCCTTCATCGTTCGCCGCTACCTGGATCATCGCCTCTCCTTCACACCGGCGGAGATCGCGGAGCGTTATGGCTTGGACGTGGAACGATGCCGAGGGTTGATCCGGGAATGGAGCGGCCAAGCGTTGGTGAAGCCGGCTCCCTTCGCCGAGCCGGGGGAACCGGAGCTCTGGACGAGCGCGAAGGTGGCGGAACGCATCGTGCGGTTCTCCTTGCTCGAATTTCGACGCCAAGCTGATCCGGTGGAACCGGCCAAATATGCCGCTTATCTGTGCAGCCTGCATGGACTCGCCGGGGAAGCCAGCCAGAGCGGGATCAGCGGCCCGGATCGATTGCGCGAGGTGATCGCAAGTCTGGAAGGCTTGTTCCTTCCTGCCTCGCATTATGAGACGCATCTTTTCCCGGCCCGGATGCCCGGCTATCGGAAGGAGGACCTCGATCTCCTCTGCGCATCGGGGGATGTGCGGTGGATGGGCCTAAGGCGAGAAGGGGAGAAGGAAGGGCGGGTGGCGTTCTTCCTCGCTGAATCGAAGGAGCTGACGGTTCCTTTTGCCATAACGGAGGAGGAGACCCGTCAGCCCGAACTGCTCGCGTATCTGCAGGAGAAGGGAGCCTGCTTCCTCACGCAAATCTCGCGGGATTTGGGAGCGCCGCCTTCGGTACTCCTGGACAAGCTGCTGGAGCTCGTCTGGGAAGGTCGTGTCGCCAATGATCAATTCGCGCCGCTGCGCAAAGCGCTCACGAAATCCCGCGCCCAAGCGGCTCCCGGCCGGGCAAACGCCTTTCAATCCGGCCTCGGCCGCTGGTATGCCATCGGCGGGGAGAAGTTGCCGCCGAATGCGGCACATGAGGTTCAGCGCGAGTGGAGGGAGCGGGAGGATCGCGCTGCTGCCGCTTGGGTGCGCCGGCTGCTCGCTGCCTTCGGAATGGTCACACGCAATCTCGTGGCGGAATACTCTCCCTATTCCTGGGATCGCCTGTACGGCATCTTGAAACAGTTGGAGGATTGGGGCATGCTCACGAGGGGATTCTTCGTCTCGGGTATTCCGGTCATGCAGTTTGCTGCCCGGGAGACCGTCGAGACGCTTCGCGGGCTTCCCGCCTTGAGGGAAGGGGGCGGGTTTGCGCTAGTGTCTGCAGCCGACCCGGCCAACCCGTACGGGGTGCTACTGCCCTGGCCGGAACGGGCAGGGGCTTCCTTCAGCCGAAAACCGTCTCATTCCTTGTTCCTGCGCGGACAGGTATGGGAGCTCTGGCTGGAGAACGGGGGCAAGCGGATTACGGACATGGCGCTGCCTGACGATTCGGAACGGCGAAGAAGCAGCCTCTCCTTTGCCCTGAGGGCGGTCATGACCTTCGGCAAGCTGAGGAAGGTTCAGGTTGAGCGCTGGAATGGGCTGCCGGTCGGGGAAAGCCTGGAGGCGGAGGAACTGCAAGCGCTCGGCGGAGAGCGGGACCGGGAAGCGCTCGTCTTCTGGCCGAGCTCCTTGCCTGCCCCGCCGCTCCGCTAAAAAGAAAAAACCTCCTGACCGATGCCGTCGGTCATGAGGGGATTCTGCGGGAGAAAGGAGGCGGCCTCTATATGGAGACCTCCTCCACCTCCGTCAAGCGGAATTGATAAACTTTCTTCTCATCTACGTGGTAGACCGTCAGGGAATCCTCCTGCAGGTCAAAGCTCAGAATGCGGCAAGGGACGCTGAGTCGAATGCCTTTGCCCTTGAGGACGGTCAAGCGAACGAGCGCATTGGTTTGCTTGTACTTCTCCAATAAATCAATCCAGAACTGGGCTTCGCCGTTTCCTTTGGCTTTCTCTGGCTTGGTCTCCGCCGCTTTGGGCGGCTCTGACTTCCCGGGGGGAGTGACCGAAGCCGAAGGAGTCTGCTTCTTCCCTTTGTCGGGAATGGGGAGATCCGTTCCGCCCTTCTCAGACGCTTCTTGAACCAACTTTCCGATCGCGATGCCTTTCTTGATGTCGTAATCCGCGATTTGGTCTTGATTGAGAAGATGAAGCAGGGTTTCGAGGGCGATGCCATTGTTATAGCCTTCTACCAAGATATCAACAGTGAACAGATATTTCTTTTTCTCTTGTCTTGCTTTATCCATGCTATTAGTCGCCCAACCCTCCACCTAATGTACTCCTACTATAGCACGTATAATTTCGTGAATATAGAGCTTTCGACCCGGTAAGATTATCTTTTTCTGAGAAGACCTCGGACTTTCCTTGTCAATCGCCTATATCTACCAGATTCCTCCTTTCATATAGTGAGGTATGTTCATCGGGAGGGAGGCACGGCAAATGATGAGGATGGTGCCGATTTCCATCGGGGATCGCATAGCCCTTGGAGTGGAAGTCAAGCTGCCGAAGACAACGCTGCTCGCAGTTACAGCGGACCAGGGATACATCATGTGCGGGGCGCTGGATATCGGGCTGTTGAACGAGCGGCTCCACGAGCGCAGGATCATCGCAGGGCGAGCGGTCGGGGTGCGGACGCTAGAAGAGCTCCTGGAGGCGCCGCTGGAGTCGGTTACGCGGGAAGCGAAGAGCTTGGGCATCCTTCCCGGCATGAAGGGAAGGGATGCGGTGGCGCGCATGTGGGGGAACGGGAATCCATGAGGGGATGAGGGAAGCAACCAGGCAGGAGTAAGGAGCAAGCGGGGGAGCTGCAGCTGCAGGCTCGTCCTGCTTTTACATAGGAGGAACAAGGGACGATGGCAATTCGGCAATGGAAGGGATCAAACAAGAACGTGTTGATTACCGGGGCCTCCTCAGGAATCGGACTAGAGCTGGCGCGTATGTTTGCCTCAGGCGGAAGCGGGCTGGTGCTGGTAGCCCGGAACGAGGCCGCGCTCGAACGGCTGGCGGAGGAGCTGCGGCGTCAATACGACATTCCGGTGACGGTGATGGCCGAGGACTTGTCCGATCCGACAGCGCCGGATCGAATCCTGGTGCAGCTTGCGGAGCGAGGCCTTCGCATCGATGCGCTCGTGAACAATGCCGGCGCGGGGTATAGCGGTGAGTTCCTGGACATCCCTTGGGAGAGGGATGAACAGGTGATGCAGTTGAACATGGCTTCGCTCACGAAGCTGACCAAGGAACTTGTGCGCGGAATGCGAGAACGAAAGAGCGGCGCGGTCTTGAATGTGGCTTCCACCGGCTCCTACCAGCCGGGGCCGCTCACGGCGGTTTATTACGCTTCGAAGGCGTATGTTCTCTCCTTGACATTGGCGCTTCGAAGAGAACTGGAGCCGTACGGCATATCGGTGTCGGCCCTCTGCCCGGGTGCGACGAGGACGGCGTTTTCCGAACGGGCAGGCAAGCAGGACCAACCGGGTGCCATGTCGCCGGAAAGGGTCGCCCGCATCGGCTACGATGCCTTTTGCAAGGGCAAGGCGGTCATCGTTCCAGGGTTCGGGAACAAAGCCGCCGTCGCGGTTAGCTGCCTGCTTCCGGGAACGCTTCTCGCCGGAATGGTCTATCGAATTCAGGAACGCGTTCTGCGAAAGTGAACGCGAGGCCTTCGTTTGCCCACATCTCTGCATGGACACAATGAGTAGCAAGGGTCCCTGTCTTCTCAAGCGGACAGGGACCGTGATGCGAAAGGGAGTGCAGGGATGGACAAGAGAATGGAAGGCAAGGTTGCCCTGGTTACAGGAGGCGGGTCCGGGATTGGGCGAGCCGCCGCGATCAAGCTGGCGCAGCATGGAGCCAAGGTGTGCATCATGGATTTAGGGGAGCGGCGCGCTCAGGAGGTAGAGGATGCGATTCGAAGCGCGGGTGGGGAATCGTTCGTGGCGGATGTCGATATCTCAGACCCGAAGCGGGTAGAGGGGGGCATCCTGGAAGCGGTGAGTCGCTACGGCCGCCTCGATTTTATCTTCGCCAATGCGGGAATCAACGGCACGTTTGCTCCGATTGAAGAGCTGCACCCCGACGATTGGGACAACACGATCTCGACAAATTTGAAGGGAACCTTCCTCACGGTGAAATATGCAGTCCCCCATCTGAAACAGCAGGGGGGCAGCATCGTCATCACCAGCTCGATCAACGGCAACCGCACCTTTACCCTGTTCGGGGCTTCCGCTTACAGCACGAGCAAGGCCGGACAGGTCGCCTTCATGCAGATGGCCGCGCTGGAGCTGGCCCGCTACAAGATCCGGGTCAACGCCATCTGCCCGGGGGCGATCGCCACGAATATCGATCAGAACACGACCAAGGCTCCAGCAGTCAAGGAGATCGAGATTCCGATCAACTATCCGGAAGGCGCGCAGCCCTTGGAGAAGGGGCCGGGCAGCGCGGAGCAGGTAGCGGATCTCGTCCTCTTTCTCGCATCCTCGGAATCCTCTCATATTACGGGGACGACGGTCTACATCGACGGAGCAGAATCTCTCCTGCACGGCTAAAACACGAGAGCCGTAGGGAATCTTGAACAGAAATGCAAAGCAAGGGCAGGGCTCCTTGTAAACAGGGAGAACTCGCCCTTGTTTTCATATTCTTCATGGATTTGGGTATCGCTCCTTTTGCAAGCCATGTGCTATGATAGGGATAACTCAAGATCCCACACAAAAGGAGTAGAACGGTCATTTTTCCGATCGATACCCGACATAAGCTACTTCACTCCAGGAGAGATTCGAAGAATCGCCGGCATCTCCGCATCCTCACGTTGGAAGGGCTTCCATCCATTATTTTCCAAACATTGCTCGGAGGTCAATTCCTTACCGGGTACTTGATGTATCTCGGGGCCTCACCGAGTCAAATCGGCTTGGTGCTGGCGATCCCGACGCTTGCGAACGTCCTGCAAATTCCGTTCGCTTCCTTCAGCCACAAGCTGCATCGCAAATGGGGCTTTGTCACGCTCGCTTCCCTGCACCGGATTTGTTGGTCGGCCACCGGACTCATCCCTTTTCTATTTCCGAAGGAGCAGTGGATCGCGGTTTATCTGCCGCTCTATG
Source organism: Gorillibacterium sp. CAU 1737 (assembly GCF_039888655.1). Taxonomy (NCBI): domain Bacteria; kingdom Bacillati; phylum Bacillota; class Bacilli; order Caryophanales; family Paenibacillaceae; genus Gorillibacterium; species Gorillibacterium sp. CAU 1737. Next base: position 145,763 of record NZ_JBDQQO010000001.1, read on the forward strand.
CGGTCGCCTTTGTCGCCAATGCTACCTCCGCCATGATGTGGACCTCTCTCGTTGGAGATATGGTGCTTCCCCAGGTGCGCGCGAGGTATATGGGCTTTCGTAATATGGTGTTGAACGCTCTAGGAAGCTTGACTCTCTTCGCAGGGGGACAGATTCTCGATCGGTATCCGGGAGGACAAGGCTATCACATTCTCTTTGCAATCATCGGTGTCTTGGCGGTCCTCAACATCATCATGTTCACCACTTATCCGAACCTGCCGCTCGAGCAGTCAACCCAGCAAGGGCTAAAGTCGATGCTGACCCAGCCCCTGAAAGACCGCTCGTTCATGAAGGCGTCGCTTTTTCTTAGCCTGTGGCTGCTGTTGCAGGGGATCGTAGTTCCTCTTTACTCGTATATCATGTTGAACTATTTGGGCCTCTCTCAAGGCAAAGTCTCTGCTATGACGATCCTGCAAACGCTTGCGATGGTCGTCAGCTTCTATGTCTGGGGCCAATGGAATACCCGTTTTTCCAACAAGACGCTTCTATTCTGGACGCTGCCTGTCATAACCGCCAGCTGCCTGTCGTGGGGGCTGCTGAGCCTCCTGCCGACAATCCCCGTTCTTGTTCTTGTTCACCTGTTGATCGGCTTCGGCATTGGCGGATTCAATCAGCTTGTCTTCAATTTCACCATAGGGGATACGCCGAAGAGCGAACGGCCGATGTTCATCGCCGTCTATTCTGCTCTGACCGGGATCGCAGGCTTTATCGGGCCGATCGTGGGCGGCTGGATCTTCGAGCGGTTGGAGGGAAGCCCCTATTGGATGCAAGCGTACGGGGTCGCTCTTGGAACGGGCATCACCCTTCTAGCTCTTACCGTAACGCTTGCTCGCAAGGCGCTGCGCTAAGCCTGGGCACAAGCGAAGAGCAAATCGCATCGAGCTTCCCCTTGGTTCGCCCCTCCCTTAAGCGGGTAAGGAGAACGTATCAAGGCGTAAGGGCGGGAGAAGGATTGGAGAAGCGAAACGTCAATCAGGCGGATTATGACAAACTCAGTTCACCGGAGAGAGCCGTCTATGACGTAATGAACAGCGGGCAAGTAGAGGATTATTCCATTGCCCGGATTGCCGAAATGACGCACTTGAGCGAAATGCATGTCAAGGTTGCCATGCAGCTCCTGTACCTCCGAAGGCTGACGGACTTCAATCCGTTGGAGCCCATTAACGAAGAGCAGTGAGCCGTTACTTATCCCATCATAATGACAAGCATCCGGAAGGTGACTCTTTCGAGATGCTTGTTTTTTGTGGAGAGGGAATATTTCGTGAACGATCATCCTCTCGCCTTGGCAGCGGAAGCTGCTTTCGCTACACTGAAATGGACCGTTATCCATTCATCCATTTGGAAAAGAGGAGTCCTCATGCCGTTAGTTGATCTACCGCTTGAACAGTTAAAGGGATACGAAGGAAAAAGTCCGCGCCCTGATGATTTCGAAGCCTATTGGGCTAAGGCGCTTCAAGAAATGAAAGCGGTTGAACCCGATGTTGAGCTCGTTCCCGCGAAGTTCAACGTTCCGAATGCAGAATGCTTCGACCTGTATTTCACGGGGGTGCGCGGTGCTCGGATACATGCCAAGTATGTTCGTCCCCTTCATACCCCAGGTCCGCATCCCGCCGTTGTTCAATTCCACGGCTACTCCGGTCATTCGGGAGACTGGATGGAAAAGGTGGCGCTCGCCTCTCTCGGGTTCAGTGTCATCTCCATGGATGCTCGAGGACAGGGAGGAACCTCGGAGGACAAGGGAGGAGTGAAGGGGAACACGCTCAACGGGCACATCATCCGCGGATTGGACAGTGAAGATCCGCATGATCTGCTTTTCCGTCACATCTTCCTCGACACGGCGCAGTTGGCCGGCATTGTGATGGAACTCCCCGAAGTAGATCCGAAGCGGGTTGCAGCGACCGGCTGGTCGCAGGGCGGAGCCTTGACGCTGGCCTGCGCGGCGCTTGAACCGCGGGTGTGGAGAGCGGCTCCGGTCTATCCCTTCCTAAGCGATTACCGCCGGGTTTGGGAGATGGATTTGGCCAAGGATGCTTATGAGGAGCTGAGGACCTACTTCCGGGTATTTGATCCGCAGCATGAGAGAGAAGAAGAGGTCTTTACCAAATTGGGATATATCGACATCCAAAATCTGACGAATCGCATCCAGGCCGACGTGATGATGGCGATTGGCCTTATGGACACGGTATGCCCCCCGTCCACCCAGATGGCGGCCTATAACAAGATTACAGCGCCAAAACGCCTGGAAGTGTTCCCGGATTACGGTCATGAATGGATTCCTGGGCTCCATGACAAGATCGCCCGCTATCTGCTGGAGGGCTGACCGTTAGCATTCCCTTTCCCTACACCAAAAAGCTCCGATCCCTAAAAGGGGTCGGAGCTTTCTCTATCTTCGAAGAGGATGATCTTATTCCAGGTCCATGGAACCCATGAATGCGGCTCCAATCTGTTCCTGCAGCTCGGTAAAGCTGATCGTTTCTTCCTTGCCCGGGACCGTGACCTCGGTCTTGGTCTTGTTGATGTCGGTGGCATTGAAGCTCAGGTCAAACGCAACTTGGGCGGCTTCTCCCTGTTCGTCCTTCGCGGTTACATCATAGTTCTGACGAAGATAGGCGAGATAGCCGCTCTTGTCGAGACCGAATTGAGCGATTGCCTTGTTGACCGTCAGGCTCTTTTGCAGCTCGTCGGTCGTGAAGCCGTCGACAGCGGTTTGGAATTGTCCGAGCATGGCCGGATCGACGCCGCTTGCTGCCCGGTATTGTTCCTTGCCGAGAATAGCGATGACTTCGGGAAGAACTTCCTTGACGAGCTTCTCCACTATCTTGGGGAAGGTGTCGTTGGTGACGCTGTATTCCACGACTTCCTTCACGTTCTCCGGCACTTCCGCGCTGGATTTCTTAACGCTGACCTTGACCAGATTGGAGTCATCCTTGAAATGTTTGGCGATGACGCCTTCCAGCTCTTTGTTCAATTTCTCTTGAGTGGCTTCATCCAGCGTTTCTTGCGTATCGACTTCACCGGTGCTTTCGGCTAAGCTTTGCAGCTCATCCTTGGTGATGGCGACGTATTTGCCTGCAAGCGTGTCAGGAAGCGGAAGAAGCGGGGTTTGCGGAATTTTGACATAGAACGTGTCCTCGGCGTAGACCATCGGAATGGTGAGGGTGAAGGCCATGTCTCCCTTGATGCCGACCTCCAGGTTCACATTCCCTTTCTTTTCCTTCGTATATTGGACTCCGGAAAATTTCAGTTCGAGATCGGTCGGCAGCGGGACGGCAAGTGCCGTTTCGCTTTCCTCTTGCAAGGATTTGTCGCTGATCTTCATGGCGAGCGATCCGCTAAAGTCGAATGAATTCGCTTCGGCCAGCTTGGTGCTTCCGTGCTTCAGCGTGTCATAAGCCGTTTTGTTTTGTCCACATGCGGTCAAGGACAAGAGCAGAAGTACGGTAAAAACAGAAAATAACCATTTTTTTGTCATGAGCCCACTCCTTCTTGTGATTGCCTTACCACTTCAAGCTATCACAGAAAGGAAGAAAGGAAAAGGGAATCTTTTCAATAAATAAGACAGGAAGGCAGCCGATTGGCTGCCCCGAGGCTTGTCTAGCTCCACTGCCTGCCGGCATTGGTTACGACATGCTCCTGCGATGCTCTACCAGGTCAATGGCTCCGAGGACGACATGTGCCGCTCCGAAGCCCAAGACCGCTGTACCAACCATCGGATACCTCGTGCGCAGCATAGCGCCCGTAGCTGTGACCGCCGTGCCCAATAGTGCCGGGATGAGTCCCTCGCGCATCGGATTTCACTCTCCATTCGTTGGTTTGGCCGAGCACTTCTATCTTTGCCACCCGGCATCGGGCTTATGTAGGGAATTCGTTCCTGCTCTCCCTTGATTGCAGGAAGCTGGTATTCACTTTATAATAATTATAAAATACAAAGTGTTGTTCTTTTTATGAAAAGGGAGGACCTAATGGATCATCATGAACCGGTGGTTGCCTTGAAGGAATGGGCTGTTACTTTGGAGGCCATGGGGGAAGGCAACCAGATCCTCCTGCTGCGCAAGGGTGGAATCCGTGAGGAGACACGCGATTTCGCATTAAAGAGCTCCAGCTTCTACCTGTTTCCCACCTATGAGCATCAAAAGGAAGCGCTGATCAAGGATGCTTATAAACCATTGCTTGCGGATACGATGACCAAAGCGGAAGATGAGGCAGGTTATGTTACCCTGACCTATTGGGCAGAGGTTGTTCAAGACTTGGAATTGACGGATGAGCATCAAGTGGCAAAGCTGCAGGATCTGCACCTGTGGACCGCGACCTACGTGTATGAACGCTTTCACTGGAAGCCGACCCGACCGCTGCATTTGCTGCTTCTTCGAGTTTATCGCCTGGATGAACCCCTCCGTTTGCCGCTTCTTGCTCGTTACAGCGGCTGCAAATCATGGATTGCATGGGATGCGACATCCGATACTGACGGCATGGATTTTTCTCCACAAAGGGTAACCCCTGTCCTGGATGAGGATGCCTTTCAACAAGCAATCAAGGCTGTCCACAGCGCTTTGGAATTGAAATGATGACGATTTGATGGCATCGTACATCGAAACGATTAGGAATGAGTTGGTTCATTGCAATTTGTCACCATTTGTACTAAAATCAACACTGATAATCACTGATTATCATTGAGAATCAATAGCGTTGCCCATTATTAGGTGACGGATTCTGGAACGAACCCGTTCCCTTGATTCATACCTACAGGACATGGAGGAGTGGATGAACAGTGGCAAGCACGATGCATTTTCAAATTGAAGGTTTGAAGGCGAATATTGAGAATAAAGAGATTTTGAAGGGCTTCGATCTCACGATCAACAACGGAGAGATTCACGCCATTATGGGCCCGAACGGGACGGGGAAGAGCACCTTGGCTTCCGTGCTGATGGGGCATCCGAAATATGAAGTGACCGCAGGTTCCGTAACCTTGGATGGAGAAGACCTGCTGGAGATGTCGGTCGACGAGCGCGCTCGCGCCGGGCTTTTCCTGGCTATGCAATATCCGAGTGAAATTCCCGGGGTCACGAACTCCGACTTCTTGCGCAGCGCTATCAACGCTCGCCGGGGAGAAGGCAACGAGATTTCCCTCATGAAGTTCATTCGTCAAATGGAAGCAAAGATGAAGGACCTGGAGATGAATCCGGCCTTCGCTCATCGCTACTTAAATGAAGGCTTCTCCGGCGGGGAGAAGAAACGCAACGAAATTTTGCAGCTGATGCTGCTTGAGCCGAGACTGACGATCCTCGATGAAATCGACTCCGGCCTCGACATCGATGCCCTGCGGATCGTGGCCGATGGCGTCAACGCCATGCGGAGCGAGGAACGCAGCTTCCTGATTATTACCCACTATCAGCGTCTGCTGAATTACATCAAGCCGGACTTCGTCCACGTCATGATGCAAGGACGCATCGTCCGTTCCGGCGGACCGGAGCTCGCGGAGCGTCTGGAGAACGAAGGCTACGAATGGCTGAAGGAAGAGCTCGGCATCGTAGACGAAGTGGTTGGCCAAGAAGCTTAATACGTCGAACAGGAGGAACTCGTCATGACTTTGAATACCTTGCTTCCTGTTGACCCTAAGGTTCTGGCCGATCGTTCCCGAAGCGCGGGCGAGCCGGCATGGCTCACCGAGCTTCGGCTGAAGGGGCTGGAGCTTGCGGGCGAACGGGAGCTTCCGCAATTGGAGAAAACCCGCATCGACCGGTGGAATTGGGCGACACTGTCGCTGGATGCGGCCGGACACGCAACAGAAACGAACACGACCCCGGCGCTGACGGAGCTTCTTCCGTCCGAGAATGCCGGCAATGCGCTCGTTCAGATCGGAGCTCGCACGGTTCATCGCGAGCTGTCGGAGGAGCTTAAGGCGCAAGGCGTCATCTTTACGGATTTGGTGACCGCCGCTCGTGAGCATGAAGACAAGGTGCGGCCTTATTTGCTGAAGGCGATCGCTGCTGACGAGCACCGACTGACGGCGCTGCACGCGGCGTTCTGGAACGGCGGGGCCTTCCTGTATGTTCCGAAGAACGTCCAGGTGGAGATTCCGCTGTATGCGTCCTTCATGACCGAAGCAGGCGAGACGCTGCTTGCCCCGCACGTCCTGATCGTGGCGGAGGAGGGCAGCTCGGTTGCTTACGTCGAGCAGTTTCAGAGCGGAAGCGAGGAAGCGGCACAGGTCGTTCCGGGAGCGGCAGAGGTATTCGCCGCAGCCGGAGCGCAGGTGCGCTTCGCCAGCATCCACAACCTCTCGACCTCGGTGATCGACGTCGCCTACCGCCGCGCCATTCTGGAGCAGGACGCTCGTGTCGAATGGGTCGTAGGCGAGCTGAGCGCCGGCAACGGCATCTCGGACACCACGACCTATCTGAACGGCAAAGGCTCTTCCGCCGATGCCAAAGTGATCTGCGTCGGTGACGGCGAGCAGCGCCTCAACCTGACCACCCGCAATGTTCATGTCGGTCGCGCGACGGAGTCCGATATGTCGACGCGCGCCGTCATGCGCGAATCGGCCACGGCGATCATCAACGGCATCACGAAGATCGAGAAGGGTGCTACGGGTGCGAACGGCCAGCAGGCTGAGAAGGTGTTAATGCTCAGCCCCACTGCTCGCGGTGACGCGAACCCGATTCTTCTGATCGACGAGGATGATGTGAAGGCCGGCCACGCCGCAAGCGTTGGCCAAGTAAACCCGGAGCAAATCTTCTACTTGATGTCGCGCGGACTCACGCGCACCGAAGCCGAACGCCTCGTGATCTATGGCTTCCTTGCCCCGGTTGTCGCTGAGATTCCGCTGCCGGAGCTGGAGAAGCAGCTTCGTGAGCTGGTGGAAAGGAAGTTGGGGCAATGAATGCAAGCGAGCTTCGCAAGCTCTTCCCGATCCTGGATCAGGAAGTAAACGGCCATCCGCTGGTTTATCTGGACAGTGCAGCGACCTCTCAGAAACCGATCCCCGTCCTCGAAGCGCTGAAGGCCTATTATGAGCACGACAACGCCAACGTCCATCGCGGAGTCCATACGCTGGGCTCCCGAGCGACGGACGCTTACGAGGGGGCTCGCGAGAAGGTTGCTGCGTTCCTGAACGCCCGCTATACGGAAGAGATTATCTTCACGCGCGGAACGACCACGGCGATCAATCTGGTTGCGGCAAGCTATGCACGCTCGGTGTGTCGGGAAGGGGACGAAATCGTCCTTACCCCGATCGAGCATCACAGCAACCTGATCCCGTGGCAGCAAGCGGCCAAGGCGACCGGAGCTACGCTGAAATACATCCCGGTACAACCGGATGGATCGCTTCTTCTGGAGGATGTGGAGGCGACGATCACCCCGAACACGAAGATGGTGGCGCTGACCTACGTCTCCAATGTGATGGGGACCGTCAATCCGGTAAAACAGATCGCGGCGATCGCTCACAAGCACGGTGCCAAGATTCTGGTAGACGGAGCCCAAAGCACGCCGCACATGAAGGTGGATGTGCGGGACCTGGACTGCGACTTCTACGCCTTTTCCGGCCACAAGATGTGCGCGCCAACCGGCATCGGCTGCTTGTACGGGAAGAAGGAGCTGCTCGAGAAGATGGAGCCGGTGGAATTCGGAGGGGAGATGATCGACCACGTCGATCTCTACGAATCCACCTGGAAGGAACTGCCCTGGCGGTTTGAAGGCGGAACGCCGATCATCGCCGGAGCGGTGGGCCTCGGGGCGGCCATCGATTTCCTGCAGGAGATCGGGCTGGACGAAATCGAACGCCACGAGCACGAACTCGCGGCTTATGCCTACGAGCGCCTATCCGAGATCGATGGATTGGCCATCTACGGACCGAGCAAGAACCGCAGCGGGTTGGTCACCTTTAACCTGGGAGAGGTTCACCCTCACGATGTAGCGACGGTGCTGGATTCCGAAGGCGTAGCGGTGCGGGCCGGTCATCACTGCTGCCAGCCTCTCATGAGATGGCTCGCCGTCACGGCGACGGCACGCGCGAGCTTCTATTTGTATAATACCCATGAGGATGTCGATCGCCTCGCCGCCGCACTCGTGAAGACAAAGGAGTACTTCGGCCATGGAATTGGATGATTTGTACCGCAGGGTCATTATGGATCATTATAAAAATCCCCGGAACCGCGGAACCTTTGATGGAGACGCGGTGACGGTTAACCTGAACAACCCTTCCTGCGGCGACCGCATTACCTTGCAGCTCAAGGTGGAAGAAGGCGTCGTGCAGGATGCTAAGTTTCAAGGAGAGGGCTGTTCCATCAGCCTGTCCTCCGCTTCGATGATGACCGATGCCGTCAAAGGGAAAACGATGGAGGAGGCCATGGGCATGGCCGAGAACTTTTCCTGTATGATGCGGGGGCAAGATGTGGACTTCGACTATGACGACATCGAGGCGCTGTCCGGCGTCAAGAAATTCCCGGCGCGCATCAAGTGCGCCACCCTCGCGTGGAATGCCATGCGCAAAGGACTGGAACGTCCAGAATCAAACGACTAGAAGGAGGGAACCGACGTGGCAAAGCAAATGCCTGAAATGGAAGAGTACAAATACGGGTTTCGCGACGAGCACAAGGCGGTCTTTCAATCTGGCAAGGGGCTCACTCCTGAGATCGTAACCGAAATCTCCCGTATGAAGGGAGAACCGGACTGGATGCTGGAATTCCGCTTGAAATCGCTGGAACACTTCTACCGGATGCCGATGCCCAAATGGGGCGGCAACCTGGATGAGCTCGACTTTAACGACATTCAATACTATGTCAAGCCGGCGGAGAAGCAGGGAAAGACATGGGAAGAAGTTCCATCGGAGATCAAGGAAACCTTCGACAAGCTGGGCATCCCGGAAGCGGAGCAAAAGTTCCTCGCTGGTGTCTCTGCCCAATATGAATCCGAGGTTGTCTACCACAGCATGCAAGAGGACTTGGAAAAGCAAGGCGTGATCTTTACCGATACCGACACGGCGCTTCGGGAATACCCGGAGCTGTTCAGGAAGTACTTCGGTACCATCGTACCACCGACGGACAACAAGTTCGCCGCCTTGAATAGTGCCGTATGGTCCGGCGGCAGCTTCATCTACGTGCCGAAGGGCGTGAAGTGTGAAATCCCGCTTCAAGCATACTTCCGAATCAATTCCGAGAACATGGGACAATTCGAGCGCACGCTGATCGTTACTGACGAAGACAGCTTCGTGCACTATGTAGAAGGCTGTACCGCTCCGATCTACAGCACGAACTCGCTGCACAGCGCCGTCGTGGAGATCATCTGCCACAAGAACTCGCGTGCCCGCTACACGACGATCCAGAACTGGGCGCCGAACATCTACAACCTCGTCACGAAGCGTGCTGTTGCGGAAGAGAACGCCACCATGGAATGGGTGGACGGCAACATCGGCTCGAAGCTGACGATGAAATACCCGGCTGTTGTCCTGAAGGGACGCGGCGCCAAGGGGAGCGTGCTGTCCATTGCCGTTGCCGGCAAGGGTCAGCACCAGGACGCCGGAGCGAAGATGATCCACCTCGCGCCAGAGACCACTTCGACCATTGTGTCGAAGTCCATCTCCAAGCACGGTGGCAAGGTCACCTACCGCGGCCTCGCTTCCTTCGGCCGCAACTCCCAAGGCTCCAAAGCCAACATCAAGTGCGACACGCTGATCATGGATAAGCAATCCACGTCCGACACGATCCCGTACAACGAGATCATGAACGACAACGTGACGCTGGAGCATGAAGCGACCGTCTCGAAGGTATCCGAGGACCAGCTCTTCTACCTGATGAGCCGCGGCCTCACCGAAGCCGAAGCCACCCAAATGATCGTCATGGGCTTCATCGAGCCGTTCACCAAGGAACTTCCCATGGAGTATGCCGTCGAGATGAACCGTCTCATCAAGTTCGAAATGGAAGGCAGTATCGGGTAACATCGTTTAAACAGATACGTGTCCGTAGTGATCTTGACACTCGTGTGTCCAAGGCGCTCGGGCACGTTTTTTATTTTGCCCTAGACTCGCGCAAGTGAACGTTGTGGGAATGCCGTAAGCATGCGAAGGCATCTGTCATCCTGCTGAAAAGAACACTAATAGATTAATGAAACTAGTTGTTCACATATCAAAAGTTAACTTCTTTTCAGTTGAGGCTATCTGCTTTAGAATCTAAATAGATAGTGCATCCAGCTTAATCGTTTTGTGATGCTCTTCGACTTCGGTGTGGAGATTTGCAAATATACAAGAGTCTTATTAACGGTCAAGAAAATGGAATAATTTTACGCACAAAAGAGTCTATCGGTGAAAGTGATGTAAATCACCCGTCAACCATCGGGATAGACCAAGCATATGTGCCCGGGTCGGATATGATCAAATTCCAATTACCCTCCGTTATTGATCAGTAATTGATGCCTATGATGTAAACTCGAACATGGTAATCGGTACGTTTGCTCAAGAAACTTCTTAACTAGGTAAGAGTATGTAGAAATGATTTGCGTAACAAATAAACCAAAAAAGGAGAAGGAATTCAGTACTCTAAAATAGAATAACTACTGAAAATTATCCGAAATTTTTAGGGATTGAGGGCGAGTAATGTCAACGATAAGCAAAACTAATCTAATTGAAACAACGAATAACCGAAATATTAATCTAGATCTATTAAGGATATTTTGCTGCATATCAATAATTGCTTTACATGATTCTGGATTTATAATTGAAATTGATTATGAATATTGGAGTATAATTAATACTATTGTAAGACCTACACTTTGGGTGTTTTTTTCATTGTCGGGGTTCCTACTATTGGAAAAGCCTATTAAGTCTGTGACAAATTTTTATTTAACAAGAATATCTAAAGTTGTTATAGGATTAGTTGTTTATTCAATATTATACCAGACTGTGTGGGATATAAATAATGTTAGAAGCTTTAGTGATTTTATTAAGTTGATATCATTTAAGCAAATGTTATCGGGAACTGTTCCATGGGCGGATCATTTTTGGTTTGTATACAGTATTTTAGCTCTTTATTTACTAACGCCTTTTATTTCGGATTGGTTTAAAAGTATGACGAATAAGCGATTTATTTATTTTGTAAGTATTGTTCTTGGATGCATGGTTATACCTCCCATACTAATAAACCTTTTTAATGTTTCTATAAATATAGATATTATGCTAGGAAAAGAAATCTTCTTCTATTATATTTTGGGGTATACTATTTTAAGATTAGAATTGTTTAGGTTTAAGAAGATTATTTTAACAGCTGGAATACTAACTTTATTTCTGACTTATCTGTTTAATTTTGATAGTAAGTTTGCATTAAATTTATATACAACTAGCATTAATATGGTGATATTATCGATTTTTTATTTTGTGCTTTTTTATAACTTTTCATTTAAAAATAAAATTGGAGGGGCTTTAGCTAAAGTTATATCTCATGTAAGCAAAAGTACCTATAGCATTTTTCTAATCCACATTTACGTAATGCGCCATCTTCCAAACTATTCTCATTTCTCAGATGAGACTTACAAATATCAGCTAATAATTAATACGTTCTTAATTTTTATTGTTTCGTATATCTCATCACAGATAATAGACTTCATTATAACGAAGCCCTTAAATAAAGGAGTTTCAAAATTGATAAAACTGTATAGTGAGAGTAAGTTGAAAACGGTGCCTGTAAGTAAAATGATGAAGTAGGAGAAGGGTCATTGGTTAACCCTTATCGATTAAATGGATACGTGTTTGAGTGTATTGGTACTCTTGTGTCAATACACTCAACACGTATTTTATTTTCCACAGTTTTAAGTAATGCTGTTTGTTAAACCCTCGAAAAAGTCGGAAGCCGGATAATCCAGAGCCTAGAACACATGGAAGTAATGACGAAGTACAATGAAGAGTTGGGAAAGGTAGGCGTGCGGGTTGCAACGAAACGACTTCATTACACAAAAATATGCTCCAATTGAATATCGACCCTTATCGACTATTAGCCTTTTGCCTTCTCCAATTAACGATACAAAATGGATCAGAAGTACTCTTCTCTCTGTTCGATTTATCATATACGACATTTTCCTACAAATGATACAATTATAGAAAAAGCAGGGGGGAACACGATGAAAAAAGCAATCACGTACATAGTAGCATTGGGAATTCTAGCGACGATGGTGGGTTGCGGAAGTGCTAAGGAAACAGGCGGTACAAGCGGTACAACCGCACCGAGTAGCACAACCGCACCAAGTAGTACAAGCGCTCCGAGTAGCGAAAGCAGCAGCGACGCATTTTCGGATAAGGACATCTCGATTGTAAGCACGAAGGACAAAGAGTTGAAGGTAAGCTACGGCGACAGTCGAGCCGATGTTGAGAAGAAGCTTGGCACTGGGACGGAGGGCCGGTTCTCTCTGGTGGACTATGAATCGGGAGCATCCATTTGGTACCGCGACGATAAAGTTGTGGGTTTCATGCTCGACGACGAATCTGATTTTACCACTCCGAATGGGGTAGAAGTCGGGATGAAGAAAAGCAAGGTCGAAAAGCTCTACGGAAAGCAATTCCTTCAAACGGAAAGCGATCGAAGCCTCGACTACGTCTACGACAAGAGCAAAAGCGAGTGGGTGACCGATCCGAGTGAAGTTAAAAAAGCGGAGATGGACAACTATCTCCATATAAATGTCAGTTTTGACGAGGATCAGGTGAATCGCATTTTGCTAGGCGATGAGAGAGTAGCTTCGCTCGGAAACTAATAGAAATGCGAGGAAGAGCAGCAGAAGAAGGCTGCTCTTTTTTTGTTGTGCAGACGCTCAGGCGTGTGAGGAAACCTGAAGAAAAGGGCGAGGTGCAATAAGTAATCAAATTATAGATTAAATTCCTTTAAATGTAACATTTATCACATCCAAATCATGTAAACTATGGAAAGATGGAAGAGATTAAAGAATAAGGAGGAGATCCGTATGAAGAAGTTCGTTATCGCGTTGGGAATGCTTGCCTTGCTTTTGGTAGGTCCGGCTTCCAGCTTTGCTGCTGAAGCTAAGGCTTTACCCGAGAAGCAGCCGATTGTCGTCGCTTCGGATTCTGTGTATGTCTCGGGTATCTCTAACTACTATACCAGCTTATCTGCCGTACCCAGCACTTACTATTATGTAACCCCGATTGGCAACAAGGTTTATGCAGGGACTCTCTCTCTCAGCTATGTGAATAGCACAGGCCCTAACTCGTACTATGCCTATTACGCCGGTACGCTCACATTCACCGGGTTGGTCCTTAGTAAATAACAGATATAAAAAAAGCACCCTCGGGTGCTTTTTTTATTGAAACGTGGCTTAGGGCAGCGGAGGAACCGATGTGCGTATGCCTGCTATTTTGAATAAAGCTTATGAATGCCAAGGATATCATCCGCTTGCGGTGTAGCAGCGGCGGTGAAAACGTCCGGGTGCATAATGGTATACGGCTTGTTGCTCCAATTCCTGAACATTTTGTGTATGCAAATTCACAAGTCTTCTTACCGCTCTTCTATGGTATCATTAGTAAACCATAACGAAGAGGATTGGGAAGATGTCGAAAAAAGAACCCATTTGGGAGATCAACCTGCTGCGCGCCTTTGCGATTTTGGCCGTCTTGCTCATTCATACGACCAGCATGCCCTTGAACCGGCTGGACGCCAGCTCGAACCTATATGGCGTGTACCTGCTGCTGAATCAATTCTCCAGCTTTGCCGTTCCCGTTTTTCTCTTTATCAGCGGAATCGTGCTCCTCTACACCTACTACGACCGACCTTGCACATGGACGAATATCGGAACCTTCTATAAAAAACGAGTGACAAGCGTTCTTCTGCCTTATCTCGTTTTTTCCATTGCCTACTTTCTATTGAACAACTATAACGTGCCCGAATACTTGTATAATCCGAAGCGGTTTGCCTATCTCCTGTTGACGGGCAGGGCACACACGCATCTATACTTTATGTTTATCATTCTTCAATTTTATGTGCTCTTTCCGATTTTCTGGGCGGCAGCAAGAAAGCTCAAGGGATGGTTCCCGGTAGTCGCCTTTGCCTTGCAGATCGGGTACATGTTCTTCAATCGGGAGGTCGTTGTGCACCTCACCTCCATCCCGGCTATTTTTCATCGAACCGGAAGCCTGTCCATCTCGTATTTTGGTTTTTTTGCTCTGGGCGGTTTGATCGGGATGTACTATCCTCGTTGGAAAAGGTACCTCCGTCCATCGCCGGAAGATCGCCGTCATCCTATTCCGTGGGGAGCTTTGATCGTTCTTTGGCTGGCGGTTGGCTTGTACCAAGTTTATATCGCCTATAGGGGGAACGTTCACGGGATCCGGCTGAGCTCGCTTACCATGTACTGGATCTGGTTTGCCTATAATACCTTGTCTTCCCTTGCCCTGCTGAAACTATCGGCACTGGGAGTGGCGAAGCTCCCGGTAAGAGCGGTCCAAGTGTTGATGAATTTAGGTGCGTGCGCATTCGGCATTTACTTGATTCATCCGATGCTGCAATGGTTTTACCGGCTCATTCCGTTGGACAACAACCCGCTGTTTTTCCACAGCTATTTCCTCGGCATGTTTGCAGTTGCGTTCTTCATTTCCTGGGCAATCACCGCCTGGCTGCCCAAGAAAGTACGAGGATCGGTCTGGATTCTGGGCTCCTCTCCAAAAAAGGTGCCGGTTGAGGCATGGCGACCAGAGGCAAACCATCCATCCAAGAAGCGTATAGACAAAAGGACGAGAGGACGATCCGTATCCGGTTGATAAATAAGCAGTGCCTCCCGCGATTTCGCGAGAGGCACTTTTTGGAGGAATCGTTCTGTTATGTAAGGAGTGAGGAGAAGATGGGTTAAGCCGGTTCTTCTTCCAGAATGCGTGAGATGGACAACTGTGACAGTTGGGCGAGGTCGAGGAATTCATCCTGAACCTTTACGAGCGGTCGGAAAAAGTCGGTCGGATTGGTCATGACGATCGTACCGGTGTCCCCGGTGCTCAGAAGGACGGATTTGCCGATCAGGTTGGGCAGCATGTTGCGAATGAAGACCTGGGTCATCTTGGGATCCAGCTTGCTGAAGCTCATCGAATGAAGCTCGCAGAGCACATTCATCAAATCCTTGCCCTTGCGGTAAGGTGTTTCGGAGATCATGGCGCTGTAGATATCCGCAATGGCGATGATACGGGAGGCCGGTTGAATTTCGTCGGCACGAAGGCCATGCGGGTAACCGGATCCGTCCAATCGCTCATGATGCTGGAGTGCCGGCAGAGCCCAAGCCGCATTGCCTGTCGAATCGGCAATCATGCTGAAGCCGTATTCCGTGTGCTTCTTGATCTGTTCGAATTCATCAGGCGAAAGCGGTTCCGGTTTCAGGAGCAGCTCTTTCGGGATCTTCGTCTTCCCGATGTCGTGAAGATAGCCGGCTGTTCCGATCGAGTTGCATTCCGATTCCGGTAAGCCAAGCCATTTGGCCAGGTGATAAGAGATGAGGCCGACCTGCACGCAGTGGCGGTAGGCGTAATCATCCTTCTGATTCAGGGCTAGCAGCATGGAGGCAACATCATGATTGCCGCGGACGGATTCCGCCAAGCTGAGAAAGCCGCCCTCTGCGAGGTCTGCATCAATGAGTCCCGAGTCCAATGCGGTGTCATACAGGGCCTTGGCCGAATGAACGGCGACCTGCATCGTTTCCCGCGTCTTTTCGCGGTTGAAGGTGGTTGGAATCACCTTGGCCGACGAAGCGCTCGACTTGAGCACATCGATGTAGTCCAATTGATGCTGCAAGAGGCGAGCTAATGCATCGATGTCCAGAATGGTTCCGGAGGATAAGACGAGCAAGCCGTACTGGTTAAAGACGTCCGCCAACAGGACATCTCCAGCTTCTACATCCATAACATGGACTTTCATAGGATTCACCTGATCTTCTATTTTGTTTTCCTAGAATTATCATAGCAAGCGTTCCCATTCTTGGCAATTGAAATTCCAAGAGCGCTTCCTTTGCCCTTTTGGCTGGAACTTACTATAATAAGTCTAGCTCAAGCGGAAGAGGAAGAGTGCCATGCGAGAGACATCGCGGCTAGTTGTCCTACATATGAATGATGTGCACAGCCATTTCGAGCAGCTCCCGCGGATTGCCTCGATGCTGGAGCACATTCGTACAGAATCCAGCAGTACGGCTCCTGTCCTAACCTTCGATTGTGGAGATCATATGGATCGAGTCTCCGAGTTGACTGAGGGTACACGGGGAGAGGCGAATGTCGACCTGATGAATCATCTGAAAGTCG
Source organism: Gorillibacterium sp. CAU 1737 (assembly GCF_039888655.1). Classification (NCBI taxonomy): domain Bacteria; kingdom Bacillati; phylum Bacillota; class Bacilli; order Caryophanales; family Paenibacillaceae; genus Gorillibacterium; species Gorillibacterium sp. CAU 1737. The sequence goes on from NZ_JBDQQO010000001.1 coordinate 162,060, forward strand.
ATGCGGCGATTCCTGGAAACAACGAGGGGTTAACGCTCTCTCTGTCCGACCTGGATCGTGCCTATGAACGAGCTCGATTCCCCATCCTATGCGCCAACCTGCTGCGTAGGGAAACCGGACAACCGCCTAGCTGGATGAAGCCTTATGTGATTCTCCAAGCAGGAGGATTGAAGGTAGGCGTAGTGGGCGTCACGGTTCCGTACATCGACTTCTATGTCCAACTCGGCTGGACGGTGATTGACCCGATAGAGGCGGTTGCGGCTCTCGTGACAGAAGTCCGAGCCCAAGCAGACATCCTCATCGTCCTGTCTCATCTGGGTCTCGAACAAGATCGGAGACTGGCTCGAGCGGTTCCCGGCATCGATGTGTTGCTTGGCGGTCATACCCACCATCTGTTGGAGGTACCCGAGCAGGTCAATGGGGCATTGATCTGCGGAGCCGGCAAATACGGAACTCACCTCGGTCGGGTCGATCTGGTCTACGATCACGACAAGCAGAGGGTGGTGGAGGTGTGCGGCTGCTGTCTCCCTGTAGAGAAGGGCGAGGAATCGCCGGCTATCCATCAGGCCATTGCACGGTGGAGGGATAGGAGCAAGGCGAACCTGGAGCGGCCCATTACCCGCCTGCTGGCCCCTCTCACGGCCGCCCCTTGCGGCGAGACTCCACTCGCGGATTCATTAGCCGATGCGATTCTGCGGCATACGGGAGCTGAGCTGGCGCTTGTTAACTCCGGACAATTGGTTGGCGGTCTCGCAGCAGGTGTTGTGACGGAAGGGATGCTTCACCGCATCTGCCCTTCCTCGATCCATGCTTGCACCCTGTCGATAACTGGTGCGGATCTGCTTCAAGCGTTGGAGGATTCGCTCCAACCCGGCCAGTGCACCCGAACGATGAGCGGCTACGGCTTTCGCGGAAAGGAACTGGGGGGACTCTGCTTCTCGAAGATGAAGGTATGGTATTCCGAACAGGTTTCCGATTCGACCGGCTCTCGAATTCTTCGGGCAGAAGTAAACGGAGTTCCTCTCGATCCTGCCCGGGATTATGACGTGGGAACCGTGAGCCTGTTCGTCTTTGCCAGCTTGTACCCTTCCCTCGCCAGGGGGCAAAACGTACGCTTCCATCTTCCGCTGCTCTTAAGAGAGCTGCTCGCGATGGAGCTGAAGCGGAACATCCCGGCAGCCGATGCTTGGGAGAGTCGCTGGATTACGGTGTAAGAGACACGCAAGATACGAGCAGGATTCTATCCATTGGTTAGAAGGAGGCTTCTATGCTGGACATTTGGAAAGCGATCATAATCGGGATCGTGGAGGGCTTGACGGAGTTTTTGCCGGTTTCTTCGACCGGGCATATGATCGTGGTGGGAAACCTTATCAAGTTTACCGGTCCAAAAGCCGATACATTTGAAGTAGTGATCCAACTTGGTGCGATTCTTGCCGTTGTGGTTCTCTATTGGAAGAGATGCTTGCGTCTGATTGGCATTCGCGATCAGAAGGCACCTGTTCCATCGAACGGCCGGAGCCTCAACCTTCTGCACATTTTGATCGGAATTGCTCCCGCCGGCTTGATCGGCTTCCTGTTTCACGACTATGTCAAAATGCTGTTTCGGCCTGAAACGGTGGTAATCGGCCTCGTTGCCGGCGGGATCTTCATGATCATCGGTGAGCGGACGAAGGCAGCCGCAACCCAGGCAATGACCATGGACGACCTGACGTATCGGCAGTGTCTGTACATCGGCATTGCCCAAATTCTCTCGCTGTGGCCGGGCTTTTCCCGGTCGGGCTCGACGATCGCGGCCGGGATGCTGACGGGGGCAACACGCGGAGCATCGGCGGACTATACGTTCCTGATGGCGATCCCGCTCATGGCAGCAGCAACGGGGTATGACTTGCTCAAAAACTTCGATCAGTTCACCTCGGCCGACCTGCTTCCCTTTGCAATCGGATTTGTCGTCTCCTTCCTCGTGGCGCTGCTTGCGGTGGCAACATTCATCAAGCTGGTCTCCCGCCTCAAGCTGACGTATTTCTCATACTATCGGTTCCTTCTCGCCGGGGTTGCTCTTGTCTTCATCCTGACAGGGGCTCTCTAAGACATCAAGAAGCACTACACCCTACTTTATTCGGAAAGAACGTGGATACAAGATGCGATTGGTCACAACCCGGTCATGTCAACCTGGAGCGAAGCTCGGCAAACCGATCTTCAGTGAAACCGGACAGGTCCTGCTCGGCAAGGATGTCGAGCTCACCGAGAGGCTGCTTGTTCGCCTTGAGGAGAATGGTGTGTATTACGTTTATATTGAGGACCCGCTCACAGAAGATGTTGTGATCGAGAGCGTCATCAGCGATGAGCTGCGGCGGGAAGCGACCCAGACCGTGCGAACCGAGTTTCGGAAAATGATGGGGGAGACGCTCAAGACCTCCCGTTCGGTCAATCCCCCGGATCTGGCGCGTTCCTTTCAACCGCTGATTCATTCGTTGATTGATGAGTTGATGCAGACTCCTCAAGCCATGATCATGCTGGCCGATATGCATGTGACCGACCATTACTTGTATCAGCATTCGATCAATGTCTGCCTATATGCGACGCAGCTTGGAATGAGCTATGGTTACAATCGCAATGACCTCTACATGCTCAGTCTCGGGGCGTTGATGCACGACATCGGCAAGACCAAGATTTCCAAGGAGCTCCTGCTTAAGCCGGGAAAGCTGACCGAAGCCGAATACGAGCAGGTGAAAAAGCATGCGGAATTCGGGTTTGACATCCTCCGAGGCATGCCGAATATCCCTCTGCTGTCCGCTCATTGCGCATTGCAGCACCATGAGCGCTTGGACGGTACCGGTTATCCGCGAGGGTTGAAAGGAAACGATATCCACGACTTTGCTCGTTGGGTAGGGATTGTGGATGTGTTCGATGCCATGACGACCCATCGGGTGTACCGAAGAGCCATGCTTCCCCACGAGGCCGTTGATATTTTGTATGCCGGCTCGATGAATCATTTCGACCGGGATAAGCTCTCCTGGTTCCGCGACAAAATTGCCATCTACCCGCTTGGAATCGAAGTAACCCTGAGCACCGGGGAGATTGGCGTCGTTGTGGACTTGAATGCTAACATTCCGCACCGACCTATCGTCCGGGTCATCGAGCTCGAAGAGAGCGGACCGGTCGCCGTTCCTTATGAGGTAGACTTGTCTAAGAAGCTTTCGGTGATGATCACGGATGTGAATCGCAGCAAGTTGGGCAATGTGCGACGGTGACAACCTTCGAATCAGCCTTTCGTCTGGAGTGGCAGCGAGCGCACTCCTTCCGGCGGAGGCTCGTTTTCGTTTTGCAAGAGTTTGCGCTACAATGGTAAGAATCTAAACGACCCGATGCGGTTGTCCAAAACAGGAGGGATTTCATGACGACATATTCAGCCAAACATCCTGATCCATGGGATCCGATCCATTCCCTGCGGAAGGCAGGCCGACATCGCTTGACCTCCGTCGAGCTGACTGTAACGAATTTGTGCAACATGCGCTGTGAGCACTGCGCCGTCGGGGATGCACTCGTCCTTCGCGAAGGGGAGAAGCTGCCGCTCAGCGTCGTTCTGCGGAACTTGGACCAAGCGGAGGGGCTTGAAACCTTAAGCCTGACAGGAGGGGAGCCCTCCTTCAACCGGGAAACGGTAGAGAAAACAATGCTGCCGCTGCTTCGGTATGCGAAGGAACGCGGGCTCAAAACCCAGATCAACTCCAACCTGACACTCGATTTGGAGCGATACGAGCTGTTGGCCCCCTATTTGGATGTTCTTCACATCACATACAACTACTCCGGCGCGGATGATTTCTACGACATCGGGTTCCGACACAGTGATCGGCTGGTTCCACGTGCTGCTTCCGACCGGCTCTATGCGAATCTGTTGAACAATGCTCGTGCGTTAACCCAAGGCGGCGTATTCGTCTCCGCCGAGACCATGATCAACTATCGAACATGGGATAAGCTCCCGGCCATTCATCGTTCCATTGCCGAGCTTGGTTGTCAGCGCCATGAGGTTCATCCGATGTATCCCAGCGATTTTGCAGCGGCGCTTCCTTCCCTTCCCTTGGAACGAATGAAGGAATCCATTCGCAGCTTGCTCGCGGACCGCGACCCGAACGTATGGATCTTGTTCGGAACGCTGCCGTTCTTCGCTTGCAGCTCGGATGACGATGATCTCGCTTTGCTGCGGGAGCTGCGTCAGGCCGCTAACGTGACCGTGCGCAATGACCCGGATGGGCGCAATCGCTTGAACGTGAGCTTGTTCACGGGAGATATCCATGTGACGGACTTTGCTTCCGTGCCGTCCGTGGGCAACATTTTGACTCACCGCCTTGATGACGTCTTCGATCATTGGCTGGCGCTTCCGCTGGCCCGCTCCGTCAGTTGTCACTGCCCGGCTGCTTCTTGCTGCGGCCCAAACCTGCTTGTGGCGGACATGTATTACCAGGGAATTGACTTTACGACCCGAAAAGCTCGGACCGAGGATCAACCGAACGTTTCCATTCGGGCTTAATTGGGGTAATGATGTTGAAATCACTTATTCTTTGGATCCGAGGGGAATGCCATGGAGCTTCATTTGGATTGGTCCAAAATTGCATTGAACCTAACGCTCGTTCTGATTCTGGTTGGCATTAACGCTTTCTTTGTTTCGGCGGAATTTGCACTTGTGAAGATGCGCAGAACCCGGCTGCAGGAGCTGGTTAACCAGGGGAGCAGCAAGGCCCAGCACGCCATTGCGGTGACGAGCCGACTTGACACGTATTTGTCGGCATCCCAGCTTGGCATCACGCTTGCTTCACTTGGCATCGGGTACGTGGGCGAGCCCGCCATCGCGGAGCTCATCTTCGATCCGATCCTGCAAGCACTGCACGTGAACAATGAGACCTTGAGCCATGTGCTTTCTTTCCTCGCGACGTTCTCGACGATCACCTTCCTGCATATTGTGCTGGGGGAGCAAGCTCCCAAGTATTTGGCGATTCAACGCTCCGAAGGAACCTCCCTGTTCGTTTCGGGTCCGCTTATTGTGTTTAACAAACTATTCCGACCGATCATTTGGGTGTTGAATGCCGCTTCGAAGGCAGTGCTCAAGCTGCTTCGCATTGAGCCCTCCAGCGAACACGAGGCGCATACAGAGGAAGAAATTCGCATATTGCTTGGACAGAGTGCCAAAAGCGGGCACATTAACAAAGACGAGCTGGCCCTCTTCGATAACATCTTCGAATTCTCCGATCGCCGCGCTCGTGAAGTCATGCTTCCTCGAACCGATATGGTATGCCTTTATCTTGACGCAACGATGGAAGAGAACCTGAGCACCATTTACGAGACCAAGCATACACGCTACCCGGTGGCCCTGGAGGAGAAGGACAACATTATCGGTTTTGTGCACATTACGGATATTCTCACCTCTCCTCGGGAGGGGTTGACGGACCTTCGTCCCTTCCTGCGCCCCATTCTGACGGTTCCCGAATCCATGGAGGTCAGCCAGGCACTCCGGTTGATGCAGAAGAAGCACTCCCAGATGGTAATTGTGATGGACGAATATGGAGGAACCGCAGGCATCCTCACGGCTGAGGATATCCTGGAGGAGATTGTGGGCGATCTTCACGACGAATTCGACAATGACGAACGACCTGAGATCGAGGTAAAAGGAGACGTTGTTTCGGCGGACGGCCGCGTTCTGCTGGAAGAACTCGCACCCGAGCTCGGCTTCGATCTGGACGACGATGAGGTCGATTCCATCGGCGGCTGGATGTTCAAGAAGCTGGAAGGTGAGCCGATGGTCGGAGCAGCGGTCACGTTCCACAATCGAGTGTTTGTCGTCGCAGAAATGGATCGCTTCCGAATCCTGAGGGTGACGATCACGAGAATCCCTGAGGAAGCAGACAGCAGCTCTGCCGGTATGGAGAAGGAATGATATTCGGGTTGGAGGTGGTACGGCCATGTCCATTCGCAATCTTGTCTCGCTCTTGATTTTGTCGTTGCTGTTGTATGGGCTATTCCATTACGGTGCTCCCTTTCTGCTGGCCCTCGTTCTTGCCCTGTTGCTCGATCCGATTGTGAAGCTCATGATGAGGGTCAATCGCATCTCGCGCCGGCTCGCTTCCATTCTGGTCTGTACCTTGTTCACGCTGCTTCTCATCCTGCTCATCTATGGGCTTGGCAATAAGCTCGTGAAGGAGACGACCGAGTTCGTCAAGACGCTGGATACCGATCAGATCATCACACAGGTAACCGCAACGGCTGAAAATATGATGAACTCGATCTCGCCCAATTGGGCAGAGACGCTGAAAGAGGGACTTAGTACCGCTCTTAGCTCGTTGAGCGGCGCGTTATCCGGCTTGTCCGGGTACGTTCTGTCCTTTGCGGCGACCATTCCAAGCTTCTTCCTAAGCTCCGTGGTGTTCCTGCTCGCCTTGTATTTGATCTCGATGAGCTTGCCCGATCTGAGAACCGCGTTCCTGTCCTTCTTCGAAGAAGAGACTTCGCAGAAGATGGGTTCCGTTCTGGACGCGCTGAAGAAAGCGATCAATGGGTTCCTTATCGCCCAGCTGATCCTGAGCCTCATTACCTTCCTCATCATGCTGGGCGGGCTGTTGATCCTGGACACGGGCTATGCGCTGGCTCTCTCGTTCCTGGTGACCGTGGTGGACATCCTTCCGGTATTTGGGACGGGATCGGTTCTCATCCCCTGGGGAGTCTACGAGCTCGTGACCGGCAATGGCTTTCTCGGGATCGGCCTGTTGATTCTCTACATCATCACCCTGGTCGTGAGGCGAGTAGTGGAGCCGAAGGTACTCGGCAATGCCATCGGCATCGGTGCCCTACCGGCGCTCATCAGTCTGTTTGTCGGATTCAAGCTTGTCGGAATTGCGGGACTCTTCCTCGGCCCGTTGTTTGTCATCATCTTCAAAGCGATGCGCTCCGTGGGGCTTCTTCGGATCAAGATCAAGCTGGAGTAGTGCGATCCTTTCCACAAAATGTCCCTAAAGGTGAGCATGCAGACAGGACCTTCTCAATAGCCTCTTACGAGAGGCTTTTTTCTTTTTCCCCGGCAATCATTTTGTGTTCACAAAAATGTTGATTTTATAGGGGCATTCCGGTTATCATAGATGAGCTGTATTCATGATCTGACAAGGGGGCAACCATGAGCAACACTTCCGAATCGCCGTTATCGTTGTTTCGCAACCGGTTTGTTCAAGTGATCCTGATGTCCGGCCTGCTCCTGCAGATCGGAATCTGGGTGCGCAATTACTCGATTTTGCTGTATGTCACGGAGATGACGGATGGAAGCAAGATCGCGGTTTCACTGATTTCCGTTGCGGAATTTCTGCCGATCTTCGTCTTCTCCTTCATTGGTGGGACGTTTGCGGACCGCTGGCGGCCCAAACGGACGATGATCTGGTGCGATTTTTTAAGCGCCGTCTCCATCTTCGGGGTTTTGCTCGCCATTCACTTCGGAAGCTGGAAAGCGGTATTCTTCGTCACTTTCGTCTCTTCGATTCTATCGCAATTCTCTCAGCCCTCAGGGTTGAAGTTATTTAAGCTGCATGTTCCAGAAGCGCTCATGCAGACCGGGATGTCGGCTTATCAGACGCTGTTCGCCATCTTCATGGTCCTTGGTCCGGGCCTTGGGACGGTTGTTTTCAGCAACCTGGGCATCGAATGGGCGATCGCCATCACCGGCGTCGCATTCCTCGCCTCCGCCGGCGTGCTCGTTTTCCTTCCGAAGGATCGGAAGAGTGAAGCCTCCTCTTCGGGCAAAGCGGTGTGGGACGAGATGAAGGCAGGCTTCCGCTATGTGTGGTCCAGCCGGCTTCTGGCCCGTCTCGGCAGTTGCTTCTTCTTTGCCGGGTTGGGCATCGGCCTCATCCAGCCGCTCGCGATCTTCCTGATCACCGAGCAGCTCGGATTGCAGAAGGAGATGCTGTCCTGGCTGCTCACGGTCAACGGCATCGCCATGTTGATCGGCGGAGCGCTGGCCATCGGCTTCGCCAGCAAAATCTCGCCGCAGAAGCTGCTCGCTCTGGGGACGATGGTGAGCGCCATCTCGATCGCCATCTGCGGCTTCTCCACGGTCTTCGCCGTCACGTTGGTCGCGCAATTCTTCAGCGGCCTCGTCGGTCCGTTCATCCAGATCGGCATCAACACGATGGTGCTTCGCAACACGGAGGAGGCGTTCGTGGGCCGGGTCAACGGCATCCTGAACCCGCTCTTCATGGGAGCGATGGTCATCACCATGTCGCTCGGCGGCTGGCTTGCCGGGGTGTTTACCCTGACACCGGTGTACCTGCTCGCCACGGTGATGCTGCTCGTATCGGCTTTCGTGCTCGTCCCGCTCTTCCGCGAACCTGGCGGAACCAGTCCTGCTCAGGAAGCGGCATAAATTGGTTGAACGGAACTCCGGCTCGCGTTTGGCGAGCTGGAGTTTTTTGTGCGGTTTTTCCTGTACCAACCTGGAATGGATGGAAGAAATCATTTTCAGGAGAAGTCGTTCGGAAATTATACATATTTTTGAAAAGGAAATGTGCTAGGATAATAGAATTACTTGTGATGTGCAAAAAGTAGGAATATTGGTCGAAAGATGAGCCAATTGAACGAATAAAGGCAAACCCGGACGAAAGACGGGGACGCAAAGCTATGGGCCTAACGCTGCAGATTGTGAATCTGTGGACATGGTCGCCAGGCCGCCGAACTCAATTGGCTTTTTTCTGTGCAAAAATATTGATTCGATCTAGGGGGCTAGTTATGTCTAAGCTTTTCGGTTTTATTTCCAAGTGTCTTTGTCTGCTACTATTTATTAATTTGTTGATTCCTGCTTTTTCTGATTCCGTATCGGCTCAGTCGGATGCCAGTCTGGTGAAGGTTAGCTTCCAAAGTCCATTGCTAGACCCGCCTGTCGGGTACGTAGCTGACTTTGGCGAGATCATGGGGGACCGAAATGGATTCCAATATGGCTGGAACTTCGACCATACATCAGAGACTGTAAGCAATGCCACTTACAGCAACTCTCAAGATTCCTCGATCCGTATTCAACCAGGTGGGGAATGGACCTTATCCTTAGAAAATGGGACTTATCAAGTGCAGGTGACGGTTGGAGATGCTGTATATGCGAGCATGAACTCTATCTATGTTGAAGGAACACCCTTTTGGGTCAAGAGTGCTCTTCCTGCCGGAAAGCACGCTACCCTTCAAAAAACGATCGTCATCACTGACGGGCAACTGACTGTCAATCAAGGGAAAGAAGAAACGGGCTTAACCCGATTGAACAACATTGAAGTGTCTAAGCTTCAAAAACATACCCCGGTCCTCAATCCAGCAAAGATTTTGGAGGAAGCCGTGCCCAATCAAATTCCGGGAAATAAAGTCTATCTATCCGGGACGATGGTTAATGAGCATAGCGCGCCTCCATTTATGCGCGTGGATGGTTTGAAGGAAGCCATTGGGGATTCCATGACCAACCAAATCAAGGTCATAGATGATGAGATCAACCAATACCGTCAACAAGCCAGTTTAACCAGTGGAAACGATCCTGCTTCGATTCAGCAGGTAATTCTCAACCATCCGAATCCGACACCTATTGTGAGAGCAGGAATGTTGAATCTGGAGTCGGATGCGACTTGGGGAGCGCCGAACAAGCCAGTTGTCCTGATCTTAGATGGATTAAATACAAACCGGAATCTATCCATCCGGGTCTATGGAACATTGATCGTCAATTCGGATCTACACGCAAACAATTCGTTAACCATTGAAACCATAAAGTGTGGCTCTGTTCAAGGTGATCTTTGGGTTAAAGGGGATCTCCATTTAAACAATGACTCTCAACTCCATATTGCCAATCAGTTGTACGCAGGGAATCTGATTTACAACGGGGGCACCTTGAAGGTTGATGCCAAACAGGTTTTGGTTCGGGACAACATGAACATTAACACGGTTGTTCAGATGGACATTCGTGATGAGATGCTCATTGGTGAAATCATATCCAACAATCGGACCGCAGATTTGAATGTGAAAGGCGGAGACTTGTTTGTTCGGGGCCAGGTCAGCATTAATAATCAGCTTACTGTAAAGACAGGCGGTTTGTTTGCAATGGGAGGGAATTTGGTATCCAACTCCAAGCCTCTCATCGAGAGCGGTAGTTCTGTTGGGCGCACCAAGCTGGATTATACGTTGTATGGACTTAAAGCAGAGTATTATCCCGAGAAGAACTTTTCCGGTCAGAGGACCTTGAAACTGGATGATGCCATCAATCTGACCTCTCAGCCGAAATTGGGTAGCCCTGGGTATGAAGATAACGAATTTTCGGTTCGATGGACAGGACAATTAACGGCGAACTACAGTGATCTTTATCAATTCATCGTAGATATCAAAGGCGGAGCCCGTTTGTGGATCAATGACCAGTTGTTAATTGACAACTGGACAGGAACGACGGATTCCATGAAAGGGGAAGTCTCGCTTGAAGCGGGACAAGCCTACAACATCAAGCTGGAATACAACAGCGTTTACGGGAACCCAACGGCTCGGCTCCAATGGGAATGCGCTCAGCAAAACAAGGAAGTAATTCCACGAATTCAATTTAATCCTTTCAAAACACCAGAAACATATGGCGTTGCAACGGAAACCAGCTTCTCACTTCAATGGGAGCAAGTCTTTAATGCGGATGGGTATGAGCTTCTCTTTGATGGGAGCTTGTATTTGGTTGACTCGTCGGCATCCTATTCGTTTGATGATTTGAAACCGGGAACGCTTCATACCTACCGGGTCAGAGCAGTCAGCGGGGATTTAAAGGGAAAGTGGACACCAACACAAGAGTTTTGGACATTGCCGGATGTTCCCGAGAACATTCAGATTACTTCCACCAGCAAATCGATATCTCTCAGTTGGTCACCGGTAGAGGGAGCAACTGATTATGAGGTGGAATTTAACCATGACATTGTCGATATCGGCAATAAAACGAGCTATGAAGTGGCGGATTTAAATCCAAATATGCAAAAAGTATTTCGGGTGAGGGCCAAGAACAGCAGTGGGGTTGGCAAATGGAGCCGTGTGATTGCGAAAGCCACACTAGTGGCAGTACCCAAAAATCTTCATGGAGAGGCATTTGATCAATATGTTCAATTAAGTTGGGACTCCGTCTCAGGAGCAACTTCATATTCCCTTGAAGCAGACGGGATCCTGTTTAGCAATATAACAGAAACATCCTTTCAACATACTGGATTAACGGCGAACACCGCTCATCACTATCGGATTCGAGCTAACAATGCAGATGGATACAGCGAGTGGAGTGATCCCATTGGGCTTACCACTCCCCCTTCCGTTCCGACTGGACTAAAGGGGGAGGTATCGGGAGATAAGATTACCTTGTCATGGGATGCAGTGTCAGGCGACGTTACCTATGAACTAGAGGCTGACGGAGTCTTGATCAGCAAATTAACCAAGACACAATACACACATGAGAATTTGAAGTTGAACTCAGAGCACACCTATCGGGTTCGGGCTAAAAATGCCTCGATTGCCGGCCAATGGTCATCGATCCTCGGCATGACTACCCATGCAGGGGTTCCTTCAAATGTTAAGGGGCGAGCGAGCGCTACTGAGATCGAAGTAACCTGGGAAGTGGTCTCAGGCGCCACCGGGTATGACATTGAGGTGGATGGAACCGTCATTCGTAGTGGCATGATCCCTTCCTATACCCATAAAGGCTTGGCTCCTATAACCGAGCATATGTATCGAATCCGTGCACGAAATGCAGGTGGGGCTGGAGCTTGGAGTGCTCGAATTACTTGTGTCACTTCATTGAATCGACCCGAATCACTAAGCTCGGAATCCTACCTAACCTCCATTAAGGTTTCGTGGAAGCCCGTTTCAGGAGCAACCGGGTATGAGCTTCTAGTAGATGGAGAAAGCATACTGGTTGGAGCGGCTACCGAATATGAACATGAGGACCTAGAACCGTATTCTTGGCATGTGTACCGAGTAAGAGCTTTATATAAGAACCAAGCGGGGGAATGGAGCGCACCTTTGACCCAATCAACCCTGTTGGGCATTCCTGGTAACATCCAGGTTGAAGCAGGCAGTGACCAAATCGCACTCAGTTGGGAGCCAGTCACCGGTGCAACGGGTTATGAAGTCGAGGCAGATGGAGTGATTAAAGAAACCGATTCAACCTACTTCCGACATAGAGGCTTACTGCCAAACACGGAGCATCATTATCGAATTCGGGCCAAGAACGATCGCGTCGTCAGCGCTTGGAGTGACTGGACCACCCTAATCACAGGGATGACGGCCCCCTCCGTTCCTCTGAATTTTACGGCGACGGCGACCACACATTCCATTCAGCTCTCATGGACTCCTTCTGTTGGAGCGACTGAATATGAACTTGAGGTGGACGGCAAGATCATGCCTGTCATGGAGACAAGCTATGTTCATAATGGCCTATCTCCGAATACCACACATACGTACAGGGTAAGAGCCAAGAATGCCGTCGGTGTCAGTCTTTTTACCAACAAATTGAAAAAGAATACAACACCAGAGATTACCATGAAGATCGATAAGGACACCTCGTTTAACTTTGTAATGGTTATACCTCAAAAACAAGGGCTTTCTACCCGGCAGGTAACCGTGACGTATAATGCCGATCAGCTTCAAGTGGAAGATCTTTGTGCTCAGACAGCTGCGATTGAGAAGGCACCAGGAAAGATAGCGGGAACCCATATCACGATTGTCTCCGTGGTACCAGGCAAGATTGTATACAGCATTGAGAATGCGGATAAGACCGTTATGAACAGCGTGAAATTTTCAGCGAAGACAAATGAGTTCACGAAGGTAACGTATACGATTGAGTAGTTAGTGAAAGGAGAATCATCACGTATGGAAAAAATACGACTCGCTCTTGTTTTCATACTTGTTATTTCGCTAGTTTTTCCTGTTAATACGGGGTTTTCTGAGGGGCAATATTACGTATATGACAAATATGGCTATGACACGACACTTATTACGGAATATTGTGTCGAGTATACAACAGATATTTTCTACAACAGCAATGGAGAACAGACGGGGTCATCTACCTATTGTATTAAATATGAGCCTTACGCCGAACCCTTTTACGTGTATAGAAAGACTAGCTTTATTGAAAGTGTAGTAGCACTCGATGGTTCTTATAGTAGTTCAGGGTATACAAATGGTTTTTGGTACGAAAGAAGAGGCATTTATAAGCTTCCGCAAATGGAAATCATTACACCTGTTAATCAAATGGTTATAACTGAACAATCAATAATCCCAATTCTCAAGGTTTCGGGAACAAGCGGGTCCACATTGTCTGTAAAATACTACATTGATTCCGAAACAACTCCTCGTGGGACTAGATTAATCACGAATGCAGAAACACCTCAAGTTGTAACATTTGACTCGCTAGATATAAGAGGCTTGTCGGAAGGAGTCCACACATTAATGTTTAGTGCTGGTGATGAATTAAAGACGATTGAAGAGCTCACTTCAATCGTCATCGATAGATCTAACCCTACAATCGATTCAATAAATTCATCAGCTACTGAATCGCAAATCACACTTACAGGCTCTGCTCATGATGCACTCTCGGGTTTACATAGCAGCCCGTATAACTTCACCATAGGTTCAGTATCCAGTGGATGGACTTCCGAGAATACCTTTAGTCGTACAGGCTTAACTCCAAACACGGATTATACCGTTAAAATTGAAGCAAAAGATGCCGTAGGACATGTCGCTAGTCAGACGCAATCCGTCTACACACGAGCCGAGAAGCCTTCCTTGTCGATCTCCGCAACTACTGAAAATTCATTCCGCCTCTCGTTGTCGGATCACAATCCAGCCGGAACCCAATACCTGATTCAGGCTGGAGCTCAGTATGTGAACAGCTCAGGAATCATCACAAGCACCCCAGAGTGGATGAGTCCTGCAAATAAGAGCATTACGGTAAGCGGGCTTACAGCGGGGACCAGCTATCCCTTGCAAGTGAAGGCACGGAACACACAAGGGGTGGAAACAGCAAGCAGCTCCTTCATCGCTACGACTTTACCTCTTCCCCCATCCAACGTAATCGATCAGTTGTCTCAACAATGGATTAAACTCAGCTGGCCTGCGGTGGCTGGAGCAACCGGCTATGATGTAGAAGCCGATGGCATTGTCAAAAATAACGGCTTAAACACCAGCTACACACATAGTGGATTAACAGCCAATACACAGCATACCTACCGGGTTCGAGTTCGGAATGCTGGAGGGATTGGTGCCTGGAGCGCATGGCTAACCAAGCAGACCTTGCCGGATCCCCCGCCAGTGCCAGGAAACCTCAAAGTTAATGGAAGATCGCAGACCAGCTTGTCGCTCTCCTGGGATTTAGTTCCTCGAGCTACCAAATATGAGGTAGAAGCGAATGGCTCCATCATCTACAATGGCAATCACAATTCGTTTGAATCTACCGGTCTTGAAGCGAAAACAAACTACCGCTTGCGGGTTAGGGCGAGCAATACCGGAGGAGCCAGCGAATGGAGCCCTGTTCTTCAACAAGCGACTTTGCCGAATCCTCCTCAAATGCCGAAGGGAATATCGCCATCCCTTTCGATCCATTCGGTCGAATTGAATTGGCCTGTTGTGGAGGAAGCAACCGGCTATGAAGTGGAAGCAGATGGATTGATCATCGAGAATGAGAGCAAGACGTCATTTGTCCACAAAGATCTAGAGGCGGTAAGCAACCATACCTACCGCATTAGAGCGAAGAACGAGGGGGGGAAGAGCCCCTGGAGCGAGCCGCTTCGTGTTGTTACTCACCCTGAAAAACCGATGATGCCAACCAATATTATGATGTCATCGGATGCTTCGACGATTACAACGTCATGGTATGTTGTCCCCTATGCAGCCAGCTATGATGTTGAAATGGATGGAACCAGCGTGGTGAACGTGGAGGGAAGCTCCTTTGTTCATGAGAAGTTGACTTCAAGCGAGAAGCACAGCTATCGAATAAGGGCAAAGAATATTAGTGGGGACAGCGAATGGTCCAAACCCGTCGTCATGTCAACTTTGCCACCCGAAGCCATGAGCACTTCCTTGACGAATATCGTCGCAGTAGTCACGAACAAATCCATTCTGCTCTCTTGGGATGCGGTAGATGTGGATGCCCGATATGACATTGAAGTGGATGGGAAGTTGCTTGATAACGGACAGGATACCCTTTACCAGCATTCCGGACTCAACCCCGAAGAGTACCACACTTACAAAATCAGGGCTAAGAATGCAAATGGTCCTGGGGATTGGGTGGCAGTTCTTGCTCTATCGACCTTGCCCAACTTGCCGGATGCTCCTGATGGAATACAAGCCAATGCGGATCAGAAATCCATTGAGCTCCATTGGGGGAAAGTGGAGGGGGCAACCGAATACGAGCTGGAGATTGATGGCCAGCCCGTCGATATCGGGAATCGGACAACCTATCTTCATGAAGGGTTATCTTCCGGTACTTCGCATACGTACCGGGTGAGAGCCAAGAATGCAACCGGAGTAACGGCCTGGAGCCCCGCACTACAGAAGAGTACCAAAAGCCCGGATTATGTGATTCGCACAAGGAAAAATGAAGTCTTTGATCTATCCTTATTTGCATCCCATGTTCAGGATTTTAGTGAAATGACCTTCGTGGTCACCTACGATCCGAATCAAATGGAGCTTGTGGACTTATATGACTTTACACCGAAGACGGACCTGCAGGAATCAGGCCTCATTCCAGGCTCGAATCTGACCGTTACGTACACACCTGGAAAAATCACTTTCAAAGTGGATCAAAATATCGTGCCGGGCACCTCCTGGACGGGTGAGCTGACAACGGTTCTTTTCCGAGGAAAGGTCAATGGGGATGTCACTCTACATGTCACGGTGGAATAAGGAGCTTCTGAAAGGATGAATAAAATGAGATGGAAACCGCTATCCAAAGGGATTGCGATGATCGCTGTACTGGCCCTTCTCGCTCAGCTGGCGATTTCCTTTGCCCCCGAAAAGCTTTTTGGGGAGACCAAGGTGACGGCTGCTGATAAGCAAACGGCGGCTGATTTATCCAATCTGACGGGGGCCTCCACAACGGCGATATTGAAACTTAAGAAATCAGGGCTTAATTGGAACGAAATCGCCGAAGAATTGAAGCATAATACCCCAAAAGAAAACACATTGGATACAGGGGCCCGAAGCACCTTGTTAGCTGAATCCGGTCTGGGTGAGGCGTTTCTTGACGAGTTGAAAAAGGCAGGATACAACGAGGAACAGATTCAAGAAGCGAAGCTTCAAGCGGAAAGAGTGATCTTTCAATTGGAGGAGCTGACCCGCGAGACGACAGCCAACTCCATACAGCCGAAAGTGAATAGACTTGTGGACGAATCCCCGCAAGAAAAGAGACAAAGCATGTACATCCAACTGCAGAGTAAATTTGATGAAAAGAAGGCCATTTCGTTTCTATTGCAGCTTCAAGAGAAACTGGGTTCCAGTAATGCTGTTCTAGACGAATACTTGCTAAGCCTTCAATTGGATATGGACCTGGAAGATTACCTCAAGGACAAGGAGCAGTACGAGCAAGACAAGGAGCGGAAGAAGCTTGGATTCACCGCAGACGAGCTCGTCACCTTGGACTGGATCGAGAAAGACATGCTGAACAAACTAAAGAATCAGACAAACGATGATTCGAGTGAAGCTGAGTCCTCTAATGCATCCTCTCCCAAACAACCTTCCTCTTCACCTCTTCAGGACAAGGACTCTGGATTGCCGGAGTTGACAAAACCGGAGGTTCAATCGGTTAAGCCCTTGAACCCTACCGAGCAAATCAGACAGGAGATCGAAGCGCTCAACCCCAATCATCGGTAAACGGAGGATAACCCTTTATGTGGCATAGACAAAAACGAACCAAAGTCATTCTGATCGTGATCCTGGTATTGGTCATAGGACAAACGAGTGTGCTCGCCTACTCCCAGATGGATCACCCTTTCGGAAGACTTTTCTCCTCTCGGGCGAATACGACCTCTGAGCAATCGAACAAGGACTCTCGTTTAGCTGAGGCCAAGACAGGGGATTCGGGCTACGATTCTTTTCTTACGAATCTGAGTGTGCAAAAAGAATTCAAAAACGAGATTGACCGCTTGCTTGCCGTGGGCTACCCCAAACAGGATATTTTCATTGCCTATGACTTTTTGTTTCAAAACTATGGATTGATGAATGAATTGGAAGATTTGTTACAGCAGAAGAAGGCCGGAAAGGGCTGGGGACAGCTATTTGATGCTTATCTGAAATCCCACCCGGACTTCATCCCTCGTTCCTTTGATTCTCAGGAGCTTGAGGGCTATCTGGAGAAAGATCGATTGACGTCCGATGATGTCATGATTGCGGATCGAATTTCCTTCGTAACACAGAAACCCGTGAAAGATATTGTGGAAAGACGGCTGGAGGCTGGAAATTGGAGTCAGGTATGTGTAGACGAGAATGTGATTCAGAATCCCGTTAAGCTTCCACGCGTCCAAATCACTACCGAGCAGTTGGATCAATTCATGAAATCCAGCAAGCTGAGTGAAGCGGAAATCACCAAGGCCTTTGTGTTGGCGCGGAAGGTTGCACAGCCTTCGGAATCGGTTGTCAAGCTCATGGGCCAAGGCCTTTCGGAAACGGCTATTCTGGCTAAGCTTTATCCCATGAAATATCAAGATTAATCAATCGTTCGTATTCATATAAGTTTGTTTTGACTCTGTCGGAGGTGCAAGCTTTGAATAAAGTCATCCGTTCTTTTCTACTACTCTTTCTCTTCTCCCTGCTGCTCTTGCCTGCGGCGCATGCCGAAACCTTGCAGGAGAGATTAAATAACCTGGTTGGGCCTAAGCAGCAATATAATACGATGCTTTCTCCGGTCTATTTGAGAACCACGGTTACCGAAGAAGAGATCAGTCCGCAAAGCGGCTCTCTCTCAATTGTTCAGACTGACTACGTGCTTCCGGGTCGTAACGGACTTGATTTGGAACTGAAGAGAATCTATAAGAACGATTCGGCTAACGTTCAAGAGATGAACGTGAAGTATGTGGATGGGGCTTGGGTTGATTACGTTCACTCGGATGCTGTCACTTCTTCCTTTGCCGAAGATCGTTACAACCTGGGGATCGGCATGAGATTTTCCTTTCCCAATATGGAAATTCGCAATAATGGGGATGGAACGAGCTACAAATTCCTACATACCGAAAGCGGGGACATCTATACCCTTCGGGAGCACTTGGAAAAAGGCGAACGGTACTTTCTACCGGAAGGACAAACGGTCAAGGATGTTGTCGTGAAGCGGTCGACCGAGTACTCTAACGGTCAAACAGACGGTACGTCAGCCTATATCATGACAGGAAAAGACGGCAAGAAGACGTACTTTGCGGAGGATGGCCGAATTCTGGGCATTGTCGACCGCTATGGCAATCAAATCATGTTTGAGTATTCCTCCTTGAACTACACCACCGATGGACAGTATGTTACCAAGCGGCTCATCTCGAAGATTACGGATTCGATTGGGCGCGTGGTTACGATGGAGTACCCGGAGGATCACTCGTTTAAGGTTGGTCCCATCACAGCGAGCTCTTACACTGCTGATAATTATTACCTGGCTTCTCAGAATCCCAACAATACCGATTCGGGGGACCTGCAAGGGAAATTCCAGGTGATTATCCACCTCCCCGATAACAAGACGATTGTCTATGATAAATCCGCCGTTCTGGTTACTCCATCCAAACAAGTTGTTCGGACCCGGATGCAGCGGGTTTATGGAACGGATCAAAAACCGAAATATCACTTTTGGTATGAGCAGCCGGATCTCGGGTTCACCTTCTCGAACGGGAAGAATTATTCGGCTTACAATCGATATGAGAATCTGGTTCAGATCAGTGACGTAGCACAGAATCGTATGAAGCGTTACACCTACAACTCTTATACCAAGGGCCTAAGCGAAGGCAGCATGCAGTATCGGAAAATCTTCGAGCGTCAGGATGTCATCAAGCAGGGGTATGATCCGGCTGCTTCGAACTTTTTAGAGCGCTTCAAGACGGACGTGAAAGAGAAGGATACCTATGCCTACACCAATGAGGCAGACGGATACGGAGTTACGGGCTACAAAGAATCCGACGAAGCGTATCTTAAAGACAGCTATCGCTACACTACGCTCATCACGGATTCCGGGGGAAGCACAACCCAGTACACCTTTAACGGAAAACATGAAATGATCGTTACCGAGAAACAAGGGAAGAACCATCGACAAGTCATGACCAACGAACATGATGAGATGAAGTTGGTCAAGAAGCAAGAAACCGATGATTACGCAGTTGTCGATGGGAAATCGGTTGGAGAACCGGTTAAGAAGATCACCAACTACCGCTATGACGAGTACGGGAACTTGACCAATTATGTGGGGCCTGAAGCGGAGCGGGATGACAAGGGGAACCCGATCAACAACGAGCACCTGGTGGTTTACTCGTATGCGTATGATAAATTCCATGCTTTGTCCCAGAAGGTTTGGAAGCAGGATGCGAAGACAACTCGACAAATTCAATATGATCTTGATGCCAAGGGGGATATCCTGAGCGAGAAGAAATCCACCTCGGATTCGGAACATCCTTGGGATATCACGGATTACGCCTACGACACGTATGGGAATACCGTGCGGAAGACGGTCCATAGCGATCAGGAACGGACGACCTACTATGAGTATGGGCGAGATGCTAATGGAGCAGATACTCAAGGCGCCTATTTAACCAAATCCTATCAGATTATGGATGGCAAGGAGATTGCTCTAACCTATGCTTACGATATGAAGACGGGCAATTTGGTCTTCGAGACGGATGCGAAGGGAACGAAAACCGCTTACGAATACGATGCGTTGAGCCGAGTTACGAAGAGAATCATAGGGGATTCTAGAGTTCTTAGCTATCGGTATTTAGACAACTCCTATTCCAACTTCCAGATTGATTTTACGGACCCCAATGGAAACCAAAATCTTTATGAATATGACATAACAGGATCGTTGGTCAAGCAAAGCGTTCTTAACGAGGGGGCTTGGCATGTTACTCAAACCGTGGAGTACGATTCCTTCGGGAACATCACCAAGCTAACGGATGCCAACGGGCATAGCTGGCGATATGAATATGACAGCAGCAAACGCCTGATACGCAAGACGGCTTATGAGAACGACAAAGTGGCCAAAGGGACTCAAACCTTGGACTATCGGGTAGGCGTCGACAAGGCCATACCTTTGCAAGTCACGTTGACCGATGAAGAGGGGTATAGTCAAAAGCTCTCTTACGACATCCGAGAGCAGCTCGTTAAGCAAGAAGTTACCCCGGATCGAACCAAATTCTACACAACCCAATATGATTATGATTACGTTGGGAATCTTATCTCGAGCACGGATGCCAAGGGACATACCACCCGGCTTGAATACAACCATCAAGGGAAAGTAATCAAGGAGACAGACGCTCTCGGGTATGTAACCACGCGAACTTATAATACGGAAGGGAATCCGCTGCTTATTCAAGAAGCAACGGGCAAGATCACAGAGTATGGATACGATACGCTGGGACGACAAACCTCTCAGAAGCTGTATCAACAGGGAACGAACGATTATTTCTACTCAAACGCAACTTATGATGCCGTAGGCAATGTCACGCTCAAGACGGAAGGTGCCTATACGGACGGGAAGCGCCAAGATTCTTCTCGAATTGCTTATGCCTATAATGCATGGGGCCAACTAACCGATGCCTATCCGGCCGTCACCGAAACCGTATCCGGCCATACTCAATTTGAGAATGACAAGAATGGGAATGTGATCAAATCCGTTGATTATGCCGATACCACCGGTACTCTTAAGCATGTGAAGGAATGGGAATACAACTCCAATAACAAACCCGTTCGGCAAAAGGAATCGTTACAGGAGATTCGGGATGGAAAGACGGTTCTTCGCGGATCAAGTGAAGTGAAGTGGAGTTATGACTACGCGGGCAATCTCCTCAGCGAGCAACTCTATAATGGTTCCGGTTATGACACGACTTCGTACACGTACAACCATAAGAACCAGATCCTGACCAAGACGGCCCCTTTCCATGACAAAGAGGTACGTCGAACCACTTATGCATATGACAAGGTTGGAAACGTGACGGCAGAAACCAAACTTATTACGGGTGCTGAGGCTACCACAACCTACATCTACGATGGGCTTGGCAAGAAAACGGGAGAAGTTGACCCTATGGGCAACCTAACCCGTTACGAGTATGATGCGAAGGGCAATCTGACCAAAGCTGTCGATCCTCGGTATTTCGATCTGCCACTAGCCTCCGCACCTGGTATGGTGAATGAATACGATGATCTGGACCGATTGGTGAAGACATATGCCTTTGACGGCCAGAAGCAGCAGATCATTCAATACCTGGAGTATGCGGGAAATCGTAAACTTGTGCGAAAAAAGGTTGAAGGAACCGGCTACAACGCCAAGACACCTGAGAAATCGATAGGGATGGAATATGAATACAACGTACTGGATAAGCCGGTTCGGGTCGTATCTGCGCGATTGTCCAATTGGAACGATCAAAAGGGGACGAATCGGACTTCCAAGCTATTCACCTATGACGGTTCAGGTAATGTTCTAACAGAAACCGATGCGTTAGATCGACTGAAGGAGTACCGCTACAATCTTCAAGGCAAGGTTACTCAGATTCTTCATGCAGACGGATCAATGGAGAAGAATGAATATGATCTAACCGGTAATCTTTATCTCGTCGCAACAGATAAAGCGGGATATAAAACGTACGAGTACCGGACATTGGGTGGAAAACCATACCGGAAGGTATACCCTGATGGCACACAAGAAACATTCCGTTACTCGGTGAAAAATGAACTGTTGGAGCAAGTCGATCCATTGGGACAGTCCACGTTCTTCACCTACGATTCGGCTGGGAATGTCGTGATGCAAAAACGATTTATCCAAACCGACGGCAATCGTAACGATTATAAAGGGGTAGAGTTCCAATATAACGAAACGGGTAAAATGCTGTCGCAAGAAACGCTGCTCATAACGGAAATGGTCAGCAGCGGAAAGCAAGTGAGTCGAACATCGGCCCAGGATCTTGTAGAGAATACGTATGACAAGGCAGGCAGATTAATCCGGTCCAAGGGGCTTGCGGGTAAAGAGGTTAAACGTGAATATGACCGCGCGGGAAACTTGATTACCGAGCTATACAAAGTAAGCTCCAATGAGTATGCAGTCACCCGAATGGAGTACGATGAACGCTCTCGGCTCATGAGGAAATCCCTTCTGGTGAAGACATCAGACATTGGACCGGATTATTTGGCCAAAGCAACCTTCGATTCGGAGTATGCGGATCGTGTGCTTGTGTCCACTCAATATCGATATGATGATAGCAATCGAGTAATAGATGAAATTGACCCTATGGGCTTTCACTCTCGATATGAATACGATGATGACGGTAATCGAATCAAGAAAGTGGATCCTCTTGGCGGCACAATCCAGTATGAATATGATGATGTAGGCAATTTGATTCGAGAAACCAATGCTCGTCATCTCGCAACACAGTACGAATACGATGACATGAATCAGCTCATTCGCAAGACAGCTGCCTCTTCTGATGGTAGTCCAGCAACAACGCGATATGTCTATGACGCAATGGGTAATTTGATTCGTGAGATTGCTCCAAACCAATACGATAAAGACAAAGATCTTTCGGGGCAATGGAAAGCGATGTCGGGAACTTCCTACCTCTATGATCGGATGAATCGGCAAACGGCGGTCTTCGCGCCGGATGGAACAGGAACTCGTTACATCGCTTATGACGCAGCAGGGCGGATCGTGAAGGAAGCAAACGGGATCCAATTCCATGAGCAACTGAATACCTCTCCGGGCTTGGTTTATTCCTATAATGGGTTGGATCAAGTCATCCAGCAAACCGATGCCTTGGGCCATGTGACCAAGATGGAATACAACGTGTTGGGTCATCTGGTGAAGCAGGTGGACGCCCGTGGTTCGGAGACGAAGTACGAATCCCAGCCTGACGGTGCCTTGCTTCACGTTTCTTACGCAGATGGCGGTACCACCAGCTATACGTATGATCAATTGGGCAATCGATTGACCGAGACTGATTCCCTGGGGAACACGACAACCTATTCGTATAACGCATTTGGAAAAGAGAAGAGCCGTAAGGATGCCCTCGGAGCAAGCATCGAGTATCGGTATGACTTAAATGGAAATGTCGTATCCGAGAAAGACAAACGGGGGTATAGCACCCTGTTTACGTATGATGGGAACGGCCGCCTCTCAGAGAAGAGGATTCCCTTCCAATTGGATGCTAGCAAGAACATCATCTATACCATAGAGACCTATCAGTATGATGAGAACGGCAATATTCTACAAAAGGCTGTTCGCGGGTCACGTGATGATGAGCCATTGCTGACGACCTCTTACACTTACTTTGACAATGATCTTGTCAAGTCGGAAGCTGATAGTAGTGGAGCAAATACTCAATTCGAGTATGACAAGAATGGGAACTTGATTCGAACGACCCGTTTGCGAGATTCGCAGTCGTCTGATGTGCAAGGGTATGAGTACGACAGCCAGAATCGATTGGCCAAGAGTATACGTTTTTTAGATGAACAGGATGTTGAATCTGTGGTGAAGCTTCCCAATATCTCCGCTCTTCGAGATCCTGAGCAGCCCGGGAAGATCCGTCAAATCACAGGTTATTCGTATGACGCGATGGGGAATATGATTCAAGAGATAGACCCAAGAGCGTATGGTTATCCCTCGTCTGATGATAAGGCGGTATCGCGCTATACGATTACTTATTCATATGATTTATTGGGTCAGCTTGAAACTGCCTCTCGAATGGTCAAGGAACAAGAGCTCGTCCAACAGTATACTTATGATGCCAATGGGAATAAGCTGTCTTCGCAAGACGAACGCGGGAATCAGACACGCTATTCGTATGACTCGCTAAACAGGCTCATCACCACAACCGATGCAGCCAACCGGACCTTAACAAGGAAGTATGACAAATCAGGGAATAAGATAGCTGAAACCAATGCCAAAGGCGATTCTATCACGTATACCTATGATCCCTTGAATCGCTTATCTCTTACCCTCGATCCGCACGAAACGGTCATCTCGAAGAACATCTATGATGCTAATGGCAATGTGATCAAGAAGATTGATGCGGAGGGCTACGCATCAGCTAGTACGGATGAGAAGAGATACGGGACCGAGTACACCTATAATCTGAACAATCAAATGGTAACAATAACAGACCCTGTGACGATGGAACAGACGCGTGGAAAAGGAGTTAGCGTTCGCTATGCTTATGATGCATTAGGGCGTGTCGTTCGAGAGGAGGACGCACTTGGCAATAGCAAAAGATATGTGTATGACGCCGCCGGGCGTGTAACCAAAGTAACGGAACCATCTGGATCCGAATTTTCTTATGAGTATGACCGAGTGGGCAATAAGACATCGATGAAGGATGGGAGAGGTAAGCTCACTCAATACGAATACGGCTCATTTGGTTTGCTTCGGAAGGTAACGGATGCAGCAAATACCTCCGAACAGTATACCTATGACTTAGCTATGAATCGTCAGGTAATGACGGATCGATTGGGTCACCATACCGTTTCTGTCTATGATGCAAGGAATCTATTGCTGGAGACGCGCGTAACCGAGACAGGCGACCAGATCCAGTATGACTACGACCAGGTTGGGAACCGGGTAAAGATGACGGATGAGAGCGGAACAAGAACGTATGCATGGAACCCGCTCAATCAACTGCTCAACGTTCAACAGGATGGCAAGTCCGAAGTGGACTATACCTATGATGAGGTTGGAAACATCCAATCGGTGACGGATAGACTTGGTAACAAAACGGTCTATGCTTACGACATGTCGAACCGAATGGTCGAAGTAACATATGGAGATGCGTCTGTTCGCTATGCATATGACAAGAATGGCAATCGAACCACGGTAACCCATAGTGGGGGAGTTAAGGAGCAGTTTCGCTTTGATAAGAACAATCGCCTTACGGTCCTAACGAATCAGCGCCCAGATGGTAGTGTGATTTCTAGCTATACTTACACCTATGACGCAAACGGACGTCAATCCTCACGGAAAGATGACTACGGAACAACCACTTACACCTACGATGAGGATGGCCGGATCACTCGGGTCGTTACACCTGGTAAGACAACCGTATACGCCTATGACGGTTCCAACAATCGGTTATCTATGCAAGAGACCTATGCTTCGGAGCAGCCGATTACGGAATTGAATGACCAGGATGGAAAGTCAGCCGACTATCGGGTCAAGAAGAGCGACTATGTGTATTCGGACGCCAGCGAATTGCTGCAAGTGGAAGAGCGGATGCTGGATGCCAATGGGCAAGAGCGACTGCGAAAGACGCTGTCCTATCTGTATGACGCGAATGGCAACCAGGTTAGCCAACGAACCAGCTATCTTCAACCAAGCCAAGCAGGCCTGCGTCCTTCTACGGGAGGATCGGCCTATGGGGAGACTGGAGAAATTGCGTCTCTGATTGAGAAGGTATCGTACACCTATGACGGTTTCAATCGGATGAAGAGCACGGTGAAGGTGAAGAACGGCAACCGCGTTACGGTGGACTATCGTTATGATGGAGAGGGATTACGCCGGGAAAAAACCATTCGCAGTTCCAAAGATGGCTACCAAGCAAAGATCACGAAGATCGTCTATGATCGGCAGTATGTCATCCTCGAAACCGATGGAAGCGGGAAGCTGAGCAATCGCTACATTCGGGGAGTTAACTATGTTGCTCATATCGGAGTAGACGGGCAAGCGAAGGACTACTTATACAATGGCCATGGAGACGTCGTCCAGACGGTGACAGAATCCGGAGAAGTTCAAAACCGGTACGACTACGACATTTTCGGCAATCCGACCCTCAGCATCGAGGTGCATGAGGAAGCAATCCGCTATGCCGGTGAGTTCTACGATGGAGAAACAGGCTTGTATTACCTGCGTGCACGTTATTATGATCCTGCCATTGGCCGATTCATCACCAAGGACAGCTACTGGGGAGAAGAGAAGAACCCGCTCAGCCTGAACCTCTACACCTATGCGCACAACGATCCCATTCGTTTTATCGACCCGACGGGGCATTGGGCCGAGGGCGACTCCAAGATGAACGTCGAGGCGCAAGCAAAAATTTTGGCATTAACAACGGCTTATTACAATGCTATTGATAATAAGGAAAGACTAGCAGTTCAGGAGCAAGCAAATGCTATTAGGAAGGACCCCAGTTCTTACCATAGCATAGTGACACCGCTGCAGTTTGACTCAAAAATTATTGAGAACACAGTTAAATATGCAAGTTCACAAAAACGTGGAATGACGAAGGAGGAATGGTATACTGCCCTTGAAAGAACCGGTATTATAGAGATTCCAGGCAAAGAAAGTGTACATAGATTAAACAGTTCAAAGTCAGCATTTGCTCGAACAACCAGCTTGGTTTTTGGCAAGAAGGATTCGGTTCGAACGGTAATTTCGGTCAACACAGGGTATACAATAAACAGGATTAAGAAGGATAAATATAAAGGTTTTGCAAGCATTGACGTCAGTTATGATTTAACACCACAGGAGGCAAAATTCATACAGTCAGTATCACTTGATAGAACCTATGAGCAAAATCTAGTCATTCTGATGACGTTAGAAAGAAACAACGGAAATATAACAAGGAAGCAATTAGAAGCCCTTGGAATCAAGGTGAAGAAAGGAGTTACGATCTTTGGGTTTCACCTCCCGGAATTGATGAGCGTGGAAGATACCTTTAAAATCCCCTATAATTTCAGCAAAGAGGGGAAGTCCACAGCAGATGCAAACTTAATCTATCAAATCGAAGAAGTGAACGAGCGATTAGCAGAAGCGTATGGATTGATGGCAACGAAGATGATATCCGGTGGGGCAAGAACTTCATCGAAACGAGGCAACCCCTTATTAACGGTAACCGAAGAGGTTGAATCGAGGCCAAATACTCGGCCTCCCGCTAAGGGGACGGGAAAAATTACAGGTTCTCTGAATGGTTTAACAGAAGCAGAAAAGAAAGTTGTAAATGATTTGACTGCAAGTGGTAAAAATGTTGAAATTATTCCAAAAGACCCAAATTCTAAAGTTAAAACACCTGATTTCAAAGTTGACGGAGTTAAAACAGAACTCAAGACTTTAGAAAACCCCAATGTTAACACGGGTATAACAAGGATACAAAAGGGATTGAAACAGGGGGCAGAAACGGTAATTATTGATGCAAGAGATTCAGGATTGACTACAAACCAAGCAAGGGAAATTATTACTCGTGCATCCGGGACATATCCTAACAAAACAATTCCGGGTAAGGTTGAAATTTGGACGAATGAAGGAATTATCACATATCCTTAAGAGGAGAGATGTCAATGGCAAGATTACAATGTAAATGTGGTGTCACACTTTCGAACTCAAACGCACCAAATGATGTAGAGTTAAGGGTTTATACGGATAGAGAATGGGATGATATTATTAATTTAGGAGATTCAATTGACCCAGTTACAATACCTTTTCCCCGATATGATGTTTGGAGATGCAACGAATGTGAAAGAATTTATGTATTCGATGGAGATATAGTAATAAAGACATATGTGTTAGAGAAGGATGAATAATTCAGTAAGGGCTACCCAGTGCCGAATGAATCCAGCATTCAACCAATAACACATATAACCCATGTAAATTGCCACAATGCGAGCTAGCCGCCGTGTTGTGGCATTTTTTTACTCATGGAACTATCGCAGTGGATATTTGGGACAGCCCCCACACAGTACCGAATGAACTACTATATCGAGTAAGTTTCATAATTCTAGAACCTTGCCATGACTGAGTTTTTTGAGCATAGAAAAAGGGCTTCGTCGCTCTATTGGATGGACGAAGATTAAAATAAAGAGAAAATGACCAAACTGTTCCTAAGAAGATTAATAGGAGCGGATGCGAAATGTGGACATCGAAAAACCGAGAAGAATACGTCATTAATGAAATGTTTAAAGTAGCCCTGCAGGTCGAAGCGCCATGGGAGCTGAGAGAAATTTCGTTCGATGATCAAGAGCAGGCCTGGCATCTGTTTATGGATTTTGAACGTGGTGCTGAATTCGCTTGTCCTGTATGCGGAAAAGCAGCTAAAGCCCACGATGCTCAGTTCAAAGAGTGGCGTCATCTGGATTTCTGGGAATGGAAAACGTTTATGCATGTGCGTGTTCCCCGAGTACGCTGTCATTCCTGCAACAAAGTGACACAAGTTCCGGTCAAGTGGTCACGGGTGGCTTCTCACTTCACCTTGGCTTTTGAGTCCTGGGCGATGCGGCTGATGGCCGAGATGCCTGTCAACGCTGCTGCACGCGAATTGCGAGAACATGATACGCGCATGTGGCGTATTTTTCATCATTACGTGGATGAAGCGATGGCATCGTTGGAGTTAACCAGCGTCAAACGAATTGCCATCGATGAAACCTCGTCCAGACGCGGTCATCGCTATATCACCTTATTTGTGGATGTTGACCGCAAAATCGTTTTGTTCGCAGTTGAAGGAAAAGGCAAGGACACGTTGGCACAATTCCGCCAGCACCTGGGTGACAAAGGAATTCCGGCTGAACAGATTGAAGAAGTGTGTTGCGACTTGTCTCCCGCGTTCATTCGAGGCATTGAGGAATCGTTTCCTCAAGCCGAGGTTACGTTTGACAATTCCACGTGATGAAGCTGGTGGGCGAAGCTGTGGACCAGGTCCGGATACAGGAACAAAAGCAAGCGCCAGAGCGAAAGAAGACCAAATACATTTGGCTGAAAAATGAGGATAAGCTAACATCCGATCAACGAGAAACGTTAGCACGTCTGAAGGATAGCCACCGGCAGACAGGAAGAGCCTACCGTTTAAAGCTGGCCCTGCAGGATCTGTGGCAAGTTCGGCATGTGTATGCCGATCTGTATTTGAAAGAGTGGCTAGTACACACTAGCGTAAAAGATCAAGCAAACGACTAGACCTTGAGTAAGTTACCGTCAAAGGTCCATTTAAACGGTTTGGCTAAATGAGTGTTATAGTAAAGGATAAACTGGGCGATGCGTGCTTCAGGCGCTTCTTTAGAAGAGAAACTGGATCGCTTGTTCAACAAGCGACGAACCAAAATGGAAAACCAGCATTCGATTTGATTGAGCCACGAACAGTGTTTAGGCGTGTAAACAAAGCGAACCGGGTGGGCAGGGTTCTCCAAAAACGCCTTGCGCGTCGCCATGCTCTTCAGGATGCCCGACTTCCCCTTGACGCCAAGCGTTTCTTCGTCCAGATCCAACTTGCCCTGCGCGATGACAAAACGGACCAAAGATTCAGATTGATGAGTGTTCAATTTGTCCGTAACAAAGATGTGCCGATCATCGGGATGGAGCATCACGACTTGACTAATATGTTGGACAAAATCCAGTTCCGTGCGGGTAGGCTGGATCAGCGGCGCTTCGACCTGCCCCGTAACGACATGCCGGGATGCGATTATGCCGGAAGTGCCGTGGCGCTCATACTCAAACTCCCGGCGCTCCACTTTCCCGGGAAGCATCGGCAAAGCTTCATGCTTGTGGGACAACGCTTGAATGCCCGTCATTTCGTCGCTAGAATGCACATGCGTACCGCTCTCGTACAAACGCGGAGCCGCATCGTACAATTCACAGACTTGCTGGACTTCTTTGTGAAAAGTTGCCTCATCCGTGATGTTCGGGTTCAGCCAATACCGACTCTGCCGCGGGTTTTCTTGTTCGATCCGATCCAATTCCGGTTTAGCGGCGATCCAACGGTTGCGCCACTTGGCGGCCGTATTCCGCTCGGTATCCATTTCCCGAGCGATTTCACTCGGCGTACGCCCTTCTCCGAGGCTGAGTAAGATCGTGGAACGCTGGATCATATGCAAGGGACTGTGGCTCCCATTTTTCATGGTTTCCAAGACCTGCTTTTGTTTCTCGGTAAAGGCGATCGTGTGTTTGATTCTTTTCCCCATGTGCTGGTTCTCCCGTTCACTGTTAATTATATCCAACATAACGGATTTGATCGACTCTGTCTATACTCGCTTAAATATTAATGCTACCGTGTACTAGGCTGGGCGGAGCGTTCTCAATTGGATCCGATGATAAAAGTAGCACAGACCGTCAAAAAGCACCAGTCCGGCATCCTTCGCTGGTTCACCAGTCGTCTCACCAATGGTTTACTTGAGGGGGATCAATGGTCTGGTTCAGGCAGCCAAACGCCGGGCAAGAGGTTACCGAAACGTCGACAATCTGATTGCCATGGTCTACATGACCGCTAACAAAACTAAGCTGCCAGCTCTCTGCGCACGAAGGAGCTAAGTCCGTTCCTTCCCTCCCCCTTTTATACCAATTGCTAAAGAAACTCTTAAATATGTACGTTTCTCTAAATCTCTATTTGTAGTCCTTTCCCATCCAATAGAGCGAAGAGCCGAACTTATCTTTGGCAAAAGTATTTAAAGTATGCCTTTCTTCTAAACAATTACACTGGAGGTGAATTGAATGATTTTCAAAATGAGGAATCATAGTCAGAATGACAATGATATATATTTCCTTGAGGTTGTATCAAATAAAATAGTTGTTAATAATAACTATGACGGCATCCAAATATTTGATAACGATCTCAAGTTAATTTCAAAAGTTAATATTTTGGATGAATTGACAATATATTCTTCTTTTAACAATTACGAAAATGAGGAGATATTACTATTTTGTCCAGAAAATGAGTTTATAGTCTATATAGACCTTAACACATGTGATTATAAAATAATTTATCTAAAAGATGATTTGAAAAATGTAGTTTTTTCTTCTATATATAGTTGGTCTGGGAATAATATTATTTTATCAACATATAAGGGGGAGTTCTATAATGTTTCAATAGAAGAGAATACTATTAAATTGCTTGATTGTAATGAAGTAGACAAGTTATATCCAACGTTATATAAATTTTATCAGAGGTTATCGCAGTATAAGGTTATAAATATTCATCAGAATGAGTATATAGCCATTATACAAGATGAAAATAATGATATTGCTGTATTTAACTATTATGACCAGACTAAACAGAATCTTAAAATGCTTGTTTCCAAATTCGTTAATATTGAATTTATTGGAAGAACTTTCGCTGTTGTTAATGAAGAGGAAATAAAAGTAGAAACAGATTACAACGAGGAATCACTGATTCCTAATGAAAAATTTACTTTTCTGAGGGCAAGATTTTTTTGGAACATGAATGATATTTTTCTTGTCACTCTAAGTAGTAGTAAATCGAATGACAACCATTCTAATATTGATATTTATAAATTAAGCAAATGATTTACATAATAGGTTCACTTAGTTTAGAGGTGAGAGACGGGAGATTCCAAATGACGGTAGTTACAAAACAACAAATGGAGAAAACATTGAATTGGAAAATTTGGGCCAATATGCCATAATAAAGAAATGAGGTTATGAGATGAAACTATCGGTTGATATTCACAAGGAGGAATTTGATAGTGTTGTGGGAACGGATATAGAGGTTATTTCAACCATTTTCTTAAATTTTCCAAGTGATATTAATGGAGTTTATGAATTTGAATTGATGAACTCCGTGATAAACCTCGATAGCTTTAGGGATCAGATGGAAGAGCAAGGTTTTCAAATAAAGGATAGTTCACTTTTTGTCTTCGGGAAAATGAAAATTCGAATAGAGGGGGTTAAAGGGGCAGATTTTAAGTTTATTGAAGGAGATTACCGAATAGGACGTAAACAATATCATACTTGGCCATATACCCTAGAAAAAGGTGATATAGTTTGCATGTGCGGAGGAAATCTTTCATTTCTTGCTGGATACTATGCATCAGTAATTATAGTGGCCGAAGGTAATCATAGGGTCACTTTGACGTTTGACACGGACGAAGCTTTGCCAATTGATATTTTTAACAAGGATAGTACAACACGGGCGCATTCAAAAGTGATTGAATATGAGCACACAATTTCTCCAGGAAAAATGTTTAATTTTGAAATTTTTCAAGAATACCTATCAGCAGGTAGAAAAGTGATCAAAAACGAATAGTTCTTTTATGACCCGGAACCTTGGTTGGCTTTTGCCCACTCCAAGGGTTCTTTTGTGGTAGGAGTGATATTATTGGTTTCAGTCAATCCCTATTTTATTAGTGATTTATTAAGCCCAATTACTGGACTTGCCGATGATGATGAGGCAGTAGAGAAGTACAGAGACATTGATACTTCTGTTGATAATCACTATAGAGAAATCATAAGGTTGGAAATCAAAACATATTATGATTGCTTAAGTAATGAGAATAAAGAGAAGGTAAAAGGAGCATTAAATTATTATTTGTCAACTTCTGAAATAGATTTTGAGAGGGTATTTGAATCTTGCCTTCCTCCATTCGATCCACCAAAAGACGCTAGGAATTTCTTCATTTGGGTATGGGAAGAATTGTTCGAAGGAGAAAACTATAAGATAACTAATAAAGCAGAATATGTTATCAATTCAGATGTAAATGAACCTAATCGCCCTAGTTGATTTAATTAAAGCTTTTGTCAACCTTGATTGGCTTCGTGCCTTTCAAGGTTTTTTCCATGGTAGGGCTACCCAATGCCGAAGAGCGCAGCAGTTCGGTTATGACGAGATAGGAAATAGGGTTTCCGCTAAGGATGAAAGGGGTTATCTTACCCGTTACGCTTACGATTCAATGAATCGGTTAACGGGAACGACGGATGCATCCAATCATACATTCACTAGAAAGTATGACAAGGGTGGAAACAAGGTTGCGGATATCAATGCTAAGGGCGATCAAATCACTTACATCTACGACAAGCTTAACCGGCTGTCCCTTACGTTAGATCCCTATCAGGTTACGATTTCAAAGAACATCTATGATGCGAATGGCAACGTGACGAAATTGATCGATGCAAAAGGCTATGCCTCAGCAAATTCCGATGAAGAGCGGTACGGAACCTTGTTCACGTATAATCTGGCTAATAATTTGCTTACAAAGTCAGACCCCGAGACATTGGAGCGGACGCAAGGAAAAGGGATTTCAACGCGATACACCTATGATAGCTTAGGACGAGTTGTTAAACAGACTGACGCCCTTGGTAATTCAACAGGGTATCAATATGATCCAGATGGCAAACTAACGAAGGTAACAGATCCATCGGGAACAGAAGTTAGCTATGAATATGACAGGATAGGCAATAAGATTTCGATGACAGATGGGCGTGATAAAGTTACCCAGTATGAGTACGGTTCGTTTGGTTTATTGCGAAAAGTAACGGATGCCGTGAATACTTCCGATCGATATGGGTACGACTTGTCTATGAATAGACGGATGATGATCGACCGACTGGGAAATCATACGGTTTTTACTTACAACGCCCGAAATTTGATTCTCGAAAAGAGGGTAGTCGAGACCGGTGACCGAATCCAATTCGAGTATGATGAGGTAGGGAATCGGGTCAAGATGACCGATGAAAGCGGGACGCGGTCCTTTGTTTACGATTCGCTCAATCAATTGTTCCAGATCTGGAAGAACGCAAAGATAGAGGTGGAATATTCATACGATACAATAGGGAATGTAGAGTCCGTCTCAGATGCACTTGGTAACAAAACAACCTATAGTTATGACAAATCCAGTAGAATGTTGGATGCAACAAGTGGAGAGGTAGCGGTTCGCTATACGTATGACAAGAATGGAAACCGGACAACGGCAGTACATGGCGGTGGAGTTAGAGAAAACTTCTCCTTTGACAAAAACAATCGCCTTGTCAATTTAACGAACAAGCGTCCAAACGGCAATATCATTTCAAGTTATGTTTATACGTATGATGCGAATGGTCGACAAATTTCCAAGAAGGATGATTATGGAACGACCACTTATTCTTATGATGAGGAAGGGCGGATTTCCCGAGTAGTAACACCGGGCAAGACCACGGTATACTCGTATGATGGCTCGGGTAATCGCTTGTCGATGCAGGAAACGTATGCATCAGAACAACCAATAGAAGAATCGGTTCTGTTTGATGGGCAGGCAGCTTCCTATCTTCTGAAGAAAAGTGACTATGTTTATTCGGATGTAAGCCAATTGCTCCAATTGGAAGAACGGATGGTAGATGCAAAGGGACAAGAGATTCTGAAGAAGACGACTGTCTACTTGTATGATGCAAACGGCAATCAGATCAGTCAAAAGGCAAGCTATCTTAGACCAAGTCAATCCGGGAAACGGCCAACAACCGGAGGATCGATTTATGGTGAGACGGGTGAAATCAATACCGTCATCGAGAAAGTGACCCAGGCCTATGATGGCTTTAATCGACTGAAGAGCACGGTAAAGGTGAAAGGCGGCAATCGAGTTACGGTTGAGTATCAGTATGACGGGGATGGGCTGCGTCGTGGAAAGACGGTCAGCAACTCCAAGGACGGATACCAAGCGAAAGCAACTCAATTTGTGTATGACCGCGACCATGTTATTCTCGAAACGGATGCAAGCGGCAAGCTCACTCACCGGTATATCAGGGGGATCAAATACCTTGCTCATACGGAAGCGGATGGGAAAGCCAATGAATATCTGTACAATGGCCATGGAGATGTGGTACAAACCATAACAAAGGAAGGCGAGGTTCAGAATCGGTACGATTATGACATCTTTGGAAATCCGACACTGAGCATCGAATCACATACAGAGGCCATTCGTTATGCAGGAGAGTATTACGATGTGGAGTCGGGGCTGTACTACTTAAGGGCTCGGTACTACAACCCGTATATTGGGCGCTTTATCACGAAGGATAGCTATTGGGGTGAGGATAACAACCCGCTGAGCTTGAATCTGTACACCTATTCGCATAATGATCCGATTCGCTTCATTGACCCCACAGGACATCGAGCGATGGAGGAAAGCGGCAGTTATGGGGGAGGATCAACCAAGAAAGCAACACCAACACCTCAGAAACCGGCCACCAAGGCAGCACAGCCAACGAAACCGTCACCTCAGCAATTTCAAACGAAGATTATTACGAATATGACTACCTTTAGTAAGGATCCCAAAAAGGGAGCAGCACAAGTTGTTGTACACCAGCAACAAAAGCCCCCTACGCCTCAAAAGGCTGCGCCGAAAACGAATACCAATGCGCAAACGAAATCGAATGGGAAAAGCAATACACCGACAAACCAAGCTCATAGTCAAAGCAAAGGGTCAATCCCTCCACCACCACAGGCTAACAAACTAAATACTGTG
This sequence comes from Gorillibacterium sp. CAU 1737, assembly GCF_039888655.1. Taxonomy (NCBI): domain Bacteria; kingdom Bacillati; phylum Bacillota; class Bacilli; order Caryophanales; family Paenibacillaceae; genus Gorillibacterium; species Gorillibacterium sp. CAU 1737. Next base: position 197,430 of record NZ_JBDQQO010000001.1, read on the forward strand.
AAGGGAACTGCTACATCATTACTTGATACAGCAAAAAAAGAACTGAGCAACATAGACAAGGATATAAAGAATGACAAGGGACCGGGTAAACTGGTTAATCTAGTTGTTGGTATTGGCCTGGGAATCCTTTCCTTTGGTGATTCAGCAGCTGAAGGTATCCGAGGTATTGTGGATGATCCTATGCAGGCAGGAAAGGGTCTACTAACGGCGGTAAGACATCCTGTTGAAACTACAAGAGCGATTAAGGATGGGGTGGTGAAAAGCTACAAAACAGAAGTAACAAGCGATGAAGCAACGAGCCGTACAAAGGCGAAATTTTTCACAGAAGTAGGATTAAATATCGCAACGGCAATAGATGGAGTAGGTGCCGTAAAAACGGGAATAACTTCGGCGAGAGGGGTCTTGAATGGAGGCAAGGCAGCGACGAAAGCAACAGAGAAGGCGGCATCCGTCACTGCAACAGAAGATCTGCTTACTATTGCAAAGCAAAATGGGAACATCAAGATGGACCCACATGAACTCCTCAGGCAGAATGGTATTCCTTCAACATTATCTGAAGCAGAAGTAAGAGCTGCAAATGCTGTGGATTTGAGGATGGAGTATAAGGGGACAGGAAAAGTTGTTGAGATCAATAATCCTGTACTAGATAGTGTTCGAACCGGAAGTGCACTGAAATTAGATGCTCAACATGCATTTAATAACATTATTGACAATTACGCTAGCTCCGCACAAAAATTTAATTTAGTTGGTGGGGATAAGGTCACAAGGGAACTTTATCAAATTGAAGGATCTTTTAATGGGAAAAAGGGCGTATTTGAATGGATTGTTGACCCTGACCCACTAAAGGGAGTAACCCACAGAAGATTTATTGGAGACGTGGGGGTAACTGGAAAACCAAATGCGATACCTAAGAGGTGATAGTAAGAATGTATAGTTTTCAAATTTTTGATGAGGCATGTGTGAAATATAATTGGGCAACAGTATTAGTCGGGTTAAAGTTAAATTGTTATCCAGTTGAAGAAGTTGACGATTATGCTGTTAGGTACATGACTGAACACCCTGATACGGATAATAATTTCATACAGGAACTTGTGTGGGAGAATAGAAACTATGAGGAGGTAATTACCCTAATAGAGAATCTATTAATTGACTTGAAGTGCAATATTAATTTTCTTCTCGAAGAACGCAAATGGAGATACTGTATCTTGCATGCTATACGGAAAGATACCGAGGATGGCAATGTCCTTCTTGAGAAAGTGGCACAGGTATACAGTGATTTTAATTATCCTGAGGTTATGGAAGATTTGATATATTACAACGAACCGAAAGATGGATTTAATCCGTTACTACACACAACAGATGAGAACATTAACCGACTAATTAAGAAGATTGATGACTTTCTAGCGTTGGAAAAAATAAGAATATCAAGTTAAATATTCTTAACGCTTATATTACTGGGGGGCTACCCAGTGGCGAATGAACTCATCATTCAATTAATAACACAGTTAACCCATGTAATACATGTATGAAGATTTCTCCATATCGGTTGTACGCGCATCAAATGCTTTAGTTTTATAACCTGAACAACGCTATTCTGTTACATAAAACAGGTTGATTTCGGTCAGATGTGATATGCTCCCCATATAGTAGACAGGTGAAAAACAAAGACCTGTGAAGGCTTGTAAACATCATCTACGCATGATGAAGAACAAAACCGAAAACAGGGTGGTGAGTCCTCTAACGCAACTGAAAGCCGGATGATGTAATGGTGGTAATTTGTAGAACAGTTGCCACCATTCCTTTAGTAGATTTTAAGATTACTACTTAGGGGACAGGTAATGCAGGTACACCTAAAGCTGATGGGGGCAAGAGCAAAAACAATATGAAATATGACCCTGATGCAACAGGTGAACATTCATCTTTTAAACGTGACCCTCAAATAGGAGAGATAACAAATTGGCAGAGATGGAATAAATCTGATCCGCGAAATCCAAATCCATTCACTCCTGGGGAGAGATATGATGGTAAGGGAGCAGGACACTTTAATAAACAAACTGGCGAAATGGTAGATACCCCTCACGTTAATGACCCTAAAATACCAGGAGGAGTAAGAAAACCGTACCCTTGGGAAATTCCAGGGAAGCCTTGAGGAGTGTAAAGAATGGAGATTTTAAGGTGGTTGCAAGAGTGGTACGCTTCACACTGTGATGGAGATGGGGAGCATGGCGATGGTATTAGAATTACCTCCATTGACAATCCCGGGTGGCATGTTGCAATAAGTTTGGATGGGACGGAGATGGAGAATAAACAGATGGATGTAGTTCAATTAGATCGAACCGATGAGGACTGGATTTATTGTAAAATACAAGATGGATGTTTTACTGGTGCGGGAGGTCCAGGAAATCTTGAGGAGATACTAAAAACTTTTTATCAGTGGGCAACAATTAATTAAGTTCAATATTAACCTTGATCGGCTTCTATGCCTTTCAGGGTTTCTTTTTTGGAGGGGGTGGGTGACGAATGAATTTATCTACTAGGCGTTACAAAAATCAAAATTATCGTAACGGTGGGGGAGGAAACAGCGTGAATGTCATCGGATATGTTCGAGTATCGACACAAGGACATGCCAAAGAAGGCTACAGTGGATCTTTATGAAATGAATTGGGATGTCTTTATCTGACTTACATATGGAAGCATTCGCAGGCTCAATTTAATCCATATCAAAAAGTATTAATATAAATGCTGGATAACCTGAAATTTGTTGAATAAGTTCATATGTCCCAAAAAGGTGGAAATTCTATTAATAAATTCTTAGATGAGAGCATATCTAGAAGATGAAATAGAGAATTGGGAAGCTAACGATAGTAACTGTAACATTGATTTTACCAGTATCGTTTATTTCAGATAGAACCGCATTTGAAGCAGATTACAACCATATCCACCTAAATGAAATGTTCGATGAAGTCCTCCAACCTATTCATGTATAAAAAATCGCAACGGAAATACTAGAGGTTTGGACTGCTCTACTCTACAGGCAGTTCAATTCACAAAGGAATTTTATCTTAATACTATCTTATGATAGTGAAGACGTTGTTTTACGGTTCTATTCAGTTAGAGAGGATGAATCACCATGGCTCGATATTTCTTCATTGGAATCTTACTTGGACGGACTGATGATAGTAGAAATATAACCTAATTGACCTTTAGGGTTATTGGACAGGGTGAACCCTTTTGAATAGAGAAGGTGCATTCCTCTTGGTTGTGAAGGATGGATCTGTATAAAGCCGTTCAACATGAGGACTAACAAATCCAGATGAAAATCAAACCTGCCCCTAATATGATCTCCAGCCCGCACAGCCGGAGTTTTTTTGTATGGACAAAACTCTTACTCTACGACTCCATAAGGTAGTGGTAAAATAGGAAGAAATGAGCATTTCGTTATCCCGCGAAGAAGAGGAGTCATGAAACCATGAGTGATCTTTATGCCGAGTTGTTTGAATCCTTTCACGAAACCTACCTGGGGTATAAAGAAAAACGAATGAGCAGCTCAGAGTCCTTGGAAAGGACCATGGATGATTTTGAGCTAAGAATGAACAGGGGAGGTCTGGAGGAGACCGTTCTCTTGATTTCTTATGGCGAGCATGCCCTGAAACAACCCTATATCTTTCATAAGTCAAAAGAGTATTTGGTGGAACAGATCAGGAAGATGGCTTTTAACCAGGTGGAGATGCATATAACTCCGGATCAACATCGAGATCTACTGAAGAGAAAAAATGATGTTCTTGCCGAAATCGAAAAGAAGCCGGTGCATTTTTTTCCAAGAACGGTTTGGTACTATGAAGAGTTGAAGGATGAAGTGAATCGTTACCTAGAAGTAATTTTTCGTTCAGAGATGACCGCAGATGAGCTTACGGAGAACGTATTGCATCGTTTTGGGCGTGAATGTAGGCGTTCGGTAGGGGAAAAGATGGCGGTTTATATAACCTTAGCGAGGCGTTTCGTAGAGAAAGAAGCAACAAACACGGAACCGTTCCTTCAGATTGAAAGAGAGATAAACCTATTCAACATAGAAGATGTAGGTGACCAGTTCAACAATGAGGAGAAACAGAAGCTAATCCTCGATAGGGAACGGATCCGTTCGCTTCCAAAGATGTAGGTAATCCTACTAGAAAAGAAGGGATCATTTTTTGGAACACGAGCATAATACCAGGAGGAGGGCTTGCCCCCCCCCCCGCCATTATGGAATGGTTCGCTTCTCAATATGAATTTATTAATCTAGAAGGCAAAGGGTGATCGGTATGACGATGAAAGAGGCCATGACTCAGTATTTTTCATTAAGGAAAACGGTCGCAGACGAGGGGGTGGATTTTCTATTTAAAACACCATTCGATGACGAAGCGGATTCTCTTATTTATGTTGGAGAGGTTGATGAGGAGGATTATATCTCTTGGAGACCCGTCGAAAAGAAAGTGATTTCTGATTTTCATTCGCTAGAAAGAAAAGTAGGGAGTCCCATTCACCCGTCCATCGTGGAGTATTTCCATGCCTATTGGTTTGCTGAATTAGATGGGTTTATGAAAGACCACTACATAAAACTGGAACCGGTACTGCCAAAAACAGATATAGAAGCATACGGCAACTTCCTTATGGGATACCAGAATAACCACAATAACAGACTAGCGAATATTCCTATAGGCATGGAGGGCAATGGGCTTCTTGTTGTCGTGGATAATCAAGATGGTTCTGTAAACCTGGAGGACTTTGAACGGAATTCGTTTGAGAAAATCTCGGAGAGCATGGAGCAGCTCATTCTTGCCTTGCGCTTGAAAAAGTAATGAACAAGCGGTAACGGCTGATAGTACAGTGGTTATCGATGGTGAACGCTTCTATTTATACGATTAATGTTTTGCCTTGATTGGTTTGTGCCTTTCAAGGTTTCTTTTTTAGCGGGAGGATTGAGATCGTGATGGATATTGAAGAATTGATTTGTGCGATTAGGACAAGGCCGGGGATGTTTGTCAAGGACAAGCGGTTGGATTACATCAAGTACTTTATTACCGGATTTCACTGTCAGGGATCTCTATCAAAAACAGCAACAGCAATGGATTATCATTTTAGTGAAGGATTTCATGTTTGGGTTAGGGTGTGGATAAAAAGCAATTTGGGCATAGAGATAGACGAAGAAGGCGGATGGTATGAGTATATTGTGGCATCAACGAAAAATAACGAAGAAGCAGCTGACTTGTTTTTTCAGCTGGCGGATGAGTTTTTCAAAGAATACCATCAGCTTGATGGGGATGCCATGAAGTCGGAAAGGACTTGATCAAAGTGACAACTGAAAAGAATAACAGCTATGAAGAACAACATCATAGGATGGCTGATATGAACAGCATTGTCCAAAAAATAAAACAGACCCTGTTGAGCGATGGAATGGACACTACAGAGGTGGATGAAGCATTTGCTGAAGCGAAACTCAATGATCTAACGATCTTAACGGATTTATATGGAACATTTCGTGAGGGGTTTGTGAATGACAATGATGCAAATCTAGAGAATTTGAAAAAATATAGTGTCCCTGAAGGTGTTGTGGATTTTTATCGTAATTTTGAGCCGAATTCGTTGCCGCCCCTTAGCGGAGGGGTCGTATTATTAGGACTTGAGGCTATAAAAGGGGAGAACTCCACTGCTTCACCCAGTATGTATTTACTAAAGCACGGGTTGCTGACTTTTGCGACTACTATTGGTGGTCATGTGATCGGTATGGATTTAAAGGATATGCAAAATAATGAACCGCGAGTAGTCATTGCGGATTATTCATTTTGCTCCTATAACGAGGATTTACAAGTTGTTGAGTGTGTTCATGTACCAGATGAAGTAGCAAATTATTATTCGGATGATGAACCAATTGTATTATCTTACGATGTGATAAAAGAGTGCTTGCCACAAGTAGCAGCCTCCTTCAGTACGTTTCTGATTAAATTAGCGGATGAAGAGTTCGAAAATATAGAGAGGGAGTACTTGGTAGGGTAGGCGGCTTACTTAAAATGAGTTATGGCATCCACAATGATCTGGTTGTGGAAGTAATTGAATTCTCCAAAACGTTCATATTTCAGTTTGATGGAGCGGCAATTACCCGGAAGAGGGAAAGCTTATTGCGTTACACGTAACAGGTTGATGGATACCATCATCATGGAACCCGGATTGGAGAAGAAGATGAAACCTGAGATCGTAAATAATCAATTAACGAAAGACAATCTATGGAGCGGCTGTATGCTTGCATCTATAGCGCATGCCATTATGGTTGCTCAATATCCCGAATTAGATTACGAGCATTCATGGGATGGAGAAACCTACAATACTATGGATGGTTCTGGAGGAAGAGGGACGATTACCTTCAAGGGTAAATACGTGGTGGGGGCGTTTCGAAATAACAACCTTACTCGTACCGAGATTCCTTCGGCTATCGATTTTTTTAAGGATGCGCCAAAGGAAGTTCTTGAGCTAGCTAAGAATGAAACCTTACAATACCTTCTTGTAGAAGATGAAGACGCCACGGCCACGCCTTCGATAACCACTGCATTTTGGGGTGATCGTGATGCCATTACTTCCGTTGATAATATCGTAAAACTAGTGCAATGTGGTGGATATTTAGTAGAGAGGCAGTTAATGAAGAGTGACTCTGCGATTGAAGCTTGGCGAGATTATTATGAGATGACTTCAGAGCAAGTTGACTTGTTAAAGTCCATCTATGATAGAAAAATGAAGAATCCTGATGAAAGCATCGTGTTAACAAAAAGAGAGATTGAAATCATTGGAGCAGAAAACTCCGATGGGTTGAGTGAGTGTATGACCTCGTTCGAGGAAATTGGGGTGTACTGGAACTAACTATTTTATGATCAACGTTTCCCCGAGGGATATGTTTGTTGTCCCCATTGTGATAAAGATTTTTGGGTAGTGATTGGGGTTGAGCATGACATGATTGTTCATGTCAACGTAGATCATACGAAGACAGGTTATATAAAATAGGTTTCGAGGATGTGAGGTGCGTAGTATGATACATAACGTTTTCGAATCATCATTTCCTTCTGCCAGGAGAGAACTGCTGGATCGTTTCGTTGGGAAAAAAGTGATGAATATGATTCGATATAGCTGGTGGAACGGAGAAGCCTCAGCAGCAAATTGTGAGATTGAGAAAGAGGATGTATTTTCCCTTACAGTAGGCCCTCTCTGTATTGAATTTGAATCAGACCTATCCATTGGGTTTAGTAGTCATGTTGAGATTAGCAGCATAACGTTTTGGGCTGAAACCATCGATGGGGAAGAAAATCCTGATCTGATGAAGAATGACAACGAACTCTTTCCCGTTGAAGCAGCGGACGATGAATATTCGAAGGTCTATTTTAAGAACCTTGTGGGTCACAGCATAACGAAATATGAAATCATTAAACTGGAGACAACGAATCCTTTGCAATGGGATCACCCTAGAGAAGTTGGACTCATCTTCTATTTTTCCAACGGCAGCCAACTGGTATTAGCTCATCAATTAACAACTGTTGTACCGGATGATTTTACGGTCCTTCGTTGGGATCAGGTTAGCAAAGAGGTATATCCGCAATTGTACAAAATGAGTGAGTTTTGGAATTGAGGTATAGATTCTGATGGACAGGAGAGGCATGAAATGATAAATCCACAGTCTTTGTTAACCTTTATTCTTTATCCTTCTGTTGACGAAAAGGAGATCATACCCGTTGAGATGGACATGGGGGTGAGGTTCCCTAGAGTAGTTAAGGAGCTTCTAAAGGTAACGAATGGCCTTGAAACGGAAGAAACGGCGGAGGTAAGTTCTACTTAATGCCAGCACATGATGATTCAACTGAACTCTTACAAGTAGATGCAGGAGTAATGAATCCACAATTTGCTTCAGTCGTTAATAAGGACTTTACCAACTGGATAAATAATGGAGCACTAAACATCGACTTGGAAGACGTAGAAGTTGAGACGGATAACGAGCAGCTTTGTGATCTGATTCTAGTGCATCCTCTGAGGGAGGGGACTTTGGATCTAAAGAAAATACAAGAGGTTTTTGCGATAAAAAAGGGCCTGTTTGATTTACTGAAAGGTTCGAAACAGCTACCTTTTGTACTAATGAAGGACATTCCAATTGAAGTAGCTAGAAAAAACATAAAAGAGCTAGGGGAACTTGGTGAGATCCTGACGTTGTCCGATGTTGGGTGACGGTTCTCTTACAGGAAGTAAACGAGACGATCACCATGTGCAGATGCTTTTGAAGCGGTTGAACCTATACTGCGATTAATGGAAGAGAATCCTTTTGCTGATTTTGGATCCCCAGGTCCTCTTGTGCATTTCGTAGAAACGTTTTATCGAAGAGGGTATGAAAGGAAGCTGATGGAATCACTCGAAAGAACCCCTACCCCTCATACATTATGGATGCTGAAACGAATCATGAATGGTTCGGATGATGAAAGGAAGGCAATCTATACTAAGATTTTCGAAGAGATCGCAGGTTCGGAGAACGTAGATCGAGAGGTTCGCCTGCATGCTGATTTATACAAATCCGAAATTTAGATGATTGGGGATTGTACGAACTAGTTACGATGATGAGATGAGGAGGATTTGATATTGTCCAAGCTACCTGCATTAAGTAAGGAGCAGTTTGAAAGTAAATTACGTGATTGTAATGAGAATTTTGAAAAGGGTGACTATAATCGCTGTATTTTCTTATTAGAAGAAGCCTGGGACTTCATCCCTGATCCCAAAGGCATTTATAGCGAGGAAAGTTATCATTTAGTGAAAGATATTATTCATATAAGTCTAAAAAGTAACGATTTCAGTAAAGCAAACGAATGGGCAGGAAAACTATTCCTTACCGGATATGATCGTATCGATTCTGGGGATAAGGAATTTCTTTCAGGGAGGGTTGCTTTTGAATTAGGAGATTTCGAGACAGCAAAAGAGTTTTTCAGGATTGGGAATGACAAATCCGAAGGTAGGTGCTTCGGGAGCGCAAAGAATGCGAAATACCTCAAATTTTTCAAAAGTTGAGAATGAACAATCGACCATGAATAAGATTCTCTTGCAGGAGGTTAACTCATGAAGATCACCATGGCAGGAACAGGTTCTGCATTGGGGTACGCCTATTTTACGAATAGCTGTGTGGTAGAGGTGGACGGGTATAACCTGTTGATCGACTGCGGAGAGACAACACCACACGGGCTTCATGCCTTAGGATATGACCTCGCCAAACTGGATGGGATTCTCATTACGCACATTCATGGCGATCACGTGAATGGGTTAGAGAAACTGGCATGGACGTTTCGGTATGCGTTGGGAAAAAAGGTCGACCTTATAGCGGAGTCCGGTATCTTGGCTCGTCTTTGGGAGCACACGTTGAAAGGCGGCCTGGAGGAGGCCGAGGAGGGGATTCTGGAGTTATCGGATCTATTCCACGTCATGCCGATTGACAATCCTGAATTGAGACCGATTGACCTCACTCCAAAACTTCGCGTAGAGCTCATTTCGGTCCAACATATTACAAACAAGAAGAGCTATTCATTGTTGATCAATGAGCGGCTTTACTTCAGCGGGGATTCGCGGTTTGATCCAGACCTTCTGAACGATCTCGTTGAAAGGCGAGGGGTCGAAGTGATCCTGCATGACTGTCAATTGCATGATTTGGCCCCTGTTCACGCCTCCTTGAATCAGCTGCTTACCTTGCCTGAAGTCATGCAGGAGCGCATTTGGTTAATGCATTACGGAGACAACATGCCCGAATTTTTGGGGAAGTCCGGGAACATGCAATTTCTCATTCAGGGTCGTTCTTACTTTTTGTCCGACAATGGAAATTTCGCTTGCATTTAGTATGGATATCAAGAGGGTGGGGAAATGTCGGATTCTTATTTTGATGGTCATAGGAGGTGAAACGCTTTTGGGGGATCATCTTCATTTCGCTGCAAGCCGTCTATCTGCAATTCAATTTGTGAATTCCGGTGCAACCCTGCAAGAATCTCATCATGCGTTAATTAGGGAGTATTTCAGAAGGATTAATGATTGTTTGAATCATTTAGGGTTTGATGTAGATCTATATCCAATCGTTTGGTTATCCAAAGCTCTTGGGATCGCTCCTGATGATAAGCTGTTCCACCATTGTCCCCAGATCCAAGAGATCGATAATCCCTATCTAAAAGCTGTATGTTATGGGTACCTCGACATATGCAAACTAGCAGACGAGGGAGTAAGCGAAGCCATTCACTATCTCGATCTGTACGAACCCATGATTCAATTTATCGAAAGAGGAGGCATCTTCACGATAAGGCAAGGCGAGATGGTAGTTGGCAGATCCTGTTACCCTCTTAAGTATTGGAGGGATTTGGATATTCCGGCTTATGATACGACTAGCTCTCAGAGGAGAATCTAATATGGATCATAACAACAAAACTATGGTATCAGATGCCGAACTAACTATGTTGTATGAAGCAGTTGATGATTTTTATGAAAGAGGAGATACAGACAAGACCTGTCCTCGCTGTGGCAAGAACCTGTTGTTTCAAGGAACGTTAACTTCGTATCGAATCTCTTGTGAGGATAAAGAATGCATCAGCGTGACAGCCAGGGGAATCTAAGCATGGAGGGAAAGCATGGAAGAGGCGGATCTGACTGGATTGACTAGCGCTGAACTCATGATCATCATAGCAAACGTGGAGGATCTGGAAGAAGTCGCGGATGCTTTGACGGAGCTCTCCAGAAGAGATCCCCAGATGGCGGCATCTTGTTGTTTTCAACCCTATGGAGAGTCGCTTTCCTCCGAATTTCTCACGGCGGTGGAGACAAGATACTTGGCTCTTCGTGATGCGGATCGGATGCATATCCAAGAAAACTATGAGTGGTTTAAAAAGTCTTTTGAAGGCAGGCTTTAGCCGTGTTGCGAAAAGGGTGATCACATGAAGATTACAGGCACCTCCAGTTACATAAGAGTAGAGCTTCACAACAGATCAGTGAAAATTCAAGGGGAACAGTTGGTTGGCGGGTTTCTGGCCTATTCGGATTCCATAGCAAATTGGGAACCGCCATATGATGATGTTGGAATTGATGAACAGACGAAAAAGGAGTTGATCCAAGCCGTAATTGAGAAAACGAAAAATTCTCATTTTCAAATTAAGTTCGACGATCGCACCTTCTAACCGGTGAATGAAAGCCCAGATGGTCAAGCTTCCTTGAGCTGATCAAAGACTATTTTGAACTAGAGTAGCAGCAATTCGAACCTGGCGGGAGATCCGTTTGAATCTGCTGCGGGAAGGTGCAGAACCCAGATGAACAAAGCCTTTCTCTATACAAAACCACATGTCCTCGGAGTAATCGATGATTCCGATGATGATACGGATACGTGGTTTTTGGATACATCGAGGCAGGAAATTGAGCAGTTTTTTGCACGCGCTCCGTTTGAGGAACTTGTAGTGGAGCTTGTGCACATTATGAGGGATGGGGAACCCAATTATCAGGTTCTCACGAGCTTGCTTGGCGAAACACGTTCAAGCGGTGATATCCAAAAAGTTGAAATGGAGCTTATCGAAGAGGGGACGATCCTAAGCCGGCTCATTCTCTTTCTCGATGCTGCTAGTTTTCACGAGTTCAACCGTAGAGTGACTTGCTATGGAGAAGGCATTTCGTCCGAACAAGTGAACGATCAAGTTGTCATTTCGGTTAGGAACAAGACGATTGAAATCCGCCCCGTTTAGCCAGATGTACCCCTGATGAAAGGGTGGCTAAGGGAATGGAGGGACTCTATTTGCACTGGGATTACGAGGAATTGTTTGAGGCAATTCGTGAAACGTACCAAGAATTTTGGTCAGAGTATCGAAATGGAACCCAAGCATTAGCCCGAACACTTAGCGAGTTTGAAGCGGTCATGAATCTCGGTGCCTTTGAAAGGTCGATCATCTTGATCGCGTATGGAGAATTGTTAGTGACTCACTCCAAGGTATTTCATAAATCCAAAGAGTATTTGGTAAACGAATTAGAGAACTTGAATTTCGAACAAGTGAAGGATAAGGCGACACTGGAGCAGCTCCATGACCTTGATGCGCGCAAAAAAGTGATTATCGAAAAGATTGAGCAGAAGACGGTTACAACCACGATGGAGTAGAGTCTCTGATTTCAGGGAAGGAGGACATAAACGTGGAGACAAAAGCAGAATCAATCATCCATCCATTGCCATCCGATCCGTTATTGGCAAAAGAAGAAGAGTTCTGGAGGGTAACGTTGCCTTCAGACTATAAGGACTTTATCAAAGTGAGCAATGGAGGGATTCCAGAAAGACGTTCTTTTCCTTGCCACGGACATACTCATCTCCTTACTCGATTTCTATGTATTCTTGAAGATCCCACCCATCATGAACTTGGGTTATTTGATATCGATGCAATAAAAACTCAACTTGATGAGAGATTAATTGATGATGAGGACTTGATAGGCGTCGCATTGTTACCCGTTGCTGCTCTATTTTCCGGTGATTTCCTTTGTTTGGATTTCCGGGAACGTCGAGATTCTCCAAGTGTCTGTGTTTGGGATCATGCGAACTCTGGCGAGTTTGATCCTGTCTGTTACCCGGTTGCCGATCGTTTTCGAGACTTCTTGGCAATGCTGGAACCCGTGACCCCTTAGATTCCCTCTCCGTGCAAGCAAGAGCTGGTCATTTTGAGCTAAGGAGCCGAAGGAAGATGCAGATGAAGGAAAATCAGGAGCGGTTAACCGAGTTAAGACTGCAAGAGTTTGAGAAGAGGTACGGAATCGACCTTCCCCCCTCCTATCGAGCCTTTTTGTTGAAATTCAATGGAGGGTACCCAACACCGTCTTTCTTTTTCATTTCGGATGAACAAGGCGTGGGGATGGTAAATATCTTTTATGGCATCGGGGAGATGTATGACAACCTGGATAAGAAGATGGATCTTTTTGACGATCTGCTCGAAATCGGCTTGTTCCCCATCGCGGATGATTCAGGCGGAAACCAAATATGTTTAGGCCTTACCGAAGGGACCTCTGGCCAAATTTTCTTTTGGATTCATGATGAAGACCCGGAGGATATGCAGAATGTTCATTTCCTTGCTTATGATTTCGAGGGGTTTTTAGGGAAGCTATCGGATGCCCCCCCTTTTGACAACGCGTTGAGGTGAAATGATGATGATGGTTCCAGATGATGTTGATTTCTTCTGCAAGCTATTTATTGATACGGATCATGATCGAGAGAAAGTGATCTCCTTTGTTTCAGAAAGCATAGCTGGGAGAATGGAGGGGTGGTGTGTTTCAAACCCGTACTGCAGTCTTTATTTGGTGAAAAATGACGATTTTCATGTTGCCAAGCGATTGCAGAGACCCGATGGTTTTTTGTTTTCGAGGTATTACCTTGAGATTGAGCCGAATGAAGGGATAGAGCCCAGTTTGTATTATTCCTGTGTCTCTGAACTGCTTACCCATTTGTGGAGCAGCGGCTATCCTGCTATAGCGGCATGTGATTTCGAAGAGATGCTGCCGAGGCAAGGTGGATACAACAGGCTATCCGGAGAAGAACTTATGAAACGAGACTGAGGAGGTGGTGTCAATGAGTCTCCTTTATGTTACGCCATTCGTTCATCATCCGAAGGTCCAACTCGATGAACAATTGAAGACCGTCCATTTGCAAAATATAACCATTCACATACCATCACAGCGGTGGAGGGAATAACGGAATGGAACTTGACGATCAAGCCTACAAGCGGATTGTTCAGCTCTGTAAAGAGGGAGATACCTTCGTTGAAATGGGGCAATTAGCTGCGGCCATTGAGAGTTATACCGCGGCGCTGGATTTGGTCCCGCTCCCGAAGAACGACTGGGAGACAAGTACTTGGATTTACAGCGCATTAGGAGACGCTTACTTTTATATGAAAGACTATGAAAATGCAAAAAACCAATTCTACCATGCTCTAAATTGTCCCGATGGCGTTTCCAATCCATTCCTCTTATTAAGACTGGGCGAGAGCTTGTACGAATGCGGTGACCTTGAGAAAGCGAAGGAATATCTTTTGCGGGCGTACTTATTAGAAGGGTATAAAATCTTTTTCAATGAAGAGGATCAATACTTCAAATTGATCTTGGATCTCATTTAAGGGGGAACCTCTTGTGGCTATTCTACCGCCATTATTGAACGAATCGTTTGAACATCTTCTGGAGGAAAGCAACGAGGAATTTGCGAACGGGAATCATGAACGCTCCATCTTGCTATTAGAGGAGGCATGGAACGTCATTCCCGAACCCAAAGGGATTTACTGCGAAGAAAGCTATCATTTGGTGAAGGACATAGTGGATACTTGCTTCATCATTCAAGATTTTAAGAAGGCGAAAGAGTGGGCGGACAAAATTTTCCTTACCGGCTTTGATCGGATTGATTCAGGCGATAAGGAAATGATCTCCGGAAGGGTTGCGTTTGAGTTAGGTGATTTCGAGACTGCAAAAGAGTATTTTCGCATTGCCGAACGAAAATCAGATGGCAGATGCTTTGGAAATTCAAAGGATGTCAAATACTTAACATTCTTCAAAAGCTGACGATTCGTTCTTCAGACGCTCGACGACAAAGTCTCAAGTCTGGGTCTTCCCGTGGTGGAATCCGCATACACTTTTTCTAGCAAGGAGGAACCCCACTATGCCTAAGACCATGGACGGCCCCTATTACGCTCTTCTGCAGCAGTTACAGGCACTTGATTTCGCACTGGTGGAGCTGACGCTCTACTTGGATACCCATCCGCTTGATCTGGCCGCTGTGCGGCAGTTTAATCAACTGAGTCAGGAGCGGTTAGCGGTGGCTCAACTCTTTGAGAGGCATGTTGGACCTTTGCTTTCGTTCGGGCACAGTCCAAGCCGCGAGCGTTGGGACTGGGCGGAAGCCCCCTGGCCTTGGCAGGTCTGAGCACATCCCGTTTGGCAGGTGTAAGCGAGAGCGGCGAGGAAGATGCGGAAGGACGGCCGCACAGGAAAGGGTTCGGAGGAGATAAAGGTCTGGCCAATAGGATTACCCTTAGAGAGGAAGAAGAGCGATTCAGGCGGTTTCTCCATGCCGCGGGAGCGCTTCTTTTTGTTGTCGAGAAGGTTGACTTTTCAAAAGGATTTTGCCACCATGAACAAGAACGTGCTGCTGAAGCTCGACCGATCTATCCAAATGGGTAGATATTCATGGCAAGGGACAACAGCGGCTTGCATAAGGATAGAAGGGTGGGGGAATCATGACCGACAACCAATTGCAGCGTACCCGGCTTCCGAAGCCGGATGCCATGATCTTCGATATGGACGGAACTCTGTTCCGAACGGAATCGAATCTGATCCCCGCATACCACCGGGTATGCGATGACTTGCGTGCGGAGGGCCTGCTGGCCGGAGAAAATCCGCCCGACGAGCTCATTTTAAGCGGCTTGGGGATGCTGCTCGAAGACATCTGGCGGCGGGTCTTCCCGGGAGGAAGCGACGAGCTTCGTGAGCGGGCGAACGACCGGCTCCTCCATCATCAGATGGAGAGTCTCCAGCAAGGAGAAGGCGAGCTATACCCGGGTGTGAAGGAGACGCTCATGAAGCTGAAAGAGCAAGGCGTGCGGCTTTTTGTGGCGAGCAACGGGCTGGAGGACTATGTCAAGGGAGTAGCTCAGCATCGGGAGATCGCCTATCTTTTCGAAGCCCTGTACAGCGCCGGAGAATACAAGACGGCCACGAAGGTGGAACTGGTGAAGCTCCTCTTGCATACTCATGGAGTACAGAGCGCATGGATGGTGGGAGACCGTTCTTCCGATGTGGAAGCCGGCAAGAAGAATGACCTTGCTGTCATCGGCTGCCAATACGCCGATTTCGGTGACGATTCTGAATTGGCCGGATCGGATGTGTTCATCACCGATTTTTCGGAGCTCCTGCAGGTGATCGAGGCTTAATCCTGCAGAAGCGGAGAAACGTTTGGAAGCGGTTCAGGTGCCGCTTCTCCAGCCTGATAAGTTATTTTTTTCACAATACCGCTCGGAAACTAGAAGGAATTGGCATAACTCTCGTCGAAATGTCAAGGCAGAGGGGTGAATTCGAATGAAACAAACCGGCTATGCGATCAAGACGGATGCGGACTTCGACAATGCGGTATGGTTGGGGCAGCATCTCGAGCTGTGGCAGCGTGGGGAACTTGTGCATGAGGGCGGGGTACCGAGCACGAATACTCCACTTTGGGTAAAGATAAATGGAAGCGCTTTTTTTAAGAGCGCTTACGAATTTCGGGTGAAAGAGGAAGGAGCCGCTTCGTTTTGACTAATCATGTGAAAAACGGCACATGACCCTTGTGTAAATAGGGGCGGTGCCGTTTTTTGTGTTCGTGTTAGGGAGATCAAATGAGGAAAAGCGCGTATTCCAGCGGCCGCCGAAGTGCGGTCGTGTAAGCAGCCTGATCCCCGATCCGCTTGAAGACCTCGCGGGAAGGTTTGGGGTTCACCTCAATCAACCAAACATGACCGGCAGGATCGACGGCCAGGTCGAGCGCCAGCTCGCACAGACGGCCGAAGTGTCCCTCCAATCGAAGAGCGATCGCTCGCCCTAGCGCCTCCATGTCATTGCGGATGGCTGCCGTCTTTGCTTCTGAGAAACCGCGCGCTGCCATCAGCCGATGAAAGGAGACGGCTTCTCCGCCGCCATGCAGGTTTGAGGTGGCGCTGCCCTTTGCCCCGATTCGTCCTGCTGCCCCCGTCACCTGCCAATGGCCGCTAGCATTCTTCTGAATCAAGAGCCGGATATCATGGACTCGACCGTCTTTCAGCGTAAGCGGAATGCCTTGCTGAATAAGGTAACGCCTGTCGGTGATCCAGCCAGACAGCCTGCGCATGACGGCTTCCGGGCTTCCTGTTAGGGGCTGAATGATCGCCCGGGAGGCATCTCGACCGCTCAGAGCCAGCTGTCCGTCTCCGTTTCGAGTAACCCGGGCAATCCCGCGCCCACCCGAACCATCCACCGGTTTGATGTAGACGATTCGATGGAGGGCGGTAAACTCCTTTAAATCCCCCAGGGTGTGGAAACGTCGGGTCAACGGCAGATGAGGACGGATGCGGCTGTCCTTGTTTAAAATGACATGGTTTCCCCATTTGCTGGAGAGCGGATGGTTCAGATACAAGAGCTTTGGATACTGGGTCCGGAAGCTTCGCATGAGGCGAAATTTGGGGGATTGCTGAGAACGGCAGCGATCGTAGACCGCATCCGGCAGCGGCTTTGGGGCTCGGGACCACCCCCCTTTTTCCCGATCGTACACATGCGCTCGGACGCTTGTACCAGAAGGGTCAACATCCTCGGGCGTAAAGACGAAGACATGGAGACCGAGCTCCTCGCCTTGAAGGACGAGGGAGCGGAAGTAAGTCCGCTCCTCCTCATCCAGGGTTCCATCCTTTTGATAGAGTGTCATGATGCCAAGAGTGGGGTCCGCCATCAGGATCCCCCGCTCTTCTTCCCCGTCTGGGCGGGACGAGGACGACTTAAATAGTGGCTGTATTCGATAATACGAGTCAACGAAAGCTCGCGGATATCCGGCTCGTCGAATTTCATCGGGCGGGAATTGGCTTCAAAAAACCAAATGCGTCCGTTCTGGTCTACGCCCAAGTCCAGTGACATCTCGCCCAGCTTGAAGCCGGACTCCTTTTCAATCCGCTTGGCGATGACGAGTGCTGCGTGACTCACCTTGCGGAAGATGAGCAGCCCCCTTCGTTCCCCGAAGGAAGAGAGGAGGGCTCTCTCCGGACTGTCAATGTGACCGCCCCGCGGAACATGCGTGGTGATGCTCTTCACCCCGGCTACGCGTGCGCCGATTCCCGTCAGAAGCCAGCGCCCCGCTTGGTTTTTTTGCACGAGAACCCGAAGATCGAAAGGGCGTCCCATGCTCTCGGCAAGCGGAATGCCTTGCTGGATGATATAGTCTTCCTCCCCCGTCTCCTGTTTGATGCGCGTCCACAGCTTGGCGATGTTCAGGTGGTTGGTGACGATGCTCCGCTTGTTGTCCTGGATGCTGAGCTTGCACCAGTATTTTTGACCGGGGACATAGGTTTCCAGCCGCATGATGCCTTTGCCCGCTTTTCCTCGAACCGGCTTCAAGTAGGTCATGGGATGCGATTGGATAAAGGCAACCAGCTCCTTCGGGGAGGCCAGCCTTCGGGTTGCCGGAATGAAATGCCGGGTAGCCTTGTCGGTGTTCAGCCACTCGAACAAAGCCCACTTGTTGAAGAAGTAAGGATTGAAGAGACTGACACCGCGTTTGCGCGCGAAGTCGGCAATGAGCGTTTGCACCTCAGGAAGCTGCTCGTCGGTTCTCGTGGGGATGCGGCTGTAGATCACCTGCGGCATCGGCAGAAGCTGGCGTACCCATAGCTCGCTTTCCGGCTGGTAGACATGGCCGTAGATCCTTTTGGTCGCTTTGCGAAGGTCGTCAGTCGTGACCACGAACACGAATGCGCCGAGCTCTTTTCCTTTGGCGATGAGGTCGATAAAGTTGGATCGGTTTCCTCGAAAGCCGTTATCGAGGTCCGGCATGGTGAGGATGGCGAGAGAGGTGCGTAGGCCTTTCGTGGTGGGCAAGGCGCTCACATCACTCCCTCCTTTCCGCAAACCGGCTCAAGAACAGGCAATGCTCAAACAGATTGGCGGAAGCATCTTTTCCCTGTTGCTTGAGCAGCGGATGCTTAAAGATGGTGCGCCCCGGCTTGGAGTTGGCTTCGAACATCCAGATGCTCTCCGCCTGATCGATCCCGAGGTCAAGACCAAGCTCGCCCAAGCGGTGCGGGTAAGCTTGCTCGATCGCTTTGGCTAATTTGATGGCGGTTTCCTTGGCCTTCTCCATGACGATTCCGGCACGATCCCCCTGCGTGATCGACAGGACCTGATCAGGAACCATCAGTTGCCCGCCCGTGCGCACGTGGGTGGTGACGCTGCCCCGGCCCGCCTTCTTCGCTCCGATCCCGGAGACGACCCATTCGTTCCGAATGTTCTTCGTGAGATGGAAGCGGAAATCAATCGGGCAGCCGTCGATTTCGATCAGGCGAATGCCCTGTTGCGCGACATACTGGACCATCTTCAGCTTCTGGCGACGCAGCATGTCGATGAGTCCTTCGAAGCGGGGGAAGCGAAGCAGGACGTTGCCTCCGTCCTTGCGGTAGCGCAGAAAGTATCCCTTTCCGGGGTTGTGCGTCAATCGGTAGATGCCGAAGCCGAGGCTCCCCGCTGTTGGCTTCAGGTAGAGAAAGCGGTGGCGCTCCAGCATCTGGCGAATGTCCTCGGTGGTCGGATTGATCTGGGAGTCCGGGACGTGCTGGGAAGCATCACGATCCCCGTCGAGCAGACGATAGACATCCCACTTGTCGAAGAAGCTCCAGTTGAAGATCGGGATTTTCCGCTGCACAAACCGTTCCTTGAAGTCCCGGAGCGAGGCGGATTTTTCAGCCGTTCGGTTGGGCAAGCGGTTATAGACGACATCGGGCAGCGGTACCGTCTTTCGTGTCCATCCGCCGCCGGGGGTCTGAAAGTAGCCGGTGACGGTCTCCGCCTCCCAATTGACACCGGAAGGCGAGAAACCGAAAAAGAAACCTCGATCCTTGCCAGCGTCCATTAGATCCCGCACGTATGCGGTACGCGGTCCGAACGGAGAAGTCGGGTGATTGGTGACGGAAGTCAGGACCCCAATAAGCGGACCGATCTGAAGCTCGCGGCCTGCGCTGGAGCGGATCAAGCATTTGCCCGCAGCCGGCAGCTTGAGGGCGGAAGCGAGAGAAGTCGAGAGTACGGCAAAATCTCCTTTGCGGTTGAGGGTCCGAAGCGGCACGGTAGTCCGCAGCGAGCCTACACGAACGTCAACCGTTCGGGCTTGGAGAAGCCCGAGCTGCTGGCGAAGCGTTCGGGTCAAAGCGATGCTGCGGGAGTCCTGCCGGGTGACCAGCAGGCTGCATGAGGCTAAACTCATCACATGATCCTCCTAAACGAAACGCCATTTTCCTGTTTTTCACGGTCTGATTGGAATAAGGGGATGGGAGCGATTCGGTCTGTGGGAAGGGGCATTCGGCGAGTGAGCTGCAGGGCGTAAGACACGGGGCGGCTGGTGCTGAGCGAGGAAGCATCGGCATCGCCGATCGAGCGGAAGGAGGCTCTTCCCGGCCGGGAATTGGCTTCGAGGAACCAGAGCCGTCCATCCGGCTCGACACCGAAATCGAGCCCCAGCTCCACAAGCCGCCCAAAGCTTTCCTCAAGCAGCAGCGGAATTTGATCCGCCATCTTTTCCACCTGATGGAGGAGCCGGATTGTACGGGCGGAACCGAATTCCTCGGTCAGCCATTCTTGAGCGGACAGGGCCTTTCCCCCGCCGTGCAGATTGGCGGTCATTCCGCCTTGCTCCCCTTGCCGAACCGCGATACCGGTAAGGGCCCAACGACCGTGAAGATCCTTCTGAACGAGTGCACGAAGGTCGAAGGGACTTCCCTTCTTACCGGTTAGCTGCAAGTAATCCTGAACGAGGTAGCGTCTGCCTTTCATGAAAAGGCTGAGCCATACCAAGAGCTCGCGGAGCTGGGAGAAGCTTTTGCGGAAGGGTTGATTTTGTCGATCTCGCCCCTCAGCAGTGAAATACTCCGAGGCAGATCGAAGGATTCGGATGCAGCCTTCTCCCTTTGATCCCCCATCCGGTTTGAGAAAGACGGCTCTTTGTTCGGATAAGCGGCGTACGACTCCCTTTGGATGGAATAGTTCGGTGGAAGGGAGATGAGGCTTTAGGCTGTCGGCGAGAGAAAGACAGCGGAAGACAGCCAGCTTTCCACCTACCCGACCGGATAGCACGATCGTTCCCTGTCGGCGGAGGAAGGAGCGCGCTTGTCGAAGCACCGTCTTCTCCTCTGCCTGGGAGCAGAAGGTTCGCTCCAGCACAACGCGGGGCAGGAGAATCGTTCGAGCGGACCACGTTCCGTCGCGGTTCAGCAGGTAAGCGGGATGAACCGTACCGTCGTTCTGCACCGCTTCCGGGTAGAAAACAGCCAAATCGGCCCCTTGCCGGGAAGCCGCAAGGCTCATGTCCGAGCAGGTGGCCGCTTCTTGAAAGGGAGGGTCTCCCGCCTTCCGGCAAGTCATCAAGCCGAGTTCTGGGTGTTTGCCCGTCATGGCAAGTACCTCCCTTGCAGCAGTGGAGTGGGCTGCTCCGTAGGGAACGGCCCTGGACTCCTTCATCATATGAGGACAGATTTTCCTTGGTGCTTGACACGAACCCAGATTGAGCGCGGACCTCGAAAAGGAGTCATAGCCTGGCTGGATCAGACATAGGCTTTATCGAACAAGCCAAAAAGGGGTGTTGACCGTGAAACGCAAAGGGAGTCTCATCCGCTTAAGCCTGATCGCAGGCATGCTCATCTACGCGGTTCCCCAGCTTCCGATGGGAAGAGGGTTTACATCTGCATCGGTATTTGCCGTCTGCTGGCTCGCCTTCGCCTTGATTCTGATCGCGGCGCATCTCTACGATGTCATGGGCGTGAAGGAAGAGAAGCGAGAGGAGCTGCGGCGGATCGAGCGAATGAAGCGATGGCAGAGAGAAGAACGGCTCAAAGGATCAAGGAGAACGCTCGTTGCCCGAAAATCCTAGGATAGCAAGGCGGACGAAAGGTCGGGCCAAGGGAATGAACCCCTTACCCCGACCTTTCGTCCGCTGAGGGTGATGCCGCTTCGTAGTCGATTATTGCTTAGTATTGAATGAAGATTTCCTGTTCGCGCGTTTTGGTCGTCCGAGGTAGACGCACGACCAGTTGCTCGTCATGAAATCTGGCGCGTGCGCCTTGAACCTTAACGGGCACGGGGAGGGGAACGTTCGCGACTCTTCCTCCAGGCAGCCCTGTCAATCGCAGGGTGTAAAGATCGGCGAAAAGGCGAAGACCCTCGGGCTGGGCTCCCCCGGGCAGGCGGAACCGAACGATAACCGCCTTGTCCGTGGTCGTAACCGCCGGTCTGCCGGCGGAATAAGGTGCAGCCTTGCCCGATTTGGCGGCCGTTTGTCCGCTCGTGTAGAACGTCGATTGCTCGGCTGTACGAGCGGATGACTTCTCTCGAGGAGGCTGTGCCCGCCAGGCGGGCTCCCCAACCGGTGAGAATCCGGCCGTTTCGGTCACGGAGTCGACGGTTCGCTGGACGATGTCCTTCACCATCGCTTGCACCCAATCGCCTCCCTGCATTCCTTCCGGCATGCGCATGAATGGGGTTTTGCCGCCAAAGAGCTGATGGATGCTTTTCCAGGGTTCCTGCTCATGCAGATCGGACAAACCGTTCACCACCCTCCTGTAGCGTGCATTACTTTACTTTATGCGGCACAACCCGGGCTCGTGCACCGGAGAATGGCAATGCGTTTCAGGCGCTTCCGTTCTAGGTGGGCCGCTAGTGGCATACAATGGCAGGTGACCGCTCATCTTGAGGCTGGCGGGAGGGAGGGGGCATGGGTCAACCCCGCGGGATTCGCATCGAGCTTGGCAACGTCAATGTCAACAAGATCGAATCGGCATCCGGCATCTTTGTTGGAACGAATGCTCAATGGGGCTGGAGCAGCCATGGGAAGAGCATTGCCGGCTTCGGCTCGGTGACCGGTATGATGAATCGTCTCTCCGCCAACCTTGGCGTTGTCTATGATAACGATCTGATTGATACGCCGATCGATGACCGGGATGTGATGACCTCGACACTGGCGGAAAAGACGGAGGTAGACACATAAAGGACCCGCCTAGAATAGGCTGAACCCAGGAAACAAAAGACATCTGGAGCAAGAGAACGGCAGGTGAGGCATATGGCGACAAGCATCAGCTTCAACAGCATCGTCATCAATTCCATCAACACCACGTCAGGTATTTTTATCGGCGACAACCAGATGATCGGATGGGATTCCCATTCGAAACGGTTTAATGGAGTGGGAAAGCTCGTAGGCCAATACAACGTAATCCTGAATCCCTATGTTCTCGTCAACAATAACAGCCTGTTCGATACGCCGATCTCCGACAATGACTTGAATTCAAGCGTTTCGAACTCAGCCGGCGTCTAGCTCTTCGGCTCATAAGGAGAAAACAAATGAGACTGGTCATTCTGGATACTCGCTTTGGCAACGTAACAAACAATTCAGCGGTGCTTAGCGGAACGAATGTACCCGGAGATCATCGTTCCAAGGCTTCTCTCAGCGAAGGCTTTGGTTCCGTCACCGGAGATCGGAACATCGTGGAACAAGGCCGCTATCGGACCGTTGCAGATCTTCATGAAGAGGCGAAGCGCGATGGCAGACAAGAAAAAGGATAAATTCTGCATTCGATGCAGCCGGAAGGCAGAGGAAGGCGACAAATATTGCGTGGGCTGCGGGGCCCCGCTCGTCAATAGCTGCACCAACGCGGGAGACATGTTCACCAAGAAATGCACTCGCGTCAACCGCGAGGATGCGGCCTTCTGTTCCGGCTGCGGGGCGGAGACAGTCTTTCACCGGGAAGGGCTAATCGCCGGAACGTCCATGCGAACCGAACGGAAGGGGGATCGGCCATGAGCGAGGGAATCCCGCAGGAGGCCAAAAAGCGCTGGAAGCAGCAGGCGGTACAGGTGCTGGGCGAGGAATTCTGGGGCGACCTCGCCGGCCTGTGGCCGGATGCAGGCCCCCGAATGGATTTATACCGAGACGGGAACGAACTGGTCGCGATGGTAGAGCTTCCTGGAATCGCGGGGCCGGAGGCCGTAACCGCGGCGCTGGCGGATCGGTGGCTCACGATCAGCGGGGACATCGCGTATCCTTATCCCGTCACGGAGGACGAGCTGCTGCGGTCCGAACGCACATTGGGCCGGTTCAGCCGCAAAATCGCCCTCCCCCTGCCGGTAAATCCAGATGTGGTAACGGCCAGCTATCGGCAGGGCGTACTCACGCTGCGAATGAAGCTGCAGCAGGAGACCGCAAGCCGTACCGTGGCGGTGGATTTTGGCGAAGAGATGCCGGATTAAGGAGGAATGGACATGGCCGATTCGCAGCAGGATCTGCAGACCGATCTCGCCCTTCGCATCGCTCGTCTCGAGCGGGAGCTTAGCCGCCTCGTTCGGCTGTCCGAGCGCCCGATCACGGTTCAGCAGCTGCATGTCGGGGAGCTGCATGTCGAGACGCTTCATTTGGACCAGCCCAGCTACCGATTGGACAACCTTACCGTTCGGGAGGTGAGCGGGGCGCTTAATCTGGGTAACAACTTCACTTCGCTGCCGCGGATGAAGAAGGGCGTGCTCGAGCCGGAGGAATCGGACCCTGCGGAGCAGGAGGAGGCCTCGACGGGGAGTTCCTCGGGCGAGGGAGATCCGGCCCGCGAATCCTCGGATGAGGCTTCGAATCCTGAAGAGGTCGATGCCATGACCGATTGGAAGGCTCGGAAGACGGGGCCAGGCGTTCGCTACACGCTGGAATGAGGAGGACGGGCCATGTCAGGTAATTTTTTGTCGCCGACCTTCGTCATCGGGCAGATCAAGATTGGAACGATTGAAGGAGCCTCTTGCTTCAATTTGGGGAATAACGTTCCGAGCGGCTTCACGAGCCGCAAGGTGCACAATCAAGGCTTTGGCTCCATTGAGGGAGACGGCAATCACCTGAGTGGGACTCGCTCCTTTCTGCAGGAAACTTCGGTTCAGGAGGGGGAGCAAGGAGAGGCCCCGGCACTGGACCCGCCGGAATGGATCAAGAAATGGCTGGAAGAGGCTTTTCAGTTGGAGGATGATGAGGAGTCCGAGGAAGGGAACAAGGCCGATGACGGGAAACCGGAAGGGAAAACGTGATGTCTCCAAGGAACCTTCCCTTCTTCTCTATCAGGTGCAAGACGGTTTTCTTCTTTGAGTATGCAGGAGGCCGTCTACCCCGAGCGGCTCGCAGAGCTGCTTGAGCCGGACTTGACGCGTAAAGGCCCCGCGAAGAAGTCCCCCCTTTCCTTGCGGCCTTTCATAGACCTGAAAAGTCTTGGTAATCCCATGAAGTTCGATTTGCATACGCTTCGCTCCTCTCGAATAAGGATCTAGGTCGGATTCCTGTCCACGGTGAGCCTCGGACTCCGGCGCAACTCGGCGCGCATTCGCTACCCTACCAGAGGAGGGAGCGGCTTGTAAAAGCGCGTAGAATGGTACTTTTCTTCCTGTGGAACAGAGAAGAAGGGGGAGAGGGAGTCTAGCTCTTTCGCTCTCCCTTTTGCTTGACTTCTTGACGGTTGGATGCTAAGGCATATACATAATTAGTCCGCCTGAACGGGAGGGCTAGCTTCGCTAGTATCTATACCACACGAAAACAAAGAAGCCGACGAAGAAATTCGTCGGCTTTTGTATATTTATGCATGTTACCAGAAGCCGCCGAAACCTGGACCCCAACCGAGGCCTCCGCCGAAGCCCAGACCTCCTCCAAACCCGGGGCCGAAACCGGGACCGAACCCTGGGCCAAATCCGAAGCCCGGGCCGAAGCCTCCGCCAAAACCGCCAAAGGGAGTCGTTCCGATGGCGAGAAGATCGAACAAAACCAACGGGATGACGGCCTGGGTAGCGGCTTTTCCTGAAGGAGCTTTCAGAAAGAGTCGAGTCCCCTTGATTCGAACGAGCTTACCGGCGAATACCGTGCCGTCCTTTTTCAAAGCGTAGACGGTCTTGCCCACCAGCTTGCGGACTTCTTCCTTCGTTACTGTAGCCTGCATGTCGCTTGCACCTCCACCTGCGTGATACCTCATGGTATGGACGAAAGTCCGCGGCCGCTTGGATACCCCGAGCTTTTGCGTGAAAATGTGCGTCTGTGGAAGTCCGTATGGAGCTTGCCGGCGATAAGATAGAGTAGCGAGTGACCGTGGGTGAGAAGCCCGTTCGCGGACGAGGAGGCCTTTGCGATGATACGCAAGCGAACAGCGGAGGATGATCGGCAGATTCTGCGTTTGGTCGAGGAAGAGCTGATGCCCCTTGCACGCCATGCTTTTCCAGATCTCAAGGTGACCATGAAGCAGCTGCGGCAGAGGATGAAGAGAGGAACCGTCTATGTGGCGGAGGAAGAAGCAAGAGGAAAGCGGCGGGTAGCCGGCTTTGTCATCGCCGTTGTTCAAGGATCGAACCTGTGGGTTGACATGCTCGCAGTCGGCAAAGACCATCAGCACAAGGGACTCGGGGCTGCTCTGCTCACTAAGGCGGAGGAGGAAGGGCGGCGTCTCGGCTGTGAGTCCTCTCAGCTTCTGGTCGATCGGATCAATCGGAGGGCTCAAACCTTTTATGCCCGTAAGGGGTACATGATGAACTGGTACGTCCAGGAGGTTCAATGCTATAAGATGATCAAGGAATTGGCCGTAAGCAGTGCCTCCCATCATCCCCATCAAGCAGGGCTTCCGAATCAGCCCGGCGGTTCTTACCCGATTGTGTATCCCGGGTGGCCGTAACCGCAGTCGATGAGAATCCCTTTTCCCTATTGCAGGGAAGAGGGTTTTTGTTTGTCGTGCTGAAATCCGTGGAGTATAATACAGAGTAATACAGTTAAAATCGGAAGGTGTATAACAGATGTCCCAGGAAAATACGGAGCCAACGCTTACCAAGCACGAGCAGATTTTGCGTCACATTGAAAGCCTGCGGGTCGGCAGCCACATCTCCGTCCGCCAAATCGCCAAAGATCTGGATGTAAGCGAAGGAACCGCCTACCGCGCGATCAAGGAAGCGGAGAACAAGGGCATTGTCAGCACCAAGGAACGGATTGGAACGGTTCGCATCGAGAAGAAACAGAAGAACCTCGACAAGCTGACCTTTTTTGAGGTGGCGCACATCGTGAACGGTGAGGTATTGGGCGGTGCGCGCGGGTTGAACAAGTCGCTGAACAAGTTCGTCATCGGCGCGATGGAGCAAGCGGCCATGCTCCGTTACATAGATGCGGGCAGCCTGCTCATTGTCGGGAACCGCGAGGAAGCGCACAAGGGGGCCCTCCAGAACGGGGCGGCGGTCCTCATCACCGGGGGCTTCGATACAAGCCCGGAGGTAAAGCGGCTTGCTGATAGCCTGGCGCTCCCCATCATCTCCAGCTCCTTCGACACGTTTACGGTAGCTTCCATGATCAACCGGGCGCTCTATGATCGGATGATCAAGAAGAAGATCATGCTGATTGAGGACGTCATTACCCGTACACGTATTTATGCACTCAAGGCGACGAGCACCGTGGCGGAATGGCGCAAGCTTGTCGAGCAGGCGGGCCATGACCGCATCCCGGTAACCGATGAATGGAACCGCGTCATCGGCATGGTGACGGCGAAGGACATGGAGGGGGCGGCGAGCGAGCAATTGCTCGAAAAGCTCATGACCCGCAATCCGGTGACGATCAACCTCCGGACATCGGTCGCTTCGGCCGCCCACCTGATGATGTGGGAGGGGATTGATCTGCTGCCCGTCGTCGATAACGGGCGCAAGCTCCTCGGTACGGTCAGCCGAACCGAAGTGATGAAGGTGCTGCAATACATTCAGCGGCAGCCGCAGATGGGCGAAACGTTCGACGACCAGATCTGGGAGCCGTTCTCGGAGTTCGTTCAAGACGAGCGCATCGGCTATCGGGGGCAAATGTCCCCCCAAATGACCAGCCAGCTCGGCACGGTCTCCTCCGGGGTGCTCACCACGCTGATCACACAAGCCGCATATCGGATAGCGGAGCGCAATAAAAAGGGCGACCTGGTCATCGATAACATCTCTACGTACTTCCTGCATCCGGTTCAGATGGAGAGCGAGCTCATCATCAAGCCGGAGATTCTGGAGGTCAGCCGGAAGTTCGCCAAGATCGAAGTGAGCTTGTATTCCGAGGATCGACTGGTCGCCAAGTCGCTGGTTACGGCCCATGTCTTCGACGATCAGTAAGGCTGCCTCATGGATTCACGGGCTTCTCTATACAAAAGGACGGTTCTGCCGATGGCGGAGCCGTCCTTTTCGTATTATAGGCCTGGATTCACATGCCCCTTGGCATTGATCCAGACGGTAAGCTCGGATTGGACGATGACCATCGTCTCGACGCGCACGCGGTATTCCTTGCCCCGTATGCCCGTGTAGATCTTCCCGTCCGCAAGCTTCAGGAAGACCTGCGGGGTTGAACGAATGGAGGTCGCAGAACTGCCGATGGCGGATTGGAAGTCCTCATGAACCGCTTTGCGAATGGCGTTCTCGGTCCATTCGTCCAATTCGTCGCTTTGGGACGGGTCCAGGAGCACCTTCACCTGGGAGACCGTGGATTGCTTGCTGCGAAGATTAGCCTGCGCACGCAGCGCTTCTCGCGCTTGCTCCAGCTCACTCTCCAGCCTGGCGTTCTGAACGACGACCAGGTTGAAGTGATGCTGATGAAGGCCCAGGTAGGCGGCACATCCCGTGAGGAAGCCGGTGGCGAAGATCGCAGCCGCAATGAGCAGCGAGGGATAACGGTCGAACGGAGGCACCCTCATGATCGGTTGGTTCCGCCGCACAGCCAATGGATGAGCGTGTACCCGAGCTGCGCACCGATGAAGGAGCTGGCGAAGAGAAGAATTTGCTTGATAGCCGGAGAGAGGTAGCCTTCCTGAAAATTGGTTTCGATGATCCGGATCGGATCAATCGTCCCGCCAGCCGCTGCAACCATCGCCCAGATTTTAATATTGGAAGCTACGCTCTCCATGACGGAGGAAGGAGGCTGAAGCATGAGCACCGCTCCGATGCCCGCGAGCAGACTTCCTCCCGCTACGATGCCGAAAGCGATGAAGAAATCGAGAATCCATTTGACGACAAAGGCATTCATGGAGACGCCCCTTCCCGTTCCGACGATATTGCTTAGGAGTTGTCGCAGTCTCTTAATGATTATGCCGGACGGGACAAGATTATGCGGACGGGCCTCGGTAGCGGCGATGGCGCACGCTGGGGCCGCGTGCGACAAACCGGCGGACGGCGGGGCGTGCTTCCGCCGCCTCGACCAAGCGGCTGGTTAGAGGAAGGAGGACCAAACAAGCAATGGAGTACCCGGCAAGGGCTGCGATCCAGGCGGCCCAGGAGGGAAGAGGCAGCGCACTTCCAAGCCAGATAGCCGGCCAAATGGGAAGCAAGGAGGCGATGCCTTGTAGAAGAAGCTTGGCGGTGGAGGATTGAATCGCCTCGCGCGGGCAGGTGTTGATGCAGCGTTGGCATCCTGCGCAGGACCAGTTCCAGCTCGGGACGCCCTTTTTCATGGAGATGGTGCCCATGGGGCATGTTCGGGCGCAGCGAGAACAGCCGTTGCAGCGCGAATCCGCCACAAAGAGCTTGCCGAGCATCCGGCGACCTACATGGCGATAGCCGAACGAGATGAAGGAGAACAGAAGCCGCATCGCTCCACTTTGCTTTTTGAAAGACACGGTTCCTTTTACGAGCTGATCCGCGATCCTCTCTACCTCAGCGTCTGCTTTTCGGCAAATACGGGCGTTGCTCTGTTCGTCGGGAGCCGAGACGAATTGGACCCAGTTGTTCGGGTAGGAGACCAAAGAGGCGTGAAATACCGTAAACCCGCGTTTGCGTAATAGCTTAGACGTCCGGTACAAGGAAATGCCCTCATTCCCCGGGATTTCCCCTTCCGTGCCTCCGACAGCAAGGATAGCGGCGCGTGCCCCGGGAGGAGCCGCGAGCTTATGCAAGTAACGATGAACGAGAGTAGGGGCGTCAAAGCCGTACATGGGAAAGAGAACGACATGCAAGGAGGCGGAGTCTTCACAAGGCAAGGGTTTCTGGTCCATGCGAGTCAAGCCGGTCTCGTAGCCAGCGAGCTCCAATCGTTCTCTAATCATGGAGGCTGCGCGGGCGGTATTTCCGGTTCCGCTGAACAGATGAAGGTGTGCCCTCAAGCGGGACATCTCGAACACCTCATTTCAAAAGGGATGGGGAAAAGCTGCTGACGCTCGTTGCAGCACCATTTATTCGTATGGAGGGAAGTATAGCAAGCCCCGTACCAATAATCCGTGACTTTCGTAACAGAGTGATGCGAATGTGGGTTCGCCTATTGGGTAGGTGTATGGTACACTAGAGGGAACAAGAATCGACAGGAGGAGCCGGTCATGAGCGGATTCGTCCATTTACACGTTCACAGTGAATACAGCCTACTGGACGGAGCGGCGCGCATCCGTGAGTTGGCGGCTCGCGCCGCTGAACTCGGCATGTCCGCGCTGGCGCTGACCGATCACGGGGTCATGTACGGAGCGATCCCATTCTATAAGGCGTGCCGGGAGGCCGGGGTGAAGCCGATCCTCGGCTGCGAAGTCTATCTCGCGAGCGGGAAGCTTACAGAGCGCGGGTCCCGGCAGGAGCAGCCGACCAGCCACCTGATCCTGCTGGCGAAGAACGAGACGGGGTACCGCAACCTGATGGAGCTGGTCTCGGTTGCGCATCTGCGCGGCTTCCATTATCGGCCTCGCATTGACAAGGAGCACTTGGCCAAGCATGCCGAAGGCCTCATCTGCCTGAGCTCCTGCCTCAAGGGGGAGATCCCTCAGCTTCTTTTGCAAGGGAAGATGGAAGAGGCACGGACGGCAGCAGAAGGCTATCGCGCCATGTTCGGCGACGATTTTTATTTGGAGATTCAGGATCACGGCATGATGGAGCAGAAGAAGATCGTGCAGGGCATGATCGCCCTGTCCGAGGAAACGGGCATTCCGCTTGTTGCCACGAACGATGTTCATTATCTGCGCCAGGAGGATCACGAGGTCCAGGATATCCTGCTCGCCATTGGAACGGGCAAGACGCTGGATGACCCGGACCGGTTCAAGATGACCGTGCAGGAGCTCTATATGAAGAGCCCGGCAGAGATGGCGGAGCTTTTTCCTCATCTGCCGGAGGCGTTGGCGAATACGCAGCGCATCGCGGACAAATGCACGCTCACGCTGGAATTCGGCCGCTCCATCCTGCCGGAATTCCGTCCCATGCCTGAGGGAATGGATGCCCCCGCTTATCTGAGGCAATTGTGCCGGGAGGGGCTCGCGGAGCGGTTTCCGGAGGATGCGTCCGCGATCGGAAGCGAATCCGACCTTGCGTGCACCCGCCGGGAGCGGCTGGCCTATGAGCTTGGCGTCATCGAGTCGATGGGCTTCGCCGATTATTTCCTCATCGTGTGGGATTTCATCCGCTATGCCCGTGAGAACGGGATTGCGGTCGGCCCCGGACGGGGATCCTCCGCAGGGAGCCTCGTCGCCTACTCTCTCCGCATCACCGATGTGGACCCGATCCGCCACAACTTGCTGTTCGAGCGCTTTCTGAATCCGGAGCGGATCAGCATGCCCGATATTGACGTCGACTTCAGCGACGAGAGGCGCGACGAAGTGATCGACTATGTGGTGGCCAAGTACGGCCACGAGCATGTGGCCCAGATCATCACGTTCGGCACGATGGCGGCGAAGGGAGCCGTCCGGGATGTCGGCCGCGTGATGAATCTGCCGTACGCGGAGGTCGACCGCGCGGCCAAGATGATTCCCCAGCGCCTGGGGGTTACCCTGAAGCAGGCGCTGGAGCTGAACCCCGACCTTCGGGCGCAGTGCGAACGGCAGGCGTCCACCCGCCGCCTGATCGACCTCGCCATGAAGGTGGAGGGAATGCCCCGCCACGCCTCGACGCATGCGGCGGGGGTGGTGATCTCGCGTGAGCCGCTCACCCATTACGTCCCCCTCCAGGAGGGCTCCGAGAAGACGGCGCTCACGCAGTTTACGATGGAGAACCTGGAGGCCATCGGACTGCTCAAGATGGACTTCCTCGGCCTCCGAACCCTGTCGATCATCGAGCGGACCCTCGATTGGATTCAGCAGGAGACCGGCGAGGCGCTCGACTTTGCAAAGCTGGGCTTTGAGGATGTCGCGACGTTCGAGCTGCTCGGCCACGGCGAGACCACCGGCATCTTTCAACTCGAATCGCCGGGCATGCGCCGGGTGCTGAAGGAGATGAAGCCGTCGAGCTTTGCGGACATCGTCTCCGTGCTCGCCCTTTACCGGCCCGGGCCGATGGAATTCATCCCGCGCTATATCGAATGCAAGCATGGGCTCGCGGAAGTGGTGTATCCGCATCCCGATCTGCGGCCCATTCTCGAAGATACCTACGGCATCATCGTCTACCAGGAGCAGATCATGCAGATCGCTTCGCTCATGGCCGGCTTCTCTCTGGGAGAGGCGGATTTGCTTCGCCGTGCGGTCAGCAAGAAGAAGCGCGAGGTGTTGGACCGGGAGAGGGAACATTTTGCCTCCGGTTGCCGAAAACAGGGATATTCGGACGAGGATGCGTATAAAGTGTATGAGATGATCCTCCGCTTCGCCGACTATGGCTTCCCGCGCGCGCATGCGACCGCCTACGGCGTGCTCGCCTATCAGACCGCCTACCTGAAGGCGCACTACCCCACGCCGTTCATGGCTTCCATGCTGACGGCGAACATGGGCAGTCACCGCAAAGTGGCGGAATACGTCGACGAGTGCAGGCGGATGGGCATCGAGGTGCTGCCGCCGGATGTGAACGAGAGCGGCATCACGTTTACGCCGGTATCCGGCCGGGTTCGTTTTGGGCTCGCCGCTGTGAAGAATGTCGGCACCCAAGCCATCGAGGCGATTGTCTCCGCCAGACAAGAGGGGCCGTATGCAGATTTGCTCGACCTCTGCCGCCGCGTGGATCTGCGCGTATGCAACAAGCGGGTCATCGAGTCTCTCATCCAGGGCGGGGCAATGGATGGCTTCTCGGCTCATCGGGCTCAGGCCGTCGCCATGTTGGACGAGACGGTCGATACCGCCCTCAAGTGGAAAAAGGAGCGGGACGACCTGCAGCTCCATCTCTTCGGGCTGACCGAGGAGGTTCATTGGGAGGTGGAGCTGCCCGATATCCGGCCTTACTCCAAGACTCAACAGCTGGAGATGGAGAGGGAGCTTCTCGGACTCTATTTGTCGGGGCATCCTCTGGATGATTACGAGGAGCTGCTGCGGGAGGTCGATCCGGACCCCATCTCTTACCTCAGCGAGCTCTCGGACGGGAAGGAAACCGTCGTGGCCGGGCGAGTCATCGGGCTGAAGGAAATCGTCAGCAAGAAAGGCCAGCAGATGGCTTTCCTCGAGCTGGAAGACCGGATTGACCATGTGGAGGTTGTGGTGTTCTCCAGCGTCTGGAAGGAGATTCGCAGCCAGATGGAAAAGGGGCGGCTGTTCGCCGTTCGGGCCAAGGTTCAGCAGGAGGAGGACGGCGTGAAGCTCCTCGCCGAGCAGCTGGTGAAGATCGACGAAAGTGTCGATCCCCGAGAGCTTCGCTTCCTTCGTCGGGCGAGCAACCGAAGCGCTGTTTCGGCATCCGGCGGAGCTTTGAGTGCAGGCAGGGGCTCGGCAGCAAGCCGAGGCGGCGAGCCATCTCCGGCTTCTCAGGCAGCCGGACGAACGGTTCCCCCGACTGGACGCACCCAGACGCAGGCTCCGCTACGAACGGAGCCTTCCCGAGGCGGCGTTCGCCAGACGGCGGCCGCTGCCCAGACGGCTGCTGCGGGAGAGCGCTCCTCACAGAGCGAGCCGCGCAAGCCGGTACAGCCAGCCGCCGGAGCTTCATCCCTGCGGACGACCTCTCCAAAGCCCGCGCGCAGCCAGAAGGTGTTCATCAAGATCAGGCTGGATCGGGAAGAGCCGGATCGCCTCGTGCAGCTGCAGGAGCTTTTGCAGGCCAACAGCGGTCCTCTGCCGGTGGTGCTCTTCTACGAGCGGCAGCAGAAAACGATGGCCTTGAACGACAAGTACAACGTTAAACCGTCGCCGGAACTGATCTTGGCGATCGAGAGGCTGATGGGAGAAGAATCTGCGAGAGTCAATTAAGAAAGTTTCCTCCACGCAAGAAAAACCCGAAAAAACCATGCGAATAGACCCCATACGGGATCACACCCGCTGAACAGAGGCTCCCTCTGCCGTTTTGTTTTCTTGCGGCTGAAATAGCGGTTGTGCTATGATGACTCTATTGTACAGGCTTACGAAGCAGGGTTCGGGGAGGTTATATACGCATGTGGACGGTCATTTACATCGCTCAGACCGCCAAGATTGCCGAGCGTATCAAAACCAAATTGACGGAGGAAGGGTTCCTGGTCAAGGTGAATGCCATCAACCTGACCAAGACACAGTTTGAAATTCTCGTGCCCGAAGGAGAAGTCTTGGAGGTACAGGAAGTGCTCGGCACGATCCTGCACCGATGATTTCTTGCGGTTGAAATAAGCCTTGCGAGGTGTCTTTGTGCTAAAGGTAAAGGACTTGTTACAGAAAAAACGCAAGTACGCAACGATCCCTTCAGAGAAGACCCGGCGCGAGATTCCGGAAGGGCTCATGAACAAGTGCCCCAAGTGCGGGGCCATTCAATTCAATATGGAGCTCATGAAGAATTACAAGGTGTGCTCCAGCTGCGGCTATCATTTCGTCCTCAATGCCATGGAGCGGGTAGATATGCTGCTCGACGGCGGAAGGATC
The DNA here is from genome assembly GCF_039888655.1 of Gorillibacterium sp. CAU 1737. Lineage (NCBI taxonomy): Bacteria > Bacillati > Bacillota > Bacilli > Caryophanales > Paenibacillaceae > Gorillibacterium > Gorillibacterium sp. CAU 1737. The sequence continues at coordinate 231,920 of NZ_JBDQQO010000001.1, forward strand.
TTCGAATATGATGAAGACATGATATCAAAGGATCCGCTGTCTTTTCCTGGATATCCGCAAAAGACGGAACAGATGATGGAGAAGACCGGCATGCGGGACGCCGTCATCACCGGAGAAGGGACCATCGGGGGTTTCCCTGTCGTGGTTTGCATCATGAGTTTTGAGTTTTTCAGCGGAACGCTGGGCAGTGTGGTCGGCGAGAAGATCGTCCGGGCTGCCGAAGCCGCCATGCAGAAGCAGTATCCCTTGATCATCTTCTCTACCTCTGGTGGAGCACGCATGCAGGAGAGCATTCTCTCCCTCATGCAGATGGCCAAGACGAGTGCAGCGCTTGGCCGGTTCAGCGAGTCGGGGGGGCTCTACATATCCATCCTGACCGATCCTACCCTGGGAGGCGTCAGCGCGAGCTTTGCCACCTTGGGCGATATTATCTTGGCGGAGCCGGGAGCCGTTATCGGGTTCGCGGGACGGCGGGTCATCGAACAGACGATTCGTCAAAAGCTGCCGGATAATTTCCAAACATCGGAATTCAATCTTCAGCACGGCCATCTGGACAAGGTTGTGCATCGGAAGGACCTTCGTGCCACGTTGATCAAGCTCCTCGACTTCCACACGGTGAAGGAGGTTCCGATCCATGGCCGGTGAACTGCCCTTTGAGCAGCCGATTGCGGAGCTTCGCGGCAAGATCGACGAACTGGTCAAGTTCGGAGCCGAGAAGCAGATCGATTTTTCCGACGAAATCGCCCGTCTCGAAGAGAGATACAAGGCTTTGGAAGAAGAAATCTACTCCAGCTTAAGCGTCAAGCAGAAGATTCAGATCGTCAAGAGTCCACAGCGTCCTACGACGCTTGACTATATCCAATCCGTCTTCACTGATTTTATTGAGCTTCACGGCGATCGACTGTTCGGCGACGACCAGGCGATCGTAGGCGGCATCGCCAAACTGGGGGAAATCCCCGTCACGGTGATGGGCCATCAGAAGGGCAGGGACACGAAGGACAACCTCGCCCGTAACTTCGGCATGCCTCACCCAGAGGGCTTCCGCAAGGCTCTGCGCCTGATGAAGCAAGCGGACAAGTTCCGTCGGCCGATTGTTACCTTCATTGACGTAACAGGCGCCTATCCCGGCTCATCGGCGGAGGAGCGCGGCCAATCGGAAGCAATCGCCCGCAATCTGTTGGAGATGTCGCTTCTTCGCGTGCCCGTGATCTGCGTGGTGATCGGGGAGGGCGGAAGCGGCGGAGCGCTGGCGCTGGGCGTCGGCAACCGGGTGCTCATGCTCGAGCATGCGATCTATTCCGTCATCTCGCCCGAGGGGGCTGCTTCCATCCTGTACAAGGATTCGAGTCGCGCTATGGAGGCGGCGGAATCGATGAAGATCACGGCTCAGGATATTCTCGAGCTAGGTGTGATCGACGACATCGTTCCCGAGCCTCGCGGCGGAGCTCATCGCGATTTGAAGAAGCAGGCAGAGCTCTTAAGAGGCAAGCTGCTGGAGCATTTACAAGTGCTCTCGCAGATGAGCCCCGACGAGCTGAAGGAGGACCGCTACCGGAAATTCCGGCAGATCGGGGCCTACGACTTCCTGCAAGCCCCCCTGTAATCCCATAGGAAATGCTCCGAAGGTCCCCTCTGCGAAGACCCCGGAGCTTCAGCAGAACGGACGAGTCTCCCGCATGACGGGGGACGCGGACCGTTTGTTCTGCGGTAAGCCTGCTCGATATTTTCGCTCCCCCAAGCGTAAAATATATATTATGCCCGTGTAAGTGCAAACTTTAGGAGGAAACCTACATGCGAAAAACAAAGATCGTCTGCACCATCGGTCCGTCCAGCGAATCCGAAGAAATGCTTACCAAGCTGCTCCAAGCCGGCATGAACGTCATGCGCCTCAACTTCTCCCACGGAGACTTTGAAGAGCACGGCAACCGGATCATTAACCTTCGCAAGGCATGCGCTAAGCTCAACAAGAGCGCTTCGATCCTGCTCGACACGAAGGGACCGGAAATCCGGACCGGTAAGCTGAAGGAAGAGCCGATTGAACTCGTGACCGGCGAAACCCTGACCCTCACCACCGAAGAAATTCTGGGTGACAAGAACCGCATCACCGTGACCTACACCGACCTGCCGAAGGACGTTGAAGTTGGATCCACGATCCTGATCGACGACGGCCTGATCGGTCTGGAAGTTACCGACGTTCAAGGCACCGAAATCGTTTGCCGCATTGCCAACGGCGGTACGATCAAGAGCAAGAAGGGCGTCAACGTTCCGAACGTGAAGATCTCCCTGCCGGGGATCACCGAGAAGGACGCGAACGACATCATCTTCGGGATCGAACAAGGCATCGACTTTATCGCAGCTTCCTTCGTTCGTAAGGCAAGCGACGTTCTCGAAATCCGCGAGCTGCTCGAAAAGCACAACGCGACTCATATTCAAATCATCTCCAAGATCGAAAGCCAAGAAGGCGTAGACAACCTCGACGAAATCATCGAAGTGTCCGACGGCATCATGGTTGCTCGCGGCGACCTCGGCGTAGAAATTCCGGCTGAAGAAGTTCCGCACGTTCAAAAGGAAATCATCCGCAAGTGTAACGCACTGGGCAAGCCGGTTATCACCGCTACCCAAATGCTCGACTCCATGCAACGCAACCCGCGCCCGACGCGCGCCGAAGCCAACGACGTGGCCAATGCCATCCTCGACGGAACCGACGCCGTTATGCTGTCCGGGGAATCCGCTGCTGGGAAATACCCGATCGAATCCGTCACCACGATGGCTCGCATCGCAGAGCGCGCTGAACAAGCTCTCGAGCACCGTGAGATCTTCCTGAAACGTGCCGGTCAACAACAAACGACCGTAACCGAAGCCATCAGCCAAGCCGTTGCCAACTCCGCGATCGACCTCGATGCCAAGGCTATCGTGACGATCACCGAGACCGGCTACACCGCTCGCATGGTCTCCAAATATCGTCCGGCTGCTCCGATCATCGCTTACACGACGAGCGATAAGATCGCTCGCCGCCTGAACCTCGTATGGGGCGTGTTCCCGGTTCTCGGCGAACTGTCCGGTTCCTCCGACGAAATGGTCGAAACCGCTCTGGACGCAGCTCGCAAGCTCGGACATGTCAACCTGGGTGACCTCGTCATCGTCGCTGCCGGTGTACCGGTAGGCGGATCGGGCTCCACGAACCTGATCAAGGTCAACCATGTCGGCGAACTGATCGCCAAGGCTCAAGGCATCGGAAGCCAATCCGCTACGGGTAAAGTAGTGGTGGCCAACAACGCCAAGGAAGCGATTGAGAAAGTAACCGAAGGCTCCATCCTGGTTGCTCCGGGTACGGACAAGGACTACATGCCTGCTTTTGAAAAGGCAGCCGGTGTCATCACAGTAGCTGGAGGCATTACCTCCCACGCAGCTGTCGTTGGCCTGAACCTGAGCAAGCCGGTTATCATCGGAGTTGAAAACGCACTGTCCCTGTTCAAGGATGGACAAGAAGTATCCATCTACGCAGAACAAGGCTTCATCTACTCCGGCAAAGCAAACGTTCTTTAATTCAACACCATAAGCTTTCCCTATGAGTGAAAACCGACCGGCAGAATACCGCTGCCGGTCGGTTTTTTATCCACAGGCCGGAAGCGGCAAGGAGGACGGTTATGATTCGATTGCTGCCCGCTCTGTTCATCGTCGTTCCCGCTGTAGAAGTGTGGGGCCTCGTTACGGTTGGCCGCTGGCTAGGTGGCTGGCAGACGCTGCTCCTGCTCTTGCTCATGGCAGTGGCGGGCCTTTACATGGCAAAGAGAGAAGGGTCCTACGTCTGGAAGGAGCTCTCTCAGGATTTGGCACAGGGTCGGGTTCCAGCGGATAAACTGCTGGACGGTATGTGTGTCATTATCGGGGGAATCCTTCTCGTGGTTCCTGGATTTTTGAGCGATGTGATCGGCCTTGTTTTGCTGCTTCCGCTTACCCGACCGCTCGCCAAACGCCTGTTTGTGCTATACCTGAATCACCTCATTCGCAAAGGACGCATGAAATTCGACCGCTGGTAACAGCGGTCGTTCCTATATACCCGATTCAAAATCAGCTCGTTCGGGGTAAGAAGGTAGAATGAGCAAGAAAACGTTCACAGTTTTGAAACAATTTTCTTTTATCACGCGATAATGAAGTTTTATGTTCGTTTCATTCACAAGATTGTAAAAATCCTTTATGATGAGTAGTGAGCTACCGTTCGTTCATGCTGCTCCAGCATGAGACCAGGGAAAAGGAGTGAGAAGGATGACAGCCACGAAAGGGTTGGAAGGAATCGTTGCCGCGACTACGTCGGTTAGCTCCATTGTGGACGGTGTGTTAACCTATCGCGGATACGACATCGACGATTTGGCGGATCACGCCACCTTCGAGGAAGTAATATACCTCCTCTGGTACGGCAAGCTGCCCAGTCACTCCGAATTGATTCAACTGAAGGCGGAGTTGAGTGCCAGTGCGGCCGTCCCGGCTCCCGTTATCGACATTCTAAAGCTGGTTCCGCGGAATACTACCCCCATGGCCGTTCTTCGCACGGCGGTTTCTTCGCTTGCCATCTATGACCCCGAGGCAGAGGACATGAGCCCGGAAGCAAACTATCGCAAAGCCGCACGGCTGCAGGCTCAAATTCCGACAATCGTAGCCGCCTATGCTAGATTACGCAACCAGGATGACCCTATATCTCCAAAAGAAGGCGCTTCCATTGCAGAGAATTTCCTGTACATGCTGACGGGCTCCGAACCCGATGCCGTAGCGATCAAGGCGCTGGATAAAGCCCTTGTCCTGCACGCGGACCATGAATTAAATGCTTCTACCTTTGCCAGCCGGGTGACGGTCGCGACATTGTCCGATATCTATTCCGGCGTGACCTCGGCCATCGGTACCTTGAAGGGTCCTCTGCACGGGGGTGCCAATGAAGGAGTCATGGCGATGCTGGAGGAGATCGGCTCCATCGATCAGATCGATGACTATGTTCGGGGCAAGCTGGAGCGCCGGGAGAAGCTGATGGGGTTTGGGCATCGGGTGTACAAGGGAGGCGACCCTCGGGCCAAGCATCTCCAGCGGATGTCCTATGAATTGGGCAAGCGGACGGAGAACCTGAAATGGTACGACATGTCCGTGAAGATTGAAGGCCTGGTATTCGGGCTCAAAGGATTGAGGCCGAATGTGGACTTCTATTCGGCATCTGTCTATACCATTCTCGGTATTCCGCGTGATTTGTTCACGCCGATCTTTGCCATCAGCCGTTGCTCCGGTTGGACCGCACATATTTTAGAGCAATATGAGAATAATCGCATCATTCGTCCCCGAGCCGAATACGTCGGGAAGGCGGACCAGAAGTACGTTCCAGTCGACTACCGGTAAAGTGCCGCCGAGCGCTGCTTGCTCCCATGATACATAGGGGCGGGACCTGCCGATTTTCAAGGAGGATAAGTGGAGATGCCGCAATTTGAAAAGTACGCCCTTCCAACGGAAGGAGAACGCATTACGATTGAGTCCGGCAAGCTGAAGGTGCCGAATCATCCGATCATTCCGTTCATCGAAGGGGATGGAACGGGGCGCGACATTTGGAAAGCTTCTCGCCGTGTACTCGATGCAGCCGTTGACATCGCTTACGGCGGGCAAAAGAAGATCGCCTGGTACGAAGTATTTGCCGGTGAGAAAGCATTCAACGAGTTTGGAGAATGGCTGCCTAAGGATACGCTGACGGCCATTGATGAGTACATTGTCGCGATTAAGGGACCGCTCACAACACCGATCGGAGGCGGGATTCGCTCGCTGAACGTGGCCCTGCGCCAAGAGCTGGATCTCTATGTCTGCCTGCGTCCCGTCCGGTACTTTGATGGAGTTCCATCTCCGGTCAAACATCCGGAGCATGTCGATATGGTCATCTTCCGGGAGAACACGGAAGATATCTACGCCGGGATCGAATACAAGGAAGGCTCCGAAGAAGTGAAGAAAGTCATTCGCTTCCTTCAGGAAGAGATGGGCGTGAACAAGATTCGCTTCCCGGAGACGTCCGGCATCGGCATCAAGCCGGTTTCGCGAGAAGGCTCCGAGCGGCTTGTGCGCGCAGCCATTGAGTATGCGATCAAGCATGACCGCAAGAGCGTGACCCTTGTCCACAAGGGGAACATCATGAAGTTCACGGAAGGCGCCTTCAAGAACTGGGGCTACGAGTTGGCCGAGAAGGAATTCGGCGACAAGACCTTCACCTGGAACGAATATGACCGCATCAAGGCGGAATCGGGTACGGAAGCGGCGGATCAAGCGCAAAAGGCCGCGGAAGACGCCGGCAAGGTCATCATCAAGGATGCGATCGCCGACATAACCCTCCAACAGGTGCTTACCAGGCCAAAGGATTTCGATGTCATCGCCACGTTGAATCTGAACGGCGATTACTTGTCCGATGCCCTGGCTGCACAGGTGGGCGGGATCGGAATTGCCCCCGGCGCAAACATTAACTACGTGACGGGGCACGCCATCTTCGAAGCGACGCATGGTACGGCGCCGAAATACGCGGATCAAGACGTGGTGAATCCGGGTTCGGTTATCCTGTCAGGCGTCATGATGCTGGAGCATCTGGGCTGGCAGGAAGCAGCGGACTTGATCTACAAGGGGCTGGAGAAGTCCATTGATGCCAAGACCGTAACCTATGATTTTGCTCGCTTGATGGAAGGGGCGACGAAGGTGAAGACCTCTGAATTCGCCGATGCCGTCATCCATCATATGCAGCAAGGCAAGTAACGCTAAGACTACAGGGAAGATAAGACGGAAGGGACGCATGCCCTTGATAAGAATAGCGGTGCCGCAGCATCCGACCGGGTAAGCTGGGGGAGCGGCCCGGGTCGGCCATGCGGCTCGATCGGGAAAAGAACAAGACGCGTTCACCGCGTCTTATTCTTCATCTGGATGCAAGAGTTATTCTTATTTAATAATCAAAGTGATGAATAACGAAAGCCCTTGCCTCTCCGGAATTACGGAGAAGCGAGGGCTTTCGTTGTCTGGAACCGGTAGGGTATTCTCAAATCAGGTTCTTCGCCTCCGGGTACATCTCCAACAGCTTCTCATTGGCCGCAGCCATCTGTTCACAGAAAACCTGATAGGAGGGACTCAGTATGCACAGGTTGGCGAGGAAACGCTCTTTATAGCCGGTCGCTTGCTGGAAGGCGGTGAGCTGCTGCTGGAGGCGGTAAGCTGGACTGGATCGAAACTCCTCTGTTTGTTGATAGGCGATATAGGCGGACAAGTCTGGCCCTGTTTCCTGCAGGAAGGTATCCACATGTTCGATTTGCCGATTGCGATTCTCCATGATGGCTTTGAGGTCATCCTCCGTTAACCCCTCGAATGCAGCCTCCAGCTCACGGGCCAAGTCCTCTGGAAACCCGGCAGCTTCCACCTGATCCAGATACGAAACGATCTCGGTATAGGCTTGCTTTTGTTGGTCGGTACGGAGCGGCTCCAGCAGGAAGGAGCCGAAGTGAAAACGGAGGAGAAGGCCATAGCTTCCGGGAAAAGCAAGCGTAAGGCGCTGACCTACGCTGAGCGACTCATCCAGTGTCTCCTCGGCATAGCGGCGGGCTCTCTCGATATCATCCGGATGATCGAGCCAAAACGCAATCACCTCTTCTTGCGCTTTTCGCCGAGCGAATTCGCTGACGACCTGTTCGCGGAACCCCCGCAGCGCTTGCTCCTTGTTCTCTGCGTCGAGGATCTGCCGAATGATCGGAATGCCGGCTCCCAGCTTGCGGAGGAGGGCCACCTCTCTCAATCGTATCGCGTCCTCGGTTGTAAACCGGTAGTAGCCGCTCTCATCCTTTTCCGCGCTCAATAAGCCTTGCTCCAGGTAATAGTGAATGGCTTTCTTGGTCAGTCCGCACTCCTTGCACAGCTCGTGCATCAACATGGGATCATCACCTCTGAAGCCATTGTAGGGTGAACCCTTGGGGGCCAGTCAAGCCATTTTGTGCTAAACTGAAGAGCGGCTGGAACCGTAGTTTCAAGTATGAGCATGAGCACGGGTAACAGCTCAAGAGAGGATGATCGGCATGAAGGTAGGAGAAGCGTTGGGGTATGGACCGGAGGACCGTCTCCTCCTGGTCAATGCAGACGATTTCGGCATGTGCCGGGCCGGCAATGAAGCCATCAAGCAGCTTCTGGAGGAGAAAGCGATCTCCTCCACGACCCTCATGATGCCTTGTCCCTGGGCAAAGGAAGCGGCGCTCTGGAGCGCATCCCATCCGAATATCGACGTGGGCGTGCATCTTACGTTGACGAGTGAGTGGGCCGCCTACAAGTGGGGACCGGTCACACGGGATGCCGCAACAGATTCCCTTGTTACACAAGAAGGGTATTTTCCTGAATCTGTTCTGCCTATCGAGCAAAACGCCGAAGATGGCCAGCTTGCCCGGGAATTGCGCAATCAAATCGAGCTTGCGCTGCGGATGGGCGTTGATGTGACGCACCTGGATAATCACATGCTGAGTGTATACGGGCCGGCTACCGGCCGTCATTTCCTGCATCCGGTGCTTGATCTGTGCCGCGAATACGGGCTGCCGTTTCGGATGTCCCGCCATCCGCGTGTTTCTCCCGGTGAGCTCCCTTCGCCGGAGCTGGTGGAACGAACCCGGGAGCAGGCCGGGATGGCGGATGAGAGGGGAGTCGTAATCGTCGACTATATACGGGCTTTGCCGTTCTCAACCGAACCCGAAGAAGCATACGAGTCCTTTCGGAATCAGATGGTGGAGCTGATCCGCTCCATGCAGCCGGGGGTGAGTGAGATCATCCTTCATCCGGCAAGAGCGACGGAGGAGCTTGCCGCGATTCACGAGCATGCAGCAAGACGCGAGATGGAATTCCATGTCTTTCGCGATCCGCTGGTCCAAGCTGTCCTCCAGGAGGAGAACATCCGCTTGATCCAGTGGCGCGACCTTCGGAACCTTCAGCGCGGGAAAGGCGCTGGACGAGCAGAGGCTCACAGCGACTCATAGCGGCTTATAGCTGCAGAGTATGAGAGAGCACACGGGCTGGCTGTCCATAGGCTCAAGAAGATCAGGCTTGCGAAGATCATGCAGCGAGCGTTATCTATTGAATCTGTCTTCTCTGGAAGGACGATTGTAATACCTGACAAGACATGTAAAAAATCGTTGCTCCTCTGGAAAAAACATGATAGTATGTTGAACAATCAAAGGGGAAGGGCTTCTAGGGCCGCGCAGCTTGCTGCAGGCGGACCGAGCGAAGCCAGGCGCCGCCGCGATACGCTGGCGCTACACCGTAGGGATAAAAGACCTTCGGCAAGTTCCGCCATACCGGGCGGAACGGCCGGAGGTCTTTTTGACTTTAGTGCAAGAAAGTGGATTTGGAACCAAAATAAGGGGGGCATCACATGGCAGTCATTCAAGTGGAAGGATTAACGAAGACGTTTCGCGTCAAGGACAAGGAACCGGGTTTATCGGGCAGCGTTCGGTCGCTCTTTCATCCGCGGTTCCAGGAGAAACAGGCGGTTCATTCCATCGGCTTTGAGGTGAATCGGGGAGAGACGCTTGCCTTTCTAGGCCCGAACGGGGCTGGCAAGTCAACGACCATCAAGATGCTGTCGGGGATTCTCCACCCTTCCGCCGGTACAGCCGATGTGCTGGGGTTCTGTCCGTGGAAAGACCGAAAGCAGCTCGCCTACAAGATCGGCTGCGTCTTCGGGCAGAAGTCTCAGCTGTGGTACCACCTGCCGCCGGAGGATACGTTCGAGCTCATGGGCCGCATCTATGACCTTCCGCGGGCGGACTTCTTGGCGAGGCGCCAGCTCCTTGTCGATCGCTTTGAGCTGGGACCTTATCTGAAGACGCCGGTCCGCAAGCTTTCACTCGGCGAGCGCATGCGTTGCGAAATTGCATCCTCACTGCTTCACCGACCGGAGGTCCTGTTCCTCGACGAGCCGACGATCGGCCTCGACGTCGTAGTCAAGCAGCGCATTCGGGAACTGATCCGGGAGCTGAATCGCGAGGAGGGAACCACGGTGTTTCTAACCTCTCACGATCCGGGCGATGTGGAACAGCTGTGCAAGCGGGTCATCGTCATCAACCACGGAACGGTCATTCTGGACGATTCGGTCGGGAACATGAAGCGCGATTTTCTCGGGAAGAAGACCCTTCACCTGAAGCTGCGAGAAGAAGCACCCGATCTCCAACTGCCCGGCGTTGAGGTCGTGAAGCGCAAAGGCACGGGCATCCGGTTATCGGTTGACACCACTTTGATCTCCATGGATGAACTCCTTGGGCGAATGGTACAGGATTGGCGCATTGTCGACATCACCATCGAAGACCCGGCGATGGAGGAGATCATCACCTTCATCTATTCGCGGGATTCGCAGAACGATGAGCTAAAAGAACGATGTAGGAGAGAGGGGGAGCTGGCATGAGAGCCGCCGTCCAATCGGCTTTTGGCAAATACACCGCCATCGGCAAAGTAACCATCAAGAATCAGGTCGCGTATATCATGGACTTCCTCATGCGGACCTCCTTTCTGGTCATCATCATCTACGTCTTCATGCAGCTCTGGGGAGCCACCTACAGCGGGGAAGGACGAACGATCGCCGGATACACCTTCACTCAAATGATCTGGTATCTGATCATCTCCGAGTCGATCACCTTGGCGACACCGAGCCTGTCTGGCCGTATCGAGGAGGAGGTCAAATCCGGCGATGTAGGGTACCGGTTAATCCGGCCCGTTCATTACATCGGCTATCATTACTCGGCTTATTTGGGCGAAGTGTACTTCCGCCTTGGAGTAAACCTGCTTGTCGGGTTTGTGCTCGGGCTTGTCGTACTCGGGTTTCCCTCCTTCGGCATGGGCTGGCTCGGTCTACTGGCGGTTTCCCTCGGCTCCTTCACCGTCAATTTCCTGCTGAACCTGATGATTGCCTTGTGCGCCTTCTGGATCGAGGAGACGAGAGGCCTGGAGTTCGTTTACCGGAAGCTGCTGTTCACCATCGGGGGAATGATGATGCCGCTCGACATCTTCCCGCCGCTGCTTCGCCGGGTGAGCGAATGGCTTCCTTTTCAGACAGTCTTGTACTATCCGGCGAAGATGGCCGTGGCGTTGGATGCTTCCGAGCTGCCGCGTATGCTCGCCACTCAGCTCGGGTGGATCCTCCTGCTGGGCGCTCTGGCACTGCTTCTGTATGGGAAAGGAGTGAAAAAGCTTCATGTCAACGGCGGCTAAAACCCTCTCCTTCATCAAGCTCTGCTGGAAGCTCAATCTGGCGGGTGCCATGGAGTTTCGCTTCAGCTTCCTGATCACGGTGGGCACGATGATGATCAACAACGCGGTCTGGCTGTTCTTCTGGTGGGTTTATTTCGACCGGTTTCAGCTCGTGAATGGCTGGGGCCTGAACGATGTCATGCTCATGTGGGCGATCAGCGCCGGCGGCTTCGGCCTTCTGGCAACCTTCTTCGGCAACGTGCTTCGGCTCCCTAACCTGATTGCAACTGGGCAAGTGGATGCCTATCTCACGCAGCCCAAGCCGGTTCTGCTGAACGTGTTGGCCTCCCGTATGCACGTGAGTGCGGTAGGCGACCTGCTTTTCTCTTTCCTGGTCTATTTCTGGGCGGGAGATGTGAGCTTGCTGGGCTTCGCGAAATTCATGCTTGCTCTGCTCATCTCCTTCCTGATCTTCTTCGGGGTGATGCTTCTTCTCGGGTCGCTTGCGTTCTATCTGGGGAATACGGAAGGGCTTTCCGGCATGCTCTTTGACTCGCTGGTTACGTTCACGGTTTACCCGACCGATATCTTCAAGGGGTTGGGCAAAGCGCTTCTCTTCACGCTTATTCCTGCGGGCTTCGTAAGCTTTTTGCCGTTGAAGCTGCTTAAGGCTTCTGTGGATGTTCCGTTCCTGCTGGGAGCACTCGGCTTCGCAATAGGCATTTCCGGGTTTGCGGTTTGGTTCTTCTACCGGGGACTTGGGAAGTACACATCGGGAAATATGACAGGGATGAGAATGTAGTTGTTGCTCTCGTGTAAGTTGTAAAAAAAGCTGACGATCCAAGGGTCCATCCGAGTGGCTCCTGGTTCGTCAGCTTTTTTCATTTGTTGAGAGGAAGCACGATGCGGTTCTGAATGAGCTTGTCCAGCTTCTCCGGGGTGATATCGGGACTCCCTGCGTTGATGCGGGGAAGCTGATAGGGCTTGCTCGATTGGGTTACCATGCCGGGTGCTATGGTAAAGCCATACTCAATCCCGCTTTCTTGTATGAGGCGAAGGGAGTTCTGATCAAAGACGCCGTACGGATAAGCCATGACATTCTGGGTTCTTGAATTGACCTGCTGCAGCGCTTCGTGCGAAGCCTTGAGATCGGAGCGGATGCGCTCCTCGTACTTCGCTTCCGTCTCCTTCGTTCCGTCCTCTTGCTTGAGGCGTGCGATCAAGAGCGGCTTGCCATCCGCCTGCTTGTGCAGGTTGTCCGTATGAGACCCGACCTCGGCCAGCTCGGTTTCAGCGAGCATCGTGCGGATGGTCTCCGCACGGAGGGCGGGAATGCCGGAGGTTTGCTTTTGCCGGAGATGCGAAGTGATGATAAAGTTAATGGAGGGAATGTTCATTTCCTTCATGATGGGCAGCCCGAGCCGGTAGTAGCTGTCATAGCCGTCGTCGAACGTGACGAGCACCGCTTTGTCCGGAAGGGAAGCACCGTTCAGGAAATCCTCCACCTGCTGCATGGAGACGAATTGATAGCCCTCTTGCTTCAGGTAAGCAAGCTGCTCGCGGAACAGCTGAGTGGTGATGGTGGAGGAGCTCGTATTGTCATCCGCGATATGATGGTACATCAGGACAGCCACTTGATTGCGATAGGTGGATTTGGCACCCAGTAGCTTGGGGTGGGCCAGCAGCAGGCTTGTGAGCACAAGACCCGCCAAAATACCGAGAGCGACGCGCTTCATGGGAGAACTCCCTTCTCGATGGAAATTCCAAATGCTTATTCATTATAAAAGACGGGCCTTCCTTTGACAAACGAGGGGGCTCCAGTTTTTACGCACCGTTTACAATCACTTAACAATGACGGAATGAGTATCCGTTATACTGGTGCAGACGGCCTGCGGCAAAAGCCGCTACAGGCTTCCAGATGAATGATAAAAGGGGGGCCGCCTCATGCGGTACCGGACGAGGTTGACTCTCGTATTCCTGCTCCTCATCGGAGTATCCGTGCTTACAGCCGGCTTGTTCTCCGCCCAGCTCTTGCGCAACAGCTACATGGCTTCCCTCGAAACCAACATGGACCGGGAAATTCGCGTTCTCCTGGCTACCTCTGACTGGGCGCGGACCGGTACCGAAGCGGAGACGGAGGCGTATTACACGTCGAAGATCCAGGAGCTTCGAGAGTCTGCCGGCTCACGGGTCACGTATATTCGAGCGGACGGCAAGGTGCTCGGCGACTCGGACCACAACGTCCATGATATGGGCAATCACCTGGATCGCGAGGAAATTCGCGAGGCTGGCATCGGTAAGACCGGCTACGCGGTCCGCCACAGCGCCACCTTGAAGCAGAACATGATGTACGCCTCCGAAGCGGTGGCCGATCCATCCGGGAAGGTGGTCGGCTATATCCGGCTGGCCATGAGCTTGAAGGACGTCGAAGAGTCTCTTCGCCGATTCTGGCTCTTCCTGCTGGCTGGGCTTGCGGCCCTCGTCTTGATCGCCGGGATCATCAGCTACCGCATTGCGCGGAGCTTGACCCGGCCGCTTGAGAAGATCACCCGTGTGGCGCAGCAGATCACCAACCTCGATTACCGCTCGCGGGTGGAGATCCGTGGACGCGACGAGGTGGGCCAGCTCGGCCACGCCATCAATACGATGGCGGAGAGCCTGCAGACGCAGCTCGGCCGAATCGTGGAGAACGAGAGCCGTCTGCAGAGCGTCATGGACAGCATGCAGAGCGGCATCATCATGATTGACCGCGAGGAGCGGATCATGCTGTTGAACCGGAAGGCGGAGGAATTCCTCGGCTTCACGGCCGAGGAGTTGTTGAATCATGCCTATACGGCCGCGAACCAGCAGTATGAGTTCTCTCGCCTCATCCAGACCTGCCTGTCCACGGGAGAGACGCTTCGGGATGAGATGGTGTTCTACTTCCCGGAGGAGCGAATCATGGAGGTCAACATGACGCCGGTGTTGGACGGAGAGGGCGGGATGGCCGCGGCGCTTGTTGTCTTGCACGACATTACCGCTTTCCGCCGCTTGGAGAAGATGAGAAGCGAATTTGTGGCGAATGTTTCCCACGAATTGAAGACGCCTATCGCTGCCGTCAAGGGCTTTGCAGAGACGCTGCTGAATGGAGCGCTTGACGACGAAGAGACCGCTCATGCCTTTGTGAAGATCATCTATGACGAGAGTGAACGGCTCAATCGGCTGATCGGGGATATTCTGGAGCTGTCCAAGATCGAGTCCCGTCGCGTTCCGCTTGCCTTCTCGCCGATCGATCTGAACGACTTCCTGCATTCCTCGTTGAGAATGGTGCAGAAGGAGGCGGACAAGAAGCGGATTCATCTGGATCTCCGATTGAATGAGCCGCTCTACCTGGAGGCAGATGAGGATCGCCTCCGTCAAATTCTGCTCAACCTGTTCTCCAACGGGATCAGCTACACACCGGAGGGCGGCGAGCTTCACGTACGTGCGGAGCATTTGCCGGGTGCAATCGACGAGCAGGATGACCGTGTGCGGATTACGGTATCCGATACCGGAATCGGCATCCCGAAGAAGGACCTGCCGCGCATCTTCGAGCGCTTTTACCGGGTGGACAAAGCACGCTCCCGCAGCTCAGGCGGGACCGGCCTCGGTCTCTCCATCGTCAAGCATCTGGTGGAGCTGCACCGGGGAACCATTCGCGTGGAAAGCACGGTCGGCGTGGGCTCGTCCTTCATCATCGAGCTGCCTGTTATCCATCAATAATCATGCACCCTGTTGTATGGTACAATAAGGGGATGAATCCCGAAGAATGCCAGTGATCGGAGGATCGGTCATGTCTCATGAAATTTTGGTTGTGGAGGACGAGCCCACGCTGTCTCGCCTCCTCACGTACAATCTCAAGCAGGAAGGCTACCAGGTGCAAGCGGTGGATCACGGCGGAGAGGGGCTTCAGCTCGCCCTTCGCCATTCCTTTGACCTCATCATCCTTGATATCATGCTGCCCGGAATGAACGGCTTTGAGGTGCTGAGCCAGCTTCGTCGGCAGAGCTGCACGACGCCGGTCATCATCCTGACCGCCCGCAATGCCGAAGAGGAAGTGGTGCAGGGATTGCGCCATGGCGCAGACGATTACATCACAAAGCCGTTTGGTGTCGCCGAGCTTCTGGCTCGCGTTGCAGCCGTACTTCGGCGCGTCCATCCCGATGATGGATTGAATGCGGAGGAGAACGACGAGAAGGTAATCCAGGTCGGAGACCTGCAGATCTACCCCGAGAAATACGAGGTTCACCTTCATGGGGAAGCCATTCCGCTTCGGCCGAAGGAATTCGAGGTTCTGCTCTACCTCGTGCAAAGGCCGGGGGTCGTGATCACGAGAGACGACTTGATGAACGTGGTGTGGGGCTTCGATTATATCGGGGGTCAGCGAACGGTCGATGTTCACGTAAGCTCTCTTCGCAAGAAGCTGGAGATGAATCAGGAGTCGGTGCAGATCGACTCGATCCGCGGGGTCGGCTACAAGCTAATCGGCACGGTGAAGAAATAAGAGAAAGCCGGGCGAAATCCGCCCGGTTTTTTTCAGTTCCTGTTCCTATGCGAAAGGCGTGTACCGTATCCAAAACTAATTTTTGAGGGGTGTATGGAATGGATCTGCGATTAACATTTAATGAGGATGTGAAGAATTACGACAGATGGAGACCGACATATTGTGATGAATTATTCATAGATATTATGGAGTATTCTCAAATGGAGCAAGACAAAAAAGCAATTGAAATTGGTGTTGGAACAGGTCAAGCTACAAGACCTTTTTTGGAAACAGGCTGTCAGTTAACAGCAATTGAATTAGGAAAAAACCTTGCAGAATATTCAAAAGTAAAGTTTCAAGAGTATGAAAATTTTGCGGTGTGCAATACTCCATTTGAAGAATTTGAATGTCCAGATGAAAGTATCGATATCATTTATTCAGCTACTGCATTTCATTGGATTTCAGATGAAATAGGTTATCCTAAAGTCTATCGATTACTAAAAACCGATGGAACACTAGCATTATTTTGGAACAAACCATTTGTAGCACGAGAAAATGACGAGTTACATCAGAAGATTCAAGGCATTTATCAAAAATATAGACCTTCAACTACCAAAATGATAGAAGCTGACACTGAAAGATATACCACTATTTCCAAGACTATTCAAACTTATGGATTTCGAGATGTCGTGGTCAAGTTTTATCATTTGACTAGAACATTTTCTTCGAATGACTATATTGCATTACTAAATACATATTCAGACCATAGAAGCATGCCCTCGACCCTAAAAGAATCGGTTGAAAATGAAATTAAAGAAGCCATTATACAATTTGGTGATGTACTATTTGTTTATGATACGATTGATTTGTACTTAGCAAGAAAATAATTTGCTCTCGTTACGCTAACGGGTTATGCATGTCCGATCTTGCGCGGGAGCGGTTTGCGCGAAAGCGGCTTTGCGGCGGACGGTCTCGCGGTGCCGGAACGGTAGGCCAGCAGGAAGATGAGCGCAATCAGCCCGCACAGATAA
Source organism: Gorillibacterium sp. CAU 1737 (assembly GCF_039888655.1). Taxonomy (NCBI): domain Bacteria; kingdom Bacillati; phylum Bacillota; class Bacilli; order Caryophanales; family Paenibacillaceae; genus Gorillibacterium; species Gorillibacterium sp. CAU 1737. Next base: position 248,663 of record NZ_JBDQQO010000001.1, read on the forward strand.
TAGACGAGCCCGCTCCAATGGTACTCGCTCAGGAAGGAGCCGCTCGACCAGCCGATAAGGCTGGAGCCGCCGTAATAGAACAACAGGTACCAGGAGGAGGCATGCGCCTTGCAGCCCTGGTCGGAGAGGAGACCGACCCAGCCGCTCGTCACAGAGTGGGCAGCGAAGAAGCCGAAGGCAACGAGCGCCACGCCGACGATCTTGAGGGCGAGCAGCGGGTGAAGGGTCAACAGCACGCCGGTGGTCAGAATCGCGAGGGCGATGCTGATCACGTGTGCCCGCGGAAGGCGATCCGCGAGCCGTCCGAACAGGAGCGAGCTGTACGTTCCGCCCAGGTTCACGACGAACAGGAAGCCGAACACCGTCTGACTCAGGTTGTAGGGAGCATGCATGAGCGGGTAACCGATGTAGTTCAATACGGAGATATAAGCACCCATCAGGAGAAATCCGATTCCGAACAGGCGAAGCAGCCTGCGGTTGGTCAGCGTGGTGAGCATTTCCTTCCACCATGAAGAGAATGAAATTTCCTTGGGCACGAAGTTGCGCGAAGCCGGAAGGTACAGCCAGAACCATAGGCTGCACAAGAGGCTGATAAGCCCGAGTATGATGAGGGCGATCTGCCAGGAGAAGAGGTCAGTCAGCGCGCCGATGACGATCCGGCCGACGAAGCCGCCGATCGAGGTTCCGGCTACGTAGATGCCCATCACCTTGCCGATGGCTTTGGGGGAAAACTCCTCATTCAAATACGCCATGGCGACAGCAGGGAAGCCGGCCACGCTGACCCCCTGAAGGAAGCGCAGCACGAGGAACAGATGGAAGTCATGCACGAACGCGGAGGCGATGGCCAGAATGGAAGTGGACAGAAGCGATACGCTCATGATCGTCTTGCGACCCCAACGTCCCGATAGAATGGAGACGAACAGCAGGCTGACCGCCAGCGCCATCGTCGTAACGGAGACCGAGAGGCCTGCCGTTCCCGGTGAGATGCCGTACTCCTTTGAGAAGAGACTGATCAGAGGCTGAGGGCTGTACATGATCGCAAAGCTGACGATGCTGCCGAGCAGCATACCGGTTGCGGCTCGCCGGTGAGTCCGGCTGCCTAGTTCCACATAATCCATCTGGATGATCTCCTTTGGTCCGACACAGAGCAGGTAGGTGCTGGGATTGGATTTGATTGGATATCGATTGACAATGCTCAGTATAGTGCCGCTATAATGGAAGCGTCCAATGCATGTTTTACATGAAAATGATAGCGTTCAGGTTATGAATGGAGGCGCCCCATGGAGTGGCAGCAGCTTGAATATTTCGAGACCGTCGCCCGTTTGCAGCACATGACGATGGCGGCGGAGGCGTTGTCCATCTCACAGCCTGCGTTGAGCCGTTCTATTGCACGATTGGAGCATGAGCTCGGCGTTCCGCTCTTTGAACGCAGCGGCCGTTCCATTCAGCTGAACCGGTACGGCAAGCTGTTCCTGGATCGGGTGCACCGCATCATGCGGGAGTATCAGGAGGGAGTGAAGGAGCTGGAGGGGCTTGTGCATCCCGATCACGGCGAGGTCTCGCTCGGGTTCCTGCATACGCTTGGCTATGAGCATATTCCTTGGCTGATTGCCGAGTTTCAACGGGAAAACCCGTATATTCAATTCCAACTGCACGAGCACAGCACCCCGCGGCTTTTGCAGCAGCTGGAGGACGGGATCATTGACCTGTGCATGGCTTCTCCGCGAGATAATGCCGCGCATGTTCGTTGGGAGGAGCTGTGGCAGGACGAGCTCTGCGTCATCGTGCCGAAGGGTCATCCACTGGCCCGTAAAGAGAATATCCTGCTGAGCGACATCAAGAACGAACCGTTCATTCCGTTTAAGAAAGGCTTCGGGATGCGCCACATCACCGATGAATTGTGCCGGCAGGCGGGCTTCGAGCCAACGATCGCCTTTCAGGGTGACGAGGTGACGACCATTGAAGGGTTTGTAGCTGCCGGCCTCGGTGTGGCAATTGTCCCCAATCAGAAGAGCTTGAACCGGGAAGCGGTGGCGGTTCTCCCGGTAAAACATCCCGTCTGCCGCCGTCGGATCGGAATCGCTTGGGTGGAGGGCCGGTACTTGCCCCCTGCGGCGGAGAAGTTCCTTCGCTTTGTGATCCACCGCTCCCGAAATGCCTCGTCTCCTTCTTAACAGCACGTCAAAAAAGGCTGCCTCCGAATCCCGCATGAGCGGGTACCCGAGAGCAGCCTCTTCTTCTTGCAATTACTTGGACCATTCCAGCATCTTCTTACGGTATTCATTGGGAGAGCAGCCGTTGTACTTTCGGAACAGCTTGTAGAAGTGAGCCATGTTGGGCATGCCGACGGTCTCCCCGACCTCTGCAATGCTGATGTCCTCGGTGAGCAGGTAGCGTTCCGCTCGTTTGATCTTTTTCATGTTCACGTATTCGAGGAACGACATGCCGAGCACCTTCTTGAAATACTTCACGAAGTAATAATAGCTGATGTTGGCGATCTGACTTGCTTCCTTCACCTGAATCTTGTCCTCGATATGCTCCTCAATGTAATCGAGCACTGGCTTCAGCCGCATCAGTTCGGCACTCTCCGGGTGGCTGAGCAGCTTCTGCGAATCATTGCGCAGCAAGGCGAGAAGAATTTTTTTGATGAGCAGGCTTACGGCGATTTCATACCCGGCTTCCTTACGGCGAGCCTCCCGATAGATCTCCTGAACACAAGCTTGCACGATCTCCCGCGCTTCCGGGCTCTCCTGAAAAATATAGTTCAGACGGCTGAACGGGAACTGCTGCTCCAGGAACAACCGATGGTAAGGCAGAATACTCGGATCCATGTAATAGGAAAGGTCGAATTGGAAAACATAATAGCGGGCATTTTCCGCCAAAATTCGATCGCGGTGGAGCTGATAAGCGCCGATGATCAGGACGTCCCCGTCCGTCAGGCGCGTGTAGCCGTCCTCGGTGTGAATCTCGAATTCGCCCGTGAGGACGACGAGGATCTCCATCTCCTTGTGATAATGCCAGTTCCCCAGCGTGCTGACTCCACGGTCGGCCTCGAAGATTTTCATGCAGAGAAACGGGTTCTCGTATTCGATATTTTCCTTGGTGATCTCCATAACCCCACCCCCGCATGCCAAAAATACATACAAGATCGACCAGATCAAGCATTTTCGCTTGTGTGAGCGCTTGCTATACTTGATTGTAGTATGAACTGTACTTGAAATAAAGCCGTTTTACTCAAAAGGAGGACTCAAGTCCATGTCGAAAAAGCTAAAAATCGCCATTATCGGTTGCGGTGGAATTGCAAACGGCAAACATCTGCCCAGCCTGACGAAACTGAATGAGAAAATTGAACTGGTTGCCTTTTGCGATATTATCATCGAGCGTGCCGAGAAGGCCAAGGAGCAGTACGGAACGCCGGAATCCAAAGTATACACCGATTATAAAGAGCTGCTGAAGGACGCCAGCATCGATGTCGTTCACGTCTGCACCCCGAATGATTCCCATGCGCCGATCACGATCGCCTCGCTTGAAGCAGACAAGCACGTCATGTGTGAAAAGCCGATGGCCAAGACAGCGGCAGACGCTCGTCTCATGCTGGAAGCGGCGAAGCGTACCGGCAAGAAGCTGACGGTTGGCTACAACAACCGCTTCCGTCCCGACAGCCTGCACCTGAAAAGAACGTCGGAATCCGGCAAGCTGGGCGAGGTGTACTTCGCCAAAGCACACGCCGTTCGCCGTCGTGCCGTGCCGACCTGGGGCGTTTTCCTCGACGGGGAAAAGCAAGGCGGAGGACCGCTTATCGATATCGGAACGCATGCGCTTGATCTCACGCTGTGGACGATGAACAACTACAAGCCTGTAGCCGTGCTGGGCTCGGTCTACCACAAGCTGTCCGGCCGCGAGAACGCAGCCAATGCTTTCGGTCCTTGGGACCCGGCCCAGTTCACCGTTGAAGACTCGGCCTTCGGCATGATCACGTTCGAGAACGGAGCCAGCGTCATGCTGGAAGCCTCGTGGGCTCTGAATACCCTCGACGTGAAGGAAGCGCGCGTGACCCTCTGCGGCACAGAAGGCGGAGCGGACATGGAAGACGGGCTGCGCCTGAACGGTGAAGAATTCGGCCGCCTGTGGGAGACGAAGGTCGATACCCAGGCTGGAGGCGTTGCCTTCTTCTCGGGTACGACGGAATCCGATGCCGATCTGGAAGCCCGCCTGTGGATTGAAGCCATTCAGGAGGGCAAGGATCCGATCGTTCTGCCGGAGCAAGCGCTCGTCGTATCCGAAATCCTGGAAGCCATCTACGAATCGGCCAACACCGGCAAGACGGTTTACTTGAATCGCTAAATTCCATATAAAGGCCGTACAGGGCTTAGAATGATGAACTGCCGCTTCCCGACCCTGGGAAGCGGCGGCTTTTTTGCATTCAGTTGCGAGGGAAGCCTGGAAACAGGTCCGCAAACGGGAGGAATTGTGATAAAATCACGAAAGTGGCGATCCCTCTCGTGATGAGATGGATCGACAACTTTGTTGACCAGCATGAGGGAGTCCAGATCATGAAGCCTCTTATCGTTTTTACCGGCGGCGGTTCGGCCGGTCACGTATCCGTTAATCTCGCGCTCATCCCCTGCTTTCTGCGAGAGGGCTGGGATGTTCATTACATTGGCTCCGCAAGCGGCATCGAGAGGGAGCTTATCGCCCGCCTGCCGGAGGTGAGCTACAATCCGATCTCTACCGGCAAGCTGCGCCGGTACCGCTCCTGGGAGAACCTGAAGGACCCGTTCCGCACCCTCAAAGGGATCGGACAAGCTTTCTCCCTGCTGAGAAAGCTCAAGCCCAAGGTCATCTTCTCCAAGGGCGGCTTTGTGTCCGTTCCGGTCGTGCTCGCCGCCAGGCTCTGCGGCATTCCCGTCATCATCCACGAATCGGATTTGACACCGGGGCTCGCCAATCGGATCTCGATTCCATTTGCCGCAAAGGTGTGTACGACGTTCCCTGAAACCCTGCGGCATCTTCCAGAGAACAAGAGCCTCTGCGTGGGTGCTATTGTCCGACCCGAGCTGTTTCAAGGAAAGGCGGAGCGCGGATTCGCTTTGTCCGGCCTGGCCCCCCAGCTTCCCGTGATGCTGGTCATGGGCGGCAGCCTGGGCTCCAAGGCGATCAATCAAGCGGTTCGGGACGCGCTGCCTGATCTGCTGGAGCGGTTCCAAGTGATTCATTTGACGGGCAAGGGCCAGGTGGACCCGTCCCTTCATCAACAGGGCTATGTCCAGTTCGAGTTCATCAACGAAGAGCTTCCCGATGTGCTCGCGATGGCCGATCTCATCGTGTCCCGCTCGGGCTCGAATTCGATCTTCGAGTTTCTTGCGCTTCGCAAGCCCATGCTCCTCATCCCGCTTCCGAAGGGAGCGAGCCGCGGGGACCAGCTGCTGAACGCAGAGTCATTCCGGACGGCGGGCTATGCAGCCGTTCTTCCCGAGGATGAGCTGTCCCGCGAGACGCTCATGGGCGAGCTGGAGGCGCTCTGGTCCAGCCGCGGCGTCTATCGCGATCGGATGGAAGCCTATAACGCCGTATCCGCTCTTGAGACGGTAGAGAACCTGCTCAAGCAAGCAGCCAAACCGTAGAGAGAAATGAAGAGTACTTTTTCAGATAGGAGTGAATCATGAACACGCTGCGCCGCTTTTTCTCGTATTACAAGCCCTATAAGGGGTTATTCGTGTTGGACTTTACCTGCGCGGTCGTCGCCGGGCTTCTGGAGCTGGCCTTCCCGCTTGCTGTCAACCAATTCGTGGACAAGCTGCTGCCTGGCGGCGATTGGTCGCTGATCGTCCTCGCATGCGTCGGCTTGCTCGGGGTATACCTGCTGAATACGCTGCTGCAATTTATCGTTACCTATTGGGGACACATGCTCGGGGTCAACATCGAGACCGACATGCGCAAGAAGCTGTTTGAGAAGCTGCAAAAGCTTTCCTTCCGTTACTTCGACAATACGAAGACGGGTCACCTCGTCGGTCGCATCACCAACGACTTGAATGACATCGGGGAAATGGCTCACCACGGGCCCGAGGACGTGTTCATTGCGATCATGACCTTAATCGGGTCGTTCGCGCTCATGTTCTCGATTCATCCCACGCTCACGCTGCTCACCTTCGTGGTCATTCCGTTCATGGTTTGGATCGCCTACCACTTCAGCCGGAAAATGACCGGCACTTACCGCAACCTGTTCCACAAAGTGGGGGATTTCAACGCTCGCGTGGAAGAAGCCGTCGGCGGCATTCGCGTCGTGCAGGCTTTCGCCAACGAAGCCCATGAAAACAAGCTGTTTGCGGTGAACAACGGCCAATACCGAATCACCAAGCTGCTCGCCTATAAGATTATGGCCAAGAGCTCGTCCATCACGTATATGATGATGCGTCTCGTCTCGATGTTCGTGATGATCGCCGGTACGTGGTTCGTTCTGCGCGGAGAACTGACGAACGGACAATTCGTCGGGTTCCTGCTGCTCACGAACGTCTTCTTCCGCCCGATCGAGAAAATCAACAACGTAATCGAGAGTTACCCGAAGGGAGTGGCGGGCTTCAAGCGCTACCTGGAGGTGCTCGACACGGAATCGGATGTGGCGGATGCCCCGGATGCGGTGGCCGTGTCCTCGCTTAAGGGAGACATTCGGTTCCGCGACGTTTCCTTTGGCTATGAACAGGACAAGCGAATTCTCGACGGCATCCAGCTGTCCATCCATGCCGGAGAAACAGTGGCCTTCGTTGGCCCATCCGGGGCCGGGAAGACGACTTTGTGCAGCCTTCTTCCCCGATTCTACGATGTCACAGATGGAGCGATCACCATCGATGGGCTGGATATTCGCCAGATGACGCTGGAATCGCTCCGCAGACAGATCGGGATCGTGCAGCAGGACGTGTTCCTGTTCTCCGGCTCGATTCGGGACAACATCGCTTACGGCGATCTGGACGCATCGACGGAGGCAATCTGGGAAGCCGCGCGCCGAGCCAAGCTCGATGACATGATTCGGGAACTTCCCGATCAGATGGAGACCGAAATCGGGGAGAGAGGCGTGAAGCTGTCCGGCGGGCAAAAGCAGCGGATGGCCATTGCTCGCATGTTCCTGAAGAACCCGCCGATCCTCATTCTGGACGAAGCGACGTCGGCGCTCGATACGGAGACGGAAGCGGCCATTCAGCAGTCCCTTGCCGAATTGTCGGAGGGCCGCACCACGCTCGTGATCGCACACCGCCTTGCGACGATTCGCAATGCAGACCGCATTGTGGTTGTAACGGAAGAGGGCATCGCAGAAGAAGGACCTCATCGGGAGCTCGTGGAAGCCGGGGGCATCTACGCCCGCCTGCATACCGCCCAATTTGGTCCTTCCTGAGTCGCTTCCGTTCCCGTTACGTATTCGTATACATGCCTGTCCGAGCGATGCGGCATTCCGCTTTTGCGGTGATTTTAATGGTGGGGAACACCTTATCCCATTGTTTTTGAACCTTGTTGAATTCCTTCGGGTACTTCCGATGGAACATTTGAGCGACCTGTAGAGCATCCACGTTGAGCTCCTGCAGGTCGCTCATTGTTTTCTCCACGTCTCGAATGATGAGCTTGTTCGCGTCCCTCTCCACTCTTTTGATGACATGGGGATCATCAAGCGTCAAGGCCGATGCATTTTGAAGAACAACCAACTCTGCGCGAATTTCGACCTCCAGCTTCCACACGCCTTTTTCAATGCTCGGTTCAAACCCGGCAGTGCTGCGCAAGGGTTGAAGGTTGACAAACTCTCCTTCTCCGACCGAAACTGGCATTTTGATCCACCGACTGTGATTTTCAGCCCACAACATCCCCCGCGTTTTCTCCGTGTCCAGCGTGCTCTTCATGAAGCCGTTATGAATAAGGGCGCAGCCCTGTAAGGATTTGATGTCTTCTCTTCCATTGACCCCTCCTTCAAAGTGCAGAAGGGGAAGCGCGACGGCATGGGATTCCCCGAGAAGGCCTTCCGCCAAATCCTTCAGGTTGCGATCGATGCCATACTGCTGTTCAACAAGCACCATAATCCCTAGTGCGGAAGTGGCTTCAACCAAGGGTCTTGCCTCCAAGTAAGACCTTGCTGTTCCCTTACCAACCAGGACTCTCGTTCTCTCCCTTGTCTGAGAAAAGCGCAGGAAGAAATCCATATCCATTTTAATGCCTTTCTTGGCGGCCTGTTCTCCAAAGATGATGGTTTTGCTGTGTCCCCAAAACAGCGTCCTTGACAGCTTGCGCTGCAGGTGATTGACTGCATCATAAGTGGTCGTCCCTGAGGCGCTGATTACCATCGTTTGTCCGGTGGAGCTTTGGATTTTCCCTCCTCCGCTTCCTTCTCCTTGATTGCCGCTGTTTCCACCTGGGCCGGATGTTGTGGAATTGTATAACTGGACCGTGACCTCCACTCGATTATCCGAAAGACGATCAATCCCGACACCTAACACGATCATGATGGTATTGACTTCTTTGCGGTTCCAGCAGCCTCCCGTGCAGAGGGCCATGGTGATGACGAGGAACGACAGCAGCAGCCTACGGATAGCTTTTCTCATGAGGGAGCCGCCTTTTTGGAGGACAAGCGGGACCGGAGTGCCACAAACCACCAGACCAGAGTGGGAACGGCAAGGAAGAACACGAGGAACAGGAACGGAACCGCGGTAGCCAGCACGCGAGCAAGCGTTTCCTGGTTGGGAACCATGAAGATGGAGGTAACGAGAACGATGCCTCCGAGGGGGACGATGAGGGGGCGGTAATCCTTCATTCCGAACCAGTCCGACACATTGGTTACGACAATGTAATAGAAGACAGACAGCTTGACAATTAACGTAGAGACCCAGATGACCATACCTGCCGCTTCCAGGTGCTCGAAGAAATTCGCATAGCTGATGAAGCGGAGCGCGACGAGGAAGGGGAAATTTAGCTCTTTGTTTAGGACACTGAATAGAAACAAGGAGAGGGTATTCACGACAATGAGTGTAATAATCACCATCAAGATCGAACCGACCATAGGCTTCAACGGCTTGCTGTTGGTCGGGAGCATGGGCAGGAAGTTGGACACGAAAGCAAATTCGGCTAGCCAGCCTTGGGCTACATAAGAGGCGCGTATGGAAGGCATGATCCCAAATTCCAGCATGGGCAGCGCGTTTCGTGGTTCCATGACAGGATAAAGCAAGATCACGGCGAGCAGGAGCAACCCCACAAAGGGGAAGATGAAGAGGAGGGACATCCGGCCGAGCACAACGGGGCCCTTGTAGATGGCGTAGGCACAGACGGCCATGACCGTGCCGGTTACGACCAGAATAGGGGTCTGGTCAAGAAAAGGACCGGTGATGAATTCGGAATACTCCCGGGCAACCAAGGAGCACATGAAGAAGAGGATCAGCAGATAGGGGATTCCGACCAATTTGCCCATGAATTTGCCCATGATCTTCGGAAAGTACTGCACCGGTGTTAAACCGGGGAAGTAGCAGTGTGTGCGGTATGCGGCATAGAAGGACAGGAGACCGGAAGGCAGCGCCCAGAGCGGGGAAAACCACATGTCCGTTCCCGCGGCGGCTGCCGTGTTCGCGGGCACGACCAAAATCGCGGTGGTGACGATGGTAAAGTACATCATCACCATAAGCTGCACCGTGGAGAGGGTGCCTCGATTCATCGTCCATTCTCCTTTTTGCCAGCGTTATTGGATGAACGGTTTTTTTCGAACATCGACTGATGCTTTTCCAGCCGTCCGCTGAGAAACGTGCGATTCTGGACCCTGTTTAGCCGTGTGCGCAGGAGGGTGTCCTCCAGTTCGGCTGTCCGCTGCAAGCTGAAATACGGTAGCCCGAACGAGGTCAAGCTCAACATGTGAATGATCACCACAGCGAAGGCGAGGACAAAGCCGACCAACCCCAGGATACCGGATATGATCATGATGGGGAATCGAAGCATCCTTAGCGGAATGCTCATGGCATAATGAGGCACCATGAACGAGGCGATCCCGGTGATCGCAACGACCATTACCATGGGAGGAGAAACGAGGCCGGCCGAGATGGCGGCTTGTCCGATGACGAGGGCTCCGACAATGCTGACCGCAGACCCCACCTGCTTGGGCAGACGGAGTCCGGCTTCCCGGAGCGCTTCGAACATGATCTCCATGAGCAGGGCTTCCACCAAGACAGGGAAGGGAATCTGCTCCCTCGTGTTGGCAATGGTCAGAAGCAGGCTCGTCGGGATCATCTCTTGATGGAAGGTAACGATCGCCACATAGGCAGCCGGCATCAAGAGGGCGATGATGAGGAACAAGTACCGAATGAGGCGGCTTACCGTCCCCTTCCACGCATTGTCATAATCCTCGGGGGACTGCATGAAGCTGAAGAAATTACCCGGAGCGATCAGGACAAAGGGCGTTCCCTCCGTAAAAATAGCGACCCGGCCCTCCAGCAGGTGGGCCGTTACCACATCGGGTCGTTCTGTGGAGAGCAACTGAGGAAAGGGGGAATAGGGGTTGTCCTGGATCAACTCCTCTACCATGCCGCTCTCCAGCAAAGAATCGAACCGGATGGCTTGAAGCCTTCGCATGACTTCATCCACCAACTCGGGCGTAGCTGTATGCTGCAAATAGGCAATGGCTAAAGACGTCTCCGCCAGAAGACCGGTCGTAACCGTCGGCGTCTTCAGATTGGGAGTTCGCAGCCGTCTGCGGAGAATAGACAGATTGGTTGCCAATGTTTCGACGAAGGATTCCTGAGAGCCGCGTACCACGTTCTCCCCTGAGGATTGTTCAATGGAGCGCTGGTTCCACGAAGCGAGCCCGAGGGTCAGCGCATAAGGAAGCCCGTCAACGAATAACACGGGGTTTCCGCTCAGGATGCTCATCACCGCTTCTTTTTGCTTGGTCACCGCTTGAACCTTGCCGATCGGAAGATTGGCTTCGAGGAAGCCTTCGGTGAGGACTTCCTCACGGGTAAGTCCGCGTAACGGCTGAAGAACGCCTCGTTCGAGGCGTTCCATGTCCGAGAGATTTTCCACATAGACAAGCAGCCCGTCAAGGGATCGATCCACCCGAAACGGGTGGATGACGACGTCGGAGCTGTCTGCGAACAGCACCTTCAGCTTGGGCAGGGTAACCGATAACTTGGGATCAATTGGGATGTCTTGTGGATTGGGCTCCATAGTTCCTCCAGAATTCGGGAAAGAATGGAGTTAGTGTGTTCCTCTAGTGGCAGTTTTATGAAGCAGACGTGTTCTGGAATCGGCTGATCTCCAGAAGGAGCTCGCCTGCGGCTTCATGGAGGCCTTCTGATTCCCGCGCTACCTGATCGACGGATTCCCGCTGCCGCCCAACAAGCGCGGTGGTTTCCTCAATCCCCGCAGCCGTTTCCTGGGCAGCTGCTGCAGAGTCGTGGAGGATGGACGAGATGGAGACCGTCTCCCCTTCAGCGCGCTTGACCTGTTCTCGGATTTGACGGATCAAGCTGCCGAGTTCGCCCACCTCGGCTCCAATCCCGTCAAAGTTGCGAATGGCAGCATCTGCGCGATGGTTCTGTTCCTGAAGGCGATCTTGGGCGAAGAGAAGGGATTGCTCCGTTTGACTTGTCTGCTCGGAGAGGCCTTGGGCCAAATCCCCAATGTGCATGGCGGTTTTTCCCGTTTCCGCCGCAAGCTTGCGAACTTCGTCCGCGATGACCAGGAAGCCCTTGCCATGCTCGCCTGCCCGTGCGGCCTCGATGGAAGCGTTCAAGGCCAGGATCCGGGTCTGCTTGCTAATCTCTCCGATCGATTGGACCATTTCCCCGATCCGACCCGACCCGTTGGACAGCTGTCGCATCGCGTCCACCGCCTTGCGAATCGTAACGTCGGACTCACGGGAAGCGGCTTGAAGGGAGCGCGAAGTCTCGCGCGATTGCTCCGCCCCGTGTTCCGCCCGCTTTCCGGTCTCCTCCATGAACGCAGAGGTGGATACCATTCCCCGCATGTTTGTTTTGAGTCCCTCGATCGCATGGACGATCGATTCCGCTCCTTCCGCCTGCTTGCTGCTTGCTGTGGAAATTTCAGCAATCACCTGGTTCAATTCTTCACTTTCTACGGAAGTCGATTCCGTGAACTGCTTAAGGTCGTAGGCATACCCCGTCAATCGGCTCGCGACGCGTTCCGTTGAAGCCACCATGGTGCTCATTTCTTGCGTCATCCGATCAAATCCTTTACTCAGTTGCCCGAGCTCATCCCGGGAGCGGGAGTTGATGCGGTGGCTCAAATCGCCTGCGGCAACCGCACGGACGGCCACCTCCAGCTTTCGTACCGGCCGGATGAAGGCGCGAATAAGGAAAATCGCCATGACCAAGGTGAAGAGGGTGGTCAAGACCGGGGCGATGAGCATGACCCGCGAGGTGCTTTCCATCCGCACTTCCGATTCTTTCGCGGCAGCAAGCTCTGCGGCGCTGTATTCTTGATAAGCGGCATCCAGCCATTGAAAGACCACATCTCGTCCATCTTGAGATTCGGTGTACACCATTTGCAGGTTGCGGGCGATGTCGGCTTCTGCCATTCCGCTCTCTTTTACAACAAACACCGCGCGATCGAAGGATTCCAGGAAGCTGCTGGTCGACAGATTCAGCTTGCCGCGTCTCATCCGGCCCTCCTCGGTCACGGAGCCGCTCCCCACCTGCTTGATGAGCGCATCGAGCTGCGGTCTTTTTTCATTAAAGGCTTCTATGTATTTTTCTTCTCGGGACAGCATGTAGCCAGAAGAGAGGTCCATCAATTGCTGAACTGTTGCCTTCGCCTCCAAAGCCGCCAGCTTCAAAGCCGCTTTTTCATCTTCGACCTGGTAATGCTCATGAACGGCGCGCACTTGGATTCGCGTAAAAGTTGAGGATAAAGTAAAGCTAAGCATGACCGCCAGAAAGCCGAGAGCATAGCGGGCCATTAACGAATGGCGCAGTCCGTGAACCCAAGTTGTTTTTTTCATAGATCCCATTTCTCCTCCGTCGGTACCTTTTTGTTCATTATAAAAAGCGTGAATAAAAGCACATGTCGATTCCTGTAAAACGAGTGTTAAATTCTGGACGCCCACAAAATTTACATTCGGTTAACGATGTGCATGCTTGCGGTTAACATACGGGCAGTAAGATGAGTTTGTAAGCAAGACAGAGAGAAAATCCGAATAGCGAGAAGGAGGACATGGATTCATGTCGAAAAAATGGTGGAGTCTTACGGTCGTGTTCGTACTGGTAATGGGATTGCTGGCAGGTTGCAGCACGAAGAAAGAAGGAGAAGCTTCTACCTCGCCTTCAGCTTCGGCGGCAGCAACGGAATCGGCAGCACCGGCCACGGATGATAAAGTAGAAGGAACGGTAACGGCATCGGGTTCGACGGCTCTGCAACCGCTCGTCGCATTGGCAGGAGACAAGTTCATGGCTGCTCACAGCGGCGCAGACGTAAAAGTAACCGGCGGTGGTTCCGGTACTGGCGTGAAGAACGTAGCAGGCGGCGTATCCGACATCGGGAACTCCGACGTGGAAGCCGACGATCAATACAAGGCTGATCTGGTTGACCACATTGTTGCCATCGCTCCTTTCGTCCTGATCGTGAGCAACGACGTGAAGGTGGACGACCTGACGAAGCAACAAGCGGCTGACATCTTCAGCGGCAAGATCACCAACTGGAAAGAAGTTGGCGGCGAAGACAAAGCCATCAACCTCATCCATCGTCAAGAGAGCTCCGGCTCCCGCAAGCTCGTGAAGAAAATCATCCTCGACGGCGGCGAATTCGCTACCGCTGGCGTAACGCAAGAATCCAGCAAGACGGTTGCTCAAGCGGTCTCTCAAGGCACGGGTGCGATCGGGTATGTCGACGCTCCTTATGTAACGGATACGGTAAAGGCCCTGAAACTGGATGGATCGGCTTTCTCCAAGGAAACGATCGCAAGCGGCAAGTATGTTCTGTACGGTATCGAGCACATGTACACGAAGGGTGAGCCGAAGGGCGCTGTAAAAGCCTTCCTGGACTACATCATGAGCAAGGAATTCATCGAAAGCGCAGAAGTCGAAAAGATGGGCTTCCTGCCGGCCGACCTGATTCAAAAATAAGAAGCGGGTTCGGGAAGAGGTGCGCCGATTCCCGCTCGTGAACAAAAAGAGCCTCCGAGGAGGCTCTTTTTTTCTCAGGACGGTGCGGCCTTTACATAAGCTTAATGTTTACGTGGAGTTAACAAATGCCTGCGATTCTATTAACACTCATTTATTATCCTAGAGGGAGTAGGGAATGCATTTTCCCTGTCTTGGCTCGCGCCTTCAGACAGGGGACGCCATCCGGCGTAATCCTGGATTATTCGATTCGGAGGTTATAACATGTCCGTCATCACGGAAAGGAACAGCAATGCGAATCAGGACGGGAAGGAACAAGCAACGTCCTGGGCGAAGAGGCAAGCCCGTGCAGACCGTATCATGCGCTACCTGTTTGTAGGCGGGGCGATTCTGGTCTCGGTCGTGATCTTCTCGATTATTCTGTTCGTCGGCTTTCAAGGGAGCAAAACCTTCCGCGATGTGTCGTTTGCCGAGTTTTTCTTCAGCACCAAATGGAGTCCGTCCGCGGATAATCCCAGCTTCGGCGTATTTCCATTCTTGTACAGTACGATTCTGCTCGCGGGCATCTCGATTCTGCTCGCCGTTCCTTTGGCGCTGTCCGGCGCCGTATTCATGGCGAAGATCGCCCCGAAGTGGATGCGTGAAATCATGCGCCCCGCGGCAGATCTGTTCGTCGGCATTCCTTCCGTTGTCTATGGCTTGATCGGCTTGACGGTCATCGTGCCCTTTCTGGGCCGAACCTTTAACGGCTCCTCAAGCGCAGGCTACGGCATTTTGCCGGCTGCGATCGTGCTCGCCATCATGATCCTGCCGACCATTCTCTCGGTTTCGGAGGATGCGCTTCGCTCCCTTCCGGGCCGTCTGGAAGAAGCCTCGCTCGCTCTCGGCGCCACCCGGTGGCAGACGATCTGGCGGGTGCTCCTGCCGGCCGCTCGTCCCGGCATCCTGACCGGGGTTATTCTCGGCATGGGCCGCGCGATCGGGGAGACGATGGCCGTGTTCATGGTCATCGGGAACGCTCCGGTGATCCCGAAGTCCCTTCTCGACTCCACGACGGTGCTGACCACGGCCATCGTGAAGGATATGGCCAATACCTTCTTTAACACGACATGGAACAACTCGCTTTACCTGATGGCGCTCGTGCTTCTTCTCCTGTCGCTGTCCCTCATCTTACTGATCCGCGTCGTGGCGGGAAGGAGCGAAGTGAAGTGAACAAGACCCATTCCAAACTTACAGACCGTGTGGCCACGCTTTATTTCTGGCTCTCCGGTATTCTCATCGTCGGCATCCTCGCCTGGTTTCTCTTCGATATTCTGAGCAAGGGCTTGCCTAACATCTCCTGGAAGTTTATCACCGGAATGCCTTCCGAGGTAGCCGCAGGCGGCGGTGTGGCCCCGATGCTGTTCAACTCGTTCTACATTCTGTTCCTGTCGCTCGTTGTCTCCTTGCCAATCGGCGTCGGTGCCGGGATCTACCTCGCGGTGTATGCCAAGAAGAACAAGTTCACCGATCTGATCCGACTCTCCGTCGAAGCGCTCGCTTCGGTTCCGTCCATCGTGTTCGGTCTGTTCGGCGCTCTGCTCTTCGTGAGCTGGTTTGGCTGGAAAATCTCGATCATCAGCGGCGCGGCGACCTTGTCGCTCCTCAACCTTCCGGTTCTGGTGCGCGTAACCGAGGAATCGCTGCGCACGGTTCCTGCGTCGTACTGGGAAGCCTCGCTCGCGCTGGGCTCCAGCCGCTGGCAGGCGATCCGCAAGGTGCTGCTGCCTTCCGCCTTGCCCGGCCTCATCACCGGGATTACCCTTGTAGCAGGCCGTGCTCTCGGCGAGACGGCGGTTCTGATCTACACCGCCGGTACGGCATCCTCGCGGGCCTTCCCCGATTTCGGGCTGAAGGAAATGGGCTCGACGCTGGCCGTTCACCTCTGGTACTCGGGCTCGTCCTCGCTTGCCCCTGACGCTGATCAGATCGCCAAGGGAAGCGCCGCCTTGCTCATCCTGATTGTCCTCATCTTTAATCTGGCCATTGCACTGCCGGGCCGAATCATTTCAAAACGACACAACGGAGGGAACTAATCCATGAACTCCACGCATAAAATCCATGTTGAGGGCTTGAACCTGTTCTATGGGGACAATCAAGCGCTGTATGACATCGGCCTTGATATGCCGGCCAACTCCATTACCGCGCTCATCGGTCCTTCGGGCTGCGGAAAGTCTACCTTCCTCCGGACATTGAACCGGATGAACGATCTGATCGACAGCGTGCGCATCACGGGCAAGGTTTTGGTGGAAGGAACCGATATCTATGCGCCGGACACCGATGTCGTCTCGCTGCGTAAACGCGTCGGGATGGTCTTCCAGCGTCCGAACCCGTTCCCGATGTCCATCTATGACAACATTGCTTATGGGCCGCGCATCCACGGCATCAAGAAAAAGGCGCAGCTGGACGAAATCGTCGAGCGCAGCCTGAAGCAAGCGGCTCTCTGGGATGAAGCGAAGGACCGGCTGAACAAGTCGGCCCTCGGGCTGTCCGGCGGCCAGCAGCAGCGGTTGTGCATTGCCCGGCTGCTTGCTGTGGAACCGGATGTGCTTCTGATGGACGAACCGACGTCGGCGCTTGACCCGATCTCCACCTTGAAGGTGGAGGAATTGACGGGACAACTGAAGGAACGGTATACCATTATCATCGTTACGCACAACATGCAGCAGGCTGCACGGATTTCGGACACCACGGCGTTCTTCCTGAACGGGGTGCTGGTCGAAGCAAGCGATACGGAGAAGATGTTCCAGACGCCCAGTGACAAACGGACAGAAGATTACATTACGGGACGATTCGGCTAAGGAGGAAACCCCACATGGATACGAGATCAAGCTATCATCAATCGTTGGATGAGTTGCAGCTGGAGCTGCTCGCCATGGGCAGACTGGTAGAAGAGCAAATTCGGCAATCGGTGGAGTCGCTCAAGACGATCGACGACAAGATGGCTCGCGAAATTGTCGAGGTGGATGACACCATCGACGAAATGCTGAAGAAGATTGAGGAGCGCAGCCTGAAGCTGATCGCGCTCCAGCAGCCGCTCGCGAGCGACCTTCGCATTATCGGCATGGCCATGAAGATCGCCGTCGACCTGGAGCGGATCGCGGACCATGCGGTGGATATCGCCAAGGTTACCCTGCGGATGTCCGGCGATTCACTCGTGAAGCCGCTCGTCGATATCCCGTATATGGCCGAGCTCGCCATTGAGATGCTGCGCGAATGCATCCGCTCGTACACCGAGCGTGACATTCAACGGGCAGCAGCCCTTGCGGACAAGGACGACCAAGTCGACAGCCTGTACAGCAAGGTACTGACTGAGCTGACCGGCATGATGGGCAGCGATCTGCGCGTCAACCGCCAGCTGACCCACTTGATGCTCGTCTCCCACTACATCGAGCGGGTAGCCGATCACACGACGAACATCGGCGAAGGCGTTATTTACATGGTGACGGGCAAGCGCAAGGACCTGAATATTTGACGGAAAATCGGCGCAACTTACGCTGGTTGATGGGGATGCTATAATGGAATGGTCCACGAAATCGTGGGCCATTTTTGCATTCAACATTCTCTTTGGAGGCTAACCATGACGAAAGCGACAGCTGCTGATCGCGTGAAGCTCGCGCCAGGATTCTGGTCCAGCTTGCGCCAATTAGGGATCTCTCCTGAAGAGTCAAAGGCTCGCCAATCCGAATGGATGGCGGACTGGTCCCGACCATCTATTAATCCATGACGCTAGTCTAATCCAGGCGCCTTCTACAGTTGCGCACTATTCCAATACATGCGCAAGCTGCTGCAGGCTGCCCGCTTGCAGCAGCCAGCCGCCTGGGCGGCGCACCGCCGTGACCGTGGAGAGCTTTCCCGGGCGAAACCAGCAGGCATCCATGCCTACGCGGAGCGCGCCTGCGGTGTCCTTGGTGCGGGAGTCGCCGACCATCATCGCGTCGGAGGGAGACAGGGACAACGTCTCCAACGCCTGTTGAAACAGGTCGGGATGCGGCTTGCCCCGTTGCCCGGCTCCCGCGGTGAACAGTCGTGCAGGCGGGAAGAACGCCTCAAGCCTCGCTCGTTTCACCCTCCCTTCCAGCCGCAGTCGGCTCCCGTTGCTGATGAGGGCGATCTTTCGCCCCCTCCCAATCGCCTCCAAAGCCTGGAGAGTCCCCGCATACAGGCGCGGGTCGCTCTCCAGGCTTTCTTTGATTGCGCGGTCCAGCTTGAGAAGGAAGGCAGAGGAACGCGGAACGGGCAGCGCACTCACAGCTTTCGCAAGGCAAGCTCTGCGCAGGAGCGCCTTCGCTTCAACGGTTCGCCGGGCGGTTGGCCCCGCGGTCAAGCGCTGCCTTTCCTTGCGATACTGCGCAAGCGCCTCGCGCTCCCATTCGGAGCGGTCCGCTGCGCTGGAGCGCGCCGCCAGCTCCCGAATCTCCCGGGCGAGCGCGGCTTCATAGCTTGCCTCCGGATCGATCAGCGTCCCGTTCAGATCGAAGAATACTGCCTTCTTGGGACCGTTCCGCTTCCATTCCTCGATGCTCATTCGTTATCCTCCCGTAGGGCACATCCGCGATAAGCCCCGCTGTCTTTGTTTCATGCGTATGCGCACGAGTTGGATTTTATCCGATTCTCCCAGTATGCTATGATGACAATAGATCTGTTAACGAAGAGGTGTTCCATGGACAAGCTCGTATTGATTGATGGGAACAGCATCGCCAGCCGGGCGTTCTATGCTCTCCCGCTGCTCAGCAATTCCTCCGGTTTTCATACAAACGCCGTATACGGCTTTACGACCATGCTTCTCCGGTTGATCGAGGAAGAGAAGCCGACTCATTTTCTTGTCGCCTTTGATGCCGGCAAGGTTACGTTCCGCCATACTGACTATAAGGAATACAAGGGAGGCCGAGCCAAAACGCCCCCGGAGCTGTCGGAGCAATTCCCGCTTCTCAAGGAACTGATGCAGGCGTTCGGCATCGCTCAATTTGAGCTGGAAGGCTACGAAGCGGATGACATCATCGGCACGATGAGCCGCGTGGGCGAAGAAGCGGGCATGGAGGTGGTCATTGTCTCCGGTGACAAGGACATGCTTCAGTTGGCGTCCGAACGAGTCACCGTCGCGCTTACCCGCAAGGGAATCAGCGAGACCGAACGCTTCGATCCGGCGCACATCCGCGAAGTATACGATCTCACACCCGATCAGATTCGCGACCTGAAGGGACTGATGGGAGACAGCTCGGATAACATTCCCGGAATTCCGGGGGTAGGCGAGAAGACGGCCCTCAAGCTGCTTCATGAGCATCCGACTGTGGAAGAGGTCCTTGCTGCGGCAGACGGGATCAAGGGGAAGCTGGGTGAGAAGGTTCGCGCCCACGCCGAAGATGCGCGCATGAGCAAGGAGCTGGCGACGATCTATCGGGAAGTCCCGATGGATGTCAGTTGGGAAGACAAGCGATTCACCGGCTACGAAGGTCCCAAGCTGGCCGCCATGTTCCGTAAGCTGGAATTCAAGTCGCTCCTGGAGAAGATGGATTTCTCGGGAGGCTCTGCTTCCGAGGATGGAGAAACCGATAGGGCCGTATTGGGCGAAGAAGCACCAGAAGCGGTCTTGTTGAAGACTCTTTCGATTCATGCCGACAACCTGGGTGAGCTTCTTGAGCAGCTGCCGGCCATCGAGACGGTGCATGTGGAGACGATCGGCGACAACCCGCATACGGCCGAGCTGGCGGGGGTGGTTCTCTATGCACACGAAACTGGCTATTTTCTGACCGAAGAGATTCTTGCCTCGGAACCCGCGCAACCGATCCGGGAGTGGCTGAGCGACCCTTCTACGGATAAGACGGTCTTCGATCTTCATCGCGCCAAGGTTACCTTGGCTTGGTGGGGAATTGTCCTCCAAGGCTGTTCTTTTGACGTTGTGCTTGCAGCATACCTGCTTGACCCGACTGAGTCCACACTCACGCTGCATGCCATGCTGAACAAATACGGCTTGCCGGGGATTCTCGACGATGTAGATGTCTACGGCAAGGGAGCCAAGTTCAAGCTTCCGGAAGCCGCGGAGCTGGGCGAGCATCTGGTGCGGAAGGCAGCCGCAATCGCGCGGATTGCTTCCTTACAGAAGAAGGAGTTGGCCGAGAAGGAAATGACCGGCCTCTACTTCGACCTGGAGCATCCGCTTGCAAGCGTCCTGGCCGATATGGAGCTGCAGGGGATGAAGATCGCGCCTGAGGTACTGAGCGCCATCGGGCAAGAGCTGAAGGAGCGCATCGAAGCGCTGGTGGCGGACATCTACCATCATGCGGGCATGGAATTCAACCTGAACTCGCCCAAGCAGCTCGGAGACGTGCTCTTCAACAAGCTCGGCCTCCCCATCGTCAAGAAGACGAAGACCGGGCCGTCTACGGACGTCGAGGTGCTGGAACGGCTCCGTAGCCGCCATGAGGTCGTGGCTCACATCCTTGATTATCGATCGCTGGCCAAGCTTCAGTCGACCTATATCGAAGGACTGCTGAAGGAAGTGCGTTCGGATACCGGCAAGATTCATACCTTTTACCGGCAGACGATCACCGCTACCGGTCGTCTCAGCAGCCAGTTCCCCAACCTGC
Source organism: Gorillibacterium sp. CAU 1737 (assembly GCF_039888655.1). NCBI lineage: Bacteria > Bacillati > Bacillota > Bacilli > Caryophanales > Paenibacillaceae > Gorillibacterium > Gorillibacterium sp. CAU 1737. Next base: position 269,382 of record NZ_JBDQQO010000001.1, read on the forward strand.
AGAACATTCCGATTCGGCTGGAGGAGGGCCGCAAGATCCGTAAAGCCTTCGTGCCGTCCGAGCCGGGCTGGCAAATTCTGTCCGCGGACTATTCCCAGATCGAGCTGCGCGTTCTAGCGCACATCTCCCAGGATGAGCGGCTGGTCGACGCGTTCTATCACAACATGGACATTCACACGAAAACCGCGATGGACGTGTTTGGCGTAAGCGAGGCAGACGTCGACCGCAATATGCGCCGTCAAGCAAAGGCCGTCAACTTCGGGATCGTCTATGGGATCAGCGATTATGGATTGTCTCAAAACCTGGACATTTCCCGGGCGGATGCCGCGCGTTTCATCGAACAATATTTTGCCGTCTTCCAAGGGGTTCGCAAGTACATGGACGACATCGTACTGAGCGCGCGTCGCGACGGCTATGTGACGACGCTCCTGCATCGCCGCCGCTACTTGCCGGAGATCAACGCGTCCAACTACAACCTGCGCTCGTTCGCCGAGAGAACCGCGATGAACACGCCGATTCAGGGTACGGCCGCGGATATCATCAAGCTCGCCATGGTCCAAATGGCAGACAGGCTGAAGAGCGAAGGGCTGCAGAGCCGCATGCTGCTGCAGGTGCACGATGAACTCGTCTTCGAGGTTCCGGTGGAGGAGATGGAACGGATGGAGAAGCTTGTGCCCGAAGTGATGGAGGGAGCGCTTAAGCTGAATGTGCCGCTCAAGGTGGAAGTCGAGAGCGGAGCGGATTGGTACGAAGCGAAGTAGGCTCTCCGACGCACAGGAAATGAGCGGAAACGGGTGGTCACTCTATCCCGGATGCGGTATGCTTAAGGGTGTACAAGAAACCTGCATCAGAAAAGGATGGTGACCATGCCGGAACTTCCAGAGGTAGAAACGGTCGTTCGCACATTAAACCGGCTTGTTGCCGGTAAAACCATAGAGCGTGTTCAAGTATTGCTCCCGCGGATTATTCAGCGTCCCGCGGAGCCGGAGCTGTTTGAGGCGGCTCTCGTTCAGCAAACCATTCATCGGCTGGAGCGCAGAGGGAAATTCATTCGATTTGTCCTGGATGATCTGACCCTCATCTCCCATCTGCGTATGGAAGGGCGATATGGGGTGAATGTGGCGGGAGAGCCGATTGAGAAACACACCCATGTGATCTTTGCGATGACAGACGGCACCGAGCTGCGCTACCGAGATGTTCGTCAATTCGGCACGATGCATATTTTCCGTCAGGGAGAGGAATGGTCGCTTCCTCCCTTGCATAAACTGGGCTTGGAACCGCTTGATCCCGCCTTCACCCCGGAGGCTCTCCGGAAGCGAATCGGGGACAAGCCGACCAAGCTGAAGCCTCTTCTGCTTAATCAGGAGGCGATTGCGGGTCTCGGTAACATCTATGTTGATGAAGCGCTGCACCGAGCCGGCCTCCACCCAGAGAGACCAGCTAACTCGCTTTCCCAGAAGGAGATGGATTTTCTTCACCGCTCCATTACCGAAGTGCTGCAGGAGGCGGTGGACGCAGGAGGGTCTTCCATTAAGTCCTACGTCAACGGTCAGGGGGAGATGGGAATGTTCCAGCAGCAGCTCCACGCCTACGGGATGACCGGGCAGCCCTGCCGCCATTGCGGCCATCCGATCGAGAAGACTCGGCTTGGCGGACGAGGCACCCACTTTTGTCCTCATTGCCAAGTCCTGCGCGCCTAAAAAAGAAGTGCACGATTCGGTGGGCACTGCCATATCCTGAGATGGGGTCGCAAGCCGACCCGGAGGGAGCTCCCGGCCATCGTTGAACCGGAAAGCTTCTTCCATTTCGCCGGGTTTCCGCCGGTGTCAAGGGAGGGCATTGCATTGCCGCCGATCGTGTCCCTGTTGATCTTGGCTTTTGCCGTGAGCTTGGATGGATTCGGAGTAGGAGCCATGTATGGCCTGAGGAAGATCCGCATCCCGATCCTATCGCTGATCATCATCTCGCTTTGTTCCGCCCTCGTGATCCTGCTCTCGATGAAGCTGGGCGTTTGGCTCCTGCAGTTCATCCCGGAGCAGGCAGCTCGAGATGTCGGTGCCGTGATTCTCATCGGCATTGGCCTTTGGACCATCTACCAAGTCACCACGCAGAAGGATGACGGTCCTGGGGAAGTTGCCGATGCTTCGGTTCAAGCCGTGACAGGCCCTCACCCGGAAGCGGGACCCGCGACGAAGCCGCTCTTCACCCTCGAGTGGAAGCGGATGGGCATCGTGATTCAAATCCTGCGTACGCCTTCGATGGCGGACGTCGACCGTTCCGGAATTATTTCCCCCGCAGAAGCGGGCCTGCTCGGGATTGCCCTGTCGTTCGATGCCTTTGGTGCTGGCATCGGAGCGGCGCTGATCGGCTACCCGCCCTATGCGACCGCTGCACTGATTGCAGGCGTAAGCGGCTTGTTTCTGGCCAGCGGCTTAAAGGTAGGCTTCCGCTTTTCCGAGCTCGCCTGGATCCGCCGCCTGTCTGCGCTGCCTGGTTGTATCTTGATCCTCATGGGGATCATGAAGATGTTGTAAAGGAGAGAACCGCCTTGAACATGGGCCTCACCGGAGGAATTGCATGCGGCAAAAGCGTCGTGGCGGCCATGCTGGCCGACCGCGGCGCGCGGCTCATCGATGCGGATAAGATCGCCCGCTTCGTTGTGGAGCCGGGCCATCCGGGGCTCGACCGGGTGGTGGACCGCTTCGGCCCGGAAATTCTCCAGCTGGACGGTACTTTAAACCGGCAGGAGCTGGGCCGTCGTATTTTTGCTTCCGCAGAGGAGCGGGAAGCGCTCGACGGCATCCTCCATCCGCTCATCATTCAGGAAATCCGCGAGCGGATGGAGCGTTCGGCTCTTGAAGCGCCGGACAAGCTGGTCGTAGCGGATGTTCCTCTCCTCTATGAAAGCGGCATGGTGCCGCTGTTTGACCAGGTCATGGTCGTCTATGCTTCGCCGGAGGTGCAGGTGACCAGGCTGATGAAGCGCAACGGCCTCTCCCGAGAGGAAGCGCTTCAGCGGATCGCTTCCCAGATGCCCGTTGAGGAGAAGGCGAGAAGAGCGGATCGGTTAATTCGAAATGACGGAGATCTGGATGATACCGAGCGCCAGGTAGAGGCTTTCTGGCGGGAAATGGGGCTGCCATGAGCCGTTTTCGAAAAAAACGGGTCTTTGCCCTGCTTTTGCTTGCCATGATCCTCCTGCTTTTTTACAATAATACATGGATAGGCCGTTTGATCTACCCGATCTCCTATCGCGAGGAGATCGAGGCAGCCGCCGTCGCGAACCAGGTGGACCCGCTTCTGATCGCCGCCATCATTCGAGTGGAAAGCAATTATCGAACGTCCTCCGAATCGCACAAAGGGGCTGTCGGCATCATGCAGCTGATGCCCGATACCGCCAGTTGGCTGATCGACCGGGATAGTTCTCTGTCCTCTCTGCGGAACAAAGACCTGCGTGACCCAGCCGTTAACATCGAGCTGGGCGCTCGCTACCTTCAGTATTTGAATGAGCGCTTTGGAGGCAACCGCGCCGCGATGGCAGCCGCCTACAATGCCGGGCACGGAAAGGTCGCCCGCTGGCTGGAAGAGAACACGTGGGATGGAACGCTCGAGCAGGCTGACCGGATTCCCATCGGAGAGACCCGCAAATATGTAAAATCGGTTCAGTATTATTACGCAAAATATGTACAAGTGTACCGATAAAGAAAGAAGTGCCGGACAAGCGGATTCGCTCGCCCGACACTTCGTTTCCTTCAAGGTATTACGAATCATTATTTACCAGCCAGTTGTTGCTCGGCGATTTCGACAAGACGGCGGGTGATATGACCACCAATCGCACCCGTATCGCGGGATGCCATATAGCCATAGTAACCGTCTTGCGGAATTTGGATGCCAAGCTCTTGAGCAACTTCATACTTCAGTTGATCCAGAGCTTGATTGGCTTGAGGAACAACCAAAACGTTGTTACTTCTCGATCCTGCTCCCATGTGTTGTCACCTCCTCGTCAGTTGGTACCTGTATTATGTGCCGGAACCCGGACTTCATTCAGTTCAAGGCTTCCAATTCCCACCACTGATATTGAGAAAGACTTCACCACTCACATCACTCACGAGGGAAGGTGCCCTTGATGAAATGCCCTTACTGCGATCATGTCGGAACCAAAGTGCTGGATTCCCGTGCCGCCAATGAAAACAAATCGATCCGCCGCCGTCGGGAGTGCGAAGCTTGCCTGCGTCGATTCACCACGTTTGAGATGGTGGAAGAAACCCCGCTCATGGTCATCAAGAAGGACGGAAGCCGCGAGGAATTCAGCCGTGACAAAATCTTGCGGGGCTTGATGCGCGCATGTGAAAAACGGCCGGTTCCGGTGGAAACGATGGAGGCCATTGTCTCCGAGGTGGAACGCAAGATCCGCGAAACCGCTCTGTCTGAGGTGGAAAGCCGTGAGATCGGCGAGCTGCTGATGGATGAGCTGTACCCGGTGGATGAAGTGGCGTTTGTCCGCTTCGCATCCGTCTATCGTCAATTTAAGGATATCAATGTGTTCATGAAGGAGCTGTCCTCGCTGCTTTTGAAAAACCAAGGGACAGCGCCGGACGAGGGCAAAGGCAACGCTTGAGCATTGAAGCGGCGGCTGTTCGTTCTTTAGGAAGGGAGGAAGAGGAGATCCGCGGCAGACGAGGGTCTCTTTTTTCCGTTTGGTAACCAAAAAGGAGGGTCTGTCATGGCCTATGATGCCCATCTGACGCCAGAGGATTTAGCACGAATCATCCCCTACTTGGATTACTTCGAGAATCCCGAAAGCGTGTTTTACACGGAAAAGAATGGCTATTACCTGCAAAGTCAGGAAGTAAGCCGGTTTCGCAAGGAGTTAGACGACATTGGATTTCTTCAGGTATTCGACTGGAGAAGCTGGCTCGACGAAAACGAGGAATACCGGGATTTGGACAACCCCCTCCGCGATAAGATCATGGGGGAAGACTTGGACGGACTCCGTAAGCTGATGACCAGTTATATCCGGGGAGATCGGTTTGTCGAGGGTCTCTTTCTTCACGCCGTCCAGAATGGGCATGTTGCGGCTGTTCTAAATAGGGTAAAAGGCCTGTTGGAGCAGAAAAGTCCATGATCAACCGAATCCATCTACTCGGCGCATCCGGTTCCGGTACAAGCACCTTGGCAAGAGAGTTGGCGAGGACGTATGGCCTCCGTCATCTCGATACGGACGATTATTACTGGCTGCCGACGGAAGAGCCTTTTACACAATGTAGAGAAGTGGAGGAGCGGCAGCGTCTGTTGGCAGAGGATCTGTTGGCTGCTCCCAAGTGGGTGTTATCGGGTTCCTTGTGCGGATGGGGCGATCGCTTTATCCCCCTGTTTGATTTGGTCATCTTCCTGTGGCTTCCTGAAGAGATCCGCATGACGAGGTTACGGGAGAGGGAAGCTGGCCGATACGGGCAAGAGGTGGAGCCGAACGGCAAGAGGTACTCCGCCTATTTGAAATTTCTGGAGTGGGCGTCCCACTACGATGGAGCTGGAGTGGAGATGAGAAGCCGAGCGCTTCATGAAGAGTGGTTGATGGGATTGCCCTGTCCGGTTCTCCGCTTGGAAGGCGATCTATCGATGGAGGAAAAGCTGGCAACGATCGGAAGGTTCCTGGACCATAATCGCTGAACGGAGAAGGCGGATCGTCTTTTCATGAAAAAGGTTCTCCCGCTTGGGGACAACCTTTTTTTGTGATTTGAATGGTTGGGTGGAGTTAGGAAAGCCGATGAAATGCCTTCAACAGGAGGACATTGCGAACCGCCCAGTACCCTTGCCACCAGCGCTCGCTGATCGCGAACTCCCGCTCACAATCCGCCCATGTCCACATAATAGCCCAGACCGCTCCCTCACGGCGGCTGCGCAGGAGGTAGGAGAGCTCTTCCTCGACGAGGGCTTCGTTTCCCGGATAGAAGGGGCTATTCGGGGAGTCGATGTACATAGTGGGACGCATGGAGTAGGAGGGCCACTTGGCGGGATCGCGCTCGATGGCCTCATTAACCAAGGCATGCAATCGCTTTGCGAGCCACTCGCTCTCGAATCGATCCGTCAGTTCGGCTGCCTGGATATCCTTCAATAGGGTACAGTAAGCACCGATTTCATGTTGTTCCAGCTTGTCCTGTTCGCGGAGTTTCTCCATCATACCATCGGCAATCCCGAGTGCTTTCGAGTACAGGCCACTCCCCTTGTCTCCACAGCGTAGAATAAACCCAACCAGTCCTCCGGTGGCATGGTACCCGTTCTCCTCATTGTTTTGCTCGCTGTACGTCCACCAGGGGGCGTGAGGATAGTCGCTGTTGGAGGGGATGGTGAAGGGCCACCCCTTTTCGGTCAAGAACTCAGTGTGGGTCAGATAGGCCAGCGTCTTCTCAACCAGAGGATGAGAGGGATCGTAGAGGTTCAGCTCGCGATACACCTCAATGGCGATTCCTGCATTGTAGGGGGTCGAGTTCGGGTTCCAATTGTCGCCGTCAAGGGCGTGGCCGAATCCCCCGTCTTCGTTCTGGAAGGCGGCGAGTGCTCGCAGCACGTTCTCGGCACTCCCGTCTTCAAAATGGTACTGCCACCTGGCTAATTCCAGAGGCCGGGCATTCCGATACAGCCATCGGCGTACTTCCTCGAAGGCAGTCAAGCTTAGGGTTTTCATAGGACAGTCCTCCTAAACTCCTTATGGGTCTTTTCTCCATTATACGTAACATTTTGGCCCTGGAATAGAAAATATGGGCAATTGGCTCTGATTGATCTTTTTCAAAAAGGAATAGCCCCCCTTTCCGGTGAATCCTTAACCAAAGATCGATTCAGAGGTCAGAATGATGGAGAGGGAAATAATGAAGTACAAAGCCTGTATTGTCGACTTGGATGGGACTCTGCTTTGTTCGGAGAAGACGGTCTCGGAACGGACCTGCAGCGCCTTATTGGATGTGCACCGTTCGGGAATCAAGATTATGGTGGCGACAGCACGTCCGCCAAGGGCGGTTCGGAAGCTCTTGCCGGAAGCCATCCATCGGATAAGCTCCTTCGTCTACTACAACGGGGCCCTGGTGGTTAGTCCGGAGCTTACCTATTCCCATCATCATGCCATCGAAGCGACCCTCTCAAAGGAAGTCATCGAGTTTTGCCTCCTGCACGAACCCAACGTTGATCTGAGCTTGGAGGTAGAAGATCGATGGTGCAGCCTTAAGGAGTACGATGAGGAAGTTCTAAAGCAGGTTAGAGGCAAGCCCGAAGTGATATCCATTGCAGAGTTATGTAAAATGAGTCCATCGAAAATCATCCTTGCTGGAACCCAACTAGCTGAATCATTGATCCAAACCTATGGATCGAGCCTTCATATCCTCGCGACGGACAGAGGGATGCTTACGCAAATCTCTAGCATGCAAGCATCCAAAGAGAATGGGATCAAGAAGCTGTGCGAGCTCTATGGAATTTCGACGGAGGATACGATCTGTTTTGGGGATGACAGCAACGACATCGGTATGTTTCAACTCTGTGGTCGTTCCGTTGCCATGGGCAATGCGATAGAGGAATTGAAAAGCATCGCAACCGAAGTTACGGCGAGCAACGATGAGGACGGAGTGGCTTTCGTGTTAGAGATGATGCTGCAAAATAACGAGAGAACCCAAGCGGAGGGATAGAGATGATTGTCCAGTTGAACAAAGGTGATTTTGACAAGATCAAACCGCTAACCGATGCCTGCATGAATCTTGAAGTGAAGGCTGTGGTAGGCGGACAACATCCAGGGGAAGTTTATGTGGATGATTCGGAGAAGCCTACAGCTGCTCTTATCTGGATTCCGGGCCAGCAAGGCTTTCAATTGGTTGGCGATGAGAATAGCCAGTCTTTTCGGGTTGAGTTGGACGATTACATGAGAACCGCTATTGAACCCCGGTTGGCGAAGCTTTCGGTAGGTGCTGTGGAGATCGGTGGAGACAAGGAAACGTGGGGAAAGGCACTCCCTTCCATATTCCCCTCGCGAAGCGTATCCAGCGACCTTCAACATGTCCTTCGATTTAAGCACAGGTCTCCGTTTGAGTTTCATGAGGAGGGTATCGCGATTCACAGAATCGATCGAGAGTTATGGAAGTCCAGACGACTGGAGAATCATTCTTTCCTGGAGAAAAAGATTCATCGTTTCTGGGAGACGACCGACGCCTTCCTCGACCAGGGGTATGGGTACTATGCGGAATCTGACAACCAACTGGTAAGTCTCTGCTTTTCTGCATTTGTAGCAGGAAATACACATGCCATTGATATCGAGACGCTTGAGGGGTTTCGGAAGCGTGCCCTCGGTACGGCAGTCGCTAGCCGCTACGTCGAAGAAGCAATCCAGCGCGGACTCGCTCCCTATTGGGACTGCACCCCCAGCAACACAGGCTCGCTTCGAATCGCCAAAGCTGTGGGGATGGAGCATGATTTTGACTACACGATTTGTTGGTTTGATAGGGAGGGAGATCATGAAGAAGCTCAATAAGCAAGTATTCGTCATCACGGGAGTCGTGATTCTCTTAGCAGGGGGGTACTATTATAACCGGAACTTCACCGCCAAGGCGATTTTTCAGAACGTCATCGGCCTCGACGGATATTCTCTGACTCTCGTCAAGGAGCAGGTTCCTTTCGAATGCTTTGTGAAGCCCGAATGGATCGCCTTCAAACCGGATGAGAAGAAGGATCTGACCCTTTCCATGCAAAACAACAACCAAACCCATATCTCCCTTGCCCAAGTAATCAATCGTGGACATGATATCTATTTTAACTTTCATACTACTTTTGATCTGGATTACAGGAATGGAGCGTTTTTATACAACGCGATTTTTCATGAGGACGGAACGGCCAGCAGTCCAACAGGGGCAATTCGTGTCTTCGAGCCGGATGGAACGGTTATTCCCGTTGGACAGCAGGGCTCCGGACCGGGAGCTGACTTTGGATTCGGAATTGATCAAGAGCACCTGGACCAGCTGAAGAACGGAATCGTCATCCAATACGATGGTTATGTTTTGTACCATTATGCTAAAGATTAACGCTTAAAAAAGTTTTTTCGAAAAACACTTGCACAATTCCCGATTGTTCGCTATAATCTTTTCTTGTGGCCGGTCGTTACGAAGTGATCGGTGCTCACGAAAAGCGGGGCCTTAGCTCAGCTGGGAGAGCGCATCGCTGGCAGCGATGAGGTCAGGGGTTCGATCCCCCTAGGCTCCACCAAACAACTTCATACGTGGGTTCTTAGCTCAGTTGGTAGAGCAATTGACTCTTAATCAATCGGTCCAGGGTTCGAGCCCCTGAGAACCCACTTCCAAAAAGAACGGCAGAGATGCCGTTCTTTTTGTTTGTATTCATAAACCATTATCGGAACTGAAAAATGAGGTATGATGGATTATTTAGGAAACTAGGTAGAAGCCTCTTGCGATAGAATTACTGCCCCGTATGAAGAATCTTTGATAATGTTTGATTTTCCTGTATGAGGAATAAATACAAAGATATACATTCCATTATTTTTTAAAAAAGTTGGACAGTTTTAAAGAACAGATGATACTTTCAATGTTTATTATTTTTAACGAGGGAAAGGGAGACTCGTTTTCAGTTTCAGACATTCAATTTATCCTGACTGATATATTCGGGTTACCTGCATCAATTGATCAGATTAATGGTGTTTTCAAACACAATAAAAACTGGTTTAAGTCAGAACAAGACCCAGTCAATAAGAAGGCTCTGAGAAAAAAGTTGCTTGAAGGCGCTAAGGATTATGCGATTGGAATAATTGATAAAGGTGTCAAGTGAAATACAAGGTATAGAACCATGTTTGCTAAAAAAGGCATAATAAATATAACATATTCATTACTAAAGATTGCTAGCGCTTCGCAAAGACAAAAGTTGATTCAATTGACTTTTTATAAGAACGTGTTTACATAAAGTGTGAGGATAATTATTCCAAAAAGAACGGCAGTGATGCCGCTCTTTTTGCTTTCTTCCCCTCCATACGAGCCTGCCAATAGGACTCCCTCTCTAGTTCATAATATCTACATCTCATAGGATGTTAGATTTGATTGCCATACTTCCAAATATAGACTATAATAAGAACCGGAATTGCAAACTTATTTTGTCATTTCATGGATATATATGTCTATTTGGTGAAATTGAATAGTTCGGCAAACCTATTGAAAAGTAGGGACGCAAAGCTATAGGGGCTACATCCTCGTGGATAGGCCAGCCAGTTGCACATTCTGTAATTGGTGAAGTATGGGCATTTTTACCCGTATTCACCTTTTTTATTTGGTTTTGGCCAGATGAGAGGAGAGAGAGCTGTGTCGGAGCGTATGCAGTCATCGGTACCGTCATTTTTTCCAAGTGAGGATGGGAATGAACCAGATCGTATCAGGTTTGTGAAGCTCATGGAACAGATTGTCAACGGGGTGGACCAACTCAAGAATCCGGACGGGGTGAACCTGAAAGGGGAGAAAGAGCGTACCGATCTGTTCTACAAGGATCTGATTCAAACCAGCGAAATTCCATCAAGCAGCACTCCCCTTGAGCAAGTGAATGAGGATCTTGTCAAGCTGCTGCATAACCATCCGTACCACACCAAGTATTTCTTGACGAATATTCTGCCGATGGCAAGCATCCCGGGAATCCTGGGAATGCTGACGGCCTTTCTCGTAAACGGCAATAACTTGTGGGATGTCTATGGCCCTGCGGGAGCGGAGGCCGAGGTTCGCGTGATCAGCATGATGTCCAAGCTGATCGGATATGTGCCTGAGCGGAGCGGAGGCTATACCACTTGGGGAGGGCAAGGAGCGGTGTTCTCCGGTCTTCGGATGGCCATCGCGAAATTCGCTCCGGATGCTCCTCGCCTGGGGGTCCCTTCCCACTTCTATACGTTTTGCTCGGAAGCCGCCCATTACAGCCTGTTCAAGTCGATGGAGGCTACCGGATTGGGCAGCAGTCGTCTCGTCAAGGTTCGTACGATGCCGGACAGCTCCATGGATGTCGAAGACCTGCGGTCGAAGCTGGAAGAGGTGATCGCGAACGGTGGCATTCCCATCTATATCGTTGCTACAACCGGAACGACCGATGCGATGGGCATTGACGATGTGGAGGAAATATCACGCGTTTCTTCAGAGATTGCGGCAAAGCATGGTCTGCGCCGTCCGCATCTACATGCCGATTCCGCTTTGGGCGGCTTTTTCGCCTTCTTTAACGAGTACGATTTCGCAGCCAACCCGCTTGCGTTCAAGCCGGAGGTTTGTGAAGCGCTGCTTGGTATCCAGCGGAAAATGAACCATTTGCGTCTCGCCGATTCACTCTGCTTTGATTTTCAAAAGCTGGGTCAAACGCCTTACCTGACCAGCTTGTTCCTGATCCAGGATGCGGCAGATTTGAATCTGGTCGATTTGAAGGAGGAGGAGACCCCATATGTCGGCCATCGGGGGTACGGGCAATATCATACCGGTTATACGCTGGAATGCTCGCGAATGGCCAGTTCGATCAGCATCTACAGCGCCTTGCTTGCTTTTGGAATGGAGGGGTATCAGCGCCTGTTGGCCCAGTTTGTCGAGGTGAATCTGGCGTTCCGGGCTGCTATTCGCGACGAGCTGCCGCAGGCGGAGATCGTAAACCCGGACAATCCGGGGATCGTTACGCTCTTCCGCATTTATCCTGAAGGGGCACACGACTTCCGGGACGAATGCTCCGGCCAATGCACGCTGGCGGACATCGAGCGCACGAACCGGTTCAACGAACGTCTGTTTGAAGTGCTGGGCGAACAGCGCGACCGAATCTTTTTCGGCGATACCAAAAAGCATTTGGTGGTTCCCACCAAGGACGGCAGCAGCACAGCCTTGTATGCGACCAAGATCTTCGTCATCTCCCCCTACACGGAGATCGGCCATGTTCCAGAGATTGTCCGGTACTTGAAAGAGAACGTCGAGCTCGTGTATGAGAAATACTCGGAAACGCCTATGATCAGCGGGAGGTTATAACGGTGGAACAGCCAAAGCAAGCAAATCCTGCGAATTGGTTTCGCGGGAGAATTGCCGTCAAGATGATGAGCAGCATTCTAGCCCTGGTGCTGCTCATGTGCGGCTTGTTTTTAGCTACGGAGTACGTGATCAGCAATCGATTGACCGAAAAGCTGGAGGATCAATTCAACCTGAGGCTCTCCACGAACATTCAAGCGGTCGGGAAATATTTGAACTCCATTCCAGAGCACGCCTATGAAATCGACGGAATCCAACACCCGGCTCATGGAAAGATCAAGGAGCAACTGGAGCAAATCAAGAACGACTACTCCCTTGAAAATGTCTACATCCTTCGAAAGCAGCAAGAGAAGGAGCAGATTGTCATCCTGACCGGAGTAGAGGAAGACTATGGAACGGATTACGGATTCTCGCCCGAAATGAGAGCCGCCATCGAAACCAGCAAGCAGACCTTCAGCTCCATATACAAGGATGAGTACGGAACTCATAAATCGATCTTCCTTCCCCTTAAGGATGACAAAGGAGGCACGTACGGCATTGCCGGCATCGACATTGACGCTTCCGTCGTGCCCCAAACCAAGAACTTCATTTTCTTGGCCTCGATCGGAATCATGGCGGTGTTGATGCTCGTGGGCAGCCTGATCGCCTACTTTATCAGCCGAAGCATCACAAAGCCCCTCACTCGGCTCATGCACGCGACGGAAAAGGTGGCGGCAGGGGACTTGTCCGAAGAAGTGACTCTTCAGCGCTCGGATGAGATCGGCAAGCTGGGTGATTCCTTTGGCCGGATGAGGAGAAACCTGGACGCTTTGATTCGGCAAATCTCCGCCTCCACTCAGGTCATCACGACGACGAGCGAGCAGGTTTACCAAGCGGCGGGCGAGATGAGTGCGAGCTCACAGCAGGTCGCATCGTCCATGAACAGCATGAACGAAGGGGTCACCGAGGTCGTCACCTCGATCTCCGACAGCACGGCTTCGGTTGTGGAAGTGAACGAGGATCTGGCGAAGGTCTCGATCGAGGTTCAAACGATGCAAGAGACGGCTCATACCGTAGGTAGTCAATCGGCAGAGGGTCAGCAGCTGGTGGAGAAGACGCTGCGTCAAATGAACGTCATTCAGAAGGAAATGAAGGAGTCGCAGGAGGCGGCGGCTCAGCTCGGGTCCCGTTCTATGGAGATTGGTGAAATCATTCACATCATCACAGACATCGCTCAGCAGACTAACCTGCTCGCCCTCAATGCATCCATTGAAGCGGCTCGGGTTGGCGAGCAGGGCAAAGGCTTCGCGGTTGTTGCTGGAGAGGTGAAGAAGCTGGCAGAGCAATCGTCCAATGCCGCAAGCTCGATCACGGAGCTAATCTCGGGCACGCAGAATGACAGCCAGCTCGTCCTGAAGAGCATTAAGCAAGGCTCTCAGGCGGTAGAGCAGGGACAAGTCTGGATTCACGACATGTATGAGAACTTCAAGGTGATCTTCATTGGAATCTCCATGTTCTCAGAACAGATCGACCATTTGAAACGCGCGCTCGAGAAAGCTGATAAATCCTTTGAAACCATTACCGGCTCTATGCAAAAGATATCGGGTGTCACGGAGGAGCAATCCGCCGGCTATCAGGAGGTAGGAGCCGCTGTCGAGGAGCAAAGCGCTACGATGCAAGAGGTGACCAGCGCGATCCGTAACCTGTCCGAGATGGCAACCGAGCTGCAGAAGACCGTGCAGCAGTTTAAGATTGCCGAGTAAGCAGTGCAGGGAAATCCAAGGAGGGTTCGTTCGGTTGCGAGCGGGCTCTCTTGTTGGTTTCTCTGAGCAAATGCTAGACAAGAAGGGAAGAGAGAAAAAGATTTAAAAAAACACTTGCATTTGTCGAATACGTCCCGTATAATCTGTACTTGTGACCGACAAAAACAAGCGGCTGTCACGAACGCTGCGGGGCCTTAGCTCAGCTGGGAGAGCGCATCGCTGGCAGCGATGAGGTCAGGGGTTCGATCCCCCTAGGCTCCACCAAACAACTTCATACGTGGGTTCTTAGCTCAGTTGGTAGAGCAATTGACTCTTAATCAATCGGTCCAGGGTTCGAGCCCCTGAGAACCCACTTCCAAAAAGAACAGCAGAGATGCTGTTCTTTTTGTTTTGCTTAAAAGTTCGGATCGGCTTCACATAACGTTCATCAGAAGTCTGCAATCCTTCTATTTCCCTATTCTGGAGTAGCCGATATTAGTAGGATCACGACGATTTCAACGAGAAGGGATGTTTGATGATGACGAAGATTGAAGCACTACTTGAGAGCCTTCCCTATATCCAGCAGCTGTTTCGTGAGGAAGTCTCCTTGTCTTTAAATGATCGTACGCATGTCCTCTATTTTACTCAAACCGAAACGCTGAATTTTGGCCTGGAGGCCGGAAGTCCGCTTTTGCCTGATTATCAAGATTTTAAAGGCTTAGGCGGCAAGCGGGAACGGGTCATCAGCTATATTCCCAAGGAGGTGTTAGGAACTCCTTTTGTGGCTATCCTGATTCCAGTCTTTGAAGGAGATGAGATCGTCGCTCTGCTGGGGATCAACTACTCCATGGAAAAGCAGGCGCAGCTCGAAGCCATTACTCAGCAGGCCAATCACTCCATTTCATCGCTGCTCAGTGCCATCGAACAGGTGGCGGCACAATCGGAGGAACTGTCGGCAACCTCAGAGCAGATCCGAAAGAATACGCAGAGGGCCGTAGAGGATTCGTCTTCGGTAGCAGAGGTCACGAGTATCATTCGCTCGGTGTCGGAGCAGACCAACCTGCTCGGGCTGAATGCCCTCATTGAAGCGGCTCGAATCGGTGAAGCGGGGGCGGGCTTCGGTGTGGTTGCCAAGGAGGTCCGCAAGCTGTCCGAGCATACGAAGGAAGCAGCTGTCCACATTGAGGAATCGGTAAGCCGCGTGCAGCAAGCCATTCGGACGATGGAGGAAGAAGTCAACCAGATCAGCCAAGCGACCTCGGAGCAAGCCCAGATGATCGCGCATTTCGTGGAAAATGTGCAGATGCTGAATGAGACAAGCGAGAAGCTTAAAAGCCTTGTACAGGAAATGTTGATGCAGTAAGGCAACATAAAGAGTTTCTAAGATTGATAAAGGCTGTACCCCAAATGCGGGCAACCGCAGAGACGCACTACAAGCCGGACGAAGCTTCATCCCGGCAGAAGGGTAGCGAACGGGGTACAGCCTTTTTGTTTTCGTTACGAAGTGGCGATTCCATGGAAGGCATAATTGACGATGATGCTCACATCGGCTTTGTCCATCGGCTCTTTCAGGACGAGGAGGCGATAGAAGATTGGACCGTACAGCAGATCAATGCAGCGCTCCAGGTCGAGGGAGTCCTTCAATTGGCCTCGCTGAACCCCTTTGCGTAGCAGCCCGGCGGCTTCCTGTCGGCGCGGCTGGAAGTAGCGGCTAAGGTAGGCATCCGCCAAGCCTGGATCAAACTGGCCCTCGCCGATCAGCTCTCGCAAGACTGCTCCTTCCCGGCTGGTCAGAAACTCGGCGAGGTTGCCGGCGTGAGTACGGATATCCTCGTAGACAGAGCCCGTGTCCGGTACGGGAAGCCGCGCGGCAGCTGCGGAGAGGAAGCCGTCCATGATGACGGCTGCTTTGTTGGGCCACCATTTGTAGATGGTGGCTTTGCTGACCCCGGCGCGATCCGCGATCTTGTCCACCGTGACGGTGGCGAATCCAAGCTCCAGCAGGAGCTCGTAGGCCGAGGTGAGGATCGCTTGCTGGGTTTCCAGGTTGCGGGGGCGTCCCCTTTTGGCTTGCATTTGAGCAGGCCTCCTTTTGAAATACTATACGTCCATTATACAAAAGAAAAAGTGATATTTACAAAGATTATCCGAAGGAAATCCTTGCGAAACAGAAGATTGCCTATTTACAAAACTGAACGTTCAGTATACTATATAATCAATTACTGAACGAAACGTACAGTATATAACTTGGAGGTGTTATCCATGAAAGAAATGGCTCTTCAAAAAGAAGGAGTCTCCACGGTTTCAGGAGGTGTTCTGCTACTGCTTGCCGCCGCCTGCGGGTTCATCGTTGCCAATCTCTACTACGCTCAACCGCTGATCGAACCGATCGCAGCCGCGACCGGGTTGTCTTCCTCGGCGGCCGGCCTTATCGTCACGTTAACGCAGCTTGGGTATGTGCTTGGGCTGCTCTTCCTGGTTCCGCTGAGCGACTTGGTCGAAAACCGCAAGCTGGCGGTTCTCCTGCTGGGCATGGTCACCTTGAGTCTTGCTGCTGCTGCATTTGTCTCGACCGCCGCTCTCTTCCTGATCGCCGCCGCCATGATCGGCCTCGGCTCGGTGGTCGCGCAAATTCTGGTTCCCTATGCGGCTCACTTGGCTTCGGAAGAAGATCGCGGACGCGTTGTCGGAAATGTCATGGCTGGCTTGATGCTCGGCATTCTCTTCGCTCGTCCGGTCGCGAGCTTTCTCGCCAGCAGCTTCAGCTGGCGTACGGTCTTCCTGCTGTCAGCGGGCATCATGGCGGTGCTGATGCTGGTGCTGGCCGTGGCGCTGCCCGCCCGCAAGCCGATTCCGGTACTGCGGTATCCCGCTCTGATTCGTTCCCTCGGCACGTTGTACGTTCGCACGCCGATTCTGCGCCGCCGCGCTCTCTATCAGGCCTGCCTCTTCGGTGCCTTCAGCCTCTTCTGGACCGTTATCCCGCTGCGGCTGTCGCATGACTTTGGCCTGACGCAGCAGGGGATCGCCTGGTTCGCCTTGGCGGGAGTCGGGGGCGCGGTCGCTTCCCCGATCGCCGGCCGATTGGCTGACCGAGGCTGGACTCACGCGCTTACGGGAGCCGCCTTCGTCCTCGCGATCCTGTCCTTGACGGCTTCCTCGCTCATTCGAGGTCACTCGCCGCTTGCACTCGGCCTACTCGTCGCCGTCGCCATCCTGCTCGACATGGCCGTCTCCGGCAACCTTGTGCTCGGGCAGCGGGCCATCTACTCGCTCGGCCAAGAGACGAGAGGCCGGATGAATGGATTGTTCATGGCGACCTTCTTCGTCGGCGGGGCGCTCGGCTCTTCGCTCGGCGCTTGGGCCTATGCGCAAGCCGGCTGGCCGTTCGCTGCCTTGATCGCCATCATCCCCATCACGCTCGCGCTCCTTTACTTCTTGGTGAAGGATCGGGCCTGATCCCGCTCCACACTACCGAAAGCCAAAAGGACCTGATCCTCCCCAGCGGGAAGAGTCAGGTCCTTCTTGTTTAGAAGCCGTTCGATTAGGCGATGGAAGCCTCATAGATGGCTTTGATCGATTTTGCGAGCTTGCCGTTGAACTCCTCATCGCTTTGGCTGTCGCTCAAGTCTTCCGCCAGTGCGCGGGAGAAGCTGGCGATCAGGCTGTGGTTCAAGGCGAGCTTCTCGTTGGCTTCCGCCTGGCTGTAACCACCGGACAAAGCCACTACTCGCACGACATGAGGGTCTTCCGACAGGTCGGCGTAAAAGTCATTCTCGGTCGGGATGGACAGCTTGAGCATCACCTTGACCTCGGAGTCGAGAGCGGCGAGCTGCTTCTTGATCTCTTGCTTCAGAAGCTCCTCAGCCTTGACCTTGTCCGTTGCATGGATGTCCACTTCCGGCTCAATGATCGGCACGAGACCAGCGGCAAAAATCTGCTTGCCCAGCTCAAACTGCTGTTCGACGACCTTGCGGATTCCCTCCGGGTTTGCTTCCTTGATGAGGGAGCGCATTTTGGTTCCGAAAACATGCTTGTCCACGGCGCGCTTCAGGAGATCGTCCAGGCCCGGAATGGGCTTCAAGAGCTGAACCCCGTCTGCCTCAGGGGCGAGTCCTTGGTCTACCTTGAGGAATGGCACGACGCCTTTCTTCTCCCAGAGGTAGTCGGCGGTAAAGAGGCCGTCAATGGTTCGATCCATCGTGTTCTCGAATAGAATCGCGCCCAGGATCGAGTCGGAATCAAAAGCAGGGGCTTTGATGATGCGGGTTCTCATCTCATGCACCAAGGCGAACATCTCGTCTTCATTCGAATAGCGGGATTCCTCGATGCCATACTGCAAGAGTGCCTTCGGGGTGCTTCCTCCGCTCTGATCCAGCGCGGCGATGAAGCCCTTGCCCGTGTGAATGCGTTCCAGCTGTTTCGTGTTCATGATGGTTCCTCCTCCTGCATTTCGGTGATGGATGATTCATTTTCTTCTATAGTATACCACTTTCTTCCCGGTTCATCCTCTCGCGGGAGACTTCGAAACCTCTGCTACAAGAGCGAGATAGGGTAGTAGAGGTCGCATTCGCAATACTCCCGGCTGCACTTGGCATAATCGATCCATTCAAAGTGAAACGATATCGAAAGCTTGCGTTCCACAGTGGGCAGCCATACCTTGGAGACATAAGTCCAGATTCCTTGCAGTGAGCGGGCGGTAATCTCCTCGGGACGGTGGTTCCCCATATAGGTGAACACTCCGTATTTGTATGCGGGAAGGCGCCGTGCCTTCAGATCGGGCGGAATGATGCTGGCCGAGTTGATCTGGGTCGACGGCTGGTAGAGGGTTGATCCGCGAAAAGGCTCCGGGATCTCCGTGTAGCCGATATAAACATCCTTGGCGACCGGATTGATGATTCGGGGGCGATCCCGGTAAAAGAATTCGATCCCGAGTTTGTTGGCTGTATGGTGGTGCAGATTGTCCTCCACATCCACCTCGGTTTCCCGCCCTGCGAACGAGAAGGAAGGCCTTACGGTTATCGAGCGATTAAAAATGAGGCCGTCCCCGGCCAGATGAAGAAAGTCCGCGTTGAAGCGGTCGAGGATCTTGAGGGGAATCGGGTTTCGGCGCCACTTCGAGGGGGTGGTGCGAAACTCGTCCTGAAAGGCGCGGATGTAGGTCCGTTCACAGCCGAAGGCATATTTGGCAGCCACATAATCGATGCTGCTTCGTCCTTCGATGAGGTCACCGAGCGACTCGGCAATGCGCCTTCGGCGGACGTATTCCATGAGCCCGGTGGCGGTAGCCCCTTTCCAGATCCGCAGCAGGTGGAACTTCGACAGGTTCACCTGCTCGGCGATTCGGTCGAGGTTGAGCTCCTCCAGCAGATGGTCCTCGATGAAGGAGGTCGTGTCATTGATCGTTGTCAGAAGTTGTTGGTCCATACTCGCTCCCAAGACAGCAATTTTTGTCCGTTCTCTATTTTTTCTCTGTAGTATAATTCTACCATATCGGCTAAGGAGAACAAGCATTCGCAACAGAATCATGAAGATCGAACAAAGGAAGGCAGCAGGGGAGCGCGGAGGAAATGGATTACGACCAGAGGGGGATTCGTATTGACGGAGCTTGAGCAAGCAGAATTGCGGGAGCGGTTTCTTGCAGCAGTGGACAGTTTCATTGGGAAGATCAAGGATGATCCGAATGTGTTGGCCGTCATCGTAGGAGGAAGTCTTGCCTATGACGTCATCTGGGAAAAGAGCGACGTGGACATGACCGTCGTGGTGCGCGATCAGACCTTGAAGCGAACGTCGTACAGCATCATCGAAGACGGCATTACTCTGAACGTATCGCTCGTGGTAAGGAGTGAATTCCGCCGCTTGCTGGATCAACTGACAGGAGGTTCGTTCTTTCATTCTTACCTGTCCAAGAGCAAGATGGTCTATACCACGGATGACAGCCTGGCGAACGTATTCGAGGAGATGAAGGTGGTCGGCCGCGACGATATGGCTTTGTCCGCCATGATTTGTGCGGGTGAACTCATCTCCCTCATGGAGAAGACGGAGAAGTGGTTAACGGTTAGAAAGGACCCGCAGTACGCTCAATATTATGTGCTAAAGGCGGCGGAGGCTCTCGCTCACATGGAGCTGCGTCTGATGGGTGAACCCAGTTCTCGGGAGTCCATTCAGAAGGTAATGAAGACCCGTCCCGAGCTGCTTCGCCCCTTTTACGAGGAGCCGATGACTCATTTCCTGACGGAAGAAGAAATTCGGGAGAAGTTGAACCTGCTGGATAATTACTTGGTGCTTCATCTAGATGTGATCGCCAGACCCGTCCTGGAGTTCATGGCCGATCAGGAGATCAAGACGCTCACGCAGATTTCGAAGTGGTTTCATAATGATGGACACTTCTTGGTCCTCATTTTCGATTACCTGGTGGAGAAGGGTATCATCGAGAAAGTGGGCCAGACGATCCGCATCACCCCGAAGAGCAAGCTGGCCGTAGAAGAGATTGGATACCTGTACATCCCCATTTCCTAAGCAAGAGGAGGAGCGTCCACTCATGTCAGTACGTACAACCATAGAAATTACTGGAGCTAAGCAAAACAACCTCAAGAACATCTCCGTCGAGATTCCGCGCGACAAGCTCACCGTGATCACCGGGGTATCCGGCTCCGGGAAATCATCGCTCGCCTTTGACATCATCTATGGAGAGGGACAGCGGCGCTTCCTGGACTCCATCTCCACCTTTGCCAAGAGTCGGATCAGCCAGGTCAAGAAGGCAAAGGTCGAGTCCGTGCGCGGGCTGTCCCCCGTCATCGCCATTGAGCAGAAGAAGAGCAACAACAATCCTCGTTCCACGGTCGGAACCGTTACGGACATCAACGACTATCTGAGGCTGCTCTACTCAACAGCGGGGGTCGGCTGCTGCCCGGAGTGCAGCCAGTCGCTATCACAGCTCTCCGCCGCCCAGATCGCCGAGCACATTTCCTCCCTTCCGACAGGCACGGTGGTCGAGCTGCGCGCCCCGGTCTACAAGCTGTTCAGTGAAGGGTATGAACACACCTTTCAGACGCTTCGGGAAAAGGGCTTCAAGAACCTGCTCGTGGACGGCGAGCCGTTCTCCCTGGCGGACAAGAGAGAGCTGGATGAGACGAAGGAACATGTGATCGAACTGATCATGGAGAAGTTTACAGTGAAGCCGGATGTTTATATCCAACTGACGAAGTCGATCGAAGCCGCTATGGTCGCTCTGGATGAGGACATCATGATCAAGGTGGAGGTAGAAGGCGGAGTAGACCGTTCCTTTTATGAGGGGTTCGGCTGTCCGGAGCATCATGTCTTTCTGTGCGACCTCCAACCCTTTCACTTCTCATTCAACGTCCCGGCGAGCGCCTGTCACACCTGTCTTGGAGTAGGCATGTCTTATGTGGTGGAGCCGCGCTTCCTTGTGGTTGCCCCGGAGAAGAGCATCAACAAAGGTGCGTTGAAGAATACCATCTACAACACATCGAGCAAGGACAGCTACCGAATGGTGACGATGTACAGCTTGTCCCAGAAGTACGGCTTCAGCCTGGAGACGCCGTTTTGCGACTTGCCCAAGGAAGTTCACGATATTCTGTTCTATGGAACCCGCGGGGAAGTTGTTCCGATGATCCAACCGCCCAATGCGACGAAGAAGAATTGGAGTATCGGCCGGGATCGTCCGTTCTGGGGCTTCGTTCATGAGATGGAGTATTGGTATAAGCAATACATACGCAAAACCGCAACAGGAGAAGCCTACGAGCCGAACTTCATCAAGGATTGCATGATTGAGAAAATCTGTCCGGAATGCGGGGGAGCGAGACTCAAGAAGCAACGGCTGTCCGTTACGGTCGGCGGCAAAAACATGGACCAGCTCAGCCGAATGCAGCTCCCGGACCTGCATCGCTTCCTCTCGTCGCTCACGTTCGACGAAGATACCCGGGAGGTTGCGGAGACGATCATCCGGGAGATTCAGAACCGCTTGAGCCTCCTCATCGAGATCGGGCTGCATTATATCAGCCTGGGGAGAAGAAGCGACAGCATCTCGGGCGGGGAGATGCAGCGGATCAAGATGTCGACCCAGATCAGCAGCGAGCTGATGGGGATGCTCTATGTCATGGATGAGCCGAGCATCGGGCTCCATCCGCGCGACTCCCACCGCGTTATCGAGACGATGAAGAAGCTGCGCGATATCGGCAATACGCTGATCGTCGTCGAGCATGACATGGATACGATCAAGAGCGCCGATCATATCATCGAGATCGGCCCTGGTCCGGGCATCCACGGCGGGAACGTCGTTGCTCTAGGAAGTGCCGAAGACCTCATGAAGGAACCGGAGTCGGTCACAGGCCGATTCATGTCCGGCCAGGCGGTCATCCCGGTTCCAAAGAAGAGAAGATTGCTTGGCGACACGTTCCTGTCCATTCAAGGGGCCCGCGAGAACAACCTGAAAGACGTTCACCTCGACATTCCACTCGGCGTGTTTCTGTGCATCACCGGGGTCTCCGGCTCCGGCAAGAGCTCGCTGATCAACGAGATTCTCTACAAGCAGCTCAAGATCAACATGTCGGGAGCCCGGATTATAGCGGGAGAACACGACTTTGTCTTCGGAGCGGACCTGCTGAACAACGTCATCAACATCGACCAGACGCCGATCGGCCGCAACAGCAAGTCCAACCCGGCGACCTACATCGGTCTCTATGACAAGATCCGCGATCTCTTCGCGATGCAGCCGGAGGCTGTCGATCGGGGCTATACCTCGCTGGACTTCAGCCTGACCCATGCAAACGGGACACGCTGCGAGCACTGCTCGGGAGACGGGATCATTGTGACGAACCTTCAATTCATGGCAGACATCGAGACGATCTGTCCCGTGTGCAAAGGCATGCGCTTTAATGAAGAGGGCTTGGAGATCAAGTACAAGGGCAAGAATATCTCCGAGGTGCTGGAGATGACCGTCGAGGAGGCGTGTGCCTTCTTCCAGGACCACAAATACCTCCGCCACAAGCTCGCCATCATGCAAGAGCTTGGCCTTGGGTACATGGGCCTCGGGCAGAGCTCAACCACGCTCTCCGGCGGGGAAGCACAGCGCGTCAAGCTGGCTTCGGAGTTGGCCAAGATCAAGCGGGGTGCCCACAATCTCTACATCCTCGATGAACCGACGACCGGGCTTCATCTCTCCGACATCCAGAAGCTGCTCCTCTCGCTGAACAAGCTGGTGGATCAAGGCCATACGGTGATGGTCATCGAGCATCACCTGGATGTCATCAAGTCGGCCGACTACATCATCGACATGGGGCCGGAGGGCGGACATGAAGGCGGCCTCGTCGTTGCAGAAGGAACGCCAGAGCAGATCGCGAGGATAGAAGCATCACACACCGGAAGGTATCTTCGCGAAGTTTTGAATTCGTAATTCCATAAGTTGGATAGCAGGGAGCCTCCCGTTTCTTTCGCGAAACGGGAGGCTTTATTTGCGAATAAACAAGGCTTCCTGCCGGGAAACTTAGTTCTATCAGGAAGACAAAATGAAACCTCTTGTAATTCCGAGTATTCCGCTATATAATGACAAACATCACACACAGAAACTACATCAACGTAGGGGGAGTCTTCACATGCTGAAACGCCAAACCAGCTTTATCGTTCTGATCCTGTTAACCCTTCTGGTGACCGCTTGCTCCTCCGGGAATAACGCGGCTTCGCCTTCCGCTTCCGCTGGCGGTAATTCTCCGGCGGCTACCCAGCAAGCCGAGACCGGCACGCCCAAAGACGGCGGCAGCCTGATTATCGGAGTTGCGTCCGACCCGGTTTCCCTCAACCCGCTCTATGCCGGCGACCGCGTCAGCCTGACCATCGACCAGGCACTGTTCGCTCCGCTGTTCCAAGTGAACAACGGCAAGAAGACGTTCTATCTGGCCGACAGCCTGACAGCTTCCGCCGACAACCTCACGTATACGCTCAAGCTGAAAGATGGGCTCACCTGGCATGACGGGCAAAAGCTGACGGCAGACGATGTGGTCTTCACGGTTGACAGCATCCTCGACGAGAAGCAAAACAGCTTCCTGCGCGAAAACTTCTTCGTGAACGGCAACCCGATCAAGGCTGTCAAGGTAGACGACCTCACGGTGGAATTCAAACTCCCGCAAGTGAGCCCGGCCTTTGAAGCTACGCTCGTTCAAGTTTCTCCGATTCCGAAGCACGTCTTCGAGAACGAAGCGAGCATTGAGAAGAGCACGAAGAATGCCGCTCCGGTCGGTTCGGGGGCATTCAAATTCAAGGAATACAAGACCGGTGAGTATGTAACGCTGGACCGCTTCGACAACTACTTCGGCGGCAAGCCTCACCTGGATTCCGTAACGTACCGCATCGCCAAGGATACGAACGCGGCAAACCTCGCCCTGCAAAACGGCGAAATCAACGTGAAGTACCTGGACCCGCAGGACGTATCCACGATTCAAGCAACCAACAACTTTGAAATTCTGCCTTATAGCGAAGGACGTCTGGCTTACCTGATGTTCAACGCAGACAGCAATACCGGCGCTCTTGCCAAGAAGGAAGTTCGCCAGGCTCTGTCCTACGCTTTGAGCCGCGAAGAAATCATTCAAACGGCTTACACGTCCGGTGAATATGCGGATCCGGCCAAGTCGTTCCTGACTCCTGACGCCCTGTTCTTCACCAACGATGTCGCTTCCTTCGACAACGATCCGGCCAAAGCCAAAGAACTGCTGGAAGCGGCTGGCGTCAAGAACCTGAAGCTGCGCTTCATCGTGCAAAGCGGCAACAAGGCTCAAGAAGCCGTATCCCTGTACGTGCAGCAAAAGCTGAAAGCCATCGGCGTTGAAGTGGAACTGCAAAACATGGACTCCAGCGCTTGGGTGCAAAAGTTCATCGACCTGAAATCGACTGATTTTGAAATCGCGATGACCGGGTATATAATGGGGTATGACCCGGATGCTTACCGCATCCTGTACACCTCGACAGGAAGCTCGAACTACGCTCGCTACAAAAACACCGAAGTCGACAAGCTGCTGAATGACGGAGCAGGTGAAGCGGATGCGGCGAAGCGCGAAGCGCTGTACAAGAAAGCGCAAGAGCTGGTAGCAGACGATGCTCCGATCTATCCCATTGCCTACACGAAGACCGTCGTGGCGGTATCCAAGGAATACGGCGGCATCGACGAAGCGGTGCTGAAGCCGGTCGTCATCTTCGAAGACCTGTCGAAGGTTTACAAGAAATAACAGTACGTTCAAAAAAATAAGCCGGTCCTTGCCGAAGCTGGTGATCCCGGCTTATTTTTTTGTCATGGGGCATAAGGGGGAGTTCGATGAAACGAATGATCATCCGAAGACTGCTGCAGACGATCCCGATGCTCTTCTTCGTCTCGGTGGTTTGTTTTTCTATGATTAAGCTGGCGCCGGGGGATCCCGTCCTGTCCTTCGTGACGCCCAATATGCACGCGGAGGACATTGAGCGCATCCGACATAACCTGGGATTGGACCAGCCGGCTTATGTGCAGTATGGAATCTGGCTGAAGGAAGTGCTCCAGGGCAATTTCGGGTACTCGCTCGTCAACCATCAACCGGTGCTGGATCAGATTACCGCCCGTCTTCCCGCAACAGCAGGACTCATGGGCAGTGCGATTTTGCTTGCGGTTCTGTTAGCCATTCCGCTCGGGTTGCTCGGCGGGGCTAATCGCAACCGGTGGGTGGACAAGACGATCAATTTCTTTTCCTACCTGGGGATCTCCGTCCCCTTGTTTTGGCTGGGCATTCTGCTCATCTACCTATTTGCGATCCATCTGCGCCTCTTGCCTAGTATGGGAATGCGAACGATCGGCGTGAATTCCGCCTGGGACGTGATCAAGCACGGCATTCTGCCCTGCGTGACGCTGGCTTTCGGCTTCCTTGCCGTGTATGTCCGCTACATCCGGTCAAGCACGATCAGCCAATTGAAAGAAGAATACGTTCAAATTCAGTATGCCTTCGGCTCGAACAAGCGCACGGTGCTGTTCCGTCACGTATTGAAGCATGTCATGCTCCCGGTCATCACCTTGCTGGGGCTCTCCATGGGGGACCTTGTGGCGGGAGCCATCGTGACCGAATCGGTCTTTTCCTGGCCGGGGATCGGCTCTCTTGGGATGACTGCCGTAAGAGGGATGGACTATCCGCTTATCATGGGCATTACGCTTCTGTCCTCGGTCATGCTGATTCTGGGCAATCTGCTCGCCGACATTCTCTATGGCATCGTAGATCCGCGCATCAAAGGAGGGAGGTGACGGAAGATGAACCGACGGACCTGGAAAAATGTTTACTACGAGCTGACCCGCAATCGGTGGGGGCTAGCGGCTCTTTTGCTCTTATTTGTACTTATCTTGGGGGCCTTGTTCGCTTCCTTGTCCCCTCATGACCCCAATGCCATGAATGTTCTGCAACGCTTGAAGGGGCCGGGACCGGGCCACTGGTTTGGTACGGATGAATACGGACGTGATTACTTGACCCGTGCTCTGTATGGCGGCCGCATCTCGCTTCTCGTCGGCTTCTCGTCCATGGTGGTGGCGACATTTATTGGGGTAACGGTTGGTGTCGTGAGCGGTTACTTTGGCGGATGGATCGACAGCCTGCTCATGCGGATGCTGGATATCATCCTGTCGATTCCGTCCTTCCTGATCCTGCTGCTCCTGAGTGTCTTCCTGAAGCCGAGTGTGGGGAACATCATCCTCATTATCGCCTTCCTGATGTGGATGAACATTTCGCGGATTGTTCGCGCCGAGACACTCACCATCAAGGAGCGCGAGTTCGTGCTCTATGCCAAGGCATCAGGGCAAAGCCACCTCGGGATCATTGTGCGTCATATCCTGCCGGGCCTCATCCCGGTAATTATCGTAGGTGCAACAAACAGCATTGCTTCCGCGATCATGATGGAGTCGTCGCTCAGCTTTCTTGGCTTCGGCGTTCAGCCGCCGAATGCGACATGGGGAAGCATGCTGAACAATGCGCAGGGAGCGATGGCGCAAGCGCCTTACCTGGCAGTGTTCCCCGGGCTGCTCATTTTGCTGACGGTGCTTTCTTTTAATGTATTGGGTGATATTTTACGAGTGGGCTTCGAGCCGAAGCTCATCAAACGATAGGAGGAGACGAAGCATGACGGAACCGTTGTTGTCCGTTCAGGATCTGCATGTCTCGTTTCTGACGCGAGACGGGGAGAATCAGGCCGTTCGCGGAGTCAGCTTCCAGATCGAAGCGGGTGAGACGCTCGGCATTGTCGGAGAATCCGGCAGCGGCAAGAGCGTTACGGCCAAAGCCATCATGGCGCTCATCGCACCCCCCGGTGAAATTCAGTCTGGCGAAATCCGCTACCACGGCAAAAATCTGTTGGATTTATCGGAAAAGGAGTGGCGAACCCTTCGCGGCAATCGCATCTCTATGGTCTTCCAAGACCCCATGACCTCGCTAAATCCCGTGAAGCGCATCGGCGACCAGATCACCGAGGTCATCCGCCGCCACCGCGGCTTGTCCAAGACGCAAGCGGACGAGGAAGCCGTGAAGCTGCTCGCGCAGGTGGGCATCTCCAATCCCCGCGAGCGCTTGAAGCAGTACCCGCATGAGTTCAGCGGCGGCATGCGGCAGCGGGTCATGATCGCGATGGCGCTGTCCTGCTCGCCGGAGCTGCTTATCGCCGACGAGCCGACGACCGCGCTCGACGTGACGATTCAGGCGCAGATCCTAGACCTGTTCAAGCAGCTGAAGCAGGATTCCAAGACCGCGGTAGCTCTCATTACGCATGACCTCGGTGTAGTCGCTCAGGTGTGTACGCGCGTCGTGGTCATGTATGGGGGCCTGATCATGGAAGAGGGGAGCGTCGAGGACATCTTCTATCGTCCTCAGCATCCGTACACGCTCGGGCTGCTGCGCTCCTTGCCTCGCCGTGGGGAAAAGTCGCGCGAGCGGCTCGTTCCGATCGAGGGCTCTCCGCCCGATCTCATTAATCCCCCGAGCGGCTGTCCGTTCCGGGACCGCTGTCCGCATGCGTTCGAGCGCTGTGTCGAGCGGCCGCCAGCCTTCGACCTCGGTCCCGGCCATCACTCCATGTGCTGGCTGGCCGATGACAAGGTGACACGCGAAGCAGCGACTCCCGCATCGGACGAAGGAGGTGCCGCGCATGGCTGATTCGAATATTCTAGTAGATGTTCGCGGCTTGAAGAAGCATTTCGGCAAGGAAAAGTCCTGGCTGGGCGGCGAAACCAACGTCCTCAAAGCGGTGGACGGGGTCAGCTTCCAGATTCGCAAGGGCGAAACCTTCGGGCTCGTCGGTGAATCGGGGAGCGGCAAGTCCACGGTGGGACGCTGCCTGCTTCGGCTCTACGACTATACGGCAGGAGAAGTGGCATTCGACGGCCAGTCCATCGGCAGCCTGAAGGAGAAGGCCTTGAAGCCCTTCCGCCGCCGTATCCAGTCGATCTTCCAGGACCCTTACTCCTCGCTCAACCCAAGCTTAAGCGTGCAAGAGCTCATTGCGGAGCCGATGAAAATCCATGGAGTTTACCGTGGAGCGGAAAGCAAGGAGGAGATCGCCGCCCTTTTGGAGAAGGTAGGGTTAAAGCAGGAGCACCTGACCCGTTATCCGCATGAATTCAGCGGCGGTCAGCGCCAGCGGATCTCGATTGCGCGGGCCTTGTCCGTGCGACCGGAGTTCGTCGTCTGCGACGAGCCGATCTCAGCATTGGATGTGTCGGTTCAGGCTCAAGTGGTGAACATGCTAGAGGACCTGCAAGCGGAGTATGGGCTGACATACCTGTTCATTGCCCACGATCTCTCGATGGTCCGTCACATTTCGGATCGGATTGGCGTCATGTACGGAGGCCGCCTCGTCGAAGTGGCCGACAGCGACGAGCTCTACGAGAACCCGCTGCATCCGTACACGAAGGCGCTGCTCTCCTCGATCCTGGAGCCAGACCCTCATGCCAGTCGGGAGCGCATTGCCTTTGATCGAAGCGCGTGGCAATTCACGGCAGGCGAGGGATCGGAGCTTCGCGAGGTTCGCCCCGGCCACTATGTGGCTGATTATCAGTTAGGTTAGGTGCGGGAGCAAGCAGAGAAGGTTGCGCCGTGCTGAACATTACGATCAGAAAAGGAGTGGGGAACATGTCTCATCCTTCCACGAAGGTAAAGCTGTCCCAATGGGATGCCCTGTTGATCGAATCGCTGAAAGGCTTCGGGTGGTCCCCCGAAGAGATCGAAACCCGCGTCAAGTCCGGCGATCTGCCTGACGACGAGAGCAAGTTTCACTTTGATTACCGAGAGCTCGGCAAGCTGCTGGAAGCGAGCCCGGACGACTTCCGCCGTGCGCTCCGCGAAGGCTACCAGATCAAGTACAACACGATCGGCGGCATTCGCAGCTGGATCGAGGTTACCCTCGACCGAGAAGCACTGCTGGAGCTGGCCGAAGGCAAGCAAGCCGTCGAGGTGCGCCTGACCGAAGAGGAGAAGGCGAAGCTGGACGGCGTCCTGTCCCACGGCTGGCACATCGCCAGCGCGACTCCCGAGGACAACGGCGAAGAGTTCTACGTAATCGTGAAGCCGAATCGTTCCTGATTCGGATGAAAGGAAATGAAGATCGCCACTCCCAAGCTTATCAGGCTTGGTGGGTGGCGATTTTTTAAGTTCGTATTTGAATTTAATTGATAATATGGAGGATATAGATTTTTGACAAGTGGTATTATATGAGCGCATCACCATTTCTCCAAGTTCTCCGGGTAGCATTTTTAAACCTGATTCTTTCATCTTTTGCTTGCATAGAAGTAAAGTCCACATGATCAACAACTATTAATTGAGGTTTTATACCAGTATCTTTGAAGATTTGATCAATTTCATCAAACATAACCTTATACATTTTTGTAACAGCAAGTTTGTCATTCTGAAGTTCATGCGTAGACTTTTTGTTGTTTTTTCTTATAGTATCTTGTGGAAAGTAAACTTGGCTTGGTTGATCAAAAAACATAATTAATGGCATTGGAGATTTGCTTTTCTGAGAAGTAAAATATCGTAAAAGGCTTAAAAAAAGAGCAATATGGCATGAGACCCAGTTAGCACCGCTCCCCATTTCACTTAAACTGACTCTCTCACCGTTTTTTCCTTTCAAAGCGAGTTCGAATTCATCTAGATTAAAAGATAGGTGGTATTGCTTGAATTCTTCCTCGAAATCCAAATGACTTTTTAGGCGATTCATATTTTGATTGATCTTTTTTAATGCAATATTCTTTTCAGCATCGAAATTGAATTTTTCTAATTTCTTATTGCAATCATTAATTTTGTTAGTAATATCCTCTAACTCATTGTTTAAATTAATGAAAAGTCCCTTGTCAATCGTTTCAATGTATATTTGAATTTCTAATCTACAGTACTCTAATTTTTTTTCTAAGTTGAACTCATTACTTTGAGATAAATAATTACGTTCTATATTCCTTTTTTGTGCCCATAAACTTCTTATTTGCTTAATAACAGAATCTATTTGATCCGAAATTTTTCTTCTTTCTTCAGAAAAATGATCACTGCTCGTTGAAATTGAACTTATTTCGTCTACTAGCCATAAGTTAGCTTGTTGTAATTCTATGGCAATATCATGAAGATTCTGGCACTCAGAACCACATAGAGGGCAAGAATGGTTAGAGTCAGGGATGCTGGCCATTTCTGACTTATCTTTTAGTGTCTGTAGAGAAGTGATATAATCATTACTGTTATTTGAGGCTGATTCTAGTTTTATCAATCTACTTTTTAGAAGTTGTTCTTGTGCTCGTAGTTCTTCAATCTCCTTATTAATTTCTTCATATCGCGAAATAATTCGATCTGATGTATATGAGTTTTTATTAAGCTTTGGCAAATTATTAACTATGGTGATGAGTTCTTCTAAAGTATATTTACTTTTCATTTCTTTTCCAATGAGTGCATAGTAATTTTGCACTCTTGGTAAGAGATTGTTTAATGCATCATCTTTAATCCTTTGATCGCTAATTATATTATTCTGAACTTTTTTTAATTCTTTTTTGTAGGTGTTTAAGAGCATGAGTGTTGTATAGTATTCTTGCCCAACAATTCCAGCAAAGATTGGAAACTGTTGTATGACATCTTTTTT
Organism: Gorillibacterium sp. CAU 1737; assembly: GCF_039888655.1. Classification (NCBI taxonomy): domain Bacteria; kingdom Bacillati; phylum Bacillota; class Bacilli; order Caryophanales; family Paenibacillaceae; genus Gorillibacterium; species Gorillibacterium sp. CAU 1737. The sequence goes on from NZ_JBDQQO010000001.1 coordinate 300,238, forward strand.
CTTTTGATAATCGTCAAATCTATAAAAAAGTGCAAATTTGCTTGCCATCAAATTTTGATGTTGAAACATGTAAGAGGTCATATGTCTTAGAGAGGCTGCTTCTTTAGTATCTTCAGCATTATCCTTTAGATTAGATACCCTCAAATTCAAAACTTTCTCTAATTGTTTTTGCACAACTTTATAGTCTTTAAAATTTTCTTCATCGAAATATGATTTAGTAATTGTTGAGAAAGTTATTTCGGGCGCTATTGGTGAAAAAAACATTTTTTTCTTCTCAAGATAAATGTTCTTTCTTGCTATAATGTATCTTTTTGTGTTAATTATGAGTATCAATGCAAATATACTCGCGAATTCTGTAATTTTGCCCTTCGGAATTGTTGATCGAGAACTACACAGACAATAGTCTATAATCTCAACGAGAGCGCTTTTTCCTGTTTTAGACTCTCCAGTGACTATATTAACTCCATCACGAAAATCCACGAATTTCTTTTCCCCATCATCATTCAATATAATGATTGCTTCAATTATGCTCTGCATAAAGTTCACCTACGCTTCAATATGGATTTCTAGAAAGTTTTCTAACTCTAATATTTCTATATTTCCGAATATTACCCCTAGATAATGTGAACTTTTGAAATACTCACGAATAGAAGGGGGTGTTTTTTTATAGTCAAATTGTTCTAGTAAAACAATTTTCTCTTTTATTTGTATGCTTTTTTGAGATCCAAGAATCAATAGACATTTTTTTGTTGTATCGATGTATTCCTCGAATAATTCAGCAACTTGGCTAAGAGTGAACTTTGAATTCAACTTTGAGTTATAGTCAGTAAATTCAACTTCTCTTAAGAAGATAGAATATAAGGTGCTATCTATTCTGGCAGTGTTGAGTCTATCCCTAGAATCCTTATACATAATGATTGGTAAGACGTAGAAAATAGTTTTTAAGTCGGCTTCCTTTTTATAACCAGTAAGAAATGATTGAATTATTTTACTTAAGAAGAATGGATTATACATTAAAGTTTCTATGTGCTGTATGTTCATCAGTTATCACCTATATGCCAAGTAAGTTCTTTATCGTCAACCATGCCGTGAATAACTCCTCTTTGAAAAAAATCACGATTATTACTTATTCCATTAATTTGTCTTGCTTCCAGTGACATTGATCCGAAATACAATTTTTGTGATTCGGTTAGTATTTTTGTGAGATCATTTTTGCAATTTATTATAGATAGCTTTTTATGGGTGACTAATGTTTTATGCAGTTGGCTTCTGTAATCTTTTAAGTCTTTTGATTTAACAATGTTAGTTTCAAAAAACGAGATTATGGTTTTACTGGCCCTGCAATAATCATTGATTGCATCTGTAACCTCATCTGTCAGATCAATTCTTTGAATTTCCGATACAAAATGTTTTTTTATTAGAGATTGATGCTCAGAAGGAGTTGGTTCATAAAATTCAAATTGAAGTTGCATTGGGGTTTCAGAACTTCCCACAAAGCGTTTTGCATATTCTCCAAAAAGGTTGTTAAAAACATCGTAAGTAACTTCCCATTTTTGATGTTTTATTGGTATTGTAAGTAAGTGTCCGACCATAGAAGATACGAATTCTTCCATTCGCTGTTTATCTTCAAGAAATCTAAAAGTCGTTTCATAATACTGATCAATAATTGTTTTTATAGTCTGTTGTTCAGAAAGAATTTTGAAACGAGAAAGAATGCTTTTTAATTTCTCTGGATCATGTTTAGGCGAGAAAATTTTGTTGTATGTTTGGCGAAATTGCTGCTCGTTTTTTTTGAAAATCTCACCAATTCTTTTGAATGCAAGATACCTTTGTTCAGCATTCATTGTAGCCCAATGACTAAACATAGATTTTTGTGACAGTTTTGAGGTAGTAAAAAGTATGAATTCATAATTTCCCGAATACTGTTTGGAATTATTATACCAATTCCAAACAGTGTTCCAAATCTCTAGACTACGATCTGTGAGAGTCGCATCTTCAAAATGATGTTTAACCTCAATTTGTTGTGATACTGAAGAGATTGAGATTTTGGTTACGTCTCCTAAGTGTTCCATAATAACTCTTTCCCCAGGTCTTAATTCGAGACATTTAATTAAGCCAATATACGCCTGATATATGAAACCTATGGTTTTTAGTGTGTTATCGTTAGTAGTCATGATATCCCTCCAGATGCTGCATTTGTTTCTAGATCAGTGGTCCAGGAAACGATGCTCTATTGGAATTATTTCTCTACTATTACTATACTATATAGGTCTAGGGGAGGGGAACCATTGGAGGTTTAATTGAGTTTGGGAGAATAGGCTGGAGATGGGGGTAGTAGTTTTCAAATTAATAAAGCGTTACGTTTAGCAGGGTGTAATATTTAGATGTTGTATTTTAATAAATAATACAAATTTTATGCTCCGCGAAGGCTACCAGATCAAGTACAACACGATCGGCGGCATTCGCAGCTGGATCGAGGTTGCCCTTGACCGAGAAGCATTGTTGGAGCTGGCCGAAGGCAAGCAAGCCGTTGAGGTGCGCCTGATCGAAGAGGAGAAGGCGAAGCTGGAGGGCGTCCTGTCCCACGGCTGGCACATCGCCAGCGCGACGCCCGAGGACAACGGCGAAGAGTTCTATGTGATCGTGAAGCCGAATCATTCCTATGCGGATGCAAGGAAAGGAAGATCGCTACTCCCCAAGCTTACCAGGCTTGGTGGGCGGCGATTTTTTATTAACGAGTGTTACTAACAACTTCAGAATTGAAACGGTAGAGAATCAAAATCCTCCTAAAAAAGCACCCCCTATTTCGACAATAACAATACATCAATGTTATCAAGTTAAAATTTTCCCATTTATTTGAATGAACTAATCGAGATCCTTTGCAAAACAAGTAACAGAAGAAAATAATAATAGTTGAATAATTAACATATTATTTTGGTTACTCATAGTCTAGATAGGCTCTTACTTGCTAGTATTTCTATCTTAGAAATAGGTATGTGATACGAACATCTTGATTAATAAAGAAGCTACCGTATTTATGTTTTTTGCATGACCCACGAAAGTCAAGTTTTATTGAAGGCAATAGCAGAGTGTTTATAGAAATAGCGGAATGTGCCAGCAAATACCGCGAATAAACAATACTTGCGACTTACGTCTGGGGGGGATTTTTGCGGAAGGGATCAAAGTTCTGAAAATGACTTAATCGTCCAGTAAAATGAAATATAGTGTCAAAAAAAATATATAGACTATTTACATATAAAAGTAATTGAATTACAATAAAATACATATACAGGAAATCGGCCGACTAATGTATAAATAATCCAAGGAGAATGAATTCTATATGAAAAGGAAGATTCTCTTTTTAACGTTAGCCCTAACTCTTTTACCGACTTTTGCATACGCAGAAAAGGTCAACAACGAAAAAGTAAAGCTACTCACTCAACAAGAGATTAGTATACTTATTGATGAAGTGGGATTTATTAAAGAAGATTTTGAAGCTGTACCAGTAGAAGTTGCACGTGATCTTATTGAGCAGAAAGCTAAAAAGATATCCAATGGAGTTGTTAAATCGTTCACAATGGAAAAGCAACCCCAGACAGGTATTGTTCCTATGTCTCTAGAACCAGTAGACATTGATCTATACGGAAATGCTTATGTAACTCAAGGGACTGATCTGCCTGGTTTCAAGAAGATCTTAATGGTAGCTTCGTTTAAGTGGAAGTTCAATCCCAATTGGAGGCTAACCGATAAAATGAGTATTGGTTATCCTGCAACTAACAAGTTTATTTTAAACGCATCAAATGGACAAGTCTTGGGCCATACGAATAGAACATACCTTTTACAAGATCCATCTCTCAGATCTGAATCTTATACACCTAGTGATTTCGTCCTAGGTGCTGGTGTGGCAGCTACCTTTGAGCTATATAATGCGCCAACTGGTGGCAGTATTATTCAATATGTTTATGTTCCTGATAGTGAGAGTGGTACAAGCAATGTTTTAGTTCGCTATGGTCACAAAAAACTAACATGGGGTGCTCCATCTATTGGTGTTTACCCAGCGGGGTTGGCAGTATCTCCTTCGACAAATGTTGAGAATGCAGACTATTGGTTAACATTAACGTGGTGAGGATTTTCCATAATGCTCTAAAAGATGATTATCTAATAAGGAGAATGATCGAAAGTGAAAAGAAAATTACTTTCCATAACGTTAGCTTTATCACTATTACCGACATTTTCATATGCTGAAAGCAAAAGTTATGAAGCTCAAGAAAAGAAGCAGCTCTCTCAGCAAGAGTTGCGTGTGTTAACGGATGAAGTTGGATTCACTAAAGAAGATTTTGAAGCCGTTCCAGTTGAAGTTGCACGTGATCTTATTGAACAAAAGGCTAGAAAAATTTCGAACGGTGTGGTTCAATCGTACACAATGGAAAAGAATGATCAACCTTCGACAGTCATTGCTCCCATGTCTTTTGATGCAGCAGATATCAATCTATACGGAAATGCTTATTTAACACAGGGAACTGATAAGCCTGGTTTTAAAAGGATCTTAATGGTAGCTTCATTTCAGTGGCAAAGCCAACCGAGATACAAATATACAGATAAGATGAGTATAGGATATCCTTCAACAAACAAATTCATCTTCAACACTTCGAATGGAAAAATCCAAGGACACACCAACAGGAGTTACTTTTATTTTGAAGATAACTTACTCAATTTCGAAAGCAATACTCCTACTGATGCTGATCCAGGTGCAGGAGTTGCTGCGGATTACTATTACCATCCGTTTGCTGAAAAACTGAATGGTAGCATCATCCAGTACGTGTATGTTCCAGATAATCAATCAGGAACTAGCAATGTTTGTATTAGATATGGGCACAAATATTTAACTTTAGGTTCACCATCTGTTAGTATATATCCATATGGACTTTCGGTAACACCCTCCACTACTGTTCAAACAGCGGATTACATACTAACACTAACATGGTAAAATTAATAGAAAAGTGTGCAACTCGTTTGCACACTTTTCTCTATCGAGATAAACTCTTTATATTGTTGAGGTGCCAATTTTGAAAAAGATAATTATATCGATTATGGTTTTAGTTGTAATTGGAGCTATTCTTATTGTATGTTATGCCAATAATTTTGAAAAAACAATTAAGGCAGCAATAGAGCGAAAAAGTGGATATACGGTTAATGATTTTATGAATATTCAGATAAGCAATAGAGAGTATTATGTTATCTTTAATGAGAATAATAAGCTGCATTCCGCTTCGATTACTAAAAATATGTTTGGATATAAATTACAAATATTAAATTCATATACATTAGAAGTGCCAATTAATAGTGAAGATGATTTATTGCATAGAAATTTGATTGTCGATAGAAAAACAAATATTGTTTATGGTTTAACCAACAATATTGAATCATTAACAGTTAATAATTCTCCAATCTATGAGTTACCACTATCCATGTATTTTAAGGATTTCAAGAAATCTTCTTTGAAATTTTGGTATTTTAGGCCCGGAGTGACTTTTGATCATTAAACACAATATCGATTTGTGTGAATTGCCAATCACTCATTAATCGTTGCATAAGTATTTATTTGAATCTCTTGGATATCTTAATAAGTGCTACATTCACATATACTCAACAAAAATTCGGTTTCCCGCCTCGCGCTACAACTCTCTCCGAAACTCCCCAGGGGTCTTGCCCTCCAGCTTCTTGAATACCTTGCTGAAGTATTTCTCATCCGGGTAGCCGACCATTTCGGCGATCTGGACGATGCGCAGGTTCGGGTTTTGCAGGAGAAGCTTGGCCTTGCCAATGCGAACCCGGCCGAGGTAGTCGGACAGATTCTCCTGAAACTCCTGCTTGAATCGGCGGGAGATGTATTCCCGACTAAGGTAGAAATGATCCGCAATGTCCTGTAAGCTCAGGTCGCGGGAATAGTGTTCCTCCAGGTAGCGGGCAATGTCCTTCATGCTGCCTTTTTCCCGTTGGCAGCGTTCCTGTTCGCCAAGCAATTGTTCCAAGGAGGCGGAGAACTCATCGGCCCATTTCCCCAGATCGACGCTGCCGTCCGCATGAAGCGGGATGCAGCGCTCCGTTTGCCTTTCCCCAGCCTCATCTGCCCCCAGGTCAGAGCCATGCCGTGTCCTTCGGAGCTTGGCGAGGAGTGCCCTCCATTCCTCGCTCCAGCTCAGCACTTGCTCCCAGGTGATGCAGGGCAACTCCTGGACAGCCGTGAACCAACTGCCCACTGCCTTTGCGATCTCCTCGCGCCTGCCGCTGAGCAGAGCGACCCGAAAGAGCTCGGTACTATCGGTTAAACGAAGCATACGGGAAGCGCCAGAAGGCTCACTTTCCGCATGAATCCACCGATTCTTCACCCGCATGTTGCGCAGCAAAAGCGTCGTGCGAGCTTCCTTCGCCGAGCGTGCGGCCCCTGCCGGAAACGGTTCGGTGCTGCCAACTCCGATCATCAGGCGGGTGCCGAAGGTTTGTAGGATCCCATCGCTGATTTGCCGGAGCAGGAGAGGAAGCTCCTCTGTCCTCGACCAGACGAGCACCAGCACCTCCTGGTCACTGTTCCAGTTTCGGCAAGCCAGTCCGCGGTTGCTGCGCCGCAAAAACTCGTTGGCGATGTTGGCCAGGCTGAAGAAGAGAAGGTCCCGATTGTCGAGGAATCGGTTCAGGATCGCATCGGCAGCGGAATCCAGGCTGATGATCGCCACCCGGCATTCCTCGGTCACGCCTTCTCCAAACTCGTCGATCAGCTGAGAGCGAAGGCGAACGGGATATTCCGGCGGGTTGGCAATGAGTCCCGACATTACTTTATCCCAGTAGACTGGCTTAATCTGGTTCATCTGCATGCTTCGTTTGTGGTTGGACTGGCGTTCCGCTTCTGCCTGATGCCAGCTTGCGACGGCGCGGGTGAGCGCTTCCGACAGCTGGGTCGGATCAATCGGCTTCAGCAGGTAGTCCTGCCCGCCGAATTTCATCGTGCTGCGAACGAGTTCAAAATCCGTATGCCCGCTGATCACGATCTTCTGCATTTGCGGGTGATTCTTTTGTGCGTATTCTAACAGCTTGACGCCATCCTGGATCGGCATGCGCATATCCGTCAGGAGGAGCTCAGGGTGTGCCGCATCGATCAGCTCTGCCGCCGTCTGCCCGTTATCGGCTTCCAGCAGCTCGGTGATGCCAAGCTTCCTCCAATCGGTCAAAAGCCGGATGGCCTCTCGCACATGCTGTTCGTCATCGACGATGAGTGCCTTCACTCGGGTTCCTCCTTTTTCTCTTCGAACGGAAGGGTAATCGTTACCTGAAAGCCTTGACCCCGCTCGGCTTCGAGCTGGATCGAGGCTTCTTCGCCGTAATACAGACGAATACGCATGGCCACGTTATGAAGGCCGATATGATCACCTTCGACTTCCCCCTCTGCCTGGTTGAAACCGGGACTGTAGAGCCTTTCGCTCAGCTCCCGCAGGTCGAACGCATCCATTCCCGCCCCGTTATCCTTCACTTGCAGCACAAGCCGCCCATCCGCTTCCACGAGTGAGGTGATGTGCAGAATTCCGGTTCCGCCTTGAGGCTCGAAGCCATGCTTGAAGTAATTTTCCACCAGCGGTTGAATGATCATCTTCGGTACCCGAATGGCAAGAGAAGAGGGGGCAATGGCGTAGTCCACCTCGATCCGGTCGGCAAAACGCTGCTGCTGCAGCTCCAGGTAAGCCTTCACATGCTCGATTTCGGCGGAGAGCGGGACGAGCGTCTCCTCGGTGTTCATGCTGTAGCGCATCATCCGTGCGATGGCCGAGATGAGCGAATAGACCTTTGGAGCGTCTGCTTGCAGGGCGAGGGTGCCGATCGACTGAAGCGCGTTGTTCAGAAAATGCGGATTCACCTGGGCTTGCATCGCCTTCAGCTGATTGGTTTTGTTCGCGAGCTCCAGCTTGTATTCCCGGTTGATCAGGTCGTTGATGGTCTCCGTCATCGTATTGAAGCGCTGCGCGAGGATGCTGATTTCATCCTTGCCCTGCACGGGAACACTTCCCTGGAAGTGTCCGGTCTGCATCCGGGCAACATGGCGGGTGAGCCGCTTGATCGGCTTGGTGAACGAGACCGAGATGAACAGGGTGGCGATCACCACAATGATGAGGCTTACGGTGATGATGAAGGTGTTGATCGTGTTGATGGTGTTCGCATTTTCGTACAGGTAGGAGTCCGGCAGCCGCTTGATGATGATCCAGTTCATGTAATTGGTCTTGAGTGTATCGTAGAGGATGATTCCGCTGAAGTGATCGTCCTTCCAGAGCAGATGGCCGCTGTCCTTCCCCGAGGAGAGAATCGGGTCCATCCAAGGCTCCTGACCGGCGCGGGTTCGAAGCGCTTCCGGCACATTTTTGGTCCCGATGATGGTTTTGCTCGGGTCGATTACGTAGAGCTCTTCCTTGGAGGAAGGGGTGAGATCCTCGCAAATCTTGTTCAATTCACTCGTCTGCACATCGATGCTGAGGTAGGCAATGACCTCGTCGCTGGGCGTTCGGATGATGGGACGGCGCAGGGTGATGACATCCGCGTCAGGTATACTGCGATTGAAATCGAGCGGGTAGTGGACGCTCGGATGGGTCGCTTCCACAAAGGGCTTCGGATCGTCAATTCGGTCGGCAGGCCAGGCGATAGCGTTTTCAAACCCGCTGCGAAAAAAGCCCCGTGACATCAAATACGAGAGCTTATCTTGACCTGCGAATTGCAGGTGGATTTGATGAATTTCCTTTTGCGTTTGATACATATTCAGCATGTGGGCGTAGAGAGCCATCTGGTTTTTCAGGTTGAACTCCTCGGGCTCCTTCGTGGCCTGGCCTTTTTCAATTAGCGCGTATAGAGAGTTGGAGGAGTTGAGGGAATTGTAGACCGTGAGGGAGATGCGGTTCAAGGAGTTCATGTAGGAGAGAAGGTTGGTTTTGCCCAACGAGAGCAAGCTCTGATTCTCGGCAATCGACCGCTCGGTGACGGCCCGCTTGATATAGAAATTGGACAAGGTCATGGAGATGGCAATGGGAATGATGGTGGCGGCAAGCAGCAGTGACATCAGCTTGCGGCGAATACTGGTCGTAAACAAGCGGTTTCCCTCCCGATTCTTGCAGGTCAATATATTCCACCAAACCCATCATATCCGTCAGTGTTCAAAAAGACAACGCCCCCTTATGATGAGGCTATCCTCCCCGGAAAGGGAAACCATAGCTCGATCGGAAAGGAGACTTATCATGAAAGCATCCAAACGGGTGAGCGAGTGGACGCAGCAGACGATCTTCGTCGGTCCCGGCCTCCTTGCCTTCACCCTCATCGTGCTCATTCCGTTCCTCCTTGGCTTCTACTACTCCTTCACCGAGTGGAACGGGCTAGACCTCGACAAAGCGAAATGGATCGGGATGAATAACTTTCAACGGATCTTTCTGCATGACGACAACTTCTGGACGGCGTTTCGTTTTACCCTCAAGTTTACGGTGCTGACGGTCGTTGGGGCGAACCTGCTCGCGTTCCTGCTTGCCTTGATGCTGACGAGTGCCATGAAGGGGCGCAATGCGCTGCGCACGATCTTTTTTCTGCCGAATGTCATCGGCGGCATCCTGCTCGGTTACATCTGGCAGTTTATCTTTACCAAAGGGTTCAAGACAATCGGAGAATTGACCGGCTGGTCTCTGTTCGAGCTCCCTTGGCTCGGCACGCCCGGGACGGGCTTCTGGGGCTTGGTCATCGTCTTCATCTGGCAGACAGCGGGCTATATGATGGTTATCTACATCGCGGCCATCGTGGGCGTCCCGAAGGACCTGATCGAAGCGGCGCGAATCGATGGTGCCAGCTACTTCCAAACCATCCGCAAGGTAATGCTGCCCCTCGTCGTTCCGGCGATCACCATCTGTCTGTTCCTGACCACATCCAATGCCTTCAAGATGTTCGACCTCAACCTCTCGCTGACAAAAGGAGGCCCGGGCACTTCGACGCAATCACTCGCCTATAACATCTATGCGGAAGCGCTCGTCAACAATCGGTATGGGCTCGGTACGGCGAAGGCGCTGTTGTTCTTCCTCGTCATCTCGATCATCTCGGTCACCCAGGTCTGGTTGACCAAGCGCAAGGAGGTCGAAGCCTGATGCTTACTTGCTCGCAGCGAATCCGGGTCGGATTCGTTCATGTGCTGGTCGTGCTGCTCGCCGTTCTTTTTCTGGCACCGTTCTATTTCGTCCTTGTCAATTCCGTCAAATCGCTTGGAGAGATCATGGTGGACGCCGCTTCCTTCCCGCAAAAGTACTTGTTCAGCAATTACTCAAAGGTGTGGGATATCATTCGGTTTCCGAAGGTGTTGGGGAATTCGGTTCTGATTACCGTACTCAGCGTAGCAGGGATCGTGGTCTTGAGCTCGATGACGGCCTATCGTCTGGCCCGCAAGCCTACCTGGTTCAACCGGATTTTGTTCACCGCCTTCATCGCGGCCATGATCATTCCGTTTCAATCGATTATGCTTCAATTGGTGCGCGTAACCAGTCTGCTGGAGCTCCGCGGCAACCTGCTCGGTATCCTGGTGTGCTACCTCGGCTTCGGGATGTCCCTGTCCGTCTTCCTGTTCCACGGGTTCATCAAGTCGGTCCCCTTTGAAATCGAGGAAGCCGCTGTTGTCGATGGCTGTTCGCCCTACGGGGTCTTCTGGCGGATTGTCTTCCCGCTTCTGCGGCCTATTGTGATGACGGTGGTCATTCTGAACGGACTCTGGATCTGGAACGACTACCTGCTTCCCGTGCTGATTATCGGCTCGAACAAGGACATGACGACGATTCCGCTTGCTGTCACCCGCTTTTTTGGACAGTTCACCAAGCAGTGGGATTTAGCACTGGCCGGCTTGACCATGAGTGTAGCTCCGATCATCGCTGTCTTCATCCTGCTGCAAAAGTATATCGTGGAAGGAATCGTAGCCGGTTCGTTGAAAGGGTGAAGAAGGCAGATCAATATAATGCACCTAAGAGGTCAAATCCGTCGGTTTCCGAATCTGCAAACGTTTCCTAAAATGGACTTATACCAGAACCAAACATATTAGGGAGGTTAAGGAATGAAACGTTATTCTCGTTTACCCCTTCTTCTGTTGGCTGCGACTCTCAGTCTTGCACCGCTTGCCGGATGCAGCAAGAAGTCCTCGGAAGAAGCTTCACCGTCGGGCACATCCACAGAGGCCAGCAAGGCTCCTGAGAAAAAGAACGTCACGATCAAGGTATTCCAATTCAAGGTTGAGATTGCGGATGCCCTGACCAAGATGGCGGCGGAGTATGAAAAGGAAACCGGAGTGAAGGTCGATATCGAAACCCACGGCGGGGGAGAAGATTACAACGCCTTGCTGAAAGCACAGATTGCTTCGGGCGACGAACCGGAGATCTTCAACGCCGAAGGCTTTGATGCTTTGAAGGCGTACTACGACCGAGCTGCTGACTTGGCTGGTGAGCCTTGGGCCAGCAGTGTTATTCCGGCAGCCGCTGCCCCGGCTCAAGTGGACGGCAAGCTCTTGGGCATGCCGATGAACATCGAAGGCTACGGGATTATCTACAACAAGGACTTGTTCGAGAAAGCTGGAATCACGGAGCTGCCGAAGACGTTGACCGAGCTTAAGGCGGTTTGCGAGAAGCTGAAGGAAGCGGGCATCACCCCGTTCTCGACGACCAACGAATGGTGGTCGATCGGTCATCACACCATCAACATCGGGATTGCAGAGCAGCCGGACCCCATCAAGTTTACGGACGACTCGAAGGCAGGAACGGGGTCCTTCAAGGGCAACGACGTCTTCAACAATTGGATCAACTACGTGGATGTTGTGTTCGGCAACAGCCAGAAGGATAAGCTGACCACGGACTATGCCACCCAGGTCGCGTACTTCGCCACGGGCAAAGCAGCCATGATCCAACAGGGCAACTGGATTCAAGGAGATGTCGACAAGGTCGCCAAGCTGAACCTCGGCGTGCTGCCGATTCCGATTGACGACAGCGGCAAGGCTCGCATCTATACCGGTCCCGCCAACTTCTGGATCGTGAACAGCAAGTCCGAGCATCCGGATGAAGCGAAGGCTTTCCTCAACTGGATGGTCACCTCTGATCTCGGCAAGCAGTACCTGACCAAGGAATTCAAGTTCATCCCCGCCCTTACCTCGATCAAGGCTACCGCAGAAGACATCGGCCAGATTGGAGCCGCCGTCTCCGAGCAAGCGGCAACCGCCGGCGGCTGGCATTGGGGCCGCTATCCGGACGGAGTCATTCAAGCCTGGGGCGCTGCGATGCAAGAATACGAAGGCGCTCAGATCGACAAAGACAAACTGTTCGAGAAGTTCGATAAGGGCGTTGAAGACATTGTGAAGAAGTAAGCGAATCTTTCGCGCCAAGCTCCCCCGCAAGAGCCGTTAACAGCGGTTCTGCGGGGGAGTTTTTTTGCGGCCGGAGAATGCAGATAAATGCTGCGATGGGGTGGTTATTGCGAAGCGATTGGTAAAACTGAACGAATTCATCGAAAAAAACCTTGAAATCGAGAAGTGAGTCCCGATATGCTGGAGATAAGAGCATGAACACGGAGGACTCCGGTTGTTATGAACGAAAAGCAGAAGTATCAAATCATCATGCAGGGGATCAAGAGCAAGAACATCTCCCGCGTATGCAAGGAGTATGGAATCTCGCGGACCTTGTACTATCGGTGGAACAAGGAATATCGCGAGCATGGGATGAAGGGGTTGGCGGCAAAAGAACGGAAGCCGCGCATGCCCAATCGGGCTGATCGGCCGACGGAGAAACGCATCCTTCAACATGCGGCGAAATATCCGCAGGACGGACCGAAGCGGATTTTCTATGAATTGCGCGACGAAGGATATCCGCTTGGCGAATCCGGGGTTTACAATGTGCTGAAGCGAAATGGGCTGTCGACGCGAAAGGAGCGGGAAGCTTTCTCCGAAGGGAGTAAGGGCCGACAGGGGAACCGACGGGTTCTCTCCAGATCAGAGGTCCCGTCCACCCAGAGCGGCAGGATCAAGCAGTTGGAGTTCGGGTTGAAGCAGCCGGAGAACGCCAGACCCGGCTATCTGTGCCTGCAGAGCATTCACAACATGGGACGATTCCCGAAGATCGGGATGGTCTACCTGTACACGCTCTTTGATGTTCATTCCCGCCTTGCGCTCGTTAAGCTGTACCCCCGCAAAGATTCCATTCAAGTGAAGGACTTTATGGAGACGAAAGTGCTCCCCCTCCTGAAAACCTTCCAGTTCCGCATCGAACATCTCGTGACCAACCGGAGCCGCGAATTTATGACGCATTGGGAGCGCGGAACACATTCCTATTCGGCGTTTTTGTCTTCGCACGGCATCATTCAGATCGGTGTTCCCGCCTCCCGCGAAGAGATGTTCCGCCCCATCCATCAATTTACTGCGCTTGTTGCCAAGGATTATTTCCAGCAAGCCTGGTCTAATGAGACCTTGACGAGCTTTGATGAGCTGGAGAGGGGCTTAAAGGAATTTTTGGTGGAATACAACTTCACAAGAGAAATCAAGGACGGACCCAATCGGGGGAGGACGCCTGCTGATGTGGCTTTGGCTACGGTGGGGCAGCAGGAACCGCTTCCCCTGTGGGTCTTTACAAGGAGATAGCGCATGCAGACGAAGGAACATCAGCCTGCCATCGGCATCATCGGTTCCGGAATGTCTGGAGCCGCTGCCGCTCATTATTTGAGAAAAAAGGGATACACACGCCTCACCTTGCTCGAAAAGGAAGACAGTGTCGGCGGGAAGTGTCATTCCATCACCTACCGAGGCCGAACTTACGAGATGGGGGCTTTGATTGGCCTGCCTACCTCCCGCTATACGATGGAGCTGATGAAGGACTATGGTCTGGAGGACAAGGGTCCGCTTCTGGAGCGGGGTTTTTTCGATCGGGAGGGCCGTAAGATTTCCCAAATCCCCGTGACTCATGTTCCCGAGTTCGTCAAGGAATTCAAGGACCTCCCTGCTCTATTGGAGCGGTACCGAAAGCTTCAAGAGCCGGGCTTCCTCGGGCTTCCGCCCGATTTGTGCCAGCCCTTCGATCAGTGGTGCGCCGACAACGGCTTGTCCGTGACCCAGGAGGTCTTTCGACATTACTACAGCACGTTTGGGTTCGGCAGTGTCGAGCAGATTCCAGCGGCGTATGTGCTTAAATTTTTGAGCTATGAGAACCTGCTGTCCTTCATCGAGATCACTCACATGATTACCTGGCCCTCCGGAGTGCGGGAGCTTATCCGGCGAATGGCCGAACGGGTAGAAGATTTGCACCTTACCTGCGGAGTAACCCGTATGGTGCCTCTTCCAGAGGGGGGCGTACGGGTGGAGACGGATCAGGAGCATTTTGTCTTCGATCGTGTGATTTATACGGCTCCTATGCACCGATTAAGCGAAGTACTCGTCCTGCCGGAGGAAGATCAGGAACTGCTTCGATTGATTCGTCATGAGCACTTCCGTGTCTACGCTTACAGCGTGAAGAATCTGCCGCCCCATTCCGGTTATCTCCCCGAGAACTTGGACCCGGAGCGGAAGGGAGAGATGATGGCCTGGTACTTCCGCTGGAAAAGCCGGGAGGACAACGATCTGGTTACCATCTACGTGATGGAGGACGAATCCCGCAGCGAGGCGGAAATGCGGGAGGGCATCGAGGAGACGCTAAGGCGTTTGGGCGGAACGGAGGTCCGGTTGTTTATGATGAAGCGGTGGCAGCATTTTCCCCACGTGGATGCAGAGGCGCTTCAAGCCGGGTTCTACGAACGGCTGGATCGGCTCCAAGGAAGAGATGACATCTACTACGCGGGGGAACTGTTCAATTTCCCTACCTTGGAAAAATGCGCTGCCTACTCGAAGCATTTGGTCGATCGATTTTTCTGACGAAATTTTACTTTGGAGATAAGTGTACACACATAAATAAGAATGCGCTTTCATTTCGAGTGGTTGTGCGGTTTTTGCCATCGCATCTAATTCGCAAGACCCAAGCTTATGTAGGTGAAATCGGGAGATTCCGACATGCAAACCGGACTTCAAAGAGATTCAAGAAAATTGCGTCAGATCAAGGTTTTTGCAAAATTGCTTGATGATTTCTCCCTGAGCTATAGTCGTGGTGAAGAGGTTACACTATTTAGGGGAAGGAAGTCATCATTATGTTTCTCTTTGAAGCAATGCCGTGGTATTCTGTGGCCATGTGGTTCATCGTTCTGGCGGGTCTCATGTTGGTCAATGAACTCGCTCGGCTCAGCAAGTGGGTTTCCATCGGCTTGTTCCTCGTCCTGCCTGTGATCTTGACGATCGCGGTATGGCCGAATACAGCAGGGGAAGGCTCCAGCGTCGGAACCTGGTTCCACTGGGTCAAGGTTTATTCGGCTCTTGCCGGTTGCCTTGGGTTCCTCGCCATCCGGTTCATCAAGGGCTGGAGCAACAACAAATACGCTCTCCTGTTCCCGCCTGCTATTCTTGCCTTGAATATCCTCGAAGCGGTCATTCGGGATTTCCAAGTGTACGGGCTGGATGGAATCGTAGACGGTGTTATGATGAACGGTGGTCCGTGGAACATCATGAACGGGATTGCCGGGATCTTGAACATCATCACGATCTCCGGCTGGATGGGCATCTACATCAGCAAGGATCGTCAAAAGGACATGATCTGGCCGGACCAACTCTGGTTCTGGGTCATCGCGTATGACATCTGGAATTTCGCTTATGTCTACAACTGCGTCTCCGATCACTCGTTCTATGCAGGCGCTGCGCTCCTGATCTCCTGCACCATCCCGGCCTTCTTCTTCAAGAAGGGCGCTTGGCTGCAACACCGCGCACAAACCCTGGCGATCTGGATGATGTTCACGATGTCGGTTCCGGCCTTCGTCGGCACGTCCAAGTTCGCGGTACAATCCTCGCATAGCGAGGCAGCCTTGTGGACCGTGAGCGGCTTGTCTCTCGCAGCTAACGTTGCGGTGATGATCTACCACGTCTACAAGATCGTCAAGAAGAAGCGCAATCCGCTGAAGGAAGAGGTTTACACCGACCTTCCCGCTTACAAGAAGCTTGCTGATCCGAGCCACACGATCGCCGGTTAAGCTCAACCTCCTTGCATGCACGCTAGGATAGAGGGGACTCCATCGGGACTTCGGCCCTTGGAATCCCCCGCTAAGAAGGGCGGCTCTCCTCGCAGGAATAAACCTGCAGGGAGGGCCGCCCTTTTCTTCCTAACGTAGAAACCAAAATCCCCATCCAAGCCGCTTGCGGGACGGCTTGGATGGGGATTTTGGCATTCGAGCGAGGATGCTATTTCCTGGGACGCTGGCCTCGCAGCGGTCCCAGGGAGTAGCAGAGGAGCGGGCCATCTGAGTAGACTTGTGGATTGAGAAAGTCCATTAATAGGAATCAGCCTGAGCTATGATGTGGCGTATGCCGGATCACATCAATAGCCTAGATGGGATCAGCCGAGGCCCGGATTAAGCTTCAGGCCCGCTGGTTCCCTTTAATGGCTAGATGAGACCCAGGCTGGACTTTTCAGCACAAGCGGCCTGAGCCAGCAAGATGTAGGCTCACGCTTTCTGGCGAAGCAGCAAATAGAGGAAGTAGGGGGCTCCAATGAAGGCCACCATGATCCCGGCGGGAATCCCGTTCGGGTCGGCTAGGTTGCGGCCGATTGTGTCTGCCACGAGCAGCAGCCAGCCGCCTGTGAGAATCGCCACGGGCAACGATAGCTGGCTGCGCGGGCCGGCGAGCGCCCGGGCGATGTGCGGAGCCATCAGTCCGATGAAGCTGATGCCCCCGGTTACGGACACCGAGGAGGCGGCGAGGGCAACAGCAGCGGTGAGCAGCAGCACCCGCTCACGGTGGAGACGGACGCCGACGCCTATGCTGACCGAATCCCCCAGCTCCAGCAGGTTCAAGGCGTTCGCCTTGAACAGCACATACGGGATGAGGAGGACTAGCCAAGGCAGCAAGGTCCAGACAAAGCCGGCATCGGTTCCCCAGATGCTACCCGCCAGCCATTTGGCGATGAAGTCCACCTTGCTCCGCTCGCTGGAGGAGATGAGCACCATCATCGTGCCCGAGAGGGCAAGCGAGAAGCCGATGCCGACCAGCACGAGCCGAATCGGCTGCAAGCCTTCTCCTCTTCGATAAGAGAAGGCATAAATGAGGGCGGCTGTTACGAGCGCTCCGGCAAATGCCGCGAACGGCAAGGTGTATACGAATGAGCCGGGATCAATAGGCAGGAATAGGAAGAAGACGGCGACGCCGACTCCGGCGCCGGAATTGATCCCGATGATGCCCGGATCGGCCAAATCATTGCGTGTTAGCCGCTGGAGGATAGCGCCCGATAGAGCGAGTCCCATGCCAGCCAAGAGCGTGATGAAGATGCGAGGCAACCGGATCGAGAAGAGGACGAAGGCCTCCTTTTTCGTTCCGTACCCAAACAGGACAGGCAAGAGACGATCATAAGACAGCGAGGAATAGCCCCAACCGGCGGCGACCCAGATGGTCGCGAGAATAAGCGAGAAGAGGGCGAGCAATATCCAGCGCTGTCGCCGAATGCGCCCTTCGGGAGTCAAGTGACACCGCCTCCCTTCTTGCTGACAATCCAGATGAAGAAGGGCAGTCCAAGCATCGCAACGATTGCGCTCACGGAGGTTTCGTAAGGAGCATTGATCGTTCGACCGACCGTATCCGCGAGCAGCATGAATACCGCGCCGGTCAGGGCGGACAAGGGAATGATCCGGCGGTAATCCGGTCCTGCAACCGTCCGCACGATGTGCGGGATCATCAGGCCGAGGAAGGCGAGGTTCCCGACCAAGGCAACAGAAGCCCCGGCAAGCAGGATAATGGCGAGAAACAGGATGCTCTTCACCCGCGCAGTATGCTGCCCGAGCCCGGAAGCCACCTCATCGCTCAAGCTGAGTACGGTCAATTGACGGCTGAAGAACAGGGCGATGAGGATGCCGACGGCAAGAAAAGGCGTGATGGCGCCAAGCTCCTTCCAGGTCGTCCCGATCACGCCTCCTGCGCTCCACAAGGAGATCTCTTGGGAGAGCCGGAAGGTAATCCCGATCGCTTCCGCGACAGCGGTTAGCAGCGTAGAAACCGCTGCACCGGCAAGCACCAGGCGCAGCGGAGAGAAGCCGCGCCGATTCAGGGCGCCGATGCCAAAGACGAGCAAGGTGCCGAATGCAGCGCCGAGAAAGCAGGCGGTCATGATGCCCAGGAAGCCGACGCCGGGGAGAAAGGCAAGCACGACCGCGAGCATCGCATTGGCGCCTGCTGTCAAACCGAGCAAGCCCGGATCGGCAAGCGGATTGCGCGTCATGCCCTGCATGATGGCGCCAGCTACGGCGAGTGCCGCCCCGACTGCGAGAGCGGCGAGCTCACGGGGAAGGCGCAGCTCGCGGATGAGCAGGCTCGCCTTGCCATCCGGCTTGCCGATGAGGGCAAGCCAGACGTCGCGCAGTGTGCTGTCCGCCGCCCCGAACAGCAGGGCGAGCAGGAACATTACGGCAAGCGCCGCAAAGCCGCAAATCAAGAGGACCCCGAAAGAGATCCGGTTGGAGGGTTCTTGCATGGAATCAACTTCCTTTACGGGTTTCAACGAGTCAGATCGGCTTATTTGTGGCCGAGGAAGAATTCCTTGAAGGTTTCCAACTGGTATTCCAGGGTGATGGCATCATTGAAGTAGAATTCCTTCATGGGAACCTCCAGGACATGCTGATTCTTGACGGCCGGAATGGTTTTATAGGTTTCCGTATCCTGATAGGAGTTGTCTGTATCCGGGTCCTTGCTGACGATGAGGTAATCTCCGGTGTAATCGGGCAAAACCTCGGCGGAGAGGGCAAAATATCCATCCTTCGTGGTCGCTTCCTTCACTTTATCCGGCATCACCAGCTTCATGCCTTGATAGAGAATTTCAGTGCCGCGGCCCCAGTGATCGCCGTACAGATAAAGCTGCTTGCTGAAGTTCTCGATGACGGAAACCGATGTGTTCTGGCCGAGTTTGGCCCGGATTTCGTCTCCTGCTTCTTGCTCGCGCTTGCGGAAATCGTCAGCCCAGGCTTGCGCTTCCTCGCCTTTATTCAGCAGCTTGCCGATTTCGACATGCTGCGCTAGGTAATCCAGCTTGCCATAGGTGAATGTAACGGTCGGAGCGATTTCCTTCAGCTTGTCGACATTCTTGATTGTAGAGAGACCGATGATCAGGTCTGGCTCGAGCTCTAGAATTTTCTCGATGTTCTCATCTGAGACTTCCACCGCGTCCTTCAATTTGTCTTCAAAGCGCGGATTCATCTTCGCCCACGAGTCCACACCCACAACGGGGACACCCAGCGCAAGAACACTGCCGGCATAGGACGAGAGGACAACAACTCGCTTTGGATGAGCAGGAACTTCAACCGGACCGTTCTCCGATTGATAGGTGATGGTGTCCGAATTACTGGCAGCGGGGGATGCACTGGCTGGAGCAGTAGTGGCAGATGGGCTTGCACTTGGGCTCGTGCTGGAGATGTCGGCAGATTTGCCGTTTCCGCAGGCCGACAGGACGAGAAGGAAGATCATAATGAGAGGCAGGGTGAGCTTTTTCATAAATTCAGGTCTCCTTATGTAACTGATAATGATTCTCAATATCATACTAGATGAATTATTACTCATTTTGTGTTCGCCTGTCAATGGGATTTTCTTGACGATTTGCCTGATGAGGATGGACAGAATACCCGCCATTCAAATGATAAGAGGTGCTATCTATTCGTGATAAGGGAAACTTTCTACGAATTACGTTCTTTGTTTCACAAGGGGGATAGCTAGGGTGCGGAATGTCCCGTATAATGAGGATTTTAAGGGATGTGCGAGCGCTGGGATAGGCCGGGTCACACTCTAGTCTGATAGAGAAAGGAATCGATCGAAATGAGCTCGAATTCGTCGATCATGAAGAAATCGGTAACCGTCGTGGAGGCTCTGGCCATTGTCGTGGGGATGATTATTGGTTCAGGGATCTTCCTTAAGCCCTCCATTGTGTTGAGCGATGCAGGGACGCCTACCCTCAGCATTCTGGCGTGGACGCTTGGCGGTATCATCACGTTGGCCTCGGCTTTGTCCATCTCGGAGATCGCAGCGGCGATTCCGAAGCCAGGCGGTCTGTATGTGTACCTGGAGGAGCTGTACGGGGGGGTCTTCGGCTTTCTGCTGGGATGGGTGCAAACCATCATCTCCTATCCCGCTTCGGTTGCCGCGCTGGCCATCGCATTCGCTACATACTCCGGTTATTTTCTCCCCATGAATGAGGGAGAGCAGAAGCTTCTCGCCATCGGGATTCTGGCGTTTATCTTGACTATGAATGTCCTCTCGACCAAATACGGCGGCTTCATTCAGACCGCCGCAACGATCGGAAAGCTCATTCCCATCATCGGCATCGTTGCGTTTGGGCTTCTCTCCGATGCGGCGCCCGGGCTGGACGGAATCTCTGCGGCGGCTTCTTCGGCGGGGTTTGGGGTGGCGATCCTGGGAACCCTGTGGGCTTATGATGGATGGATCGGAGTCACCAATATGGCCGGGGAGATGAAGAACCCGTCCCGAACGCTTCCCCGGGTCATTACGGGTGGTGTCCTCTTTGTCATTGTGGTTTACGTCCTGTTCAATCTAGCAATCTTCCAGGTACTTCCGGTGGAAACAATCATCTCTTCCAAGACGCCGGGAGCGGATGCGGCCAAGGTGCTCTTTGGCAGCGATGGAGCAGCATTTTTAACAGCAGGGATCATGATATCCGTACTCGGCGCACTAAACGGGTACTTGATGACCGCTGCTCGTGTTCCCCAGGCTATGGGCCAGGAAGGCAAACTGCCCTTTTCCCGGTTTCTCGGCGGCATTCATCCTCGCTTTAAGACCCCTGCCAATGCATTGGCGCTACAATCCGTGCTTGCCGTGATCTATATTCTGTCCGGGAGCTTCAACACGCTGACGGATATGCTGGTGTTCGTGCTCTGGATTTTCTTCACGATGGGTGTGTTCGGGGTGTTTCTGCTTCGTCGGAAGTATCCGGTAGAGAAGGGGCGCTACCGCGTTCCGCTCTATCCCATCACTCCTCTTATTGGGGGGCTGGGAGGAGCCTACATTTTATACAGCACCATCGTGGGCGATCCCGTGCGCTCGCTGGTAGGGATCGGCATCACCCTCATCGGGCTTCCGGTTTATTTCATCATGCGTAACCGCTCCACTTCGAGAGGGGCTTAATAAACAATAGAATTGGATCATGTTTGTAGATAAGCAATTTGGAGAAAGGGCGAGGTTACAATGGAAATGGAAAACGCTACGGAAAGCTGGTTAAAGAGCAACCGCACCTTCATGAAAAGCGATTTTGCCGATGAGGACATCGAGTCGGATCAAGAAAAAAAGCTGCCACAGCCCCCGCTTTCTAAGGCAGCTGTGCGAGAGGAACGCATCCCGCTGCCTAAGGAGTATTCCGAGGTTATTCAAACCTCGGATTATCTTCAATTGTTGGGCCAGAGAAAAAGCAGTCGAGTCTTCCAGCAGGAAGCCCTCACGTTGACGGAGCTGGCCTTCTTGTTGTGGAGCACGCAAGGGGTGACCGGTATTCGGGGGTCTCATTATGCGACCACTCGCCCTGTGCCCTCAGCAGGTGCTCGGCATCCGTTCGAAACCTATTTGGCGGTGTTCCAAGTGGAGGGACTCGAGCCCGGAATCTATCACTACCTTCCGCTTGAACATGAGCTGGAATGGATCTCCCATCCCGAGGAATTGAAGGAGCTCGTCGGTGTCAGTCTGTGTGATCAGACGTGGGCTGCAAAGGGAGCGGTAACCTTTTACTATACTGTTGTGCCTTACCGCAGCGAATGGAGGTACACGGTACGCTCCCATCGGGTCATGCTGATGGATGTCGGTCACGTCATGCAGAACCTGTACCTGTCCTGTCATGCCATTGGTTGCGGAACGTGCGCGATTGCGGCTTTTCATCAGGAAGAGGCCGACCGCTTGCTTCAAGTTGACGGAGAAGAAGAGTTTGTCCTCTATGCAGCTCCGGTTGGCAGGATAAAAGGCAGCAAGGAGGAATGACATGATCTTGGTCAGTGCTTGTCTGGCAGGCATGAAGGTTCGATATGATGGAAGAGACAATCTAGTAGAGACCTTGGGCCGATTCATCGAGGAAGGGCGGGCCCTTCCGGTCTGCCCGGAGGTGCTGGGTGGCCTGTCAACGCCGCGAGAGCCTGCGGAAATCGTGGGCGGCACAGGAGAAGATGTGCTGGATGGTCACGCAAGAATCATTGACCGAACCGGTTGCGATGTCACGACGGAATTCGTGAGCGGGGCTTATGAGGCGCTGCGGGTTGCGAGGGAAGCAAAGGCAACGGTCGTGGTGCTGAAGGAATCCAGCCCCTCCTGCGGCAGTTCGCGAATCTACGACGGCACGCATTCAGGGCACAAGATTCCGGGGATGGGCGTTACGGCCGCTCTGCTTCAAAGAGAGGGCATCCGGGTCTTCTCGGAAAACCAATTGGATGAGTTGTTCCGAGAGTTTGAGTAAGTAGATATGGAGTAGCCTCAACCCGGACTCGGTTCCCGGTTCAGTTAGCAGGCTCCGTGTTGATCGCAGCTAAGCAAATGATCATTCACCAAGCCGACGGCTTGCATGTAGGCATAGCAAATCGTAGGGCCGACGAACTTAAAGCCTCGCCTGAGCAAATCCTTGCTCATGGCCTCCGAGATGGAGGTTTTGGCAGGGACTTCGGTAACCTCGGTCCATTGGTTTTGAATAGGAGAATGGTTCACCCAGCTCCATAGGTACCGGTCAAAGCTCCCAAACTCCTCTTGTACGCGAAGGAACGCCTGAGCATTCAGCGGAAGAGCGGAAATCTTCGCTCGGTTGCGGATGATCTCCGGGTTTTGCAGCAACTCTTGCAGCTTGCCCTCATCGTAGTGGGAAATGAGATGGGGATCGAAGCGATCAAACGCTTTGGACATCGCCTCTCTTTTGCGGAGAATGGTTGACCAGCTTAGCCCGGCCTGCATTCCTTCGAGAATGAGCATTTCAAATAGACGTCGATCGTCATGCTCGGGTTTTCCCCAGACGGTGTCGTGATAAGCTTGGTCCAGCTCGGATTTGGCCCATGGACATCGTTGGATAGAAGGCGTTAGGGTGGAATTCGAGGGTGCGACGGTCATGGTCATCAAAACCTCCTTGGGAGAATTGTGTAACTTTGATCACACTGTTAGGCAACCCCTTGCGTTATAATCGAAAGGCTTTGCTTTCCGTAAGAGACTGCAACGAAATAAGTACCGCTAAATTGGTGACAAAACTCCCAAAACCGTGGAGCTTTTGTCACCAAAAGCGGATACTACTTTCCTTGCAGCTCCTAAGTCTATCGCAGGAGGGGTTTGAATGACGTACAAATCACTTGAGCTTGTAAAACCGGAAGAATACACCTTGGAAGGGCTGGAGATCGGCGTTACTTCCAATTGTAACTTTAAATGTGAGTACTGCTGTGCCTACAATCGCGACGACGGCCAATCTCTGGACAGCGGAGAGATTATTCGCATTCTGGAAGGGCTACCGGAGTTGAAACGTGTTCGTCTGTCCGGCGGCGAAGTAACATTGAATTTCAAGGATTGCGAGGAAGTCGTGGCCTACTGCTCCTCACGAGGAATTGCCACCCAATTGAACAGCAACGCGAGCTTGCTCAGCGCCTCCCGCATTGAGCGGCTAGATAAGGCTGGGCTAACCACCCTGCACGTATCTTACAACTATACGGATGCTGCGGAATGGTCCAGCTATTATCATCTGCCGGAATCCGTTCATCGGAAGATTCAGGAAAACCTTCGACTCGCGGCCCAAACGTCGTTCGACACCGTCGTGGAGACGCTCTTGTTCGAAGGGACCATGGAACGGCTTTCGGAAATCCATGAGTCAGCCTACGAGATGGGCATTCGCACCCATGAAATTCAAAATGCGATCCGTATGAACCACACCGGATGGTCCGCCATCGCTGCTCGCGACCAGTTGAAACAAGCGGTCGAGGGGCTTGTCCGAGCAAAGAAAGACGACATGAAGCTCTATTTGACCTGTATGGATCGGTTTGTGGATCTGCTGGGATTGCCGCAAGGAGACAACATTTTCTATTCCCACTGCATCGACGGCAAAACCCAGCTTCACCTGCACGGCAACGGGGATGTGCTCATCTGTGAGCTTTGTCATCCCGTTGTGATCGGCAATATTTACTCCGGCACCGATCTGAATACCATCTATCGAGATCGCCCTGCTGCTTTGGACTCTTACTTAAAGAAGCTTCCTTGCCCGGCGCTCGATGCGCTCTTCCCTCAGTCGACCCGATAAAAACGCATCATCTCCGCAGGAATTCCATTGCGTCGGAAGAACTGTTCAAGCGTCTCCTCCGAACCAGGCTCGTCCATTCCGGCGAGCAGGTGCACCGCGAACTCATTCGCTTCCTTCTCGATCCGGTCGATGGGATACAGCGTGTTGCTGCGGAGAAAAGGCGTGTTGGTCTTCGGGTGAATGACCCCGTGTCCCAACTCGTGCGAGCAGACAAAGCGCTGCCAGTCCTCATCAAGATTCTGATTGATGTGGATGATGGGAATGCGTTTGTACGTGCTGAAGTACCCCAAAGTAGCCCCTAACGGTTCAAAAAGAACCGGAATCCGGCGGGCTTCCGCGATCGCGAACGGATTGTTGGTGCCATAACGGCGGATGAGCGCCGCTGCCATTCCCTTGATCGTGTTCATGAAACGCTCCCCTCCGGGTTTCTATTGTCGGTATTTATGGGGTGTAAATCGTTGTTTTGAGAGCTGCTTGGCCAGTCGCATGGAATTTTCCAGCGAGAGGCGGAGCAGCTCTTTTGTTTGATCGTCCATGGCTTCTCCATGGAAGGCGAGGGCCTCGTTGCTTTCCAGGTCATTCATCATCTTCTCCAGATCTTTGGCGATATCGCGTTCCTCCTTCCTGCTGATCAATCCTTCACCGGCCAGTTCAGGGGCAGCATCCTGGCTGCGGCCGAGCAAGTAATCGACGCTCACCCCGTGAACTTCCGCAAGTTTGCCGATCATCTCGAGGTCAGGTCTAGCGATGTTGTTCTCCCAGGCATTGTAGCGGGCGCGCTTGACGCCAAGGCGGTCGGCCATTTCATCCTGGGTGAGATGCTCGCGGGCGCGCAGCTCGCTGAGGGTTTTGCCGATCTTCATAAGGCAGGCTCCTTTGCTAGGAATTGGTGTAGGGCGGTTGATAATAATTTTATCGCAATGGCGAATTGACGATAAGAATATTATCAACTATACTGAGGAGGAAGTCAACAATTTCCATATGCTGACGTTTTTTTTACCAGGATTGATAATAATTTTATCATTATGTCGTATAAGAAGATACCCATTTTTCGAAGGAGGAATCAGCATGAATCAGGAACAGGTCATTCAACAACTAAAGGGCTATAAGCGGATTGTAAGCCGCATCAAATACCTGGAGAAATTCCCCGTAGGAGGAGGCATTCGCCTGAGCACCATCAGCCAGGACGACAACCTGCAGCAGCTCCATCGGCAACTCCGGACGATGCCTACCACCGCCTATTTGACCAAGAGAGAGCAGGAGCTGGAGAAGACAGCCCATTCCTATTTAACCCGCTATCCAACCGGAACGAAAGCCCAGCTTCGGGAGGTTCAAGGGCTCTATTCCGAGGATCGAGAGGACGAGGGCAAGCTGCGGGAGGTGGAGCAGAAGATTCGCAAGGTGCTGGAGACGCGGACCGGACAATCGGAAGGGTTTCACGGCGTTTTGGAACGGTTATCCGAAATCCAGGACCTGGAACAGGAGAAGGAGCAGATCGACAATGCGCTCGAGGCACTCGGCGAATACAAACCGGAATACGCGGAGCTCCTTCGTCTTCGTTATATTGAAGGGAAAGCCGTCGATCAAGTGGCAGACGACCTTGCCATCTCCCGGGTGACCTTCTTTCGATGGAAGACGCGTTCCCTTGAGGAATACGCCAACGTGGCAGGCGGGAGAGAATGGTGATACTTTTGTGATCGCGAAGAGGGACGCGAAGGAAACGGAGTTGGCACCACAGCCCTGTTTTGACCGTGGTAAGATGATAACGTGCAAGAGATAGGGAATACGAGAGAGCGGCCTACACAGGGCCGCTTTTTTGTTTGCCGGTTGAGGAAGGAGGGGAAGCGAAAGGCGACTCGGTCGGCCCGTTAACCGTTGCACAGCTCAAGGCAGAAAGAAAGGGGGACGGCCCATGGCACTTACCCAAGCCATTCGGACCTCGTTGGAAGAGCTCCTTCGAGGATTCAATCCAGCCATTTCGATTCGCGGCATCGACAACCCGCCGCCCGCTGAGCCCTATTGGGAGCTTACTCTTCAGACAAGCGGGTCGACCCGGGAGACCGGACAGCGGATTCGCCAGTCAGACGGCTTCCAACTGGGATTGATCGGTGCTGGCGAGGAAGTCGGGATGGAGGCGATCTCTTATCTGTTTGAACAGCTGGAGTACTTGTCCATTCCGGGCAGGACGCTTGCTGGAACGGAGATCTCCGCCGAACGAACCGACAGCGGCCTGATGATTCGGGTTCGTTATGTGTACCACATGCTCAAGGCGCGGCCTGCCGTGCCCAAGATGCAAACTCTCCAACAGAAAGGAACGATCGCTCATGGCGAAGCGTGATTCCGCCAAGACGGCCCTTCCGAAACCGGACGCAAAGCTTGTCCCGGCGACAGTCTTTACCAAGAAGCAATTGCTGCAATCCAAGCGGTTCGAAACAAAGAAGGATCTCCTCGACATGCTCCTCGCTCCGAACGAACGAGTGACGATGGCGGAAGCAGAAAAACGAATGAAAACATTTTTAGCCAAGGAGGCGCGATAAACAATGGCAGGTGGAACATTTACGGCGCAAAACAAAGTGAGACCTGGGGTTTACATCAATTTTGCAAGCAATGGGGGAGCGCTCGGCGCGATCGGTGGCCGCGGAACGGCGGCACTGCCGATTGCTCTTTCTTGGGGAGAGCCGAAGAAGCTGCTTACCCTTCAAGCCGGCGAGGATCTGTCCACGAAGCTGGGCTACGATCTGACAGCACCGGAATTGGTGCTGGTTCGCGAAGCACTGAAGCGGGCAGGAACTCTGCTTCTTTACCGGTTGAATACTGGGGAAAAGGCCAAGGCAACGGCTGAGAATCTGACGATCACGGCCAAGTTCGGGGGAACCCGCGGCAACGATATTCAAGTTACCATTGAATCGAATGTGGACCGCGAGGGCCAGTTCGACGTTCATACCTATTTGGCTGGCAAGCAAGTGGATGTGCAGACGGCCGCTACGGTGGCCGAGCTTGCGGCGAATGCCTGGGTTGACTTCAGCGGCAGCGGTGTCCTTGCTCCAACGGCAGGAGTTTCCTTGACCGGCGGTGCAAACGGCACAGTCGTCAATCAGGACTATGTCGACTTCCTCACGGCTCTGGAGCTTCATGACTTCCAAACGGTAGCTCTGCCTTCCAGCGACGCGGCGATGAAAAGCTTGTTCGTCTCGTTCGTGAAGCGTCTGCGTGACGGCGAAGGCCGCAAGATTCAAGCCGTGCTTGAAAACTACCCGGAAGCCGACTCCGAAGGCATTATCAGTGTGAAGAACGGCGTTCAACTGAGTGACGGCACCGTCTTGACGGCGGCACAAGCTACGGCATGGGTGGCTGGCGCTACGGCGACGGCAGCTGCGAATCAGTCACTGACCTACACCGCTTACGATGATGCAGTGGATGCGGCTCCGCGCTTGACCAACTCCGAAATCGAAAATGCCTTGAAGAACGGGGAGTTCGTCTTTACCAGCCTGAGCGGCAAAGCGGTCGTCGAACAGGACCTCAACACCTTCAAGAGCTATACCCCGGAGAAGGGCAAATCCTTTTCCAAGAACCGAACGCTCCGCGTGCTGGACGGGCTGGCCGGCGACTGGAAGAAGGTATACGAGTCGTATTACATTGGCAAGGTTGACAACAATGCGGACGGCCGAAGCCTGTTCCGTAATGAATGCGTCAAGCTGGCTGAGCAATACCAGAACATGGGGGCTCTGCAAAACCTGAAGCCTGCCGATGACATTCAAGTACTTCCGGGAGCGGATGCGGACTCCATCCTCGTTGAAGCGACTCTTCAGCCGGTGGATTCCATCGAAAAAATCTACATGAAAGTACAGGTGATCTGATATGGGATACTTGAACGCAGGCGATACCATTTCCGGCAAGGAAGGCCGGGCTTATTCCGTGATTAACGGCGTGACGGAGGAAATGTTCTTCGTGAAGACGCTGGAAGCGAAGATCGAGAAGCAAAAGGCCGAGATCAAAACCCTCGGCAGCCGCCGAACGCAGCACAAGACGACCGGATGGTCGGGTACCGGCAGCATGACCATCTATTACATGACCTCGAAATTCCGCAAGCTGATGCAGGATTACCTGGAAACGGGCAAGGATACCTACTTTGACATCATGGTGGTCAATGAAGACCCGTCCTCCTCGGTGGGCAGCCAGAAGATTGTGCTGCGCAACGTCAACCTGAACAGTGTCATTCTGGCAAAGCTGGACGTGGAGTCGGATGCGCTGGAAGAAGAAACGGAATTCACCTTCGAAGGCGTGACCTTCGCCGAGCATTTCTCGGAGCCGGTTATCGGCTAATCGACAAACAAGGGAGGCCAAACTCGTGGCAGATTTAAGTGTATTTTTCGCGCAAAATGCGGTGGCAGGCGCCATCGAAGAATTTATCGTATCGGATCGGTTTCAAGAGGACGGCGTGCCGGTAGCCTGGAAGCTCCGCAGCATGACCGAAGAAGAGAATGAGGAATGCCGCAAAGCGGCAACCCGGCGCGTGAAAGCCAAAGGCGGCGCCATGATTCCGGAGACGAACCCGGAGGAGTATCTGGCTCGTCTCGCCGTGGCTAGTATCGTCTACCCCGAGCTCAAGAACGCGGAGCTGCAGCGCTCCTATGGGGTAATGGGCGCTGAAGTGCTGCTCCGGAAAATGCTGCTTCCGGGGGAATATGCTTCGCTGGTTCAAAAGGTTCAAGAACTGAACGGCTTTGACAAGGACATGAACGAGCTTGTCGATGAGGTAAAAAACTGATTCGGGAGGGCGATGGGGAAGCGAATTATGCTTACTACGCCCTCCACGAATTCCATCTCCTGCCGCATGAATTCGTCCGCTTGGATCGACGGGAAAAGGCGGCACTCTATGCGATGATCGACATCCGCATCGAGCAGGAGAAGAAACGTAAGAAGAAGTAAAATCAGACGTCGGCCCTCATGGGGTCGGCGTCTTACTTTTTTAGGAAAGGAGGGATTCGGATGGCAGAAGTAAAAGAAGCACAGCTTGTTGTGAGGCAATCGGCTTCGCCAACTGTGGTGAAGGCACTTCAACCGTTTGATCAGGCTACATCCCGATTCAGTCGAATGGCTAGCGGCTTTCAGCAGGCGGCACAGCAGATGGAACGGCTTACCCGTGCTTTGGAGCAAGGAGCCATTGCCATGAGGAGAGCAACAGAAGCCCAACGAACGATGACGCAAGGCATGAAGAATACGGGAAATAAAACGGGGAAAACCACAGACGGTGGAAATTCCGGCAAAGCAAGCGCTTCGAAATCGAATGGCTTCTGGAGGGAAATGGCCTCTACCTTTGGTCCTATCATCAAGACCAAGCTGGCAGAGCTTCTTGTTAACAAAATCATTCAAAAGTTTTCCTCGGCCAACACCAAAAACACAACCGGCAGCTCCTCAAGTAGTGCCGCATCTGATAAGAAAACGGGCGGATTTCGGCAAAAGATGACCGATGTGGGCGGGGCTTTTAAGAGTCTTATCCCGGTGGGGCAAATCAAGCAGTTGGCTTCCAGCTCGATTAAGGGTGCACTTGAAAACCAGAAGACTCGGGACTTATTCATTGCGAAAACCGGAAGCAACCAGCAGGGCGGGGCCATGTACGACACCCTGCGCAAGCAAGCCGTTCAATCGGGTGTGAAAGTGGATGACTCGATGAAAGGCTCGATGGCCATGCTCAGCAAGACTCAAGATGTCGGTCAGGTCTCGAAGCTTTCGGGCTTAGCTCAGCGGCTTGCCGCTTTTGACTCATCTGGCGGAGGAATTGGAGAAGCCATGACCCAGATCAATGACGTCATGTCGGGCAGTCTGGATAGTCTGGCGGCTCGCTTAAAGCTTCCAAAGGATAAGCTGATGGGGCTTAACCTGGAAAAGCTGGCCGCCGGCAAGGATTGGGACGGCTTGACCAAAGCCCTTGACCAGGTCATGACTCAGCAGGGAATGGGGCAGGATCGGTACCAGGATCTTCAACAGCAGCCGACGCAGCAGCTGGATACGTTGAAGAACAATGCCACAGCTGCTTTGCAGGATGCGGGAATGGGGGCGGTTGCCGCCTTGCAGCCCCTCCTCACCATGTTGAATGAGGCCTTCCAGGAAGGAAAGTTCCAGCCCTTCTTCGATGCCATTGCGGTTGGTTTCCAGTTTATCGGGTCCGTGGTGATGGAGGTGGCTTCCTTTATCATGGAGCATCTGGATACCATCAAGCTCATTTTGCTTGCCATCGGAATTGCGGCGGCAATATTTGGCGCGATCTGGCTTGTTTCGTGGTTGATTGCCGCGCTTCCGGTTATCGCGATTATCGCACTCATTGTGGTGATCTTGTTGGCTCTCCAGCAAATGGGGGTTACCACAGACCAAATTATTGGGTTCGTGATGGGCGTCTTCTACGGGTTGTTTGCCTTCTTGTGGAACTCTTTCGCTTTCCTGCAAAATATCATCCTATCGGTTGCCGAGTTTCTGATCAATGTCTTTAATGATCCGATCTATGCAATCAAAAAGCTGTTCTTTGACATTTTTAATTCCGTAGCGGATTTCGTCAATGGGATCATCGGCGGAATTATTAGTGGAGTAAACAAGGTACTCGGATTCATTAATAAAGTTACCGGATCCAGCTTTGGCGAGATCGAGCAATTTGCCATACAAAAGTTCGACACCTCGCAGCTTAAGTCGGATAAGGATGTCATCTCTCTCGATAAGTACAAAATGGAAATGAAGGATGTCAAAGAGTGGTCTCAAAAAGGATACGACAAGGGCAGCGGCATTGGCAGCAAATTAGGAGGGGCTACCGACAAGCTGAACTCATTCGGCAAAGGGTGGGGCGACGCAAAGAACCCCGCTGCGGATAGCTTGGCCACGATGGGAGCGGGCTCTGCTCTCACTCCAACCACCTCCTCGCCGGCTGTTGCCAATATCGGCAACGTGGATCGGGTAGGGAGTATCGGGAAGGTTGACGATACCGTGAGCGTTTCGAGCGAAGATATGGAAATGATGCATGATCTCGCGGAGATGCAGAGCATTCAGAACTTCGTTTCCTTGACCCCGACAGTCAATGTCAAAACCGGGGACATCAAGAACGGCTACGACATTGATACCATCATCGGTCGCATTCAATCCAGCCTGGAAAATGAAATCGCCATTTCGGCACAGGGGGTGTATGGCTGATGGCTACTCAACATGACAGTCCCGTTGCCATCTATC
This sequence comes from Gorillibacterium sp. CAU 1737, assembly GCF_039888655.1. Taxonomy (NCBI): domain Bacteria; kingdom Bacillati; phylum Bacillota; class Bacilli; order Caryophanales; family Paenibacillaceae; genus Gorillibacterium; species Gorillibacterium sp. CAU 1737. Next base: position 331,839 of record NZ_JBDQQO010000001.1, read on the forward strand.
TTTCTTATAACAACCAAAAGGAAGGCTTTATCCTCCCTGTTCTGCCGGAATCCATCGAGATCAGCAACAGCGGAAACGATGCCACCTATTCGACAGCCGCGGGCGAAATTCAAGTGATCAAAAGCCCGAAGCTACGGGAGTACAAATTCAACAGTATGTTCCCTTATAATCCGTACCCTTTTATCATGGCCTACGATTACAATGCAAAAGATCTCATAGCAATGATGGAAAGATGGATGAAAACGAAAGCCCCCATTCGCTTTATCTACAAAGGGACCGGTTATTCCATCAACGAAGCAGTCAGCATTGCTTCGTTCACCTGGAAAGAGGTGGCGGGAACCCCGGGGGATATCGAGTACGACCTGACGTTGAAGCGCTATGTCTTCTATGGGGCTCGCTTGGTGAAGAATGAGAAGGAAGCGGCAAAAAGCGGGAAGACCGAGAAGAGACCGGAGCAGACCACACCGGCTACCTACAAGCTCAAGGCAGGAGACAGCCTGTGGAAGGTATCGCAGAAATTCAAGGTGAGTGTTGCTGCCCTGCAGAAGCTTAACAAAATCAGCGATGCGGAAGTTCGCCGTCTTGCGATCGGCCGCGAGCTTAAGCTGAGGTAGGGGGTGGGCATGTGGAAGTGATGGTGGACAATCGAGACGGGCTCATCTGGGATGTCTCTTCATTGGTGAGTGATGTAAGTTGGAAGACTAGTCGGGTAGGCAAGCCCTCGACCTTTAGCTTCACCTGTGTGAAGGGTAGCCCGTTCGAAGACAGCCGATTCAAGCTGGAGCCGGGCAATCTCATCAATGTGACGCGGAATGGACGCGGGATTTTCTTTGGCTATGTCTTCACGGTGGAGAGCTCCCAGGATGAAAAGCTGTCCATTACCGCGTACGACCAGGTTCGGTATTTGCAAGCGAATGACTCGATGAACTTCACCAATATGACGGCGACGGCGGTCATTCGCAAAATTGCGAATGAATACCAGTTGAAGACTGGCAAGCTTGCCGAGACAGGCTATGTCATCCCGAGCATGCCGATGAAGGACAAGAAGCTGATCGATATGATCTGCCAGGCTTTGGAGAAGACGACCGTCGGGGAAAAGAAGATCTACACGTTTTACGATCATTTCGGAGAGTTGACTCTTCAAAGTGCGCAGGACATGCTTCTGGACTTGTGGATTGGGGATGGAAGCCTGATGACGGGCTACTCGTACACCCGCTCCATTGACAACGACACGTACAATCATATCCAGATGCGGCAGGACGACCAACTGGAACAGGAAGGGAAGGAGCGGAAGCCGCTCGTCTGGAAGGACAGTGCCTCTATCGCCAAATGGGGACGGCTCCAATTCTACAAATCGATCGATGGCAAGATGAACCTGGCTCAGTTGGCGGAGTATGCGGCCAATCTGCTGGCCCTTCATAACCGGGAGCAGCAGAAGCTGTCGCTTGAAGCCATTGGTGATCTTCGCGTTCGAGCAGGCTGCTACTTGCGGGTGTACATCGAGGAGTTGGGCATCAAACAAGCTTTTCTGGTCGAAGAATGCACACATGACCAATTGGAAGAAGAAGAATCGATCATGAAACTGGAATTGAAGGTGATCTAAATGGGATTGTTGGAAACGATCAAAAAGGCAGGGAAGGACGCCGTGGCTTCGGATAGCCCCGTGGAGGTTTGTTTTGCTTCGGTGGTGGCAGAAACCCCTTTGCAGATTGCTATCAGTCAGCGGTTTGTGCTGGATGCGGATCAGCTGGTGCTCCCGGAATCGCTGCTTCCCCGAAAATTGGAGGTACACGGAACGGAGTATGTCCTTCAGGAGGGCTTGAAGATGGGGGATCGGGTAATCCTCCTGCAAATGCAGGGGGGCGGCCGCTATCTCGTATTGGATAGGGTGGTGATGGCATGATCCCCGCGGGAAGTCCACTCTTCACCGCAACTGAACAAGAGGTTGAACAGGAGACCAGCCGAACCTATCGATTGGATCTGGCGAACGGACGAATCTCGGGTATCGTTGACGGGCTTGAGGCGGTCAAACAGGCGGCGTTCAAACTTTTGCAGACCGAGCGCTTTGAATACCTGATCTATGATTCCGATTACGGAGCGGAGCTTCAGGCCATGATTGGACTGCCGGGGATCTTCGTCCCCACGGAGCTGGAAAGGGTCATTCGGGAAGCCCTGTTGTCGGATGAACGCATTGAAGATGTTCGCAATCTGGAGATGAGAACAAATCAGGATGAGACGTTGGTCCGCTTCGATGTCATTACATCGGAGGGGACCTTTTCCATGGATAAGGAGGTGAGCGAGTATGTATGAATCGGAAACGTATGACGCCATACTGCAGCGGATGCTGGACCGGGTTCCGGGTGAGTTGGATAAGCGCCAAGGGAGCGTTCTCTATGATGCGTTGGCTCCAGCAGCAGCAGAGCTGGCCCAGGCTTATGCCGGGTTGGATGCGGTCGCACGATTGATCTCGGCTACCACATCCAGTGGAGAGTTTTTGACTCGTAAAGCACAGGACGACGGAATGGAACGCAAAGCCGCCAGTCCAGCCAAACGGAAGGGAACCTTCGCAGACAGCAAAGGACAACCTCTCGATGTCCCCCTGGGTGCGAGGTTCGCCCGAGAGGATATCGTCTTCTTCGTAGAGTCGAAACGGGGCTCTGGCGATTTTGTGTTGGAATGTGAACAAGCAGGAACGGTGGGGAACGGGATTACGGGAACCCTCCTGCCGGTTGATTATGTTCCCGGATTAGCCAAGGCAGAGCTGGGGGATTTGCTTGTTCCGGGTGAAGATGTGGAGACGGATGAATCGCTTCGCAAGCGATACCTGGACCGGAACCGCAATCCCGCGACGAGCGGCAACAAGGCGCAATACCGGGCATGGGCTCTCGATTATCCGGGTGTTGGAGAAGTACAGGTTCTTCCGCTCTGGGATGGTCCCGGAACAGTCAAGGTGGTCATTCTGGACGCCATGCATCTTCCGGCGTCGGAATCGCTGGTGGCCGAGCTGCAAGCTTACCTGGACCCTTCTCCCGGTTTGGGAGAAGGCAAAGCTCCGCTTGGAGCGGTGGTGACCGTTGAGGCGGCGGAACCGGTTGTCATTCCACTTAAGGCGATGATTCTGAGAAATGGAAGCCGCACGCTGGCGCAAATCCAGGAAGATATCGAGCGGGAGTTCGCCGCTTATTTGAAGGGAATCGCCTTTGGAAACGACCCGTCGGTCAAGGTGGCGAAGGTGGGTGCCCTTCTGCTCGATGTTCCGGGGATTCAGGATTACTCCTTACTCCAGGTAGCGGATGGAACAGCCAACATTCCCATCTCCGCCGGTCAAGTGGCGGTTCCGGGGGCGGTGACCCTTCTTGAATGAACAAGTAATCGGGGTGTTGAGCGAAAAAGAAGATGAACTGATGCAGTATTTGCCGGACTTCTATAAGGGGGTCCGAGAGTTCCAGGTGCTGTTCCGCTTGGAAGAAACCGAGCTGGACCGCTTGCATCAGTCGGTGGAGGACGTACTGGATCAAGGCTTTGTGAGCACGGCCGACTGGGGGCTAGCCCTTTGGGAAGCCGAATTGGGTATCCCTACCGATATCGGGAAGCCGTTTGAGCAGCGGAGGAGCGTTATCAATTCAAAGCGACGCGGGATTGGCCCCGTCAGCGCTTCTCTCCTGCGGAAGGTAGCAGAAGCCTATGATCGAGGGCGGATTCTGGTGACGATCGAACCGAACGCTCATCGAATCATTGTCACCTTTATTGATACGAAGGGTTTTCCTCCTAATCTGGATGACGTGAAACGAGCGATCGAGGAGACAAAGCCTGCTCATCTTGACGTCGTATACCGATTCCGGTATTTGATGGTGGCGGAAGTGGAGCGCATGACGCTCGCTGAGCTGGAACGAACGACTATGGATCAATTTGCATGGGGGTGAAGGGAGTGACAACTCCGAAGACAACGAATCTAGGATTAAACAAAGTCGATCGCACGTCGCCTGAGACGACGACCTTCAACACGAAGACGCTGATCGATGATAACGCCGATCTGCTTGATGCCAAGTTCGGTGCGGATGCCAGCGGACACAAGCATGACGGTACGGCAGGCAATGGTCCCAAGCTGGACAGTGCCTCTCTCGCCGATGGGGCCGTCACCGATGCGGTGATCGGCAATCGCACGATCTCCGACACGGCCACGCCAACGGGAGATACCGCAAAGCCGGCCACCTTGTTCGGCTGGATCGCCAACATGGTGAAGCAGATCACCGGCAAAGCCAACTGGCGCACACCGCCGGCGATCACGCTGGAAGCGGCGAAGGGTCATGTGGATGCGACTAGTGCACATGGTAGCACATCTGCTTCGACACCGGGAGCGATTATCCAGCGTGATGCGAATGGCCGAGCCAAAGTAGCCGCACCATCGGCTGCCGATGATATCGCTCGTAAGGCGGAAGTGGATGAGGTCATGAACGAACTAAGTCCTGTTGGTAAATCCGGACTGAATTTAATGAACGGAAAGCAGACCATTAGTGTAAAAAAACCTTCGATTCTTTCAAATGTTAGGTTTCGAGGAAGAACTCTAGTCAACATTTTGGGCAAGGGTGGGAATTTCGAAACCTCTTCTTGGCTTAGTAATTCTGCTAACCTGGAACTGGCTTCTGATAAATTTATTTACGGATCAAAATCGCAAAAAGTTATTACCACAGCTACAACGGGAACGGCTTGGTCTACAAATTACATCGGTAAACTTGACTCTACCAAGAACTACATTGCGATTTGTGATGTGCTAAACGAGGATGCTGAAACAAAAGCTGCTGTTTATGTGGAAATTATCGGGGGTCAGTCTAAGACTGGAACACACGTCCCTTTAGGGACAACTTGGGGTTTGTCCTGGGTGAAAATTAGTCCAAATGATCTGAAGAATGGGACTGCTATTAATCTTCATTGTTTCGTTCAAGGTACAGTAAAGGGCCGAACTGCTTATTTCGATGGTTATCGTATTTATGAGATTTCATCGGCAGAATCAGCTGCAATCGATTCTATGAACGCTGAACAGATAGCGGTAAAGTATCCTTACACGGAAGGTATAGTCAATGTCGATCGAGTTTGGATACATCGATATGGTAAGGATGGGGCGACTGTTGAGGACCACCTGTATCTTACGAATATGCAAGCGGGCGCTAGCGTTGACGGGAGCGTTTTTGATGAGGTATATCAGGATAAGGATGGGCGGTTTCGAGTAAATCGTCAGTTCGGCATGATGAATTTGTCAGGAGATCTTCAATGGGCAATGGTATTTCCAGTAGTAAACAAGGATGGGTATAAGGTTATTCCCCTTGAGCTAACTAACGGGCAATTCACTTTTGGCAAGGCGGTTCTCGTTGATTACTTTGGGAGGCCTCTTTTTCACCATGTAGAACCTTCATCGGGGACTCTACCGAAAGAGAGTTTTTTTGTTAACAATAGTGCTTTACGAATTGCAATCTCAAATGATGACTCTGGTTGGAGTGACTCATATACACCATCCTCTGATGAAATCAGAGCATTTTTTAATGGTTGGACTATGTGGCAAAAGGATTCCGGAGATTCCAGAATTCCATATACTTCTGGAACCAAGGCATGGCATGGTCGATCGACGGGAATAGAACCTGTTAATGTAGTTCCTACAACTATTGAACCGGAATCTATTTATTACCAACCATATCGTCTTCAGTATAAGCTTACTGCAACCACGGATGATTCAATGAACCAAGAAGGTACGATCACTCTTTGCGCAGGAAGTAACCTGATCGAACTAGGGACGGGCATTGTCGTGCGGGAGCGAGCAAATCCGCAAGTATTAGATGGTCGCTGGTTTATCAATGATATGCTTCTGCCAGTGAGCAATCTATCTTTCCGTTTATCACATGCAATTGCTGCCTATCGTGGGCGGGCAATCGACAAATCGTGGGCATTGAGCACGTTTCAGCACCTCCACGCCAATGGATATTATTTCATGCACTCTGTCTACTATGACCCTACTTCCGTCTACACCGTTACCTACCTTGCACTAGACACGTACAAGCTCGGTATCGCCCCGGACATAATTACGGCTGAACACGAGCCTAACTTACGGGGGACGGTTGATACGTTGGTTGATGTGTTCCCAAGCGTTCAGACACGCCTCGATGCTCTAGAGAACGAAGCAGCCAGTATCAATCAATCACAATGGATCACACCGACATTGCTTAACGGGTGGATGGCTAGTACTCCTCCGATTCAGTACCGCCGCGAGGGAAACAAGGTTCGAATTCGAGGTCGACTAAAGTCCGGAGTTGTCGGTCAGTATGTGTTTAAACTCCCAGCCGACCTACTTCCCGAGGCATTCACATCGACACCAGCCTTCCAATTTAACGGTAATGTGTGGTCGCCTGGAGTTATTGATATTGGAACTAACGGAGCTGTAGTTGTATCTACCATAAATTCGGCAACGGCAGATGTTCTTTTCGGTGAAATCGTCATCGATATAAAGGGGGCATAAGCTATATGAAAGAAGCGGTAAAAATTATTGATACAAATGGCTATTTGCTGCGAGATTTAAATGAACCTATTTATGAGGCAAACCTCACACCGATCTATGAGACGTCGAATGGTGAGAATCAAGAATCCTTACTAGTTGGTTATCGCGCGGCTGTTCCAGTTACTCCAGGTCTTTTTAGGCCAAGATTCGATTTTACTGCTTGGAACGTGCATCAATCTGTATTGGAAAAGGCGCGGAAGGACTTTATGGAAGCGGTCGAACAGTGGTCAAGCAAGAACGTGAATACACGAGGCAAAACACCTGTGTTTACTCCCCCTGAAACTCCCGTATTTTGGATCGAGAGTATGACGTCTGAGGAATTCCAAGCGATTAAAGTTGATCAGAAGCCAACTGAGTTAGAGATGCTCAAAGCTAGTAATGACGTCTTACAGTTGGCAATCGCTGAATTGACTGTACTCTTGATGACAAAGGGGGGTGTTGCGCCATGATGTTCTCGAGAGAATCAGGATTGGTAAAAGTTTGGGTCGAGCTTGTCATAATTGGCGTATATAACGTCGAGCAGGTACCGCAGCTGTTCAACCTTAAAGAAGTCGTAACTGAGGTTGTAAATTCCTATAAGGAGTAAATGGATATCTTATCAAACTCTTTTTGCACCCCCGGATCGCTCCGGGGGTTTTTCATTTTCTACGAAAAGGAGGGAGGGTGTGATGCCCGAAACGGATCAAGCAGTCCTCATGGAAATTTTGCAGCGCATCACGAAGATTGAGACGAAGATCGAGAACCTGACCAACCTCGATCGAGTGGCCGCGGATGCTTACAAGGTGGCGAACGAAGCCCTTCAGTCCAGCAAAGCGGCTCACCATCGGTTGGATGAGCTGCAGGCGGTGAAGGCCACCGCCGAAGAAGCCGTCCGGCGTGCTGATGATGCACTAGAGCAGCTTGAGCAGATTCACCAGTCGAACAAATGGCTGCGTGATAAGGTGCTGGGGACAGCCATTACGGCTTTGGTCGGAATCCTCGTCGCCGCTGCGTGGGCCGCCATTCAAATCACCGGAGGTGGCAAATGAACGCGCTACACACAGTCAAGCCCATCGTCCAAAAAGGAAACTCCTACACCAACAGCAGCAGCCGGGACGGCCACGTGCCGTTCGTCATTGTCAATCACATCAGCGCGGGATCGATGACGAGCATGGACGCTTGGTTTACCTCGCCTTCGAATACGGTATCCAGTGCTCATTATGGTGTCAGCCGAGCCGGCGAGATTCATCAATACGTTCCTATCAATCGGATGGCCTGGGCGAATGGGCTGACCAAGGAGACCATTCCGAAGGCGACGGCACTGATCATCCGGCAGCATGCGCCGATTAATCCAAACAAATATACCGTCAGCATTGAGCATGAGGGAACAGACGGAGACCTGACGGAAGACCAATTTCAGGCCAGTGTATGGCTGCACCGATATATCGCGGACGAAGTGAAACGGCTTTATCATCAGGAGCTTGTGCTCGATGATCAGCATGTGATCGGTCATTATCAGGTAGACCCCGTTCGGAAGCCGAACTGTCCTGGTCCGCGTTTTCCATGGAAGCGGCTCTATCAAGCTCTATCTCAAGCGGAGTCAGCTCATGAAAAAGAGGAGGAATCTCTCGTGTCCAACGAAACCTGGACTGCCCTCACCAATCGCATCACCCAACTGGAGAAGCAGGCAGATGCCGCGGAAGAAATGCTGAAGCTGCTCACCCGGAAGCTGGTAGAGGTGGAGAAACAGACGGTGTTATCCCCACCGCCGGCATGGGCTCAGGAAGCGTATGCTTCCTTTGCGGAAGCCATTCATGAACCGACAGGCTCGACCGAATTCTGGCGCTTGCTTACCATCCTCTACCGGACGGGGCATATGCCTGCCAAAAAGGAGGAATCGCATTGAACGTGATGCCGTATCTTCAACCCTACCTGGAAGCGATCGTAACCGCCCTCGTCGGGCTGGGGGTGACGCTTCTCTTGGCCCTCATCGCCAAGCTCCGTGTTAGCGTCCAGCAATGGCTGGATGCTCGAACCACGGCGTCCGAGCAAGAGGTGCTTCACTTGCTAGCCAAAGAAGCCTATGCTCTCTCCGAGCGCTTGTACATCGAAGGCGGCGGCCCCGAGAAGCGAAAGCAAGCCATTGCCTATATCACCGAGCAGTTAGCGCAAAAGGGGTTGATCTTGTCCCCGGTCAAGCTGGAGGCCGCGATTGAAGCCGCTTGGCTGGATTACCAGACCCGAAGCCGGCGTAGTGAAGCATGATCTGAACAACAGAAGTCGAGCCCTCATCATCCGTAAGGAGATGGGGGCTCGACTTTTTTATTTGGAGGAAAGGTTCCAATAGACGTCCTTTCCCTTCTGAGTGACCAAATACTGCTTCGCCCACTCTTGAACGATCGTTGGTCCGGTGGTCAAATCGGAGAAGTCACCCGTTGCCAGCCCCGTCTCCACGTAAGGGACAACGGCTGGGGGCAAAGGGATCGTCATTCGTTTGCTGGGCGGATCGGAATCGAGCGAGTAGAATTCCAAAACCAATCCGAACGGCAGCAGAGGGACCGCGCCCGTCCGAATGGCTTTCACCATAGCCAGTTCCAGGCGGCCGTCCCGATCGTAATCCTGAATACCATAGGCGGTCACAGCCCTCTCTTCCACTGTTCCCTCCGCCAACGAGTCATAGATTCTCTTGGACACGGGAACCCTTTCCTTGTAGTGATAGGAGGGTACCTCCATCCATGCCGATTCCGCCTCATATTGGCTCATACGATAGGAGACTTGCTGAATCGATTCCTGATTGGTCCACACCTCTTGAGGCTGTCCATCCTTCCATTCAAAAAGCTGCAACTGCGCGGTGGAGCCAATCCCATTGGTTTTCCAAACAACGGAAGCGAGGAAGCGTGCAGGATCAGAATCGATTGTTGGCAGAATGCGCAATGCGGGCTCTTCCAAGACATTCTCGGGAGTAGCTGGGATTGAAGCCAGTTCCACGAGCCCTTGGTGGGTGCCGCTCCATTTCAAGGAAAGGGACTCCTCGCTCTCAATGAAGGAAAGGGATTCCGGTATTCCATCACCATCCAGGTCTTCTCGAATTGACGGAGAATGAGAGGGGAGGAATGGAGAAGCAGAGCCGATCTCTACTCCTATCAAGAGCAACAGCAGCAAAGGGAGGGTTATCGTCAATGGAGAACGAACACGTTTCATTTTGCACCTCAATCCGTGTTTTCATCTTCATAGACGATTCATCTGATTTCCTCGTTGCATATCAGGAAGAAAACGCTTGCCAATCCGAAACAATTGGTGTTAACTATATACATAATGGAATAGCTAATCGATTCATATAATTATTAATCCAACATCAAAAAGGAGCTGCTGACATGACTGCTTCCCAACCTGCGAAAACGACCTTGGTTACCGTTCGTCCCTCCGATCGTCCGGTTACGATCAGCAAACACATTTACGGGCACTTTTCCGAGCATCTCGGCCGTTGCATTTATGAAGGAATCTGGGTCGGAACCGACTCTCCCATTCCCAATACAGAAGGCTATCGCAACGATGTGCTGGAAGCTTTGAAGGAGCTCAAGGTGCCGGTGCTTCGTTGGCCGGGCGGTTGTTTTGCGGATGAGTATCACTGGATGGACGGGATTGGTCCGTATGAGAAGCGCGCTCGCATGGTGAACAGCCATTGGGGCGGCGTCGAGGAGAACAATCATTTCGGGACGCATGAATTTTTGCGTTATTGTGAGTTGATTGAGACGGAGCCGTACATCAGCGGCAACCTGGGCAGCGGAACGATTCAGGAGATGCAGCAGTGGGTGGAATACATGACCCTGGATGGGGAATCACCCATGGCCAATCTGCGCAAAGAAAACGGGCAGGAGAAGCCTTGGAAGCTGACCTACTTCGGAGTAGGCAACGAAAACTGGGGCTGCGGCGGCAACATGCGTGCCCAGTACTATGCTGATGAATATAAGCGGTATGCCACGTATGTGCGCAACTACTCCTCCAATCAGATCTACAAAATCGCTTGCGGACCGAGCGCGGACGACTACAACTGGACCGAGGTGCTCATGCGGGAAGCAGGCAATCACATGCACGGATTAAGCCTGCACTATTACACCCTTCCGACGGGCGATTGGGGTCGCAAAGGCGCCGCGACGGGATTCCCGGTCGAGGAATGGTTTGAAACATTGCGCCGCACGCTCTACATGGAAGAAATGATCGTCAAGCATACGGCGATCATGGATAAATACGATCCCGGCAAACGGGTTGGGCTGATCGTGGACGAATGGGGAACGTGGTATGACGTGGAGCCGGGCAGCAATCCGGGCTTCCTCTATCAGCAAAATACGCTGCGAGACGCCCTCGTCGCCGGCATCAACCTCAACCTGTTCCATCAGCATGCGGACCGGGTGCACATGGCGAACATTGCTCAGGTGATCAATGTCCTGCAAGCCATGATCCTCACCGAAGGAGAGAAGATGATTCTCACCCCGACTTATCACGTGTTCAATATGTTCAAGGTTCACCAGGATGCCGAGCTGCTCCCGCTGGAGTTTGAATCGCCAAAGTACACTTTCGGTGCCGTACATGTTCCGCAACTGAGCGCATCTGCATCCCGGGACAAGGAGGGCAAGGTTCATCTTTCTCTGTGCAACCTCCATCATGAGGAAGAATTGACGCTGAGCCTGGACATCAGCAGTCTGAACGTCTCCATCGGCAGCGGGCAAGTGCTGACGCACGAGAAGCTGGATGCCCACAATGACTTTTCCAGCCCAGACGTACTCAAGCCTGCTCTGCTGGAGGGCATTGTCTTGGAAGAGGGGACGCTGCGCGTAACCCTGCCTGCGGCTTCCGTTGCCGTCATCGAATTGACGGCATGAGGACGGTTGTACAAGCGGACGCCCCCTGCAAAGGCTGCCGGGAAACGGTTAGGCCGGGAGACGACCGGATTGCTGTTCTTGTGGATAAGATTCGCAAGGGCAGTGACCGCGAGTTGGCAAGTGACGATGAGTATGCCAGGAGGCTTGCGGCATGCCGAGTCTGCGAAAGCCTGCAGTACGACTCCACGTGCAAGCATTGCGGGTGCCTGGTGGACATTCGTGCGCTTCAGCAGGAGTCAGCCTGCCCCTTTCCCTATGCCCCGAAATGGTAATCACCTTGCAAAACCGATTCTTTGCTGGTCTCCAGCAGGAATCGGTTTTTGGTTGTCTGGGATGAGCGGTTGGTATTGGACCTTGTACGGACAACATCCGCTTTGCTACAATAGGGGACAGACAAGTCGGACGGGATGGCGGAGGAACATGACGAAAGCAGAACCGAAATACAAGCAGTTGAAACGGGAGCTTTTGACTCAAATGCAAAATGGGCGCAGAAAGCCGGGGGACATGCTTCCATCGGAGTTTGAGCTGGCCGATCAGTTTGGCATGAGCCGCCAGACGGTAAGGCAAGCCATGGGGGAGCTCGTTCAGGAAGGCCTGCTTCGGCGTGTGCAGGGCAAAGGCACCTTTGTGACCGAAACCCGAACCACGGCAACCGATCTTCAAACCATCGGGATCGTGACGACCTCGATTTCGGATTATATTTTTCCCTTGATTGTAAGAGGGGCGGAAGCTACCCTGCGGGAAAAGGGCTATCGACTCCTGCTGTCCAGCACGGATAACGACAAGGACCGCGAACGGGAATGCTTGGAGATGATGATGAGCCATCCCCTCAAGGGGCTGATTATTGAACCGACCAAAAGCGCCGGTGGAAACCCGAATTTGGCGTACTACCTGGACCTGGATCAGCGGGCAATCCCCTACCTGATGATCAATGAACGATACGGAGAGCTGCAATGCCCTGTTGTGAAGATGGAGGACGAGCTCGGCGGCTTTCTGGCGGCTGATCATCTGCTGAAGCTCGGGCATCGGCGAATTGCGGGCTTCTTCAAGACAGATGACCTGCAAGGCTTGAACCGGCTGAAGGGCTTCATTCGCGCCCACCGGGAAAATCGAGCAGAGCTGCCATCCCGGCAGGTCATTCAATACACGACGGAGGAGAAGGCGGAAAAGCCTTTTGCCGCGGCTCTCGCGATGTTGAAGGGAGCGGATCGTCCGACAGCGTTCGTCTGCTATAACGATGAGCTGGCGGTTAAGCTGCTGGAGGCCGCTCGCCGACTTCGCCTCTCGGTACCGGAGGACCTGTCGGTTGTGGGCTTTGACGATGCGTCGCTGGCTACCGCGACCGAGGTCAAGCTGACCACGATCGCCCATCCCAAGCTTGAGATGGGCGTGTATGCGGCCAAGCAGCTCATGGCGATGATTGAGCAAGGCGGCGCATCCTCTTCTGTTGACATGGTATATGAGCCCATCTGGGTGGAACGGCATTCGACCTGCCCGCCTCCAGCTGAAGCCATGTAGGGAGAGATAACGAGTTCTTCAATCTGTACCGGACTCGGGCTGCTTTTGGGGAGTCATCTACTCCTCACTCGCCTGAGGCTGCCTCACATTACGCAATCCGGTTATAAAACAAACAGCCTCTCCTGCCGGAAAAACCGGCGGGAGAGGCTGTTTTGCGTTTAAGGAGCCCAAGCGGATGGGGAGTGCTAGTTGACGCGGAAGAGGGAGGACTCTCGGACGATCAGCCGATGAGGAATGATGAGCCGATTCTGAGAAGCGGGCTCTCCCTTCACGATCTTGTGCAAAAGCTGGGAAGCCGTGTACCCGAGCTCGTAGATGCCGATGTCGATGCTGGTAAGCGGCGGCGAAGTCAGCTCAGTCACGGCGATGTTGTTGAAGCCGACCAGGCTGATGTCCTGCGGCACCCGCACCCCGAGCTCAGTCAGCCCGCGCAGCACCCCGAACGCGACCATGTCGTCGATGACGACGAAGGCGGTCGGTCGCTCCGGCTGGCTCATGATGATCGACATGGCCCGGTAACCGCTCTCCTGCAGGAAGTCACCTTCCAGAATCCATTCGGGCCGGAGCGGAAGACCGGCGCTTTCGAGAGCCTTCAAATACCCTTCCTTGCGATCCTCCGAAATCACCAGGTTGGGCGGGCCGCTGACGAAGCCGATCCGCTGATGGCCTTGATCGATCAAGTGGCGGGTGGCATCGAACGCGGCTTGCTTGTTATCGGTATCCACCGTGTAGATCGGCGTCTCGTAATTGCTCCTGCCGACCAGCACGAACGGAAAGTCCTGCTTTTGCAGAAACTCGATGGTGGGGTCTTCCTTGCGGGAATAGAGCAGGAGAATGCCATCGACCTTGCGTCCGCGCACGAGGCGGGATACGGCATCAACCTCTTCCCGTTCCGTAGCCCCGGTGGTCATCATCAGATCGATCTCGGCACGTGAGCATTGAGTAAGGATTCCGCGGATCAGCTCCGAAAAGAAGTGATTGAGAAACAACTCTTCAGCCGGCTTCGGCAGCACCAGCCCGATGGAATTGGTTGTTTTGGATACCAGGCTCTTGGCGATGCTGTTCGGCACATAGCCCAGCTCATCCATGATTGTGCGAATCCGCTCTGTTGTCTGAGGGCTGATTCGCGAGCTTCCCGTAATGACGCGCGACACCGTGGAAGGAGAGACCCCGGCTTTCTTGGCAACGTCGATGATGGTTACGGCCATGCTGCTACCTCCATTTGTACAAACGTTTGTCCTACTCGTTACTGTACCGTACTTTGCTTATCCTGTAAACTGATGGTGTTTTTCCGGCATGATTTAAATTGCGAAAAAGTGAGAAATCGAGAGAAAAGCGATGGAAACGAGAGCCATGGGCGGGTTTTCCTTGGGTATTGGCGGAAGTATACCCTTTAATGCAAATGCGCTTTGGTGTATGATTCATTTGCACAGTATTAAGCGCTTTCAGATGTGCAAACGCTAAGTTTGTGGGGGTCAATTTGGTGGCAAGCCATCGGTTGCGCAACAATTTGCACAAACGTTTGCTCAAAAAAGCGGAAAAAGCTCTAGTAAGTCGACTATCCATTTCATGAAAGGTGGGTCTTTCGAAATGACAGGAAAGAAAGCGGCAACAATCCTATTGGCGGCTTCATTGGTCGCAAGCTTGGCAGCATGCAGCAAGAGTGAATCGGGGTCTAGTGCTTCACCGGAGGCATCGCAAGTGCCTTCTGCTTCTACAGCGCCTTCTGCATCCGAGGCTCCAGTTGAGGAAGCACTTCAACCTGAACCGGGCGCAACTTTGAAAATCTGGGAAGATAAGCCTCAGCAAAGCTTCGTTGAAGCTCGCATCAAGGAATTCCAGGAAAAATACGGGGTGACGGTAACGTTTGAGGAATTGCCTCCCACGGATCAGGTCACGAAGCTGACGACGGACGGTCCCGCCGGACTTGGCGCAGATGTTGTCGTATTTCCCCATGACAAGGTTGGCGGTGCTGTTCAAGCCGGTCTGATCCTGCCCAACGACGTCTTCGCTGGCGAAGTAACGGCTGCGAACGCCGAGAATGCCGTCAAAGCCGTCACATTCGAGGATGTCTTGTACGGCTACCCATACAGCATTGAAACCTATGGGCTGTTCTACAACAAGAAGCTGTTCCCGACGCCTCCTACAACCTTTGACGAAATCATTAATTTTGCAAAAACCTACAACGACCCGAAGAACAACAAGTATACGCTCATGTGGGAGCTGCAGCAGTTCTATTACGACTTCGGCTTCATGGCCACAACCGGCGGTTATATCTTCGGCGACGACAACACCAATAAAGAGGACATCGGGCTGAACAATGAGGGAGCCATTGAAGGCATCACGTTCATGAAATCCCTTAAGGATGCGGTCCTGCCGGTCAAAACCGGTGATGTCAGCGGCGATATCAAGAATGGACTGTTTTCGGACGGTACACTGGCTTTGGATATTAACGGGCCGTGGAGAATTAGCGAATTCAAGGAAGCTGGCGTTGATTTCGGCGTAGCTCCACTGCCTTCCTTTAACGGTAAGCCGATGAAATCCTTCTCCGGGGTAAAAGGATACTACGTCAACGCCTTTACCAAATACCCGAACGCTTCCAAATTGTTGGCTGAATTCCTTTCCAACAAGGATTCGCAAATGAAGAACTTCGAAATGAACGGCACTTTGCCTGCCAACAAAGAAGTGGCGAGCGATCCGAAGGTAACCGGGGATCCGACCAACCAAGCCTTCCTGAAGCAATTTGAAAACTCGGTTCCGATGCCTTCTCTCCCTGAAATGAATAGTGTTTGGGGACCGATCACCTCCGCGATCAGCGACATCTGGGATGGAGGAAAGGATGTAAAGACCTCCTTGGATACAGCTGTCCAACAGATCAAGGATTCCATGAAGTCCTCCAAATAAAAACAGCCGATTCAGTGAATCACCCGTCGCAGCAGTCGGCGGGTGATTCCGACTTACAGTGGAGAGGAGCCATACGCCATGAAACAGCACCGGACAACGGCTGCGATATTGTCTGTATTGGTGCAAGGGTTAGGCCAATTCTATAACGGGCAACGATTAAAAGGGATCTTGCTCGCTGCAATCGAGGCGCTGGGTCTCGTCTATTTGATTCCAAGGTTCAGCCATGCGATGTGGGGCTTGGCAACGTTAGGCGAGACGACTCAAAAATTCGTTAAGGTGAAAAACTCAGTCGTCCTGCAAAAGGGCGATCACTCCATCTTTCTGCTGCTCGATGGCATGATTGTCTTGCTTGTGTTCCTCCTGTTTGCCCTTATCTATGTTCTTACGATCCGCGATGCTTATCAAACGGGAAAACTGAGGGATGAAGGAAAGCGAGTGGCTGGCTTTTCCAAATCCGTTAGCAACCTGAAGGACAACTACTTTCCTCATTTAATGCTTTCCTTGCCGGCAGTAGGTGTTCTGTTTTTCACGATCATGCCGATCTTGTTTACAATCCTCTTGGCTTTCACCAACTACTCGGCACCTGACCATATTCCGCCGGCGAAGCTGGTCGATTGGGTCGGCTTCCGGACCTTTACCGATCTGGTTCAATTGAAATCATGGAGTCGCACCTTTTTTGGCGTTCTTTCGTGGACGATCATTTGGGCTGTAACCGCGACAATCACCACCTATTTCGGCGGCATGCTCGTCGCTCTTCTCATCGAACAGAAGGGTATCCGGTTCAAGAAGATGTGGCGCACGATCTTGATTCTCCCGTACGCCATTCCTCAAGTGATTTCCTTGCTGATTATGAGAAACCTCTTTAATGGTCAATTCGGGCCCATTAATCAATATTTTAAAGCGTTCGGACTCGACGGCCTTCCCTGGCTGACCGATCCTTTCTGGGCAAAAGTGACGGTCATCATCGTCAACATGTGGGTCGGGATTCCGGTCAGCATGGTGCTGATTCTCGGTGTGCTGACATCGATTCCGAGGGATCTGTATGAGGCGGCTGAAGTGGACGGAGCTACTTCCTTCCAGAAATTCCGCATCATCACGCTTCCGTTCATCCTGTTCACGACGGTACCGGTGCTCATCATGCAGTTCGCGGGCAATATCAACAACTTCAACGTCATCTTCCTACTGACCAACGGAAATCCGATGAAGGGCGAGTATCAATACGCGGGAGCCACGGACTTGCTTGTTACCTGGCTGTACAAACTGACGCTGGACAACAGCAAATTCAATATGGCTGCCGCGATCGGGATCATCATCTTCCTTATTATCGCTTCGTTCTCCATCTGGAATTTCCGGCGTTCGCGGTCGTTTAAAGAGGAGGATATGATCCAATGAAGAAAAAAAAGAATGTGCTTTGGCTAACGATCAGCTATCTGATTCTTATTGCGATTGCCGTTGTCGCGATCTATCCTGTGCTATGGATTGTCTTGTCATCTCTGCGACCGGGTACGGCTTTATACAGTCAGCATTTTATACCAAAACGCTTTACGATCATCCATTACAAAGAGCTGTTCACAACCAAATCCTTTATGTATGGAACCTGGTACCTGAACACGTTGAAAATCGCAACATTAACAATGATTCTGTCGACCTTTCTGGAGACGCTTGGCATGTACTCGCTGTCTCGATTCCGCTTCAAGGGTCGGCAGACGGCTTTGACGTTAATGCTGGTGCTTGGCATGTTTCCGAGCTTTATGAGTCTCACTGCGATTTATATCATTCTGATGCAGCTCAACCTGCTGGATACGCACACAGCTATCATTCTTGTCTATTCGTGTGGAGCGGTGCTTGGAGGATTCATTGTCAAAGGGTTCTTTGACACGATTCCGCGCAGCCTGGATGAGGCTGCTCGAATTGACGGAGCGAGTCACATGAAGGTCTTCACCCGGATCATCCTGCCTCTGTCTCGGCCCATGCTGACCTATGTAGCGCTGACGAGCTTTGTAGGCCCGTGGATGGACTTCATCTTTGCGAGACTGGTTCTTCGCACCAAGGAAAAGTGGACGGTTGCCGTAGGGATGTGGGATTTGGTCAGCCGGTATCAAGACAGCAACTTCACGCTGTTTGCGGCCGGTGCGGTGTTGATCGCCATTCCGATCACTCTGCTGTTCTTCTTCCTGCAGAAGTTCCTGGTACAAGGTCTGACGTCGGGAGCAAACAAAGGATGACTCAAGCTTATTTCAATCACCAGGAAGGGAACCGATCTTCGGTTCCCTCTTTCAAATGGCGAAGGAAAATGTCGGCCATTGGGCTCGTTCTGCTGATAGTCGGAACAGGACTCCTGTCGGGTTGCACCAAGAGCGAAGATAACGCAGATCCAGCAGCTAGCCTCAAACCGTCTGCTGCGACGGTCGCTTCCGCTCCGGTAGGTACCCAGGCACCTTCGGAAAACCCGGCTCCGACAGTTGTTCCTTCCGTTGCGGAGACGCACCAGCAGCCATCCACGGCCTACTATCAAATCTTCGTGCGCTCCTTCTATGATTCAAATGATGACGGCATCGGGGACTTGAACGGGATCACGGAGAAGCTCGACTATATCAAGGAGCTGGGGTTCAGGGGAATTTGGCTCATGCCGATCATGAAATCTCCGAGCTATCACGGCTATGATGTCGCGGACTATGAATCGGTGAATCCCGATTACGGAACGGTAGAGGATCTCGCTCGTTTGACACAGGAAGCCCACAAGCGGGACATCAAGGTCATTCTGGACTTCGTCGTGAATCACACCAGTACGGAACACCCATGGTTTCTGGATGCGGCCAAAGGACCAAGCAGCAAGTACCGGGACTGGTACATCTGGGCGGAGGATCAGAAGCGGGAGCCCGTCGGAACCAGTGCGGCAAGCGCGGGAAGTCCGTGGCACTCCGTGAATGGCTCGCATTATCTCGGGATCTTTTGGCAGGGGATGCCCGATCTGAACCTGGACCATCCGGATGTGCGCGCAGAGCTGATCAAATCCGCACAGTTCTGGTTAAAACAAGGAGTGGACGGCTTCCGTCTGGATGCCGCGAAGCACGTCTACGAGGACTTTTCCGACCAGAAGGGAAAGCCCGAGATTTTCGCCAAGAATGCGGAGTGGTGGCAGGTCTTCCGCAAGGGACTGGATGAAGTGAATCCGAATGCTTACCTCGTGGGTGAAGTGTGGGATTCGGCGGCGGCTTCCGGACCTCTTTTGAATAAGGGGCTGAATGGAACCTTCAACTTTGAGCTGGCTTCGATGCTGATTAGCTCCGCACGCACCGAATCTGCCTCCGACTTCGCAGGCAAGCTGGAGCCGGTGTACACTTATTTCGATAAGACCTCTGAGGGGAAGTTCCTTGACGCCACCTTCCTCACCAACCATGACCAGAATCGGGTCATGAACGAGGTAGCCCAAAACGTCGACCATGCGAAGATGGCGGCGGGACTGCTTCTGACGCTTCCCGGGAATCCCTTTGTCTATTACGGAGAAGAGATTGGGATGAGAGGGACAAAGCCGGATGAACAGATTCGCGAGCCCTTCCTCTGGTATGCCGGCGGGACGAAGGGAAAAGGGCAGGCCGCCTGGGAGCCACTTCAAGCGAACGTGAACCCCGGCACCGGTTGGTCGGCAGAGGAACAACTGACGGACTCGAACTCGCTTCTTGCCCGGTACCGAACTCTGCTGCACTGGAGAAAGGAAAATGCAGCATTGAAAAACGGGGGGATCGCCCGTTACGACACGGGAGCGAAGACGGTGGCCGGGTTCTGGCGCACAACCCCGGAGGAACGAGTGCTGGTGCTGCACAATTTGTCCGGCAAGCCTCAGACGGTCACCGTAATCGGTACTGGAACCAGGACGAACTCGACTTCGGCAGTCCTTCTTTACAGTACCTCGGACAGCGTCAAGCTGGAAGCCGGTAAGGTTGAGCTTCCGCCCTATACGACGGTTGTGCTTCAATAGGCATGATCGGAAATGGAAGTCGGCGAGCAACGCCATTCTTACTGCGATGAGCAGAAGGATGGCGTTATTTGTTTTGCTATAACTTTTCAGAAAAATTTAATGAGAATAATACTCATTCCACTTGACAGGATCGTACCGAGGAAACTATGTTGTATATAATAATATATTTTTCCCTGAGGAAACAAAATTATCTTCGAGAAACAGGAGGGTCAACCCAATGAAAAAAAGATTCAGAACATCTCGATTTCTGGCGGGAGCCGTAGCCCTATTGGCAACGGGCTTGCTTTTAGCCGCTTGTGGAGAGCAGGAACAAGCGACAGGAACGGCACCAGAAGGCAGTAAGCTCCGCATTGTGACGACCATCGCGCAAATTGCCGAACCTCTATCGGTGATCGGCGGGGATCAGGTACAGGTAGAGAGCTTGATGGGAGCAGGTGTTGATCCTCACCTCTACAATGCGACGCAGGGGGATATCCGCAAGCTGGAGGAGAGCGACATGATCTTCTATAGCGGACTGCACCTGGAAGCCAATCTGATTCGAGCGTTTGAGGAGATTGGCAAAACAAAGCCCACGCTTGGAATTGGCGAGACGGTGCCTGTGGATCAGTTGCTGAAGGACGAGGAAGGCAACGTAGATCCCCACATCTGGTTCGATATCGACTTGTGGAAGCAGGGGCTGTCGGCTGCCACAGAGAAGCTGAAGGAGCTTTCCAAGGAGCATGCCGATTATTTCGAAGCGAATAAGGTGAAGTATTTCGCCCAACTGGATGCGCTAAAGAAGAAATCCATCGACAAGATCGGAGAGATCCCGCAGGATAAGAGGGTTTTGATCACGGCGCATGACGCTTTCCGTTATTTTGGCCGCATGCTGAATCTGAAGGTCATCGGGCTCCAGGGACTGAGTACCGAGGATGAGGTGGGGCTGACGGATATTGAAGATACCGTCAAGCTTCTGATGGAGCACAAGGTTCCGGCTGTGTTTGTGGAAAGCAGCATCAACCCCGCCTCGATTCAGGCCGTTATCGAAGGTGCCAAAAAGCAAGGGCTGGATGTCAAGCAAGGCGGGGAGCTATTCTCAGATGCGATGGGAGCAGCAGGTACCTCGGAGGGGACTTATCAAGGAATGTACAGCCACAATGTGGAGACCATCTACCACGCCTTGATCGGAGGGGAGTAAGCCATGCAAGCTGTGTTGAAGGTAAACGGACTGACCGCTTCCTACCATCGAAACAAAGTGCTGGATCAGGTGAGCTTCGAGGTAAAACCAGGAACGCTGACAGCCATTGTCGGACCGAACGGAGCGGGGAAGTCTACCCTCTTGAAGGCGCTGCTCCAGCAGCACCCTACATTGGCTGGTGAGGTTTCGTTCTTCGGCTCACCTTACCCGAAGGTCAAAGCCCGCATTGGGTACGTGCCCCAGCGCGGCTCCGTGGATTGGGACTTTCCTACCCATGCCCTTGATGTTGTTCTCATGGGGCTGTATGGACAGATCGGATGGTTGAAATGGCCGAAGAAGGATCACCGGGAAAAAGCCATGCAGGCGTTGATGGAGATGGGGATGGAGGACTATGCCAAGCGGCAGATCAGCCAACTCTCGGGAGGGCAGCAGCAGAGGGTGTTTTTAGCGAGAGCACTGGCCCAGGATGCCGATCTCTACTTCCTAGATGAGCCCCTTGCTGGTGTAGATGCGACGACGGAGCGAGTGATTATGGCAACCTTGAACGCTTTGAAGAACAAGGGGAAGACGGTACTGGTGGTCCACCATGATCTGCAGACCGTTGAGGACTATTTCGACCATGTCCTGTTATTGAATCGTACTGTCATGGCCCACGGGCCGACCGCAGATTCCTTCACCAAGGAGACAATCGGTCGGACGTATGGAGGAGTTCTTCGTTGGATGGGGGAGAAGTCCGGATGATTCAGCTCTCGCATAATGCGCAGTGGGTACTCTTAAGCACTTTTATTCTGGGGATTGCAGCGGGGGTCGTCGGCTGCTTTGCCTACTGGAAGCGGCAAAGCCTGATGAGCGATGCCCTGTCTCACGCGGCTCTCCCCGGTGTTGTCATTGGATTTATGGCCGCAGGCGTCAAAAGCTTACCCGCCATGATTGCAGGAGCTGCCATCAGTGCCTTGCTGGGCGCAGCATTGATTCAGGGGATTCGTTCATCCTCCAGGGTGAAGGAGGACGCGGCTATGGGGATCATTCTCTCCGTATTCTTTGGACTCGGCATCATGCTTCTCACTCTCGTCAATCGAATGGGTGGCGGAAACCAGAGCGGGCTGGACAGCTTCATCTTCGGGCAGGCGGCATCGATGGTACGGCAGGATGTTTGGATCATGACCGCCCTTGCGCTCCTTGTCCTTATGGTTGCAGCGGTCGGCTTTAAGGAATGGAAGCTCTTCTTGTTCGACTCCGCTTTCGGTGGGGGCTTGGGCCTCTCGGTACGCTGGATGAACGGTTTGTACGTGTTTGTACTGGTGCTGGTGATTGTCATCGGCATTCAATCGGTAGGCGTCATTCTGATGTCGGCCCTGTTGATTATTCCCCCGGTCAGCGCCCGTTATTGGACGAATTCCTTCGCCGGCATGGTCGTTCTGTCCGGACTGCTTGGAGGTGGAGCCGGTATGCTTGGAACCCTGATCAGCACGATGGGCAAAGGGTGGCCAACCGGTCCCTTCATTGTTCTGGTGGCGTCCGGCCTGTTCCTTGTGTCGCTCTTCTTCGGTACCCGGAAGGGACTGTTGATTGTGCAGTTGGAGCAGCGCAGCCAGAGGAGGAGGTTGACTAGGGCCTCTATTGACATGCGAAGCCTGAAGGAGGAGTACAGCCATGAGCTATAGCGGATGGATTCTTCTAACCGCTTCCCTAGTCGGGTTATCCTGTGGATTCATTGGAGTGCTGTTGATCTTAAGAAGAATGGCCATGATGGCCGATGCCATCAGCCATACGGTGCTCTTGGGCATCGTGATCTCCTTCCTGATTACCCGGGAACTGAGCGGGATATCCATGCTGATCGGCTCGATCGCGGCGGGACTTCTCACTTCGGTGCTTGTTCAATGGGTTCACAATCGAGGCGTTCAGCAGGAGGCAGCGATCGGCATTGTCTTCACGACGCTGTTCGCCTTGGGCGTGGTGCTCATTGCGACGAAGGTCGGAAATGCCCATCTTGACGTCAAGCATGCCCTCATGGGGGAGATTACTTTTATTCCTTGGGAGACAATTACCCTTCCGGTACTTGGCGCTATCCCTGAAGCGGTCTTCCTTCTTTCGATTGTGTTGCTTGTCGTTGTCGTGATCCTGGTCCTCTTCTATAAAGAGTGGAAAATCACCGCCTTCGATCCTGCTCTGGCGGCCAGTCTTGGGATTCCGACAGCTCTCCTGCATTATGTCTTTATGTCACTTGTCTCCGTTACCACCGTGGCTTCCTTCGATGCCGTCGGTGCGATCATGGTCGTCGCCATGCTGATTACCCCAGCTTCGGCGGCGTATCTCTGGACCGACCGCTTGTCCGTCATGCTGCTGCTCAGCGGTGCCTTCGGCGTTTTATCTGCTGTGTTGGGTTATTCCGTCGCGGTCTGGTTGGATACCTCCATCTCGGGGTCCATGGCCTTTTCCACCGGTATTATATTCGGCGTTAGCTTTCTACTGTCCCCCAAGCATGGCATGATTGTCAAACGGGTCAGACCGTCTATGGCAATAGGGAAGGAAGAAGCATAGAAAGACGCCTCCAAACCACTAACCCGTGGATGGAGGCGTCTTCGCTAGTTACAGTTTACAGAGCTTTTTCTGCCTTGTCTTTCTTGACGAGAATGGAGAACCCATAAGCGGGGAGAGTCAAGGCAACCGCCTTTTTCTTGCCGGAAGCGGCGGGTTTCTCCTTCGCGGATACTCCTGCTTCTTCTCCGGTCAGCCAATCAACCCAGCGGCCTTCTCCAATCGGAAGGGAAAGAGAGGCTTCCTTCTTCGAGGCGTTAACGGCTACCACAATGTGCTCGCCATCCAACTCGCGTTCGTAGGCGATGATCGGGCTGCCGGGTTCCCGAAGCAGGAAGCGCAGCTTCCCGGTTCGGAGGGCGGGATGCTCCTTGCGGAAGCGGATGATGGCTTGGTAGAACCGGAAGAGGTCAAGGTCCTGCTTGCTCTTGTCCCATTCCATACATTGCCGACACCCCGGGTCTTCTCCACCGGTCAGGCCCACTTCATCTCCGTAGAAGATGCAGGGAACTCCCGGATGGGTGAATAGAAGCGCAACGGCGGCTTTCATCATATCCTTGTTGTCCTTGCACCGATACAGGAGACGTTCCGTATCGTGGCTGTCCAGCAGGTTGAAGGCAGCGTCGGTAATCGCTTTGGAATGGGCGGCGATTTGATGCCCGACCTCGGCAGCATAGCCTGCGGCATCCAGCTTGCCTTTGGTGACAAAGTGGATGACGGCATCCGTAAAGGGATAGTTCATGACGGCATCGAACTGGTCCCCTTGAAGCCAGGGCAGAGAATCGTGCCAGATCTCGCCCAGGATATAGGCTTCGGGATTGGCTTTCTTTACGACGGCCCGGAACTCGCGCCAGAATGCGTGATCCACTTCGTCTGCTACATCCAGCCGCCAGCCGTCTACCCCGATGTCCTCGACCCAATAGCGGGCCACCTCGAGCAAATACTGCTTCACCTCGGTATTCTCGGTATTCAGCTTCGGCATGATCGGTTCGAAGGCGAACGTATCGTAGGTCGGCAGTCCTTCTTTTACCGCGAGCGGCCATTCCCGAACATGGAACCAGTTGGCATAAGGCGAGTCCTGCCCTTTTTCCAGCACGTCCACGAAGGGCTTAAAGCCGTTTCCGCTATGGTTGAATACAGCGTCCAGCACCACTTTGATTCCGCGCTCATGGAAGGCGGCGACCAGGTCTTTCATCAGTTCGTTGCTGCCAAAATGGGGATCAATCTTCATATAGTCGGTGGTATCGTATTTGTGATTGGTCGTAGCCTCGAAGACCGGCGTGAAGTAGACCGCGGTAATGCCCAGCTCTTGCAGATGATCTAAATGGTCCATCACGCCTTGCAAGTCGCCGCCGAAGAAGTTCGTTCGCTCCGGTTTGCCGCCCCATTCCTCCACCTCGGTCGGGTCGTTCAGGACATTGCCGTTGGCAAAGCGCTCCGGGAAAATTTGATAGAACACCGCGTCTTTCACCCACTCGGGGGCGGAGAAGATTTCACCGGCATGAAGGAACGGATACTCGAACAGTCCCCAGGAATCCGGCGGGGTTTCCTCGAAGAAGCCCTTTTCGGTAAACCACAGGGTTTCGCCTTCTGACTCCAGCTTGAACGCGTATCGAAGGCGTCGAAGGGGAAGCGTGACCGTGGTTTCCCAATAATCGAACAGGGCGTCCGAGATCAGGCACTCCATCGGCTTAACGCCATTGCTGTTTTCCCAATCGTACTTGTCACCATGCAGCAGACTGACCTGGGTCATGTCGCCTTTTTTGGTTTGGAGGCGGATTTGAACGGTGTGGGAGTCGATGGCAAACGCCCAGTTCATCTTTGGACGGTGAAACACAGCTTCGAGCAGCATGAGAACACACTCCTTTATCGAATGAAGGTTGAGCGCGGAGCATGCAAAAAAGGTACACCCTCTGCATACTCAGCGAGGTTGTACCTGTTCGGTAGCATTGCCTTTGAATTGCTTCTATTATAGCAAAAAATCCCTTGAAGAAGCAAGGGGTTAGCCATCCAAACCCGCGCGGCAGAGGGCTTCCTCGGCCGAATCCCTGCTTTTCGGCGAGTACGCCACAAGACGCACTTCCACCCCGATCGCTTGTGACATTCGGGCCTCCAGCTCGCCAAGCTCATCCACCCATTCGTCATGCTCCCTCAGGTTGGTGTATTGATAAGATTTCATGCCGTTCTCCTCCCTTTGTTCAGGAAACGCTTCGCTTTGGCTTCATCTTTGCCTTTTCTAGACCTTGCTATACGTACTTGCATCATTCTTCTAGCGGCAGGGGAATCTGAATATGATGGAAAAAAAGAAATTCTCGTGAGAAGAAAGAGGTGCTGAGGAGAATGGACCCACGCGTGCAAATGCCTCTGTTTAAGCATGATCGGATGCAGTATTTGCAGGAGATGGCCGAATGGCATCGGTCGCTTGCCACCGAACCGGGGAACGAAGGCGTCTTTCATTCGGAACGGGCGCGCAATTATTTGGAAATGCTGAAGGGAAAACCGGAGGAGCAGCCGGAGAACTATTATTCCTGAAGTTCTGCATATGAATCCGATTTGAAAGCCTTCCCGTTTGGATGGCACCTGGTGCGGTTAAGAAGAAGTAATGCCTTCAACCTGACCGACCGGGGGGAGCGAGCGATGGAGGATGAATTGCTGGAAAAGTACGGGGAATTTTACTGCAGTCGCTATGTGGCCAAGAATCAACCCTGGATTCGAACCATTCCGTTTGGGGAGTGGGTGGAACGCCAGCTTACCTTAAGACAAGGAGCCGCTTTTGCCCGGATGGGGGAGGCTTCAGAGGAAGCGGACCTTGCCGGTGCAGACGGCTTTGCTGATGCAGATTTCCCTTTGCCAGAGATTGCTTAGCGCGAATACTTACTTATGGAGGACCCTCCCGGTGCGGAGGGTTTTTCGTTTCATTAGGTGATGAAGCGGGTAAAGAGACATGTGCCACCAGAACCTCATTATAGACAACAAAGGAGTGGATCCTCTTGAACGAACACGTACTGAAAGGGAAATGGATGCAGGTCAAGGGCGAAGCCCGGAAACAGTGGGGGAAGCTCACCGATGACGACCTGGATATTATCGCCGGGGAAAAGGATAAGCTGATCGGCAAGCTTCAGGAGCGCTATGGACACAGCAAGGAAGATGCGGAACGGGAATATGAGAAATGGACGAACGACTGGAAGAGTCCGGTCTGAATCTCTTCTCTGCCCGCGTTCCGGATAGAGTGCGGAGCAATGACCTGCAAATCGGGAAGCCTTTCTTAAGGCGGCCGGCTTGCAGGTCTTTTCAAGTTGCGGGGCTCTACCGACGACTCTGCAAAGGGTCCCTTCTGTGCTATACTGGAAGCAAATGTGAAGGGGGAGGAACCCCGTGGGTAAATTTTTTCTATTTGGCCTGTTCGCGTGGCTAACCGGCAGCCCGCTCATGGCTTTGCTCGTTATTCTCGTTCTCTATTATGTTCTGGATCGCCGCTTCATTGGCATTCTTCCGAGCGTGTCGGCTCCATTGAAGCGAAACCGTCGACTCCGCGAGCTGCGTCAGCACCTCCGTACGCATCTGCATGATACGGCTGCGAAGGTGGAGGTGGCCCGCCTTTATCTGGCTAAGAAGAAATATCGGGAGGCAGAGCCCTACCTGCGGCAGGCTCAGCCGATCATGGAGGATTCCGCGGAAGTCATGGTTGAGCTGGGCTTGTGCCGGTTGAAGCAGGGAGATTTGGCAGAGGGACGCGAATGGATCGTTCGAGCGCTGGAGATCAATCCGCGCGTCGCTTACGGGGACCCTTATCTGTGGCTTGGAGAAGCGCTGGCTGAAACGGACCCGGAGAGCGCGGTGAGCTATCTCCAGCAGTTTCGCGAGATCAACAGCTCGTCCGTGGAAGCCTATTACCGGCTTGGCCTGCTCTTCTCGAAGGTCGGCAAGCAGGCGGAGGCCAAGGAGGCATTCCGCGAAGCCGTGGAAGTCTATCGCTCCCTCCCCAAGTACAAGAAGCGATCGGAACGTCGTTATGCGTTGTTAGCCTCCGTTCGGCGATAAAAAGATTCGCAAACCAGTGTCAAATCGGCTCCCCCCCGCTATACTGTAGTATCCAAAAGCATAGGCATTCGTCTATAGCGGGAAAGGGAGCGGAAAAGATGAGCCAAACAAAAGGCAAACCATTCTTGATCGGAGCGGTTGTGGGCAGCACCCTCGGAGCGATCAGCGCTCTGCTGTTTGCCCCGAAGGCGGGCAAGGAGCTGCGCGGCGATCTGGCCAACCAGGCGAAGGCGGTGGGCGAGAAGTCTCAAGCCATTGTCAAAACAGTAGGCGATCACACGACCGAATGGGCTGGAAAAGTGAAGGATGCGGGGAGCTACGTGCTGGATGAACTGCGCAGCTTAAAACCCGGAAAGAAAGGGGAAGCAATCCCGGAGGAAGTGGCCGCGATTTCTTCTTTCACCGATGAAAGTGAGCTTTCAGACAACCCCGGTCAGAACGGATAGCTCTCCTGCAATTTTCTGAATCCTCGTAACCCGCTTAAACCGCGGAGTGCGGGGATTCTTTCGATTGGCAGGGGGAGGAGAGACAGGAAATGGGCGAAATCTGTCGAAGTACATACCCAATGCGCAAGGGGGGACTTCTCATGGCAAATCGTCGATTGTACCCGTTGGCTGCTGCTGTCGCTCTGCTTGGAATGGTAACGACGGCCTGTTCAAGCTCCTCGAATCAGGGTGCGGCACCAACAGAACAGCTCGCAACACCGATTGCATCCCTTTCGGTCACTTCAACCGCTTCACCCCTGCCTTCTGTGCCCGGTCTGTCACCGACAGCTTCCGTTGTACCGACTCCACTTCCAAGCATCGGGGAGGCTGCTTCACCTTCACCTGAAGAAACCTCCTCCGTCGTCCCGTCGATATCCCCGACTGCCCAGCCAAGTCCATCTAGCGAACCAACGCCGACTGCATCAGCATCCCCCTCTTCGGTGGCGGGAGATCGAGCGGCTTTGTCCTGGTATTACCTAAAAAAAGGGGCCGGGATCGTCCCGGGTTTTCCGAAGGAAGTCAAAGCATACGGCCCGGAGCGGAAGGCGGTGTATGTCGGGGCCGGCCATAAGGTTTATTTAACCTTTGATTCCGGCGGCTCCTTGGACGCGTCGGATGAGTTTTTGGCGATTTTGCGCAAATATGACGTGAAGGCAACCTTCTTCCTGGTCGGGTACAATGTGAAGAAGGACGAGACGTTTATCAAGAAGCTCTTGCAGGAAGGGCACCTCGTCGCCAATCATACGATGAGCCATCCGGACATGACAAAGCTTACGGACGAAGAAGTGGACAAGGAGATCCAAGGCTTCGAAGCCTTGTTTCAAGAGGTCACAGGTCAACCTCCTGCCAAGTTGTTCCGATTCCCTTACGGAAAATACAGCCTGCATCTTCTCGAAAAGCTCACCTCGATGGGCTACACTTCCGCCTTTTGGTCCACGGCGATGAGGGACTGGGAGCCTCGCAAGAACGGGCCGGAGGATGCGTACCGGGATGTCATGAACGGGCTTCATGATGGAAACATCATTCTTATGCATCTAGGTTCGGATGACAACCTCAAGGCGCTGGACCGCATCCTGCAAGGGATTCAGGAGCAAGGATATACTTTTGGGCTGTTAACGGATTTCTCCAGTTGAGCAAGTTGTCCCCCTTAGCGGCTGTACGTTTCCGGAGACACTGACATATCTTGAAGAGAAAGAGAACCATCATCCGGGAATAAAGGAAGCGTTCATCTCGTGAATCAAGCCATTGCCGTTATGGATTCAGGTGTCGGCGGATTAACCGTTGTGAAGGAAATTCTGGGGCAGCTTCCCCAGGAGCCGGTCATTTATTTTGGAGATACAGCGCGGGCTCCTTATGGCTCGCGTGACCCCGAGGAGGTGGTTCGCTTCACGTGTGAAATTGCGGATTACCTCCTGCGCTATCAGCCGAAAATGATCGTGCTGGCCTGCAACACGGCGACGGCGGTGGCATTGGAAGTCATTCGCTCGCGGGTAAGCCTTCCCGTCATCGGGGTCATTAAACCGGGAGCACGCGCGGCAATCAAGGCGAGCTCAAACGGCCGGATCGGCGTCATTGGCACAGAAGGGACGGTGCGAAGCGGTGCTTATGACGAAGCCCTTCGCGAGATATCCCCTCAGCTTGATATCGTCAGCCAGGCCTGTCCGGAACTCGTCCCCCTTGTGGAGGCGGGAGACTTCCGCTCTTCCCGGGTTTATGATGCGGTCCGCCGATCCTTGGCCCCGCTCAAGGGAAGGGATCGGGATTGCCTCATCTTGGGATGTACGCATTACCCCTTCTTGGCCGGACCGATTGCAGAAGCGATGGGCCATGACGTACAACTCATCAATTCCGCCGAGGAGACGGTACGTGAGATTGGAGCCATTCTCTCCTATCACGAAAAGCTGGCGAGACCGGCTGACAGTCGGCCGAAGCATCGCTTTCTATGCAGCGGCGATCCGGTCATGTTTCACCGCATTGCCCAAGCGTGGCTCGGCGACCAGCTAGACGAGAACGCATTCGTCGGGCAAGTTCACTCTACCTGCTGATGACGTACAAAGACCTCGATGGCCGAATAGCCGTCGGGGTCTTTGTACGTTTGGGCTGGCCTATTCCACCCTGCTTTGGCATATAGTAGCTACATTGCGAAGGGGAGGAACAAGGAAAGGTGGAGAGAAGCATGGCCTACCCGTACACGGTTCAACGCGGAGATACACTCTACCGGATAGCGCGCAAAACAGGCATCTCGTTGGGAGAATTGGCTGCGGCCAACCCGCAGCTGGAGGGTACCGTCCTCTACCCGGGGCAGGTGCTGACCATCCCCGATCCGGTTCCGAGGCATTATGAGGTTCAGCGGGGAGATACCTTTTACGAGATTGCGAAGAGGTTCAACATTTCGCTGGAAGACTTGCTGCGAGCCAACCCGGGTGTGGATCCGGGCCGAATGCCGATTGGAACGCGCCTCGTCCTGCCCCCGAGTCGAGGAATGGCGGTGGTGGTTCCGGCATGGCCGTACGGGTACCCCGAGGTTACGGAGGATTTACAATTGCTCCAGCTCCGCTACCCCTTCCTGGAGGTCGTGGAGATCGGGGAAAGCGTACTGGGTAAGCCGCTGCCAGCCGTTAAAATAGGCGAAGGACCCGTAAGGGTGCATGTAAATGCCGCCATCCACGCGAATGAATGGATCACAGCCGCCGCGGCCATGAAGATGGTGGAGGAGCTGAGCGCTGCTTATCAGAGCGGAACCCCCTTGCAGGGGAAAGACGTACGTTCTCTGCTCTCATCGGTTACGCTATGGGTGGTTCCGATGTTGAATCCAGACGGAGTTGAACTTGTACAGGAGGGACTGACTGCTGAACACCCTTATTCCGCTCAGCTTTTGGAATGGAACGGGGGGTCTTATGACTTTCAGGGCTGGAAGGCGAACATTCGCGGGGTCGATCTGAACGATCAGTTTCCCGCCGGTTGGGAGACGGAGAGAGACCGCCGAGCGGTATCAGGACCGGGTCCTCGCGATTGGCCGGGGGAAGCGCCCCTCACCGAGCCGGAAGTGATCGCCATTGCGGAATTCACAAGGAACAACGGCTTTCGAGTGGTGGTGGCGCTGCATACCCAAGGGCAGGAAATCTACTACACCTACCGGGGGTTGGAGCCTCCCATCTCTTCTGTCATGGCCGAGGATTTCGCAAGAGTGAGCGGGTATACCCCCGTTCCGAATATCGAAAGCGACGCAGGCTACAAAGACTGGTTCATTCAAGAGTATCGCTTGCCCGGGTTTACGATCGAAGCAGGAAAAGGAGCGAATCCTTTGCCCGCGGACCAGTTTCCCGCCATCAAGCGAGAAATTACGGCCATCGTGCTGGAATCGCTCCGAAGGGCTCCCGAGGTGGAAGCCGGGGATTAACGGGACCAGGGAGGAGTTTCGTATTCATCCTCCGGCAGCCGGATCCAGCGCTGGAGGTAGCCTTGCACATAGAGAGCCTTGAGGGTAATGATCAGAATGGGCGAGAGAATAAGGCCCGCCACCCCAAACAGCGACATGGAGATCACCATAAAGGCGAGCATTGTGAAAGCCGAGACGCCCAGGGTATCGCCGGTAATCTTCGGTTCGAGAATTTGACGAACCAGGAGAACCACGGCGAGCAGGACAGTAAGGGAGATGGCAAGCGTCGTTTGGCCGACCACGAACAAGTAGATAATCCATGGGATGAAGACCGTGGAGACACCCAGCAGCGGCAGCAGATCGAATACAGCGGCCAGAAGCGAAATGGAGAGCGCGTTGTCAACCCCCAGCACCAGAAGCGCGATGAAGATGACGACGAAGGTGACGGTAATCATCTTGAGTTGGGCACGAAGGTATCCGCCGATTCCGGCAAGGACATTCACACGCAGGAAGGTAAAAGCTGTCTTGAAGGTTCGCGGTGTTTTCTCCCCCGCGAGCCTCTTCCATGTGTCGATCTCGATACTCAGGAAATAGGCGAGTACAATGGCAATGACGAAGTTCAACATAAAGGAAGAAAAGGACGTCAGCCACCCGATCAAAGCCCCGAAGAACGCGGTCATCCAACGGGAGAGGAAAGAGAGGGCCGTACTGCTGTACTCCTGGAGCTTCGCCATGAGGTCCGGCGGGAGAATCTCGCTCAGCCGGCTTTGCCAGCTGCTGGATTGGTCCAGGACGAGGGACTGCACCTGCCCGCTGTACAGGGTGACCTTCTCGGCGATATTATGGAATTGCAGGACGACGACGGCGCCAAGCCCAAACAAGACCCCGAGCAGAACCAATACGAACAACAGGGTGGAGATGGTGGTGGCTAATGTTTTCTTCATCCCGAGGCGATGAAGCCGTTTCGCCAGCGGTTCGATGATGGCGAAGATGACAAGCGACAAGAAGATCGGCGTGGCAATTTTGTAAAGAAAGCTGAAAAGCAGCATGAACAGGTAGACGGTAACGGCGATGAGGGCAATATCAAATACCGTCTTGTAATACTTCCGGTAGAACGACATCATAATGGATAAGGTCACCTCTTGTGGCCAAAATGGCGAGTCGTCGGCATCACCGGGGTTCCGTGTGGCCGCTATTGCCATTGTATCGTATGGAGACCAAACCGTCACGGAGCTATACGAGAAGAAACCAAGCAGAGGAGGCTGTAAAATGGCAACAACCGATCATGAAACGCTTCGCATTCTCATGAACCACCGCTCGATACGTCGGTACAAGCCCGATCCCGTCGGAGATGATGTGCTCTTGCAGCTCGTTCAAGCCGCCCAAATGGCCTCTACTTCCAGCGGAGTGCAGGCTTTCAGCGTCATTTCCGTGCGCAATCCCGACACCAAGAAGAAGCTGGCTGCCCTAAGCGGCAATCAAGTGTACGTCGAGGAGTGCCCCTTGTTTCTCGTCTGGTGCGCGGATATGCACCGCCTGGAAATCGCTGGAACCGTAGGAGTGGGGGAACCGGTGAAGTCGGCTCGCAATACCGAGCAGTTTCTGATCGCGACGGTCGATGTTGCGCTTGCAGCCCAGAATGCGGCCATCGCAGCGGAAGCGATGGGACTCGGTATGGTCTACATCGGCGGGATTCGCAACCACATCGATGAGGTTAGCGAACTGCTCGGTCTGCCGGAGCTGGTCTATCCCGTGTTCGGCATGTGCATAGGCTACCCGGATCAAGAGCCGCTTCTCCGTCCCCGTCTGCCTTTGGAGGCGGTTTTGCATGAGGAGCGCTATGACGATACCCGGCAGGCCGATCACATATCCGCATACGATCAGGTATACCGGGCTTATATGAGCGAACGCTCCGGCGGGAAGCTGACAGGCTCCTGGTCGGAAGCAATGGCAGCGAAGATTCCGGTTCCCGCTCGAACGCACCTCCTCGCCTATTTGGAGAAGCAGGGCTTCCGCTTGGAATGAAGGTCGCTAGATTCGGTTGCTTCGGGCAACCGTTTCTTTTACAATAGAAACAAATTGCAGCAGCAAGGAGAGAACAAGAATGAACGCAAAAATCACCCGCAATGCGGCCAAAGTGATTCAACGAGAATTAGATAACGAAACGGACAAGGAGCTGAAGCTCCGCGTCAAGATCACGCATAAACACGGGGACCACGCTCACTATGCCATGGATTTGGACAAGCCGGGCGAGCATGACGAGGTCGTAGAGACCGATAAAGGCATCACCCTTATCCTCGATCGCCGGGAGCCGCTCCTGGACGGCGTGAAGGTCGATTATCTCTATTTCCCGCAGGAAGGCTTTGTCGTGACGAACCCGAGCAAGGGGAACAACGGGGACCATTAATGGGGAAGAAGAATGAATTCCAGATCTGCCCCAAGTGCAAGCACATCAAGCCGAAGAAGCTTAAGTCTGAGCTTGCGGAGCTTGTGCCGGATGCCAAAATCCGGTTGGGCTGCATGTCCTATTGCGAGCCGTGCAAGCGGTCGCCGCTTCTGTACGTGAACGGCCGCTACATTACCGCGGCTACCCAGGAAGAATTAATCGAGAAGTCCAAGTCCTTTCTCAAGTAAATCCGTATACCCGATTTCGAAGGGCGCCATTTTGGCGCTCTTCGCTGTGAGCGGCGATGGTTGCATTCGGCGGATAGCCGCCTCTAGGATAGCCTTGCATCGAGGGGAGGGGGAGCATGAGCAAGCTGGATTATCCATTCTGGAGTTATGGCATTGTTCTGGCCGCGATCGTGCTCCCGCCCGGTTTTGGAGGCATCGATCTCGCGCTCTTGATTTTCCGCGGCAGCTTTGCCGCGATGTTGACACTTCTAGCGCTTCTTCGCTTCGAAGCCTCTTCCGGCTTGGATGAGAAGATGCGACAGGTGAGGAGAGGGGCTTGGAGCGGCACGGCTCTAGTGCTTCTCTTTGCCATTCTACTCGGATGGGCGGCGAAGGAATGGCTGCCTGAAGCCCGCACCGGTTGGGTTGCCATCGCCTCCTCCAGCATCGTTCTCTCCTTTGGCCTGAGGCTGCACAGCAGCGAGCGAACGGCGGCATGGAGGCATCAGGTGAGCATGAGCGCGGCCAATGATCAGGAAGATACGGCAGGCAGATCGTTTTTCCGTCACTCGCTGCTTCCTCTTCTCGCCGCGGGGGTCATCTTGCGCGACGGACTGGAGGCGGCTCTCTACATACCCGCTCTTATGCTCTCGCTGAATTCCGTTTCCCTGGGAATAGGCGTTTTGTTGGGACTGCTTCTGGTTGGATTCGGGCGGACCGTTCTTCCCCGCCTTTCCGGACAGCGGCCGTTGCGCCGGCTATCGTGCCTGATGCCGGCCCTTACGCTGTTTTTGGGGCTTCGCCTATTCGGGCTTGGCGTCATCATGCTTCAGCAGGCTGGACTCATGCGGGAAACCCCTTTTCCTTATTGGCCGTATCCTGCCACTTGGGAATGGCTGCTGTCTCAGCTCGGGCTGCTCCTCGCCATGAGCTTGGCGGCACATCGGTTTCGTAAGCACAGCAATGCCTTCATTCATCAGATCAATCTATAAAGCCCGTTCTTACGCGTTTCGCTTCAACCAACCCGGGTTTACATGTCTTATCTGCCGCAAAGGAGCTGTGTCGTGAGTTTATCATCCCTTGCTGCCCGTTTGCGCGAGCTTCCGTCCCGGACCGGGGGGTACCTGCGGGATTTTCATCCTGTGGTTCATACCCTCGTGCTCGGAACGGTGCTGGCTCGGGCGGCTTCCAGTATGAGCATTCCGTTTCTCGCCATATATCTGGCCCGGTATAGCGATGCCGGTATAGTCGCCAACAGCTTGATCATTGGGATGTCGTCCTTGGCGGGTACCTTTGGCGGGTTCATCGGGGGAACCATTTCCGATCGGATCGGACGCAAGACTGTCATGATGGCCGCTCTTTTTTGCTGGAGTCTCGTGTTTATCGGCTTCGGCCTCGCCCGCGACCCGCTCGCCTTCGTGTTTCTCAACCTGGTGAACGGGCTTTGCCGATCCTTCTACGAGCCGGTTTCGCAGGCGCTCATGGCGGATTTGACTCCAAAGGAAAAACGCTTCAAGGTCTTTTCCATGCGTTATTTCGCGATCAATGTCGGGGTAGCCGTTGGGCCGCTGGCAGGAGCTTACTTTAGCACACGAAACGCTTCCCTTGCCTTCTTCTTGACAGGAGTCATCTACTTCCTCTATGCGATCGTCCTGCAACTGCTCTTGACTCGCTTCGGCATTCGTCGGATCGAAGGGGAGACCAATCGGGAAGCGACCTTTAAACGAGCCGTCGGCGTCATTCGCCGGGATGTAAAGTTCCGCTATTTTCTGATCGGCTCGATGATCGGGTCGATCAGCTACTCGCAGATGAATGTCTCGCTTCCTCAATACCTCGAACTCAGTCCGAGTATACCCAACAGTGTTGAGCTTTTCGGGATTTTGCTCAGCGTTAATGCCATTACGGTGATTCTGCTGCAGCTGCCGCTTACGTCCTGGAGCGGGCGCAAAACGCCGGTCACCTCCATCGTGATGGGGAATGCGATGTTCGCGCTCGGCAACATCGGCTACGCGTTCTCTCATCATGAGGCAGCCTTCCTCGTTTCGATGTTCCTGTTTACGCTGGGAGAAATCCTCTGTTTTCCGGCGGGGAATCTGCTCATCGACGGGATCGCCCCGGACGGCATGAGAGGAACCTATTTCGGAGCGCAGTCCCTTCAAAACATCGGCCAGTTTCTCGGGCCTTTGATCGGAGGGCTTCTGCTGAAGGAAGCGAGCGGAATGGTGCTGTTCACGGGAATGGCGGTGCTCTGTTTGGCAGGCACCTGGTTTTACATCCAGGGGGACCGCTTGAAGGTACCCCATGCAGCGGTACACGCGAAATCGAGTTAGGTTTCTTCTTGTACTTTTATATGTCGATTTGAATGATTCTCTATTCAGGTCAGCCAGTTCTTTCTGGCTGGCTTCTTTACTTTTGGTATAGCCACGATGGATTTTCTGTTTGATATAGCTTAACTTTTTCATACCAGGTATAAAAATCGAATCTATTTTAAACCTAAAGATTGTTAGGAACAT
The DNA here is from genome assembly GCF_039888655.1 of Gorillibacterium sp. CAU 1737. Classification (NCBI taxonomy): domain Bacteria; kingdom Bacillati; phylum Bacillota; class Bacilli; order Caryophanales; family Paenibacillaceae; genus Gorillibacterium; species Gorillibacterium sp. CAU 1737. The sequence continues at coordinate 368,389 of NZ_JBDQQO010000001.1, forward strand.
AAAAATCTTAAATTAGTTCTTATTTATATAAAAAGAAAAATATGTTGTAAAAATCCATATTATAGTTTATGCTGACACTTGTTAAGTTATAATGACAATAAATGTAATGGAGGTTGAAGAATGAAACAGAAAAAGCTATTTTTTATTTCTATCGGTATTATTTCAGTTACGTCATTAATGATAGGCGGATTGACAGCGCATGCATATAATTTATTTTCAAATCACTGGAAGGCGAGTACTAACTTTAACTATTCAGTTGGGTCTGATATAAGTGCTGCGGGTGTTACATCAATAACAATTGCTGACAATCAATATAATAATCCTGGATGGTATAATAATGCATTTACTAGAAAGGTTTATTTTCAAAACTTGAACTCTTCAAACTCCATAAAAGCATATACTCAAAACTATAAAAATGAGATATTCAAAACTAATTATGGCACTGGGGAATCACTAATGGTGACACAACGATGGAATTCGGGAGGCAATACTGTAGAAGCGGATGTACTAATTAATACATCCTATTATTGGTCAAATGAATCGGTTTGTCCGCCTGGAAATTATGATCTTTCTACAGTAATGCTTCATGAATTTGGCCATGTACTCGGTCTAGATCATAGTGAAAACACAAAAGCGATCATGAGACCAACGTTTAAAGCAACGGAAATGCAACGTACTTTAGATAAGGATGATATAAACGGATATAATGCTATCAATTGGTGAAAGGGAGTTTAAAATGAGAAATAAGAAGACCTCTTTTTTATTTTTATCAACAGCTATTATCATGGGTACCATAGGATTTCTTGGTTATAACGCTCTCGGAACCTCGCCAAAAGATGCAATTTTCATTCATCAGTCACTTCCGAAATTAGACACCTCCATTCTTTCCTCTGATTCTGATCTAATTGTAAGAGGACAGGTAAAGGAAATTATGGATGCTGAATGGAATACGATTGACAAGAAGGCACCTATTGAGCCCTCTGGATTTGATGTTGTTTATACCGATGTTAAAGTCGGTGTAAAGGAAGTCATTAAAGGGAGCTCTGATAACGAGATTGTTGTGCGAGTTTATGCTGGGAAAGCTTCTGAAGGAGTTGAAGTTATTAATGACGGTGAAAGTAGCTTTGAAAATGGGGAAGAAATTATATTATTCTTAATTCCAGATCGTACTCCGTTTAACAAAGAAAATGAACATGGGCATTACAGAGTAATGGGAGGATACCAAGGAAAATATCTAATTGAGGGTCAAACTGGCCTAAGTAAACAAGTAACAAATCAATTCGAAAACAAAAATCTGAATTACCTTCTTCAAGAAATAGAAAATAGTAAATACAAGCCAAAGCAAATTATAGAGAATATAGAAGGAAAGTTGTAATATAATGAATCACCCTTTTTATCGTTGTTTGGTAAAAAGGGTGATTCTTTTTGATAAAGGGTTAATGTTATATTTTTCATTGTGAGCAACATTCATGTTGTTCTATTCGTTATTATGGCAAGGAGGCGATAAGAAATGAAAAAATTGGTTGCAATAATCGGCATCGCTTTGATTATCTTGTCAGGCTGCTCAAAACCGGAAAAGGCACCTGTTGCAGAGAAGATGGAAAGCGATACTATACAGGAAGGTGTTCTTCAAGGAACGGCCTCTGTAGAAAAAGATGGAGCGAAAACAACAATAGAGTATTCTTTCGAAAATACAAGCAGTATAAAAGTGACCATTTTTGGAGGAGCGACTTACCAATTGGTAAGGGATCAGAAAGTAATTGAGGAAGGCTCAGTTCCAGTCGCCGATTATATCTCCCTTAATCCTGGAGAGAAATATAAGGATCGTGTGACCTTTTCTGATTTAGAGCCTGGGAGTTATCGCGTGGATATTAATTGGAACAAAGGAAAGATAGCAACAGAGTTTGTTGTACCTTAAGTTAGAAAAAGGGAAGCCCCGAGCCAAAGCTCAGGGCTTCCCTTCTTGTCTTCCTGCCAGCGAGGAGGCGTTAGTCCTTCTTCTCCATGGCGGCCTTCAACGCATCGGCAAGGCTGTTGCCGACGGATTCTTTCTCGGTATAGCGGGTGAGGAGATCCTTATTCTCCCTGGAGTTCTTGCGCCCTCTGCCGCCGCCGCTTCCTTGAGCACTTCCGTCGTTGTCGAGCATTTCGACCAAGTTGCAGGGACGGCATTGAAAGAACTTGCCTGCCTTGCCGCTGCGAAGCTCCATCTTCTTGTGGCATTGGGGGCAGCGGTGATTGGTCAAGTTCGGCTCCGCCGAGCGGCGGTATTGGCATTCCCGACTGGAGCAGACGAGGCTCTTGCCGCGCTTCGTCTTGATCTCCTGCAGCCGTTCCCCGCATTCCGGGCAGCGGCTCGCCGTCAGATTGTGCGGCTTGTACTCCGCTTCGCTCGCCTTGACGCCGGCTACGAGCCGGGAGGCTTGCTCCCGGATCTGATGCATGAAGCGCTCGGCGTCTCCCTTGCCGTGTGCGATCGCCTCCAGCTCGCGCTCCCAGTTGGCCGTGAGCTCCGGGGTGCGAAGCTCGGGAGCCGCCAGCTCAATGAGCTGAAAGCCCTTGCCTGTCGGCACGAGGCGGGACCCGCTGCGCTCGATGGTATCGGTCGAGACCAGCTTCTCGATCAGATCGGCGCGGGTAGCCGGCGTGCCGAGTCCGTTCTTATCCATCGCGCCAAGCAGGGCCGCTTCGGTGTACCGGGCGGGCGGCTGAGTGAAGCCGCGCTCCAGGATCGCCTTATGGACGGGCAGGCTTTCGCCTTTTGCCACATCCGGCAGCATCTGCTTGCGCACGGACAAGCCATCCGAGGGGGTATCCTCCTCGGAATCCTCCCCATCGCCGTCTGTCATCCCGCTGTCCTGGTAGACGGTCCTCCAGCCGGGCTCCCGCTCGACACGTCCGGAAGCATGCAGCTTCTCGCCTCCGGCTTCGAGAACCAAGGTGGTCTCTTCATAGCGGCTGACCGGGTAGAAGAGGGAGAGGAAGCGGCGGACGATGAGGTCGTACAGCTTCCGTTCTTCGACGGATAGTGCTCCGAGGTTGACATATTCATCGGTAGGGATGATTGCATGGTGATCGCTCACCTTGGTGTCGTCAACGATCCGCTTGGTCACTGCAAGAGGCTTGACGAGGAGCGTACGGGCCAGCTTGGCGTAAGGCCCGACGGCAATCCGTTCGATTCGCCCTTTGAGCGTGGGGACCATGTCCTGAGTCAAATAACGGGAATCGGTACGCGGATAGGTGACCAGCTTGTGCTGTTCGTAAAGCCTTTGCAGGACCGTAGACGTCTGCTTGGCACTGAATCCGTAGCGCTTGTTGGCGTCGCGCTGCAGCTCGGTGAGGTCGTACGCAAGCGGCTGCGGAACGGTTTTCTCCTGGCGAGTCAGTTGAGTCACCCTGGCGGTTTTGCCGTTTATGGCAGCTGCGACGCGATCGGCGGCTTCCCGCTCGAAGATCCGGCTGTCGCCGCTTGTCGGCTGCCGCCACCAGGCTTTAAACCGGCCCAAATCGGCGGCGACGGTCCAATATTCCTTGGGCTGAAACGCCTTGATCTCCTGATCGCGACGCACCAGAAGGCCGAGGGTCGGCGTCTGAACGCGGCCGGCGGAGAGCTGCGCCTGATGCTTGGTAGTGAGAGCCCGGGTCACGTTCAATCCGATCAGCCAGTCGGCTTCCGCTCGGCAGACGGCGGAGCGATAGAGGCGGTCATAGTCTTTGCCGGGTTTGAGCGACGCGAAGCCTTGCCGTATCGCTTGATCGGTCTGGGAAGAGATCCAGAGCCGCTTGAACGGCTTCTTCCAGCGAACCAGCTCCATGATCCAACGGGCGACGAGTTCACCTTCCCGCCCGGCGTCGGTGGCGATGACCAGTTCGCCGAGATCGGCGCGCTTTGCCAGCTCTTGGATGCCGCGGAACTGGTGCTGGGTCTCCCGCATCACCTTGAGGCGAAGCTTGTCCGGGAGGATGGGGAGCGATTCCAGCTCCCAGGTTTTCCACTTGGCGTCATAATCCTCCGGCTCGGCCAAGGTGACGAGATGGCCGAGCGCCCAGGTGACGACATAGCGCGGCCCTTCGAAGGCATGCTTGCTTTTATTCGTAGCGCCGAGGACGCGAGCGAGCTCCTTGGCTACGCTCGGTTTTTCGGCGAGGACGAGAGTTTTCATCAGGATCTCCTTGTGGAACGTATCGTGTTCGGTGGGGTCTCAAGCAGGGAGAGGAGCCGCTCCAGATCGAAGTCGGTCGGCTTGCCGACCGGATGCCAATGCTTGCGGCAGGAGCAGGAATCCAGCAGCACGCACTGAGAAGGAATGCCTGCTTTCCTCAGCTTGAGCCCGCCGTCAATAAGGGTGGCGGCACAGGCGATGCCGATGACACCGGTTCCTTCCGCTCGAAGCCTTTGGAGGGCTTCGGGTTGAAAGATGCCGGACAGGTGCGGCATGATTCGTACCTGAAAGTCTTGCTGCCGGCTGAGAGCCGTTAGGGTCCGAACCCGACAGTTCGGGGAGCATTCGGTACAAGTGAGGCCGAAATCAGCCTGTTCTGCCGGGCAGCTTGACCCCCGAAGGGCGAGACAGCCCGGAACAAGCACAAGCTGACGAGCGGCAGCTTCATAATCGGGCCGGTAGGCCCGGCTGAGCAAATCCGCACCGGTCATTTGCAAGTGATAAACCGCACGGGGCTTAGCTCGCAGGAGCAAGTCTTCCCGTTGTGGAGAAGAGGCCCGTTCTCGTTCGCGAAAACGCTCCACCTCTTCCGTATAGGGGTGCAGAAGCTCCACGCTTCGATGAACAAACCAATCGCCCAGCTCAATGAAGTCGTCCAGAACGTTCGCCAGGTTCGAGCTGCGAAGGGCGCCTTCGGCTTCCTGCTTCCAGCGGGTGAGGAAGGCTTTCGCCATCGCGGCCTCGCGGTCATACTCGCCAGAGGACCGCAGCCAGTTGGCAAAGCGGGCCCAGGCGGCGGTTGTGAGCCAGAGCCGCAGGTGATCGCGCTCCTCGCCGGGGGAATCCTCTCCTCGAGCCGGGAGCATCAAGCCTGCCGTTCGCGCGAGGAGAGGATCAAGCCAGCTCCGTGACGAGGCGGGCAGTGTCGTTCGCAACTGCAGAAGCCGGCGGCGGGCGAACGAAATCGACCGGCTGACCCGCTGCGCCTTTCGGCCATATTCACGCCACAGCACGCTTAGGGCAAGCAGGTCGTACACCGGCTCTAGGGTTTTGCCTTGTGCTTCAATAGAGGAAACGGGCCGGCCGGTGTAAAACCGATACAAGTCGGCACAGCGGTATGCGATCTCCTCGACGGTTTCATCAGCGAGCTGCGCAGTCAGCTCGTAAAACCGGCGAGAAGGAGTGTTTCCCGGACGAAGCGAATAGGGCGGTTGGATCAAGGTTTTCTTCCTCCCGTGCTTACCAGATCCTCTCTTTTGCTGAATCTGGAGCATTAAGGTTTCAGTCCCTCACTTGGAGTCGCGGGAATAGAGAGGGCCTTTGCCGAAGAATTGATAGTAGGTGCATTCGATTCGGCCGTTGAACAGCTTGCGCTTCTTGTTCGCCGGCCTTCCGATGTAGTGCTCCATCTGCTTGCTCGGCGTGATCACGAAGGTAGACCAACTGTCTTCGGTGAGGAGAATCGAGCCGAGATCGCGCAGGGCGAATGTGGCCTCATCTTTATCCCCAAGCCGCTCCCCGTAGGGCGGATTCGTGATCAGACAGCCGCTTTCTCCAGACAAGTGAACCTTGGCTACCGGGAGCACCTTTAGCTTCAGTTCCTTGGCTAACCCGGCACTCTTGGCCGCGGCTTGGGCGACCTCAATCGCATTCGGATCAATATCCGAACCTGTAATCTCAAGGGGAATGTCGTCCTTGACGGCATCGTAGGCTTCTTCACGAGCTTGCTCCCAGAGCTCTTCCGACACGCGAGGCCAACTCTCCGCAGAGAAGTGCCGACGAAGGCCGGGCGCGATATTCCATCCCATCAAAGCGGCTTCGACAGGAATCGTTCCCGAGCCGCAGAAGGGATCATAGAGCGGTCGGTCCGGGCGCCAGCGGCTGAGTTGAATCAGAGCGGCGGCCATCGTCTCCTTGAGCGGGGCTTCCGTCACCAGCTTGCGATACCCTCGTTTGTGGAGGCTCGGTCCGGTTGTGTCCAACGTCAGCAGAGCACGGTCGTTCAACAGGGAAACCTCGATGACGTACCGCCCGCCGTTTTCCGGAAACCATTCCCGTTTGTAGCGCTGCTTCATTTTTTCGACGATGGCTTTTTTGACGATGCCCTGGCACGCAGGAACGCTGGACAGCTGGGATTTGTGGGAGCGTCCCTCTACGGGGAACTCGCCGGATTCGGGAATCCAATCGGGCCAGGAGAGCGCTTTTGTTCCCTCGAACAGCTCGTCGAAGGTGAGGGCTTTGAATTCGCCCATCTTGACCAGGACGCGGTCCGCGGTGCGAAGCCAGAGATTCGCCCGACAGATGGCCAACTCGTCTCCTTTAAAAGTAATGCGTCCGTTCTCGACCTGCATGTCCTCGTAGCCGAGCTCCTTGATTTCTCTTGCCACAATAGCTTCCAGCCCCATGGGGCAGGTTGCGATTAACTGAAGGCTAGCCATGAGACAACTCCGTTTCTCTAGGTTCGTGACCGTATGGGGAAGGCGCATTGTAACAAGCGCTGGAAACCCCTACAATAGATTAAGTATAGGGAAAGGAAAGCGGCTTGACAAATCAAGCTTTTTTCAAGCTTTTCGAATGAAAGGAAGGACCGTTCCACATGGATTTGACAGCAGGAGTTCGGTACGCAGAAGAACTATATTCGGCGGACGAGCCGTTAGAGGACGTGCTCGCTTCCATACGGGAAAAGGGCATGCCGGAAATCTCTGTATCCCCCGGATACGGACGGTTGCTCACCTTGCTTGTGCGGATGACGGGGGCCAAACAGGTTCTCGAAATTGGTGCACTCGGGGGATACAGCGGCATCTGCCTGGCGCGAGGGCTTACAGAAGGAGGACGCTTGCTCTCGCTGGAGCTGCGAGAGGATTATGCGGCTCTTGCACGCGACAACTTGAAGCGGGCCGGTTTTGAGGCCTGCACGGAAGTCCGGGTAGGGGATGCCCGAGAGCAGTTGGATGAGCTGATCCGAGAGGGGCGAAGCTTCGACCTGTTCTTCATCGATGCGGACAAGGTCTATGCCCCCGACTATCTGGACAAGGCGCTCGCTTTGGCGAAACCCGGGAGTGTGATTATCGGCGACAATGCCTTTTATCATGGAAAAGCCTACAATCCGGATAATCAAGGACCGGGTGCCATCGGCATTCGACGCTTCAACGAGCGGATGGCGACGGATTCCAGGCTGGAGAGCACGCTTCTGCCCGCTTACGATGGGATGACGATCGCCCGAGTTAAGGGATAAGTACGTTCATCAAACAAGACCCCCCGGCCTATCATACGGCCGGGGGGTCTTGTTTAAAAGGGTTGATCAGATTTCTTGCGGCATTAATGCTTTGCCGGTATCCCCAATGGCTTCCGGCCTGGCCGTGTCGATCCCTTCCTCGGAATCTTTGGATTCAGGCGCTTTCGTCTTGAACCGAGAGATCATGGCCTGCAGGTCCTCTGACATCCGGGCGAGTGCATCCGATGCGGAGGCAATGCTTTGCGTGTCCGCAAGCTGACGGCCCGATACTTCGACTAGCGCATGATTTTCGGTCACACTCGCCGTTGTGACCGCGGCTAAGCGATTCATCGAATGGACAATTTCACCGGAGCTCGCTGCAAGTTGCTCGACGGCGGCCGAGACGTCCTGTACTTGACCGGATACTCCGCTCACCGAGTCGTTGATCTTCTGGAAGGCTTGCCCCGCTCTCCCCAATTGAGCAGAGCCTTCTTGCACCTCTTGCGTGGTGATTCTCATCGATTTCAAAGCGCTGTCGGTATCGCGGCGGATGCCTTGGACGACATCGATGACATGGCTGGCCGATTCACCTGATTGCAGCGCGAGCTTCTTCACCTCTTGGGCTACCACGGTAAAGCCTTTGCCATGCTCCCCGGCTCGCGCCGCTTCAATCGAAGCGTTGAGGGCGAGCAGGTTTGTTTGCGCTGCAATTTCGGTGATGGTGCCGATCACTTGCTCGATTTCACTAGAGCGGGCGGCGAGGCCATCCAATACCCTCGAGAGCTCGTGAATGGACTGCCCGATGATCTCCATTTGCTGAATGGCATTTCGGATGGATCCGTTGCCGGATTTGGACAGCTCGGTGGAATCGTAAGCGGCATTGGCCACCAGTTGAACATGATCGGCGATCTGGGAGATGCCGATGGACATCTCTTGAATCGTCAGCTCGTTGTTGCGGAGCTCGCCCACTTGCTCCTGCGCGCTGTTTGCGAAGCGGAGAAGCGACTGGCCGATCTGCTCGGTCCTCTCCCGGCTGCTTGCGGAGGACACCAGCATGTTTTGGCTGGAACTCGCCACCGAATAGGCCGACTCGCGGATGTGATGAACGAATTCGTTCAGGTTCTCGAGCATTTGATTGAAGTAGAGCGCCAGCTCGCCCACTTCATCGTTGGAACGGACGGTGAGTCTGCCCGTGAGATCGGCTTCTCCTTCCGCGATAACCTTCAATTGCTGTGTAACTGCGCGGATGGGCTTGGAGATCCGCGAAGCGAGCAGGAGGGCGATCACGGCTCCGATCGCGATGGCGGCAGTCGTGATGCTGATGCTGATCCACAGCACCCACGAATTATAGGAATCGTATGTACGTTCTTGCTTCGTTATGTCCGTAAGGAGGTTCATTCGATAATTGATTAGGGAGTTTAACGCGGTATCCAAAGGGTTATTCCCGAACGCCTCCGCTGCTTGGTCTTTGTTTCCCGCTTCATAGAGGGAGAACGCCTCTTGGTTTGCCTTTTGATAAGCGGTCCAGGCCGTTTGGAAGGTGGTCAGAGCAGTCACGGTCGCTTCGTCATTGCTCTCCAGCATCGTCTTCACCTGCTGGTTCACTTGCGAGACTTGCATTTCATAGAGGGATTGCGGGTCCGAGCTTAGGGCGGGGGCGTTGTTGTCTCCGGAAGCATCGGCAGGCGGCAGCTCTCCAGATTCGGGAGCGGAAGGAGGGACCTCCCCTGCAGCCGACTCAGCCGTTGGATCAGGGGCAGGCGCATTCCCACCTGCTTGATCGGTCGGTGCTTGTCCGCCGGGTAATCCAGCCGTAGAAGCCGCATCGAGCAAATAGCGCGAAGCTTGAGCGTCGGTCGATCGGGTCAGATAGTTCAGCTTCTCGATGTTGGTGAGAGCATCCTTCTTCAACATCATGTTCTCATTGAGCTCGGAGGATTTCAGCTGAAGGAAGGTTGTCGCACTTACAGCGATGAAAAACAGAAACAGAATAAAGGAAATGCCGGTAATCAATTTGATGCGAACGGATCGGAACATAAGCAGGCCTCCATCTCGGTTGAATGATTCTTAAGAGAGAGCATACTGCTTTATGCCTAATCCAATATGAAGGGAACCTTAATCTGGCATGAATTTCGACACGGATGCCTCAATGTTCTGATCCGAACGACCTATCTTTCCATAATCCAGCTTCGAAGGCAGGGTTAAGCTCGATCTACCCGAGGAGAGCGGCGACGGTTGAGCGACTGCCTCACCCATACCGCATTCAGCAAGAGAAGCCCGGCCGAGACGAGAAAGACGCCTTTGATTCCGTAGAGGGGAGACAAGAGACCGCCGGTGACAGGACCGAGCACATTGCCGAGCGCGAGCATGCTGGTATTCAGGCTGTACGAGCGGCTTTCCATGCCGCCAGGTGTGAACTTGCGAATCAAGGAGTAAACGGAAGGGAGCAGTCCGCCCATAAACACCCCCTGCAAAAAACGCATAGCGAACAGATGCCAGACCGAGAAAACGAAAGCTTGCAGCACGAAGGTACAGGCCACTCCGATCAGGCAGAGATTCAACACTCGTTGGGAACCGTAGCGGTCGCCCAGCTTCCCGAGAAACGGGGAAACGATCATATTGGAAAGGCCGTTTGCCGAGCTGATCAAGCCCGCAACAAAGGCCAGGTTGGCGGTGTTCGGATAATAGAGATCCTGGATGAACAGAGGGAGCAGCTGGGAAGGCCCAAGCAGGGCGAATTGAAACAGGAAGCTGACCATGAACAAGGCAGGAAGCTGCTTCACATGCGCCAGCTCCCGGAAGCCTTCGATGAGGCTCACTTTGGGTACAGCGAGGGCGGCTTTGCGGTCGAATTGGTCATGCACCAGGAAGGTGACCAATAGTGAAGCCAGGAGCAACATGATGCCGGTTACGAAGAAGATGTTGCGGTACCCGATCGAATCCGCGAGCAGCCCGCCAATGAGGGGGCCGAGGATCGTGCCCGCCACGCCTCCCGATTGCAGTGTTCCCATTGCGAACCCGACTTTCTCCTTCGGGGTGGTAGCGGAGATCAGGGTAACGGATGCGGGATTGAAGCCCGAGATGGTGCCGTTCAGCAAGCGCAGGCCGAGCAGCATCCAGGGGGTGGTGGCAAAGCCCATGAGTCCCATGACGATCGCCATGCCGTAGCCGGAGCGCATAAGCATCATTTTCCGGCCATACCGGTCGGCAATTCCTCCCCATAGGGGCTGAAAGAGAAACGAGGTGATGAAATTCGATGAGAAAATCAGACTGGACCAGAGGGCCACTTGATGCGGATCGTGCAGCCCCATTTCCTGCAGGTAATAAGAGAGAAACGGGATGATCATTGTCGTTCCCGACATAACAAAAAACTGGCCGATCCAGAGGACCGCCAGGTTCATTTTCCATCGTTCCATTCGCAGCAGCGTCCCTTCGTGTAAGTAACATTCGTGCAGCTGTACGGTGCTCGCGTTAGTCAAGCATCCCCTTTACTTTACTCCAGTTGGCTGGGAATTGCCAGTCTTCGAACGCGTGCGAGTCTTCCAGGAGATTCTTTGGTATAATAGACAAGGCTTATTTTCCATCGATCATAAGGAGACAAATCCATGAATGCGAATCGTTCGAGCCGCACGGCGGCTCATCGCAAGAAGAGAAAGCGCCAGCAGGCGAGCCGTCTGCTTCTGGCTGCGGCCGTGGTCCTGATCATCTGGGGAGGATACAGCTATTGGAATCAGCGTACCGATCGGGAGGCAGCCCAGACTCCTTCGACCACGGAGCCTCCGCCGTCCGCTGCATCCGTAGAACCCTCGGCCTCCGTTGCTGCATCAGGCAGTCCGATTGGGGAAGAACCCACTCCGCAACCACCTGCCGAGAGTACTCTTCCTTCTCCTGTTGATACAGGGGGAGCAACGGCATCTTCGAATCCCTTGCCAACCGCATCCGCAGCGGAGTCGATCCTGACGGGCAGTCCCATTCCCTATGAGCCGGGTGTCTTCAACGATCCAGCCCGCGTGCAGATGAGCTTTGTCGGCGATGTGCTTTTGGGAAGTACGGTAGAGAAGCTTCTAACCACCTACGGCTATGATTATCCTTATCGCCAGATTCTGCCTTATCTCAAAAGAGCTGATGTGACGGTTGCCGATCTGGAGACGCCGATTACAAACGGAGCGGGAGCCAAGCAGGATAAGCAGTATGTATACACAAGCTCGCCCAGCACCTTGCCCGCCTTTAAGGACGCGGGCTTCGATCTGGTCAACTTGGCAAACAATCACGTGATGGACTATGGAGTGGAAGGCTTACTCGAAACGTTCCGTCACTTGGAAGATCAAGATATCCCGTATGTGGGGGCCGGACGCAATGCCAAGGAAGCCTTCTCTCCCGTCATCGTGGAGCGAAAGGGAATGAAGATTGCCTTTCTCGGCTTCAGCCGGGTCGTTCCCGATGCTTCCTGGAAAGCCGGAGCGTCCGCGCCTGGTGTGGCAGACACCTACAATTACACATTGCCGGTAGAGGCGATCAAGCAGGCGAAGGAGCAAGCGAACCTTGTCGTGGTCATCGCCCATTGGGGCGTGGAGCGGCAGGACATGCCAGAGGATTACCAGCGAGAGCTGGCTCATCGCTTCATTGACGCGGGAGCCGATCTGATTGTGGCCAGCCATCCCCATGTTCTGCAGGGGTTTGAACGCTACAAGGACAAATGGATTGCTTACAGCCTGGGCAACTTCATCTTCACGACGAACGATGTGGTCAAGACTTGGGACAGCACGGTCCTGGAGGCCTCCTGTACGCAGGACGGAGATTGTGCCTTAAATGCCGTTCCGGTGCTCACCAAGGCCGCCCAGCCGACGGTCATGCTGCCCGATGAAGCCAAGCAGCTGTTCCGACGGCTCACTTCGATTTCCTTTGGCGTGAAGGTGATGGATAACGGTAACATCGTCCCGGTGCGGCCATAGGGGGAGGATAACATGATGAGTCAGACAGCCAATGACATTCGCAATGTGTACGCCATCGGGCGGAATTATCGTCTGCATGCGGAAGAGTTGGGCAATGCGGTCCCCGATGAGCCGATGATTTTCCTGAAGCCCTCCCATGCGGTTGTTCCGGCAGACGGCCGGGTGCTCACGTTGCCCGGCAGTCAGGGAGAAGTTCATTATGAAGCGGAGGTTGTTCTTCGCATTCGCCGCCCTTATGAGAACGGCATCGCGGTGGAGGAGCTGGTGGACGGACTGGCGATGGGCATCGATTTTACTCTGCGAGATGTGCAAACCGTCTTGAAGGCAAAGGGCCATCCGTGGCTTGCGGCGAAAGGGTTCCTGGGGTCAGCTCCAGTAGGAACGTTTCGTCCCTTCCCGGGAGAGGCCGGCGTGCAGGACATTCCCTTTACCTTAAAGCACAATGGAAAAGAAGTTCAGCTCGGGTATATGCGTGACATGATTTTCCCCCTTTCGCGCATCCTGAAAGAGATCGGTACGCGCTACGGCCTTGGGCCGGGAGATTTGATCTTCACGGGAACTCCAGCAGGCGTCGGTCGGGTGAAGGACGGCGATCTTCTCGAGCTCTTCTGGAAGGAAGAGCGCTCGGGGCACGTTGTTCTTCATCTGGAGAGCGCGGATGAAGGGCGGGAGGCTTGATGGTGGAGTGGACGGAGCCGATTCCCTCCATTCTCCGCGACCTGCCGTTCTATGAGTGGCTCACTCCGGATCGAACCGGGCTCACGCCATGGGTCCTGGGCGCGTCGGGAGGAATCTTCGCCGGAGCCGGGGCCTATCGCAAGCGCAAGTTGACGGCTTCCGGCGCCTTGCTCGCCGCTCTGATCGGAGCGGTGCTGTATGCCGCGGGCTCGCTCGTCTGGTTTGCCGCGCTGCTCGCGTTCTTCTCCTCCTCCACCTTCTTCTCGAAGTGGAAGAGGCACAAGCGCCGCTTGGCCGAGCAGAGCTACGAGAAAGGCAGCACCCGCGATGCGGCCCAGGTTGCCGCGAACGGCCTCCTCGGCGCACTCTTCTGCGTAGCGGACCGGCTCTTTCCCGATCCGCTCTGGCTCGCGGGCTTTCTCGGCGTCATGGCAGCGGTCACCGCCGATACCTGGGCCACCGAGCTCGGCGGGCTGAGCAAGCGCGAGCCGCGCTCCATCTTGACCGGCAAGCGGGTGCCGGCGGGCACTTCGGGCGGCATCTCCGCCCTCGGCACGCTGGCCAGCGCAGCCGGTGCCTTGTTCATCGGCGTGTTCGGGGCGGCCTGCCTGTACCTGGTGCCGGAGCCGGCCGTACCGGCGAGCCCTTTCGTGCTCGCAGGGTTGGCCGCGTCCGCCTTCGCAGGCGGCTTTGTCGGCGCACTCGCCGATTCCTTGCTCGGTGCGACCGTGCAGCGCATGTACCGCTGCACGGAGTGCAGGCGGCTCCTGGAGCGCAAGGAGCATTGCGGCCGCCCGGCCTCTCTCGCCAGAGGCATCAAGTGGATGAATAACGATGCCGTCAACATAATCAGTTCGGTTGCCGGCGCTGTTGTATCGATTCTGCTCGCTCATCTGTTCATCGGTTTGTAACCCATTCAACTTAGAGAGGAGTCGCCGCGTATGAAAGCGAACAAGCCTGAGAACGGAGCAACCCAACCTCCTCGTCATCCCGAGGAAATCTTTCTGAGACCGCTGGAAAGGAAAGATGCCGAAGCTTTGCTTCAGCTTCGGCTGGCGAGTCGATCCAACTATGAATCGTTCCAGCCTGCCCGAGAGGATGCCTATTATACATTGTCCTCTCAGAAGGAAGAGATCGAGGAAGGGCTATTCGCTGCAGAGCAGGGGACCGACTATACCTTTGGAATATTCCGTGGCCCGGAGGAAGAACTGGCAGGCCGCATCCGCTTGTCGGCGGTCCATCGCGGCGTTTGGCAGAATGCCAACGTCGGCTATTTCGTGGGGGTTCCCTATCAGGGGCTTGGCTGTGGAACGGAAGCAGTAAAGCAGGCTGCTCGGTTCGCTTTTCTTGAGGCAGGGCTGCATCGCCTTCAAGCCGCAGTCATGCCATGGAACCATGCCTCTCTGCGCGTGATGGAGAAGGCGGGCTTTCGTCGGGAGGGCCTCGCTGAACGGTACTTGCGCATCAACGGAATTTGGGAGGACCATGTCCTGTTCGCGTTGACCGCCGAGGAACTGGAGAGAGACGAAGAATCTCATTCGAGTCCATGAGCGCTTGCCGAGTTAAAGAAGGCTGTCTCAAGCGTCATCGGAGATGAACGAGGAACAGCCTTAATTCTCACAATAACGAAATCAAAAGAAACCACCCCTTGGTAGAATGGAAGCGCGAGCAGCCATTTTCGGCAAAGGAGCGGTTTCTTTTGTGCCTTCATTTTGTGCCTACCAAATCTGCAATTGGGGAAATCAGATGACAAAACGTACGTTGACGCTCCTTATGATCACCCTGACCGGTCTGTTGATGCTTTTCATTCCGTCTTTTTTGAAGGATGGACGAACCTCGGAGGCAATCCCAGCGGCTCATCAAGGGAAAATGAATGCGGCTGGATGGGATGTTGCCAACAGCCCGGTCATCCGGCTGGACGGTCAGTGGGAGTTTTACTGGAACCGTCTGCTGACGCCTCAGGATTTTGCAGATGCCTCCCCGATTCCCGATGGATACATGCAGGTGCCTTCTCTCTGGAATGGAAAAACCATTAACGGCCAAAAGCTCCCCACCCACGGCTATGCAACCTATCGGCTGGTGCTGGAAAATACTCCGTATCAGGGAATGCTGGCGCTGAAAAAGGTGAATGTGCGCTTTTCCAGTCGAGTGTTTGTGAATGGGCAAGAGTTGCTTGCCGATGGTGTCCCCGCGCGAATGGCAGCAGAATACCGTTCCGGCAACACGCCGCAGTTGGGTTTTTTTGAGCATAAAGGGGGGCCCATCGAAATCATTGTGCAGCAAGCCAATTATGAATACATCAATTCCGGTATTCCGGCTTCGCTTGAGCTGGGCTTGGAGGAGTCCATGCTGCTGCAGCATCAGCAAAAGCATCTGATGTCGCTTTTAATATTTGGATTGTTATGCACGCTTGCCCTGCTGTACCTGATTTTCTTCCTGGTTACCCGGGACGGCGTACTGAGAAATCCCATGCTTCTGCTCTTCTCCCTGTTCTGTGTTTTGTTTGCGTTGGGGAACGGGCTGGCGGATCAGCGCTCTCTGCTGCTGCTTTGGCAGGACATCCCCTTTATCCTGGTCTTTAAACTCAAGGATTTCTTTCTCAGTGCCTGTTTTATCGTCCTGCTGTGGATTTTTTATCATTTTAAGAGCGGCCTGCTGCCGCTGCGCCTGGCCGTCACCATCTCGCTACTATACGCTTGTTATCTGGCGACCATTTTGGGGTTCCCTATCCAGACCTACCTCAGAATCCATGGGCTTGTGATGATCGCAAACACCGTTGTACTGCTGGGGCTGTTAGCCCGGTCCAGTTCTGTTTATATCAAAAAGGGAGAAGGGTTTCTGCTATTTACCGCCCTGTTATCCATAAATCTATATTCCGCCGATTCCATCCTGTTCTCCCTGGGGTTTGAGGAAAGTTCGAGTTTTTTGCAGATCTATATCATGTTTTTTACTGCGGTGATGATTGGGTATTTGTCCGTTGAATACCGCAGTACGGTAGCGCGCTTGAGAATCTCCATGCAGCAAGTTCAGGATGCGGAGATCGCTTTTCTGCGCGCGCAGATCAAGCCTCATTTCCTCTACAATTCCCTTGGCGTCATTGCGGCTCAGACGACACAGGAACCTCAGAAAGCGAAGAACCTGCTCTACGACCTGACCGATTACTTGCGGGGGAGCTTTCATTTCAAAACGCAGGACGGTAAAATTCCTCTTTCGGAGGAAATGAACACGGTCCGGGCGTATCTTTCCATTGAGCAGGCACGGTTTGACAATCTCCTGCGGATTGATTATGACATCGAGGAAAATTTGGATGCGATGGTTCCCCTTCTGTGC
This sequence comes from Gorillibacterium sp. CAU 1737, assembly GCF_039888655.1. Lineage (NCBI taxonomy): Bacteria > Bacillati > Bacillota > Bacilli > Caryophanales > Paenibacillaceae > Gorillibacterium > Gorillibacterium sp. CAU 1737. The sequence goes on from NZ_JBDQQO010000001.1 coordinate 384,726, forward strand.
CTCCAGCCGATAGTAGAGAATGCTGTCCGTCACGGCATTTTCAAGCGGGCGGAGGGGGGCAGCGTGCGATTGCGAATTCATCGAAAGGACGACCTTGTCGTGATCCGGGTGGAGGACAACGGCTTAGGCATTCCGCAAGCGCAGCTGGAGAGGATACGCCGGGGAGACAGCGCCGGCGTGGGATTGAAGAATATTCAGCAGAGACTGGGGACACGTCGGGGTGCGGGTCTTGAACTAGAGAGTGCAGAAGGGGTAGGAACGGCGGTAACCCTCAAAATCCCTTATGAAGAGGTGCGGGATGCGGATTATTTTAGTGGATGATGAAGCGCCGCTGCTGCGGGAGATGGCGGAGCTGCTCTCCTGTTACCCGGATTTTGAGCTGGCGGGCAGCTACACCGATCCCCTGCAGGCGTTGGAGGAACTCGAAGCTACAAGGCCGGAGCTAGCCTTCCTGGATATTGAAATGCGCACCATGGACGGAATTGAGCTGGCGGAGCGGCTGCTGGCGAACAATCCGGAGCTGGATGTCCTGTTTGTAACCGCCTACAACCAATATGCGGTGATGGCCTTCGAGATCAACGCCATCGATTATCTCCTGAAGCCGGTGCGTCCCGAGCGGCTGGAAAAAGCGGTGGAGCGGATACGAAGAAAGCGGAGACGGACACAGGAGGCTAAGAAGCTGCAGATCCAGTTTTTCGGCAAGTTTACCTTGTATTACGGCAGTGAAGCGGTCAAATGGAGCAGGAGCAAGCCAAGGGAGCTGCTGGCCTATCTCCTCGCAAACGAGAGCATTTGGATGGATAAATACAAGATTTGCGATGATCTTTGGCCAGATAGCCCGCCCCATCAGGCACTGCGTAATTTGCAGACGGCGGTGTGGGCCATCCGCAAATGCCTGCGGGACTACGGGATATCGTCCATTCAAATCAGCTATGCCAACGACAGCTATCTGCTGAAGGTTGCAGCGGGGCAATGGGATCTGCGGCAGTATGATAAGGCGTTTACGTTGTATATGCAGGCCGACAGCTATGCTGCCGGGCAGGAGGCAGCAGAGTTGTACCGGGAGGGTTATTTGGCGTATGAAGATTGGCGTTGGGCGCTTCAAAGGCGAGCAGATTACGTCTTGAAGCAGCGGGAACTGCTGACAGGGTTATCAGCCGATAAGAAAGTGCCATAAGGTGTGCCTCGATTGGTGTTGAGAATCTGTAGAGATTTGCCTGCTAAAATGCGATTTGGATTATTGTCAAAAAAGGGCGAAATCTGACGATTTGCAGCATTCTCAAAGCCAGTAGCAATGAGGAGGAATTTATACGAGAAAGCACACTTATTTACAACGCATGTTGGCGGTGGCACTGTCCGCTGTCATGGTGCTGAGCAGCGCTCCGGCCCCAGCCAAGGCGGCAGGGAACAACTCCACTTGGCAGCAGGTAGCCGGTGATGTGCTGAGCAGCGCAGCTCAAGCTACCTCTCTGTATGTGGTCAACGGTGTACCCTATGTATCAGCCGCCAGCGCCAGCAAGGTTCAGGCTTGGAAGGGAAATGGCTCAGGTTGGACGTCCTTGTTGGACCAGTCCACCACCGCACCAACCAACACCTCCTTGTTTTTAAATGAAGCTGGCAAGCCCTATGTGGCTTACAGCAATTCAGCAACCGCAGGCTACACGAAGGTGATGAAATTTACTTCAGGCACATCTTGGACTTCATTGGATGCTCCTGTCCCCGCAAATGATACGCCACCTCTCAAAGCATCCTCCATCTCCTTGACCATCGATGAAGACGGAACCCCCTATCTGGCGGCCAATCAAACCAGCATGTCCGGTCGTGTCTCGGTAACCAAATACAAGAACTCTGCCTGGGAGTATGTGGGCAGCAAGTCGATAGCGGGAGAGCAAGCTTTTTCCGCATCCATGGATCTCTACCAAAGCACTCCCTATGTGGCCTACTGTGTCAATGACAGTTTCGCCTATGGCGCTTACGTAACCATGAAGAAGTATGACGGAACTCAGTGGAATACAGTAGGCAACGCCCAAATCTCTACCAAGTCGTCGTCGTATTTGTCTGGTGCCTATGTAGCCATGAAGATTTCAAGCAACGGTACTCCTTATGTCGCCTTTGCGGATCCAGGCACCGGCAATCGCCTGATGGTGAAGAAGCTCAGCGGGTCAAACTGGATAACCGTTGGCAGCGATTACCTCACCGCCGGGGAAGCTTCCTCCATATCCCTGTATGTGGATGGCGAAACGCCCTACGTGGCTTATAAGGACGGAACTGCCGCCTCAACGGCCGGCGTTACGGTGAAAGGATTTAACTCGCAAAGCAACGGCTGGATAACCTTAGGCAATTCGGAAATCGCCCAAAGCAGTAACGCGAAAGGCATTTCCCTGTTTGTGGAAAGCGGAATACCCTATGTATCCTATTCCACCAATTCCGCTGTTAAAGTGATGAAATACGCAGAACCGCCAAAGCAGCTGGTCACCATCACTCCTGGCAATGCCTCTGTCGTTTACGCCGGCACGACCATTGACCTTTCCTCCGTATCCGGTTTGTTTACGGTAACGAACGGTGCAGGTGCGAGAACCTATTCCCTTGAAGCTGCATCCTCCGAGGGCAGCGGCGAGGGACAACTCAACAACGGGACTTCCCTCAGCGTCACCAAGGCGGGGATCTTCCGAATCGGTCTAGTGACAGCGGAATCATCAACCCATACCGCAGGCAGCAAGGCCATCGCCACCCTGACGGTAGGGAAGGGAACGCAGATCGCCCCAAGCGGACTTAGTGCGGGATATGCTTCCTCCTCCACTGCTAGCGACGGCAAAATCACCGGGCTGACGAATGGCAGGGAGTATGAATACAAGCTGACCGGAGGGCCCGCCTATACCAAAGTAACCGCAAGTGCAAGCGGCGAAATTCCTGACTTGCCGGTGGGAACCTATGTGGTGCGCCTTCCCGAAACTTCCCTATACAACGCAAGCGCGGACTCAACCGAGATCATGGTTGTGGATGCCGCTTCTCTGACCTATTCCGCTACGGTTAACACGGCTAGCTACACCTATCCAGCGGCAACGGCGAATTATGCGCAGCAAGCGGAGCAGCAATTCACCCTTACCAACACGGGAACCGGTACCCTTACCGGCCTGTCCGTCTCTCTTTCTAACGCTGACTTTACCATCACGTCGATGGTGTTTGTGACCCAGCTTGCGCCAAATGGACAGGCGACCATCCGTGTGCGCCCGCAGACGGGTCTCGCAGCCGGAACCCATACCGGTACGCTGACCTTCACAGGAGCTGACGGGATTTCCCTGACGGTGGATTTGTCCTTCACGGTAAATAAGATCCAGACCTACAACTCCCTCATCCCCGGAGCCTCTTCTTCCTACAATTCCATATACAATGGTACTGCCTGGGAGCTCGTTCACTGGTTTAAATTTGGTGCGAGTGACGGCAAACGAGTCTATACCCTTGAAGAAGGAACGACTGGCCAGGGGTTCTTCCGTGGCTCACAACTTACCTTTACCAGTGTGGGAACCTTTGTAGTCGGCTTGGTAACCGAAGAAACCGATATCTATGCGCAAACCCCCAAGATTCTCTTCACTATAAACGTGTCAAAGGGAACCATTCCCACACCAACTATTGGCGCAGTGAATGCTTCCGCTGGCAGCAGTGACGGGAAAATCACGGGGCTGATCGCCAACAAAGAATGTGAATACAAACTTGTAGGCGAAAGCAGCTATACCACAGTGACCACCAATGCAAACGGGCAGATCACCGGACTTCCTGCAGGAACCTATGTGGTGCGTTATCCCGACAACGACCTGCACACCGCAAGCTCGGACTCCAACTCGGCTACCATTGGAGAGGATGCCTTGGCCTACTCCGCTGCCGTGAACCCGTCCAGCCACACCTTTGCGGCTGCCGGGTATGGGTATGGTCCGCAGCAGGAGCAGCCATTCACGATCACCAACACCGGAACCAGCACCATCACCAACCTATCGGCTTCCCTCATCAATGGGGAACGTTTTACCATCAGCACGCCGCTGTCTGCAGCAGAGCTTGCGCCCCATGCAACGGCAACCGTCAGCGTACAGCCCAATTCCGGGCTTTCCGTCGGAACCCACACCGGTACGCTGGCCATTACGGGAGCAGACGGGATATCCCTGATGGTGGATTTGTCCTTCGCGGTAAGGAAAGGAGACCAGAATCGCCCGGAAGGTCTCGGTACCGAGAATGCAACGCCCGGAACCAGCGACGGGAAAATCATCCATCTGATACCCGGCACCAAGTATGAGTACAGGCTCAGCTCCGAGAGCGAGTATAGGGAAGGGGTAGCCGATGCAAACGGGCAGATCACCGGCCTTCCCGCAGGCGCCTATTTGGTTCGGTTTGCCGCAACGGACCTGTACAACGCAAGCCCGGACTCCAATTCCGTGACGATCGGAGAGGGTGCTTTGACTTACTCTGCCAGCGTGAACCCGTCCAGCCACTCCTTTACGGCGGCTACGTATGGGTACGGTCCGCAGCAGACGCAGGAGTTCACGATCACCAACACCGGTAATAGCCCTTTGACCGGCCTATCGGCTTCCCTCATCAATGGGGAACGCTTTACCATCAGCACGCCGCTGTCTGCAGCAGAGCTTGCGCCCCATGCAACGGCAATCGTCAGCGTACAGCCCAATTCCGGGCTTTCCGTTGGAACTCACACCGGTACGCTGGCCCTCACAGGAGCTGACGGGATTTCCCTGACGGTAGATTTGTCCTTCACGGTATATAAGAGAGATCAAAATCGCCCGGAAGGACTCGGCGCTGAGCATGCAACGATCGGACACAGCGACGGGAAAATCATCCATCTGGTACCCGGCACCAAGGTTGAGTACAGGCTCAACTCCGAGAGCGCGTATAGGGAAGGGATGGCCGATGCAAACGGGCAGATCACCGGTCTTCCCGCAGGAGCCTATGTGGTGCGCTTTGCCGCAACGGACCTGTACAACGCAAGCCCGGATTCGAATGTCATCGAAATTCGAAATCGGCAAAGCAGTGAAAGCTCTGTTATCGCCGTTACGGCTCCAGCGAATGCAGTCATCAACCAAGACGAGGCTGCCATCACGGCCACGGTTACGAACAGTGTTGTCGACCTGACCGTCCAAGTTACAGTGAGTGCGGGTGCAAGCTGGATGCTGTACAGTGACTCCGCATGTACTCATGAGATCAGCAAGACCCTGCAGTTGAGTGTGGGCTTAAACACGGCCTATCTCAAGGTCATTGCCCAGGACGGCACTTCAACGGTCTATAAAGTGAATATTACCCGCAAGAGCCCTTCCAGCGACGGAGATTCCAACTCCACAGGAGGTTCCACTTCTGCCGGGTCAAGTGACGGTGCTTCTGTTATTGTCAACGGCGAAACCAAAATCGCCGGAACCGCGCAGACCACTACCGACCCGGATGGGAGAACCACCACCACCGTCACCGTCGATTCCGGCAGACTGGAAAGTATCCTCGCTTCTGAGAAGAGCGGCGCTGTTGTTGTGATTCCTGTTGCAGGGAACGCGGATACAGCGGCTGGCGTTCTGACGGGTCAAATGGTTAAGATCATGGAGAATCAGGCTGCGACCCTTGTGGTCAGAACCGATTCAAGCACCTATACGCTGCCTGCCTCCGAAATCAATATCACGGCGGTATCACAGCAGCTCGGTACAAACGTAGACCTTAAGGACATTACGGTGGTCGTCAGGATCGCGGACCCATCCAATCAGATGGCTAGTGCTGTGGAAAAAGCCGCGAAGAACGGTGGTTTTTCCCTGATGCTGCCGTCCGTGGACTATACGGTCACCGGCAGCTACGGCGGACGTACGGTTTCCATCAGCAGCTTTAATGCCTACGTAGAAAGAAGGATTGCGATCCCGGAAGGCATTGATCCTGCAAAGATTACGACCGGAGTTGTGGTGGAACCGAATGGAACGGTCTATCATGTTCCTACTCAGGTTACCGTAATGGACAGCAAATACTACGCAGTCATCAACAGTCTCACCAACAGCACCTATTCCGTCATCTGGAATCCGATTGAATTTACCGACATGAACAACCATTGGGCAAAGGCTTCGGTCAATAACATGGGTTCCCGAAAGGTCGTTACCGGGGTTGGAAATGGCGAGTATGACCCCGATCGAAACATGACACGCGCAGAATTTGCAGCCGTCATGGTTCGGGGACTGGGGCTTGCTCCTGACAAAGGAAGCAGTAGCTTCCGCGATGTTGCTTCTACGGAGTGGTACTGCGGATATATTAAAACAGCTGCAGCCTATGGAATAATAAAGGGCTATTCCGATACGAAATTCGGACCTAACGACACCATTACCCGCGAGCAGGCGATGACGATGATCGCGCGGGCTATGAAGATTACCGGGCTTACTTCCGGACTGGCAAACGGAGAAGGCAGCAAGCTGCTTGAAGCTTATAACGACAGCGCGAACGTGTCGGCTTTTGCTTATGAGAGTATAACCGAGTGTATTAAAACCGGTGTGGTTTCGGGCAGAGGAAGCCATACGCTTGCACCAAAGGCTTATGTGACACGCGCTGAGGTCGCCGCAATGGTAGAGAGGCTGTTGCAAAAATCGAAGTTGATCTAGCGCGGTGACGTCTTCGGCCAAGATGGCATCATGTTGTTTTGCTTGTAGATCGATTTTCATAGAAGGGGTCTGGAGGTCGATTCCAGACCCTTTTCTTTGTCTACTCTTATTTGCTGCGCCCCTTTCCTCTTTTTCCTTCTATTAAAAATATCTAAATTTCCCAAAAACCCCTATATTCTTCCTCCTTTTCAAGATAGGATAGGAGAGGGTAGTGCGATTATCCAATATTTTGAAGGAGGAAGGGTATGAGAGAGCATTCTAGTTGGAAGAAGAAGCTGCTGCACGGTGCATTGGCATTCGCGGTGGCGATGCCGCTGCAGTGGTTTGCCTTGGGGTCTGCGCCTTCGGCGTTCGCCGAGGGACCGGCTGATCCTGCGCCTTACATCGATGCCAAGGTTGTCAACGAGCATGCGGGGCAAAAGATTTTGTTCGACAATACCCATGAGCAGACTGCAGGAGCAGCTGATTGGGTCATCGACGGCGCTTTCTCCGACTTCGGCAATGCGCTGGCCCAGGAAGGCTATTACGTAAAAGAGCTCCGCAAATCGACGCCGATCACGCTGAGCGATCTCACCGATTACGATGTCTTCATCACGGCGGAGTCCAATGTTCCCTACAAAGCCAGCGAGCAAGCGGCCCTGGCCGAGTATGTGGAGAATGGCGGCAGCATCTTCTTCATCTCCGATCACTACAATGCAGATCGCAATAAGAACCGCTGGGATGGCTCTGAGGTCTATAATGGCTTCCGGCGCGGCGCTTGGGACAACCCCGCGAAGGGCATGAACGCCGACGAAGCGAATTCCTCGGCGATGCAGGGAGTTGTGAGCTCCGACTGGCTCGCGGACGAATTCGGCGTGCGCTTCCGCTATAATGCGCTGGGCGACCTGAATGCGACTCAGATCGTCCCGCCGTCGCAGTCCTTTGGCATCACACAGGGCGTCTCCGCCGTGGCCATGCATGCGGGCTCCACGCTGGCGATTCTGGACCCGAGCCGGGCGAAGGGCATCGTCTACCTGCCGAAGACCAGTGAGGCATGGGCTAACGCCGTGGACCAAGGCGTCTATGCTGGCGGCGGCGTGGCGGAAGGGCCTTATGTCGCCATCGCGAAGAAGGGTGCCGGGAAAGCGGCGTTCATCGGCGATTCCTCGCCGGTGGAGGATGCGACGCCGAAGTACCTGCGCGAGGATACGGGGGCCAAGAAGACCACCTACGACGGCTTCAAAGAAGGGAATGACGGGACCCTGTTGGTCAACACGGTCAATTGGCTGGCCAAGCAAGAGAGCTATACGGATTTCACGCAGGTGAACGGCCTGACGCTGGATCAGCCGACGCCGCTCCTCTCCTTCGAGCAGCCGGCGCTGTCCACGGAGCCAAAGTCGGAGCCGTGGGCGGCTCCCGAGGCGGGCTACAAATGGTACGACCGCAGCACCTTCAAGGCGGGCTCGTACGGCGGACCGACGACGACGGCCAATGCTGCATACGGCTTTACGCATCAGGCGGTGCTGCCGAATGCGGTGGATTTCCAAATCCGGGTGACGGCCGATAACCTGCCTGCCGGCACGACCGTCTCCGGCTTCCAGGTCGGCATCTACCAGGTCAGCGGCGGCACCCAGATAGCCAAGATTCAGAACAGCGACGGCACCTGGCCGTCCAGCTATGCCTACAGCTCTTCCTTCAGCCTGACGGCCGACGTGAACGGTCATGCCTATCGGGACCTGACCGTTCGGATCAAGCCGGGTACGACGGCTGCGTCCAATCTGCGGCTACGTCTGAACAGCACCAACCTGAAGACAGAGACGGTGACGCTGGGCAACGTTCCGGCCGAGCCGCTGCCGGCGGAGGAGGATCCGATCCCGGCACTGAGCTCGATCGGGGCAGCGCGGGCAAAGACCGTCGGCTCGTTGGTGACGGTAGAGGGCGTGGTGACGACCGAGCCGGGTATTTTCGGCGGGCAAGCCTTTTACCTGCAGGATGCCACGGGCGGCATTTACGTTTACCAGAGCCAAAGTGGCTTCCATGTCGGCGATACCGTTAAGGTAACGGCACCCACCACGCTGTACAACACCGAGCTGGAGCTGACCAGCCCCGTGCAGATCGCCAAGACCGGAACGGCAGCGCTGCCGCAGCCGATCGGCACGAAGACGATCTCCGAGGCGAACCAAGGACAGCTGCTTAAGCTGGATGGAGTGACGGTAACGGGGATCGTCAGTGCGACGCCCAGCGGCTCGTTTGAATTCGAGGCGGTCGCCGCCGACGGGACGAGCCAGCATGTGCGTGTGGATGCCCGGACGGGGATCACACAGAGCAGCTTCCCCTATCAGGAAGGCCAGAAGCTGAACATCCAGGGAGTGGCCGCCATTTTCAAGGGCGTGTATCAGCTGAAGCCGCGCAACCTGGGGGATTTTACGGTGGCGGAGAGCGAGGCAGCCGTACCGGTGACGACGGCGACGATTTCGCCGGATGCGAACACCGCCGGTTGGCATAATCGGTCGGTCACGATCAAGCTGGCGACAACCGTCGCTGATGGCGCGACCGCCGCGATCCAGTACCAGTTGGACAACGGAGACAAGCAGGTCTATACCGCGCCGGTCGTGCTGAGCGCAGACGGACGGCACACACTGACGTATTATGCCGTTTCCAGCAAGGGAGCGACGGAGGAGCCGCATACCCTGACGCTGAACCTCGATACGACGGCTCCTGCCGTGCAGCTGACCCAATCGGGGCAAGCCGTTGGCGATGTGGACCAGCAGGCTTCGCTGCGCTTTGACCTGACGGCGAGTGACGCCTTGTCGGGCCTGGCGTCCCAACGTCTGCTTCTGGACGGTCAACCGCTCACGAGCGGGCAGAGCCTGCGCGCAGCCGATCTGGGGATCGGCGCGCACACGGTCGGCTACTCCGTGACGGATGCGGCGGGCAATACGGCGGAGCGAAGCTATTCATTCCAGGTAACCGGCAAGGTGCTGGCGACGAGCCAGCCCGGCCAACCGGTCCTGTCTTCGAACAGCGGCCATCAAAATGGATTGAGCGACGGCCAGTACACGGTGACGATGAACCTGTGGTGGGGCAATAACGGCTCGACCTATAAGCTCTATGAGAACGGGGTATTGGTGGATACCCGCACGCTGGCCGACGCTTCTCCGGCTGCGCAGACGGCTGTTTCGTCCTTCCAGGGCAAGCCGAACAGTACCTATGTCTATACCGCCGAGCTGATCAATGCCTACGGGACGACAACCAGCGCTCCCTTGACGGTAACGATCCGCGATGCCGCTCCGGGCAAGTCGGTGCTTTCCCACGATAACTGGGACGACGACGGCGCGTACGAGGTGGCGATGAACCTGTGGTGGGGAACCAATGCCACGGAATACCGGCTGTATGAGAACGGACGATTGATCGATACCCAGGTGCTGACCGCGGCAACGCCGTCGGCTCAGCGGGCCGTGACGGCCATCCGCGACCGGGCTGTTGGGGTGTACGAGTACCGGGCCGAGCTGATCAATGCGGCCGGAGTGACGTCCAGCGACACGATCCGGGTAACGGTCAGCAAGTAACCGATCGAAGATGAAATCGGGTTGACGTCCATTGAGGGCACTGTGCACAAAAACATAAGGGAATCGTGGGATTAGGGATCAGCAAGCGATGAACGCAAAAAAGAAGGAACTAGGCGATAAAAGACCGCTTAGCTCCTTCTTTTGTTTTCGAGTGCACCCATGTTCCTGGGTTGTTCCAAAGCGATTACTTCGTCAATTCCTCCATCTGCTCGATCAGGCTCTTGAAGACATCCATCGCTTGCTTGATCGGCTCCGGCGAGGACATGTCGACACCGGCCTTTTTCAAGATGTTGATGGAATAGTCGCTGCCGCCGCTCTTCAGGAAGCCGAGGTAACGATCGACGGCGGGAGTCCCTTCCTCCAGAATCTGCTTGGAGAAGCTGGTGGCAGCGGAGAAGCCCGTCGCATACTTGTACACATAGAAGCTGGTGTAGAAGTGGGGGATCCGCGCCCATTCCATTTCAATGGCCTGATCCACAGCCATTTCATTCCCATGGTAGAGCTTGTTGAGGTCGTAATAAATCTTGCTCAGGTCCTGAGGAGTGAGCGATTCTCCGGCTTCGCTCTTCTCATGGGTAAGCTTCTCGAACTCGGCGAACATCGTCTGCCGGAAGACCGTCGTCCGGAATTGATCCGCGTAATAGGTCAGCAGGTACATCTTCGCCTTCGGGTCATCCGTCTTCTTAAGCAGATAGTCCATGAGCAGCGCTTCGTTCAGGGTCGAGGCTACTTCTGCAAGGAAGATCGTGTATTGGGCATCGCGGTACTCCTGATTCGTATCGGAGAGATAGGAATGCATCGCATGACCCATTTCGTGAGCGAGCGTGAACATGCTGTTCAGGTTGTTCTTGTGGTTCAGCAGCACGTATGGGTGAGTGCCGTAAGCTCCCCAGCTGTAAGCGCCGCTGCGCTTGCCTTCATTCTCGTAGATGTCGATCCAGCGGGTATCAAAGCCGTCCTTCAGCACCTTCAAGTAATCCTCGCCAAGGGGTTGAAGGGCTTCGGTCACCATCTTCTTCGCTTCTTCGTAGTCGATGTCCCATTTAAATTCCTCAACAAGCGGAGCGAACAAGTCATACATATGCAGTTCGTCAACCTTAAGCAGCTTGGCCCGCAGCTTCATGTAGCGATGGAGAAGAGGCAGCGCCTCATGGATCGTGTCGATCAGGTTCGTATAGACGTCCGTCGGGATGTTGTCTCCATACAAGGACATTTCCAGCACGGATGGATACTTCCGGGCCTTGGCATAGAACATGTTCTTAGCGATATTGGAGCTGAGCGTGGCGCCGAGGGTGTTCTTCAGCTTGCCGTACGTATCGTACATCGCTTCAAAGGCAGCTTTCCGAACCGCCTGGTTGTCGCTCTCCAGGAATTGAATGTAGTTGCCGTGCGTAAGCTCAACCTCGTCGCCGTCCTCATCCTTGACCTTCGGGAACTTCAAATCGGCGTTGTTCAGCAGGTTGAAAATTTTGTTCGGGGCTTGGGTCACGTTGCCGGCTTGCGCGAGCAGCGACTCCATCTCCTTGGAGAGAACGTGGGCCTTTTGCCGAATCATTTCGTCTAAGGTATGCTTGTAGCGAGCGAGCTCGGGAGCTTTCACAAGCGCCTGCAGAGCCTCGTCCGAGAGGCCGAGAATTTCTGGAGTAATGAAGGAAAGGGCTTCTCCAACCTCGACGCTCAGCTTTTGGGCTTTGTCCAAAAGGGCCTGTGGGCCTGATTCGGCCGTATCGCCGTGATGAAGCATGCTGGAATAGACATAGAGGCGTTCCGTATGTAAGGAAATTTCATCTTCGAGCTCAAAGCATTCTTTTACCTTAACGGGGTCCTTGAGGGTACCTTGATAAGGGGCAATCTTGCCCAGCAGCGTCTTCACCTCTTGGTACTCTTTGTCCCAAGCTGCTTGATCGGCGACCAGGTCTTCCAGTTTCCACGTGTTCTCCACTGCTACGTTTTTGCGTTTCACTGTCTGTTTCACAGGATCCCTCCTCATGGTTGGTGCTGTGTCGCTGCTGGAGGCCAGGTTCTGGGAGAGGGCAAGCGCGAGAGGCTGCCCGTTCGCAGCGAACAAGGCTGTGGCAAGGACAGCGCACAGCATAGATGAATATGAGTACATCGATCAATCCTCCGGCATCAGCGTGTGAGAGGAGTCTTTCCTAAATAGAAGAGACTCGAGCTCACTGCTAGTGTGTCCCTGACTGCTGGGAAGCATTACCGGAGGGCACTTCTTCATGATACCAGAAAAGACCAGGAGCGTAAAAAGACGAAAAGCCGCCCACCGCGGGGGTGTCCATCATCGAGTGGTTCTCCGCTAGAAGTGGACTCCCTGGGTGAGCAAGTAGACCAGGAAAGCGAAAGCGAGGATCATCATGACGATGGCCGTAATGGCGAGATAGCGCCTCATCGGCATTGCAATCCGATTTCTGGACAAGATCACAACACCTGCAAAGCAAAAGCAGGAGATGATGAAGGCGACGGTCGTGCCAGTCTCATTCAAGGGGGATCACCTCATTTCCAAGGGGCAGGCGTAGTTTAGATTTCTTTAAACTTGAGGAGGAGGGCTTCGTATTCCTCATCCGTTCCGTCAAACCGATCGCGGCTGAACCGATTTCCCACCCAGTTCATGAGGGCCGGACGGCTGAGAAAGGTGTGACATTCTTCTCCCCATTGATCGGAGATCTCGCGGACGATCAAGCTCTTGCCATTTTCCTCAACCGTGAGCATGTTCCATTTGTCCTTCTTATAGATCAAGTGTTTTTGTAGCACGGGGCATGTCTCCATTCTTTGTGGCATGGGAATCTTTGACGATTCCTCGCTTGAATGATACCCGAAGCCTGTCCGAAACGCAATCCGCTGGACCCTGGGAGTTTGCATGCTGATTACAAGAAATTATCCGGCATTTCGTTGGTTTTGCTTGTAACAGGTGGGGGCTGATGGTATAATGAGTTCATTCGCCAAGAATGGCGGAATCTTAGGAGGTTGTTAGTTTGAAAGGTATCGTGAAATGGTTTAACGCAGAAAAAGGTTACGGTTTCCTTCAAGTTGAAGGCGGCGAAGACGTATTCGTTCACTTCTCGGCTATCCAAGGCGACGGTTTCAAGACCCTCGACGAAGGCCAAGAAGTTGAATTCGAAATTACGCAAGGCAACCGTGGTCCTCAAGCAGCTAACGTCATCAAATTGTAAGATCACCTCTTATCAATTTATGTGCTAGCGTATTTAGCGGTATCCCGATGGGATACCGCTTTTTATATTTATCGGGTCGTTGCTCCGTGGCTCCTCATTCCTGGGCATTCCTGTGCTGTTCCTTGTGAGTACAGTCACAGAGTAAGGAGAAGCTTGCGTGCTACTCTAGATTGAGAATATTTCTCGTTATAAGGGAGGCGACGCTGCGCTATGGAACGATACGTCCAGATGAAAGAGAGCATTTACGACTTGGCGGGAAGGCATCCCGAAGCGATTGAAATTATGGTGGAGCTGGGGTTCCGTGATATTGCCAAACCGGGGATGCTTCAAACGGCGGGGAGGTTCATGACGCTGGAGAAGGGAATTCGCCTTAAAAAGAAGGATGCGGAAGAGGTCAAAGACGCTTTTCGGCAAAGGGGATTCCAAATTATGGAGTGACAAACATCACATAGAATAGCAGTGTTTTTCGCAGCCGGCGGACAATTGGTCCCCGGCTTTTTTTGATTTTAACCTCTGAAATGCGGAGGGAAAAATATCCTTGACAACATCTGGGTTATGAAATATCGTTAAAAACATTAATTCCGATAAGATTAATCGACTAACTGATTAGCGGTCGGAATGCAGCACGAAAGCTGCATCATTTTAGATCTGGTGGAGGGTTCTCGATGAAAAGAAAACGAATCGGTCTCGCAAGTTTGCTTCTCGCCTCCGTGATGCTCGTCATGACCGCTTGCAGCGGCAACGGCTCGAAGGCATCGGAATCGCCCAGTGCAACAACGGCGGCGACAACAGCTCCATCGGCAACAACGGCCCCATCGGAGAATGCAACGGTGGAGAAGGACCCCGATCAAACGCTTCGGCTCGTATTCCTGGAGCCCGAATCGCTTGATCCGAACGCAGCCTACGACACCGGCACGTTCTCGATCCTGAACGCGACCCAGGAAGGGCTTGTTCGGGTGAAGAACACCGGCAATGGGGACGAGATCGTTCCGTCCGGAGCCGAGAGCTGGGAAACATCCAGCGACGGCCTGACTTGGACCTTCCACCTGCGGGATTACAACTGGTCTGACGGCAAGCCGGTCGTTGCTCAAAACTATGTTGACTCGGTAATCCGGCTTCTGACCAAGGACAATGCTTATCCGTATGCTTACTTCGGCTACGATATCAAAAATGGCGAAGCCTTCAATCTGGGCACAGCCAAAGCTGAGGATGTCGGGGTAAAAGCCGTTGACGAGAAGACGCTTCAATTCACTCTCGAACGTCCCGTGCCCTTCTTCCTTTCGAAGATTGAGTACCCGGTCTTCTATCCGATTCGTCTCGATGTCATTCAAGCAGGCGGAGAGAGCTGGGAGAGCGATCCTGCCAAGCAAGTGTACAGCGGTCCTTTTACCATTAAAGAATGGGTGCGGAATAATAGCATCACGCTGGAAAAGAATCCGAATTACTGGGATGCAGCCAACATTTCGATCACCTCGGTGGTCATGAACGACATTCCGGAATTCGCTACGCAAGCCCAGCTGTTTGAATCGCAGCAGCTCGATGTAACCGGTGCTCTGCAAGAATATGTAGCCAAATGGAAGCAGGACGCTTCTGCCGGGAAATTCGTTGGGGTAAGCGGAGATACGCCAATGACAGGCTTTATTGCCTTCAATCAAAAGACCGGTGGGCCGAGCGGCATTCTGAAGAGCGTCAAGGTTCGCCAAGCCCTTTCGCTGGCCTTTGACCGTGAAGAGCTCATCAGCGCCATCTATGGCCGGTACAGCCCAGCGTACGGCTTCGTGCCCAAGACCTTGAAGAGCGGCGACGTTGATTATCGTTCGACCGTGCCGGAACCGTTGAAAGCCCTGACCGAGCAATACCAAGGCAAGCCGGAGGAACTCCAGAAGCTGTTCCACGAAGGCTTGAAGGAGATCGGCAAAGATACCGCCAACCTGAAGGACATCAAGCTGACCTTCATCACCACGGGAACCGGAGCAACCGACAAGCAGCGCCAGGAATGGTGGAAGCAGCAGTTCGAAACGAATCTGGGCATCACAGTAGACATGAAGGTGTTCGGGGATTCCAAGCTTTACAACCAAGCGAAGAACGCATGGGAGTTTGACATCATGAGCTCCGGTTGGATTGGAGACTACAACGATCCGCTGACCTTCCTCGACATGTGGACAACGGACAACGGCAACAACTATTCCGGGTACAGCAGCCCCGAATACGACAAGCTGATCGAGGAACTGCAGAGCGTGACGGACCAAACGGCGCGCCTGGAGCTCTACAAGAAGCTGGAGCAGAAGCTTGTGGCGGAAGAATTCGGCATCACGCCAACCTACTACGGAGATACCCAGCGCTTTATCCAGAACTACGTCAAGGACTTCTACTTCCCGACGTTTGGACCGGTCTATGAATGGAGATGGGCTTCCATCGCCAAGCGATCCTAATCTGGCATAACCCCAAACCGGTATCATCCCATTTAAGCAGGTATGCGCGCCTTTACCGGATGTGCATACCTGCATCCATGTTAAGGAGTTTACTGGAGGAGAACGTATGGTTCGCTATCTTGCCCGCAGGGTGTCGCAGATGCTGCTCACGCTGCTTATCATCACCACCGCTACCTTCTTCTTGCTCTCGGCCATCCCGGGAGATCCATTGACCGAGAAGGTTGCCAAGCTTCCGCCTAACATCAAAGCGGAGATGTACAAAAAGTACGGCTATGACCGGCCGATAGTGGAGCGCTATTTCAAGCTTATGAAAGGCATCGTTACCCGCGGGGATTTTGGAGAGTCAGTCGTGTACCCGGGACAGACGATGCAAAGCATTATCAAGGATAAGCTCCCCGTTTCGGCGAGGCTCGGGATTCAACAGGCGGTTGTCGGCGTGACGCTCGGTCTGCTGCTCGGCATCATCGCCGCGGTCAAGCGAGGATCATGGGCCGATCATCTCATCGTAACCCTGTCGATGGTGCTCATCTCTACCCCGACTCTGGTGTGCGCGCTGCTTGTTCAGAAATATTTTGCCGGCTCGTACTTTCCGATTATCGGCTGGCCCAAGGGAGAGCAGCTGTGGTTCGGCGGTTGGAAGTACACCATTTTGCCCACCTTGTCCGGGTGCCTGGGGTATATAGCCTCCTATTCCAGGTTGATGAAGACTTCGATGCTGGATTCGGTCAATCAGGACTACATTCTTACGGCACGCGCGAAGGGACTTTCCGAACGAAAGATCATCTTCCGCCATGTGCTTCGCAATTCCTTTATCCCGATTGTAACCATCCTTCCGCTGACGATCGCGTTTGTCATCACCGGCTCGTTCTTCATCGAACGCGTGTATTCCATCCCTGGAATCGGCTTGTACTTTATCGGAGCCGTCACCGGTAGAGATGTGCCCATCATTATGGGAGAAACGGTCTTGCTCACGATCCTGTACCTGGCCGTCATCTTCTTTACCGATGTGCTCTATACCCTTGTCGATCCTCGCATTCGAATCGTCGGAACGAACAGATAGGAGAGAACGCATGATCATCCATGAATCTATGCTTCGGAAAGTGGATTCCGTCGCTCAGCAGTCGGACCAACTGGTCCGGGAACCGATCTCTTATTGGCAGGACGCATGGAGGAGACTGAGAAGAAACCCGGTGGCGATGGCTTCCCTCGTTGTCTTGTTCCTTATCCTCTGCTTTGCTCTCTTCGGTCCGATGATTCGGGGAGCCGATTACATTACCATTGCCGCAAAGTACAAGAATACAAAGCCGAATGGAACCTTTTGGTTCGGCACCGATTCGCTCGGGCGCGACCTGTTCTCCCGCGTAGCGATCGGGACGCGTATCTCCGTCTCCGTCGCCTTGGTCGCCAGCTTCATTCAGATCGTGGTCGGTTCCGTCTACGGCGGCGTGATGGCTTATTTCGGCGGAGTTGTCGATGAGATCATGATGCGGATCATCGAAGTGCTGAACAGCATTCCTTCGTTGATCATCACCATCCTCATCATGATTTTGCTGGGCAACGGGATGATCCCTTTGCTCATCGCCTTGTGTATAGCCTCCTGGACAGGCACAGCCCGGATGATCCGCGGGCAAGTCATGCAGCTACGGGAGAGCGAATATGTATTGGCAGCCCAGACCCTGGGTGCTTCCCATGCCCGGGTAATCGGCAAGCATCTGCTGCCGAATACGCTCGGCCTCTTGATCCTGAATGCTTCCACGAGCATTCCGGCCGTCATCTTCGATGAGACGGTGCTGTCCTTTCTCGGCATTGGCATTCAGCCGCCGAAATTCAGCCTGGGCACCCTCATTTCGCTCGGGCAAGACATGATGTCGTTCTATCCCTATCAATTGCTATTCCCGGCGGGAATCCTGTGCCTCATGGTGCTCGCCTTCAACTTATTCGGGGAAGGCCTGCGAGATGCCTTGGACCCCAAGCTTCGCAAGTAGGAGAGAGATAAGCATGGACAAATTGCTGGAAGTGAAAGACCTCGCGGTATCTTATCATACCTATGCCGGCGAGGTTCAGGCGGTCAGAGGAATCACCTTTGATGTGCATCGAGGAGAGACCGTTGCGGTCGTCGGAGAATCCGGCTGCGGCAAGAGTGTCACGGCTCGCGCGATCATGGGATTGATCCAGAAGCCGCAAGGGGAAATCAAGCCGAACAGTCAGATCCTCTACAATGGGCAGGACATCACGAAGATGTCTCGCCGCGAGCTGCGCCGCTATCGAGGCCGGGAGAGCGCCATCATCTTTCAGGATGCGCTGTCCTCGTTGAATCCGACCATGAAGGTCGGCAAGCAGATCATGGAGGGCTTGACCAACCATACAAAAATTCGTCGGTCGGAGGCGCGACGCAAAGCGCTGGAGCTGCTCACAAAGGTCGGGATCCCCAACCCGGAACGTCGGCTTCATCAATATCCGCATCAATTCTCCGGCGGCATGAGGCAGCGCGTCATGATTGCCATTGCGCTGGCATGCAACCCGAAGCTGCTGATTGCCGACGAGCCGACAACCGCGCTGGATGTGACCATCCAGGCGCAAATCCTGCTCTTGATCAAGAAGCTGCAAAGGGAGACGGAAGCCTCCGTCATCATGATCACCCATGACCTGGGCGTGGTGGCGAATATGGCGGATCGAATCGTGGTCATGTATGCCGGGAAGATCGTGGAGGCGGGAACGGCGGAGGATATCTTCTACGAGCCTCAGCATCCGTACACGATTGCTCTGCTTAATGCGGTGCCCAAGCTGACCGATGAGGACGAGATCGTCGATCTCGAGTCGATACCGGGCACTCCGCCCGATCTGATCTCGCCGCCAACGGGCTGTCCCTTCGCTGCTCGCTGCAAGCACGCCATGGAGCTCTGCCTGCAACACGAGCCGGAGCCGATGGTCTTCACCGGGGAGCATCAGGCTGCCTGCTGGCTGCATCATCCCGATGTGAAGGCGCTGCTCAACCAATCTACGCCGAAGGGAGAGAAGGTTCATGAGCGAATCCCTTCTTGAAGTAAACGGGCTGAAGAAGTATTTCAAAGTGGGACGGAAAGCGGAGCTGAAGGCGGTGGATGACGTCTCCTTCACCATTCGGCGCGGAGAGACGCTGGGGCTGGTCGGGGAATCCGGCTGCGGCAAAACCACCTGCGGACGAACCAGCATCGGGCTGTATGAGAAAACCGGAGGCAGCATCCTCTATAACGGCAAGGATGTTCACGAGGAGAAGCTTCGCAATCCGCTTGGGTTGTCCAAAGAAGTGCAGATGATCTTTCAGGACCCCTATGCCTCCCTGAATCCGCGGATGACCGTCGGAGAGATCATTGCAGAGGGAATCGACATCCATGGGCTTGCCGCCGGGGCCCAGGATCGTAAGGACCGCATTCACGAGCTGCTTCATCTGGTTGGCTTGAACAAGGAGCACGGGAACCGATTCGCCCATGAGTTCTCCGGCGGGCAGAGGCAGCGGATCGGGATCGCCCGAGCTCTTGCGGTGGACCCGACCTTCCTGCTCTGCGATGAGCCGATCTCGGCACTCGATGTCTCCATCCAGGCCCAGATCGTCAATTTGCTGGTGAAGCTGCAGCGGGATCGGGGGTTGACCTACCTCTTTATCGCGCACGATCTGTCGATGGTGAAGCACATCTCCCATCGAGTCGGAGTGATGTACCTGGGTACCCTTGCGGAGATAGGACCTTCCAAAGAGCTCTACCATCACCCGCTTCATCCCTATACGCAAGCGTTGCTCTCCGCCGTTCCTGTACCGGACCCACGCTTGGAGAAAAGCCGGGAAATGATTGTGCTGGACGGCGAGGTGCCGAGCCCGATTAATCCGCAACCCGGATGCCGGTTTCGGGATCGGTGCAAGCTGGCGATGCCCATCTGCGGGGAAGTTACGCCCAAGCTGAAGGAAGTGGCGAAGGATCATGCCGTTTCCTGCCACCTGTACCCATGACCTCTGGAATGGAGGAGTTTCTTACGATGACGAAAGCCAAAGCCTACCTTCGCGATATTCTTCTGACAGCAGCCCTGACCGCTGCTGTCGGGAGTCTTTTGTCACTCGCAGGGGCAAGTCTTACCGTGCTGTTGAAAGGAACGGAGGGAACCCTCTGGATGGAAAGTGCGAGAGGAATCTTGTTCCTGACCGGGGGAGCCGGGCTGCTTCTATCCGCCGCCTTTCTCTTGAAAAAAAACAAGCCCATGCGGGTAGACCATGAGCATCAATGGAAAAGAAGGTTTCATGCGCTGCGTCCGCTGCCTGTGCTCCTTCAGACCAGCCTCGGCCTTCTGGCCATCGGGATTTTGTGGGATTACGCTATCTTTTACGGTGGGTAGCTCAACCACTCTTTTATGAAGAATCCCCTATTGGCAAACCCCCTTTGTCGTGATAAATTAAACGAATAGACTTAAGGTGTCTGGTCCCGTGTCAAAGCCGTTCATGCGGCTTTTGATGGGGCTTTTCTTGTGAACGGAAGTGAGACCGGGGAAGGGGGACCAATGAGACCCCCCAAGTTTTGCGCCTCCCCTTCAAAAGAGGTATGATAGAGGGAATGAGGAGCATGACGTTTCGGAGGATTTACAAGTGAAATCGATCTCAAACACAGCCAAGAAGCTGCATCGTTATCCCAAAGGTCCGCTAACCCTGATGACCATCGTCTATCGGCATATCTTGCCGGGGGTGAAGCAGGCATTATCCCGCTGGGAGAAAACGGCGAGCCGCATACCGGATTCCGAGCTGCGCAAGCAAGCGCTGGCCAGCATTGCTTCCAAGCGCTTTCATTGCCAGGGAGGCGCCGTATACGCCGCAGTGAACCTGCCGCAAAAGGACCGTCTGATTTCACTCATCGTTGCATTCCAGACGATCAGTGATTACCTGGACAACCTGTGCGACCGGAGTACCTCGCTTGATCCGAAGGATTTTCGCCAGTTGCATCAATCGATGCTTGATGCTGTCCGTCCCGACAGAACGCTTGCTGACTACTATGCTTTCCGCGAAGAGCGGGAGGATGGCGGCTATCTCAAGGAACTGGTGATGGAATGCCGGAACCAGATCGCTGGCTTGCCGTCCTATCCGCTCTTTGAAGCGAAGATTTATCGGCTCGTTTCGTTGTATGTCGATCTGCAGGTGCACAAGCACATCCGCAAAGACCTTCGGGAGAATGCGCTTATGACCTGGTGGGAGGAGCACGGCGGGGATTATCCCGACATCCGGTGGAACGAGTTCGCGGCATCGACCGGCTCCACGCTCGGCATGTTCATGCTGTTCCTGGCTGCATCCGATCCCGAGGCCGATCCTGCGACAGCTTCAGCGATCGAACGGGCATACTTTCCTTATGTATGCGGCCTGCACATTCAGTTGGACTATTTGATCGATCAAGAGGAAGACCGTGAGGGCGGCGACTTGAATTTCTGCTTCTATTATGGAAGCCGGGAGGAGACCGTCCGGCGCGTGACCTACATCGTGGAGGAAGCGCGTAAAGCAATTGCCGGACTTCCGGGACCTCGTTTTCATCAGATGATCATCGAAGGCCTGATCGCCCTTTATTTGTCCGACCCCAAGGTATCGGGCCAGCCGGATGTGAAGGAAGTCCGAAGCAAGCTTCTGCATCGCAGCCCGCTCATGCGCGTCTTTTTCTTGATCAACTCGGTTTATATCCGCTTTCGCGAGCCCTTAAGCAAATCCACAACGCAACTATAGGAGGAACTCATTATGACGATTCGTTCCGTAGCCGTCCTGACCAGCGGCGGCGATTCCCAAGGCATGAATGCCGCTGTTCGTGCGGTTGTCCGCAGCGCTCTGTATCACAACCTGAAGGTATATGGCATTCAACGCGGATATTATGGCCTTATTCATGACGACATTCGGGAGATGGACCTGCGCAGCGTAGGGGACATCATCCATCGCGGCGGTACGATTCTGCAAACCGCTCGCTGTAAGGAAATGATGACCCCGGAAGGTCAGCAGCTGGCAGCCGACAACCTGAGAAAGCGCGGCATCGATGCCCTCGTGGTCATCGGCGGCGACGGCTCCTACCAAGGCGCTCAAAAGCTGAGCAAGCTCGGAATCGCCACGATGGCGCTGCCGGGTACGATCGACAACGACATCTCGTATACGGACTTCACAATTGGCTTCGACACGGCTGTCAGCATCGTGGTCGATGCCATCAACAAGCTTCGCGACACGATGACCTCCCACGAGCGTTCCTCCGTCGTTGAAGTCATGGGCCGTCACTGCGGCGACATCGCGCTTTATGCCGGTTTGGCAAGCGGAGCGGAGTCGATCCTCGTTCCGGAGATGCCGTACAAGGTTGAAGAAGTGGCGGAACGCATGAAGGACAACTTCCGCTCCGGCAAGCGTCACAGCATCATCGTGGTAGCCGAAGGCGTAGGCACTGGTGAAGAAATCGGCAGTCAAATTCGTGAAATGACCGGGCTTGACACCCGTGTAACCGTACTGGGCCACGTTCAACGCGGCGGCACGCCGACGCACAACGACCGGGTACTGGCCAGCCGCCTGGGCGACTTTGCCGTGCGCAAGCTGCTCGAAGGCGAATCCGGCAAAGCTTGCGGCGTCATCAATCGTGAGCTGGTCACCACGGATATCGACCTGGTGGTAGGCACGAAGAAGCCGTTCAACAAAGAGCTGTACGAGCTCGCGCTTCGCCTGTCCCAATAATCCAAAGAGCGGCGAAAGCCGCATCAAAAAAAGCAAGCTCCACCTCTCCTATTACGGAAAGCGGGCTTGCTTTTTTTGCAAGTAACCCTGCTTGCTTGAACCTTGAAGGTTGATGAAGCTATGGCAACTCGACACGATGCGCTTTGCGCAGCTCCTTCATGACTTCATCCGTCGTCGGAATGCCGTGACGAGCGTAATGGATCAAGCCGTCTGTTCCGATGACGAAGAGGGTTCGTTTCTGGCCCCCGAAGACGAGGTTCTGTCCCACCTCGTAGAGCCGGTTGATCAACCCGTCTTCATCGGATACAAGCGGGAAGGGGTAGTTTTCCTTGGCTGTGAACTTCTCATGCTCCGCAAGCTCGGCGGAATTGATGCCTAGGATGAAGGCATTCAACTTCCCATATTGTTGAATGGCATCGCGTACAGCGGACAGCTGACGCGTGCAGTCCGGGGTATGATCCTTCGGATAGAAGATCAGCACGATCGGTTTTTTGCCCAGGTAGGTGCGCAGATCAATGAGTCCTTGTGTGCTCGGCGCTTTGAAGGCCGGCGCTTTTTGTCCAACTTGCAGCATGCGTATCCTCTCCTTTGTAAGGGCAGCGTTTAGCCTATTTTACACGCGTTTGGCAATTTCGGGAACAACAAAAAAGAGGGGAGGGAGATAAAATGTTTTTGTATAAGCTGGAAGCCGCTATGCCGGAGCAGACCGTCCCTGTCGTCGTCCTTGCGGAGACGGATGAAGGAGCCTTTGCGGCAGCAGATGAGCTGCTTCATCGCCATTTTGTAGCCTCGCCCGAGGTGAAGGAACTGGCGATCGTTGAGAAGAAACGAGTGGCGAAGGGCGCCGGGTATGTGTTGGAAACGGTCGCCTCCGAATGAGCGCTTGGCAAAGAAAACTCGGAAACAAAAACGACGCGTCACAACCGGCTTAGACGTTGGCCGGGCTGTCGACGCGTCGCGCACTTTCTTTACGGTGTGTAGTTGACCCCGGGCGTATACTTGTTCGAGGAGCTCCAGAGAAGAAACTCATCCACGCCGTTGTCCTTCAAGGCCTTGATCTGGGCGTCCAGTTGAGCCTTGCCGTATTTGATGTGGCCCGGTACCCAGGTGGCGGTAAAATCCTGAATCCACGGACGAACAACCGGCTTTAGGTCCTTCAGAGGCGTCAGCTTCTTCTCGGTATCCTTGCTCGCGCCATCAATGGTCTTGTACGGCGCAGCGTCCGGCACATTGGAACCGTACCAACCGGTGCTGTAATGGCTCGGGTAGATCATCGAGCTGATGACATCCACGTTTTGCGAGATTTTCTGGAAGTCTTGCCCGATGCCTTCCGCTGCGGGAACGGCTGCTGCATATCCAAAGATGTCCACGGATACCCGAACACCGAGAGGGTTGAGCTGTTCGCGAGCGTACTTGACGAACTCCGAAACCGCATTGATCCGCGTACGCTTGTCACGGGTATACTTCAGCGTCTCAGCACGCTTCTCAAAGCCTTCCGGGAAACGAACATAGTCGAACTGAATTTCCTTGAAGCCGAGCTTGGCGGCTTCCTTCGCCACCTCGATGTTGTAATCCCAAACTTCCTTGCTGTACGGGTTCACGAAGCTGTCTTTGTTCTTGTTGGTCCATAGGGTTCCATCCGGGTTTTTAAAGGAGAGATCCGGCCGTTTTTCTGCAAGGATCGTGTCCTTGAATACGACGATCCGGGCGATCGGATAGATGTCGTGCTCCTTCATCGTGTTCATGACGCTCGAGATGTCTCCGATGAATTTCTGCTCGGCCCCGGTCTTTTCCAACTCGGGGTTCCCCGTCTTGTACGTGATGTATCCTTTATCGTCCTTGATGTCGATGACGAGTGAATTGAGTTCGGTTTCATCCATGAGCTTGACCAGCTGCTCGAATCGGGCCCCTCCGGCGCTGTAAGCCGTGGAGTAGACCCCTCTGACCTTGGGGGCGTCCGGCTGCGGATCCACCTTGTTCGTCGGACGAAGGTAATCATCCGCGCTGCCCGCAGGTGTGTTCTCGTCGACCGCGACTATGGGCGGGGGAGTGAGTGAAGCGGCGACCACCTTATCGAGTGTGATATCCGCCTGACCGGCGGAGGCATTTCCCCAAACCAACATGAGTGCAGCTAACAAATGTTCCATAAGTGCAACCTCTCCAAATCTGTATAATGGCGTTCTTCATCCTATTACCCCAGTCCCTTCTCATACTAAACAAATCTACGACAAACCACAAAGGGTATTTTGTCCTACGGAGTCGACTCGGGGCGAGCACGAAAAAAAGACGCCTCATTGAATCCAGGCGTCTTTTTGATGCTCGGAGATGCTGTACTGGATAATCTCCATCGCATCCTCGGTTTCCAGAGCTTCCATGCCGTTTAGAAGCACGATGTCCGAATCCAATTCGATCTTTTTGAGGAACGGGAACATCTGCGGCGTAAATTTCATAACGATACTGGCCAGCTTTACGGTTTCCACAAGCATCACCATCCCATTCGAATTTTTCTTAAACAGAAAAAGGAGTGGAACGAGCGTGCGGGGTCGCACCAGGAACCTATGAAATTCACAGCTTCAGTATATCATGAAGAAGGCAGTCTGGGAAATGGGTGGAGAGGACTTCCAGACGAAAGTTACAACGCTTGCCGGGGTGTCAATGACGGCGGAATTCCCCAAGGACACCAACGGTTTCCACGATATTGACGAAAGCCTTCGGATCCAGGTCATGGATCGTCTTCTTGAGCTCAGCCAGCTCGTAGCGGGTGGTTACCACCATAAGCACGTCCTGCTCTTGTTGGGAATAAGCTCCTTCCGCCTTCATCACGGTCACCCCTCGATTTTTGAGGAGGTGTTGGATCAATACTTCCTTCTGCTTCGTCACAATGAAGGCGGTAACCTTGATGTGGCGAATGTGAATGGAGTCGACCAGTTTCGACGAGACGTAAATGGATAGCATGGAGTAGAGGGCAAGATCCCAGTTTTCTTTATAATACCCCAGGGCGAGAATGACCAAACCGTTCAGGATGAAAATAAAGCTTCCGAGCGGGAAATCCCGATTGCGGGTGACGATGGAACCCACGATGTCAAAGCCGCCGGTCGACCCGCCTACGCGCAAGGATATTCCCGATGCGATGCCAATGATGACGCCCCCGAAGACAGCCGCGAGAATCGGTTCCTTGGCTATGGGGATATCGGGAACGAGCTGCATGAACCAAGCTGTGAACCCGACCGAAGCCAAACTTAGGAAGATGAAGCGGCGGCCGATGATATAGAGCCCCCACAGGATGACCGGAACATTCAACAGGAAATACATGACCCCGATATTCCAATTGGTAAAGTACCCAATCAGCATGGACACCCCGGACATGCCGCCCGCGAGCAGCTGATGGGGGATCAGGAGCATGTTGAAGCCGACAGCGAGTAACAGCGCACTGACCGCGATAGCTCCGAATTCGTATAACGTGCGTTTCATGAATCCACCTCAAGCATAGTATTCGCCCAGTCGGCGAAGAAATCCCCCGGAATCGGCGCGTACCTCATTATACTGGAGTCGGAGCTTTTGTCCACCAAAAGTTACATAGGCAGAGAATGGGTACCCATCAAAAAACGCCCTCCTATGCGAACAGCATAAGAGGGCGTGGCGGGGGATGACTTCAAGAAGCCGGCTGCGGGTTACCTTCGCCGCTTGAAGGAGCCGAAGCTCTTCTTTGTTTTGGGGATTTTGGTCTTAAAGGTGGGCGAGGAGCCGTCGCTCTTCTTGCTGTAGGACTTCGTACTCCACGTGCCTGAGCTCTTGGGGGTATCTGATTTATCAGTTATTTCGGTTTTGGCTTTGCCTTTGCTGCTGAAGAAGCCGGTACCGGACTTGGTGGCCGGAGTGTCCTTCTTGCTTGATTCGTACGCTTGCGTCTTCGTCTTGCTGTCCGGGAGGGAGGAAAATCCCCTGTAGGTGTTCGTTCCGTTGGACATCCAACTGCCGCCGGTTCCCCCGAACAGGGAATGAAGCAGAGAAGCGGTCAAGTAGCCTTCCAGGAAGGAAGAATTGTAATGGCTCTTCGCATAGGTTAAGGTGCTGACCTCCACCAGGCTGTTGGCGGAGTCGGCGGGGTCTTGCTGAACCTGAATGATCTTGTCGGAGTAGGCAAGGAACATGGAGTCCTTGCTTTCCTTGCTGACCTCCTCCGGCTTTTCTTTATCCGCGAGCTCTTTGGCTGTTGTGGGGACGTCCTGGTCCTCTACGAGGTAGATCTTGGAGGAATCCTGGCCCTTGCCTTGAATGTCCACCAAAGGGTAATGGTCGGACACGTAGCTGGAGGCATTCGAGCAGCCTGCCAGCAGGGAGAAGACGAGGGCGAGCGCGACCCAGGCTTGCCAGGTCAATCGTTTCATGTGCGGGTGGCCCCCTTCGTATCTGTAGCAAGAAGAAAGCGAACCTCTCCGGGTGCGAGCCTTTCTCCCTTCATGGCGACGAACTTGCCGTCCTGCCATTGCAGGAAGAAGTAGCCCTCACTGTCGGCACTGTACCGCCAAAGAATGACTTCGTCCCCGTTTCGGAAGTCCGTCTGCCCTTCGGTGCGGGTGCGGTCGGTGCGCTGCCATTCCAGGTCATAGGCCACTTCCCCATCGACATCCAGACGAGTCGGAACCTCACTCGGATCGTCAAGCGACCCTTCGAGGAATTCGCAAAGGAAGCATTCGTCGGTTCTTCCTTTTTCAATGAGAAGGCAGGAGACGTTATTTCCATCACGGAGATAATAAGCATACCGATGAGGCGCATACTGGGTATCGTAATAAGCGACTTTGCCGCTCACGACATATTGATTCAACTCTACGGAGACGATATCACCAGGACGTGCATCTTCCATGGGCTTGCGCTCGGATGCAGCCGGCGCTTCTTTACGGGACCTCCAAATGGCCCCCATACGTTTGAGCATAGACATTGGCGTTTCTCCTTCTTTCCCTGGAAGCACGAGCTTTTGCGGGGCTTGAGCTCCCGTTTGAGCACTTCCTTAATGGGCGTATCCATGCCATTTTATACGATGAAGGGGGTCGAACGGTTTCACGCAAACAAAGCGAGTTCCCACGGTATGAAAAATAAAATGAAAGCTAATGCTCATGTCGCTGGCGTTGCTCTAATGCGGTGTGCTATACTAACCGATGATGTTCTTTGGTACGGCGGTATTTTCCTGCTCAAAGGGAAATGCTTTTTTTATGCACCGAGCGGTTTGCATAAATCTGGAAGGCTGTCTTCCGATGCGCAACATGCAAATGCTCCTATCGAAAAGGGTGCGCCATATGAAAAGGGACCTGCGAACCGTACTGGAGAAGCCGTTATGGCGATAAAGAGAGGGCTTATTTGCCCAGGAAAAGGAGTCTGATTTCATTTGAAAACATTTGCCGAATTCGGTCTTGAGGCCAAGGTGCTGCGAGCCGTTACGGAGATGGGCTTCGAGGAAGCTACGCCCATTCAAGAAAAAACCATCCCCCTTGCTCTCGAAGGCAAGGACTTGATCGGCCAGGCCCAAACGGGTACCGGGAAAACCGCTGCCTTCGGCTTGCCGCTCGTTCAAAAAATTCAACCGTCTGAAGATCGCATCGTGGCCTTGATCATGTGCCCGACCCGCGAGCTCGCCATCCAGGTTGCCGAAGAAGTCAGCAAGCTCGGACGCTTCAAAGGCATCCGTTCCCTGCCGATCTACGGTGGACAAGACATTGTAAAACAAATCCGCGCCCTCAAGAAGCGCCCGCAAATCATCATCGGAACGCCGGGCCGCCTCCTTGACCACATCAACCGCAAAACGATCAAGCTGGACGACGTGCAGACCGTCATCCTCGACGAAGCGGATGAAATGCTGGACATGGGCTTCATGGAGGACATTCAATCCATCCTGAGCCTCGTACCCGAAAATCGTCACACCATGCTGTTCTCGGCCACCATGCCGTCGAACATTCAACGCCTCGCCACCCAATTCCTGAAGAACCCGGAGCATGTCTCCGTCATTCCGAAGCAAGTCAGCGCTCCGCTCATTCAACAAGCGTACATCGAAGTTCAAGAGAAAATGAAATTCGATGCTCTGTGCCGCCTGATCGATATGGAATCCCCGGACCTTGCGATCATCTTCGGTCGCACGAAGCGCCGCGTCGACGAACTCGCCGAAGGGCTGCAAAAGCGCGGCTACTCCGCTGAAGGACTGCACGGCGACCTGTCGCAAAACCAACGCGACGCCGTCATGCGCAAATTCCGCGATGGCAGCATCGACGTGCTGGTCGCAACGGACGTTGCGGCTCGCGGTCTTGACGTCTCCGGCGTCTCCCACGTCGTGAACTTTGACCTTCCGCAAGACCCGGAAAGCTACGTCCACCGGATCGGCCGGACGGGACGCGCTGGTAAAGAAGGAACGGCTTGGACCTTCGTAACGCCGCGCGAGATCGACCACCTGCACTTCATCGAGCGTATCACCCGCCACAAGATCACCCGCAAACCGGTGCCGAGTGTAGCGGAAGCGATCGAAGGCAAGCAAAAGATCACCGCCGAGCGCATCATCAACCTGATGCAAAGCGATGATGCGAATGAATACAAAGGCGTCGCCATCCAGCTTCTGGAGGAGTACGACTCCGTGAATCTGCTGTCGGCAGCCATGAAGCTGCTCACCGGCGACCGCAAGGATATTGAAGTTGAGCTGACCCCCGAAGAGCCGCTTCGCGCCAAGAAGCGTCGTCCGGACGTTCGTTCGGCTGGACGTCGTCCGAACAGCGGATATGGCGGCAGCAGCTACGGTGGCCAACGTCGTGACGGCGGAAGCCGCTACGGCAGCGGTTCGGGAACCGGCGGCAGCAGCTACGGCGGCAACCGTCCTCGCCGCGAAGGCGGCTGGGAAGGCAACCGCGATAACCGCGGCGGAGGCTACCGGGACAACCGCAGCGGCGGAGGCGGCGGCTACAAGCGCGATGAGAATCGCAGCGACAACCGCAGCAGCTACCGCAAGAGCGAAGACGAATAACACCCGAGTCCCTTGCGTATGAAGGAAGAAACCGCAGAGCCGCGAGCTCTGCGGTTTTTTGGTAGGAGAAGGAAGGGATGAAGCGCTTGTTTTCGATAAGGCAAACAAGCCCGTTCCCTGCGGCCCGGTGAACTAGGAGTTTCGTGAAAAATGAGCTATAATGGTGAGTATTGGACACAATGAAGGAGGAGCTTTTTTGGAAACAAGAGGGATCATGGGCGGCTTTTACCGCTTCTCGGAGTGGGTCATGCGGTTTTCCGCCATCAACTTGCTTTGGATCATCAGTTCTTCACCCGTTCTTGCAGCCCTTTGGATTTTTTCGGCTTGGACGGCCCAGATTGATGATTTTACGCGGTACCTTGGCTGGTGGCTTGTTCTAGGTTTTGTGTGTATTCTCAACGCCTTTACGTTTGTTCCTGCCAGCTCGGCGATGTTTGCGGTTGCACGAAAATGGGTTATGGGTGATGTGGACGTTCCTTTGTGGAGAACTTATTGGAAATCCTACAAAGCCAATTATAAGCAAAGCTTGTACGGTGGCCTGCTGTTCTCTCTGTTCCTGGGCATCTTCCTATTTAACATTCACTACTACTCCACTGTGGGGAATGTTCTCAATTCCCTCGCCTTGACGTTCATCGTGATGATCGTGCTGCTGTTTGCGGCCTTCCTGAATTTCCTTTCGATCATGTCTCATCTCCACATGAGCACCTTCCAGATCGTGAAAAACAGCTTCCTGATTACGATCGGGCAGCCGATCAATACGCTTATCCTTCTCGTGCTGAATGCGGGAATCGTTTACATCAGCATTCTCTACAACTTCCTGATCGTCTTCTTCATGGGAAGTGTGATGGCCATGATCTCGTTCTGGAACTTCTATCGCGGCTTCACCAAGATCCAGGCTCGATTCAAGAAGAGCGAAGAGGACGAGGAAGAAGAAGAGGAAGAGTCTGATGACTCTGATGATTCCGAAGAATCCGAGGACTCGGATGGGGAATGGACCGAGGCGGACCCTGCCGAGGAAAACCCGGCACGACTTCCGGCGGAGAAGGACGAGAACCTGGAAGACGAGCCTTCCCGTGAGGAGCGGAAGTAACGCCTTTTCCTGCTTCTTCCCTTGCATCTCGTTTATCAAGCGTATATAATGACCATACTGATTAGAGTCCTGCGGTGTACGTTATGGTTTTTTGTTGTTTTGAACCAATGACATGTTTCTAGGGAGTTCAATATGGTTCGCGCGGCTGACAAGCCCTCTTCGAAGGGACTTCAAAAACGCGACTGCGAGCACCCACCTGCGAGAGCAGGTTTGAAACGCTTAAACCGGACGGCACATGTGGGCTACTCTTTCTCTAACCAACAGAAACCGCCTCCCTTAGGGGAAGGCGGTTTTTTTGTCTTTCGTCCATTTGATTAACCCTGTGCCAGATCGCTCAGCTTGTGGAAGGTATCCCGAAGGGTGGGATAGAGGGAGCGATAAACTTCGTAGTACCGCTCGTACTGGATGCGGTTTTCCTCGATAGGCTCCACGCGGTCCACCACTTGAATCCACTCCTCGCAGAGAGCGGTGGTGTCCTTCCCGAGGACGCCCGATGCGGCCATAACGGCGGCACCGTAAGCGGGGCCGTCGGTCGAGTTGACGGTCACGACTGGGTAGCCGAAGACGTCTGCGATCATCTGCCGCCAGAACCGACTCTTCGCTCCGCCGCCGTTCACTCGCAGCTCGGTGACTTCGACCGAGGACTCCTTCATCAATTCCAGCGAATCGCGAAGGCCGAAGGTGATCCCTTCCATAACAGCGCGTGTAAGGTGAGCCTTCGAGTGACGCAGGTTCAGCCCAATGAAGCCGCCGCGTGCCTTGGGGTCGGGATGGGGAACGCGTTCACCCGTCAGGTACGGAGCGAAGAGCAGTCCCTCGCTGCCGATCGGTGCTTCCTGCGCCCGGGTCGTGAGCAGGTCGTAAACATCGCGTCCTTCCTTCTTCGCGAGCTCCAGCTCTTCAAAGCCGAAATGGTTTTTCCACCATTGGAAGGAGCCGCCCGCTGCGAGCATGACGCCCATGCGGTGCCATTTGCCCGGCACGCCGTGGCAGAATGAGTGCAAGCGGCGCTCGGGGTCTTCCTGGTACGTTCCGTCGTGGACGAATACGACGCCGGAGGTTCCCATGGCGACGCTGGCGATGCCCGGCTTCACCACGCCGACGCCGACCGCTCCGCACGCTTGGTCTCCGCCGCCGGCAACGACGGGCGTTCCTTCGGCAAGCCCGGTGATGCCAGCGGCTTCCGGGGTCAACGTGCCGACGATATCATTGCTTTCGAACAGCGGAGGCAGCCAGCTGCGCTCGATGCCGAGCTTGTCCAGCACCTCCTGGGACCAGTCGCGCTTGGCGACATCCAGCAGGAGCGTGCCGCTTGCGTCGGCGACGTCGATGCCGAATGTGCCGGTCAGTTTCAGCCGGACGTAATCCTTCGGAAGCATGATGTGCGCCACGCGGGCATAGGCGTCCGGCTCGTTCTGACGGAGCCATACAATCTTCGGCGCAGTGAATCCTGTAAGCGCTTTATTTCCAGTCAGCTCACCAAGACGTTCCTTGCCTACAGCCTGCTCGATCCACTCGCATTGCTCTGCGGTCCGTTGATCGCACCAGAGGAGAGCGGGGCGAATGACCGCGAGCTTCTCATCGAGGAATACCGAGCCGTGCATCTGGCCGGAGAGACCGACACCCAGCACTTCGGCCGCTGCTATGCGAGCCTCCTGCAGAAGCAGCTTGACGCATTCGGCTGTTCCGATCCACCAATCCTCGGGATTTTGCTCTGCCCATCCAGGATGCGGCTGGTACAGCGGATATTCCACGCTCTTGCTCGCTTTGACCTGACCCGCTTCATCGACCAGGATGCATTTGACGGCGGATGTCCCCAAATCGACACCCAAAAAATAACCCATGGTTTTCACCTCATTGTAGATTGAAATCGCAAGAGCCCCTGCCTTCGAGGAAAACAGCCTACCCCTCTGCGGTTTTGATCAGGACTCTGCTATAATGTATTCGAATGACAGGGCCAAAATCCTGCTGACTTTGTAAAATAAATAAACAAAGTGTGAATCGAACGAGCGGATTCATGCCAATGAAGGAGTAGGAAAGCGGATGTTTGCGGAGGAAAGGCAAAATCGAATCATCGAGCTGGTCAACCGGAACGGAAAAGCAGCGGTTCAAGAGATGAGCGAATCCCTTGGGGTGTCGCTCGTTACCATTCGGCGGGATCTGGAGCGGCTCGAAGAGCAAGGGCTTTTGTATCGCACCCATGGTGGAGCACTGTCGTTGGAGCTAGGAGGAAGAGAAACGGCGCATGAGCGTTCCTTTTCCGAGAAGGAGGAGGCCTTTGCCGATGAGAAGGTCCGCATAGCCGAAGCCGCCGCTGCCATGGTGAAGGAGGGGGACTCGCTCTTGTTCACCCCGGGCACGACCAACATGATGCTGGTGAACCGACTTCGCGGCATAGAGGGCTTGAGTATTGTCACGAACGCGACCAACATTGCATCCAGCGCCGCAGACGTCAAGGAGTGGAACGTCATCCTGACCGGAGGCCGAATTCGCCCGCAATCCTCCGCGCTTGTCGGCCCGCTCGCTGAAGACAGCCTGGACAAGCTCCGCGCAGACCGGCTATTCCTTGGGATCGATGGATTGGACATCAAGAGCGGACTCACCACCCCGAGCTTGGAGGAAGCCAGTGTGAATCGAAAAATGATTGCGCTTGCGAAGCAGGTGGTCGTGGTGACGGACCATAGCAAATTCGGCAAGACGGCTTTTTCGCGCATCGCAGATTTAAGCGCCGTCGATGTGCTGATTACCGACTCCGGTATCCCGGACGAATACGCTGATTATATTCGAAAGGAAACGGACATTCGTCTTGTTCTTGTTTGATCGTTATAGATCGAAAAGATTCTATTGACCGTTTTATCAGGGGATAGTACAATAAAAACGAAAACAAACGATCACTAAGATACACAAACGAAATTATTTTCCATATTATGAAAGAGGTGCAGAGAATGGCAAACATCACGGAGCTCAAAAAGACCTTTGTCGAGCTTTTCGGAGGCACGGAGGAAGGCATCCAAAGCTATTTTGCCCCCGGCCGCGTGAATCTGATCGGCGAGCATACCGACTATAACGGCGGCTATGTCTTCCCGGCAGCTCTGACCTTCGGGACGACGATGCTGCTCCGCAAGCGCAGCGACAACGTTCTTCGGTTTGCATCCGGCAACTTCAAGAAGACAGCCGACATTACCCTTGAAGGGGCGACAAACGAGAAGGAGCACGACTGGGTCAACTATCCGAAAGCCGTGCTTGTACATCTGAGCAAACGGGGCTACACGTTTAGCGGCTATGATGTCTACTACCTGGGCGAAATTCCGAATGGCGCCGGCCTCTCCTCCTCCGCGTCTGTCCAACTCGTCACCGCCTTCGGCTTCATGACCGCCGAAGGGCATCCCGTGGACCGCGTGGAGCTCGCTCTCGTCGCGCAAGAATCGGAAAATCAATTCCTCGGCGTCAAGTGCGGCATCATGGACCAGTTCACGGTGGCAAACGGCAAGAAGGACCATGCCATCCTGCTGCAATGTGATACGCTGAAGTACGACCTCATTCCCTTCCAGGCAGCGGGTCATAAGCTGATTATCGGCAACACGAACAAGCGCCGCGGCCTTGTTGATTCGGAGTACAACGCTCGACGAGCTCAATGCGAGGAAGCCGTCGGCTACCTGCGCCAAGCCTTCCCGAATCTGCAGCTTCTGGGCGAACTGAACGCCGAGCAGTTGAAGGCGAACGAACACCTCATTCCAGATGAGACGGTCCGCAAGCGTGCTCGCCACGTCATCGAAGAAAACGATCGCGTGCTCGCATCCGTCAAGGCACTCAAGGAATCCGATCTGGATGCCTTCGGCCAACTGATGATCGCTTCCCACGATTCACTTCGCGATCAATACGAAGTCACCTGCAAAGAGCTGGATGTCATGGTGGAAGAAGCGCTCAAGGTTCCTGGCGTACTGGGCTCCCGCATGACCGGCGCCGGCTTTGGCGGCTGCACGGTCTCTCTCGTGAAGGATGAATCAGTTGACGCCTTCCTTCAAGAGGTTGGTCGTGCCTATGCGGAACGGACAGACTTCAAGGCGGACTTCTATGTGGCAGAGATCGGGGACGGAGCCAAAGCGCTGTAAGCGTGAATCGTTCCTGAATGCTGATCAAATGCTCACGAGCATTCATTCCATAGCTTCTCAAATAACCGGCAGGAGCCGGACCACTGGGGGAATTGAGCATGGCCATTATGGTGACAGGCGGAGCGGGTTACATCGGTTCGCATATGGTAGCTGAGCTGCTTCGTCTTGGAGAAGAGGTCGTCATCGTCGACAGCCTGGAGACCGGGCACCGGGAAGCGGTATTGGGCGGCAAGCTGTACGTAGGGGATCTGCGCGACAAGGAGTTTCTTGATAAGCCATTCCGTGAAAATGACATCGAGGCCGTCATCCATTTTGCTGCCAACTCCCTGGTTGGCGAAAGCATGAAGAACCCGGCCAAATACTATCACAACAATGTGTACGGAACACTGTGCCTGCTGGAAAAGATGCAGGAGCACGGCGTAACCAAGATCGTGTTCTCCTCCACCGCCGCCACTTATGGGGAGCCGGAGAAGACTCCGATCTCGGAGGAGGATCGCACGTTCCCGACGAACGCATACGGGGAAACGAAGCTGGCCATGGAGAAGATGATGAAATGGTTCGACATCGCCCATGGCGTGAAATACGTTTCTCTTCGCTACTTTAACGCCTGCGGGGCGCATGAGAGCGGCAAAATCGGCGAGGATCACGCGCCGGAGACGCACCTCATCCCCTTGATTCTGCAAGTTCCGCTCGGCAAGCGCGAGTTCATCTCCATCTTCGGGGAAGACTACCCGACGCCGGACGGCACCTGCATTCGCGACTACCTGCACGTCACCGACCTGGCCAGCGCTCACGTGCTCGCCCTCGGACGCCTGCGTTCCGGTGGGGAGAGTGCCGTGTACAACCTGGGCAGCGGCCAAGGCTACTCGGTGAAGGAAATGATCGAGGTGGCTCGCAAGGTAACCGGCCACGCCATTCCCGCGAAGGTGGAAGAACGCCGCGCCGGTGATCCGGCCGTGCTGATCGCTTCCTCGGCTAAGGCAGAGAAGGAGCTCGGCTGGGTGCGCCGGATGGATAAGCTGGAGGATATCATCGCTTCGGCTTGGAACTGGCACCGCGAGCATCCGAACGGCTATCCAAACTAAGCTTATATAAGTTGAACGACGAGAAGCGACAGGAAGCATGGAGAGAAAGGTTGAAACTGGAGGAGCGATAGCGTTCGCCTTTGTTTTTCAATTTCAACCCTAGTGAGATATTTTCATCGAGAAATTGAAAAACAACAGCGACCGGAAGTTCAACCTATTCTCGTAATGCTCTCTCTGTGAACATCTCAAGATCAACTTATATAGTTCGGTTTCAAAAGCATGACACGATTCGGTGGGGAGACCGCTAAAGCGAATGAAGGCGGTCTTTCTACCGTTCTATAGATGCGAGAGGGGAAGAGGAACCCATGGATATACAACTGGAAATCGCTCGCTTGGTTCGCTTCGGCGTGCAGCGAGGCTTCCTCGGCGAAGGGGACGACATTGCGGCGCACAATGCGCTTCTTGATCTGCTTCAGGTCGAGGAGCCATACACCGGGGAACTTCCGGATGAGGAGCTGGAATCGGCAACCGCCGTTCTGGAAGCAATCCTCGATTATGCGGCAGACAAAGGCATTTTGCCGGAAAACAATACCACCCATCGCGACCTGCTCGATGCTCGGATCATGGGGCTGCTCATGCCCCGGCAGTCGGAGGTGGTTCGCACCTTCCGGGAGCTTGAAGCCGTGTCCCCGGTGAAGGCGACAGAATGGTATTATCGGCTCTCGACAGATTCGAACTACATTCGAATGAACCGCATTCGCAAGAACGAGTATTGGCTTGCGCCAACGGAATACGGGGACTTGGAGATTACCGTCAACCTGTCCAAGCCGGAAAAGGACCCGAAGGAAATCGCAGCCGAGCGAA
The DNA here is from genome assembly GCF_039888655.1 of Gorillibacterium sp. CAU 1737. Classification (NCBI taxonomy): domain Bacteria; kingdom Bacillati; phylum Bacillota; class Bacilli; order Caryophanales; family Paenibacillaceae; genus Gorillibacterium; species Gorillibacterium sp. CAU 1737. The sequence continues at coordinate 421,302 of NZ_JBDQQO010000001.1, forward strand.
ACGCCCCGCAAAGCCGGTACCCCAAGTGCTTGCTCTGCGTGGAAAACGTCGGCTATGCCGGTCGAATCAATCACCCGGCTCGTCAGAATCATCGGGTGATTCCTTTTGAACTCAACTCTGAGCCGTGGTACCTGCAATATTCGCCTTACATCTATTACAACGAGCATTGCATCGTCTTTAGCCGCGACCATGTTCCAATGAAGGTCAGCCGTCGGTCGTTCGAGCGCTTGCTTTCTTTTGTCGGGCAGATGCCTCACTATTTCGTCGGCTCTAATGCCGATCTCCCCATCGTTGGCGGCTCCATTCTGAGTCACGACCACTTCCAAGGCGGACGTAACGTGTTCCCGATGGAAAAAGCGCCGGTGGAAGCAGCCTTCACCCACGAGCAATTCCCGGGGATTCGCATCGGAACGGTCAAGTGGCCGATGTCCGTCATTCGCATCTCGGGCCCGGAACAGGCGCCGCTCATTGAGCTGGCAGATCGTCTGCTTGACTTGTGGAGAGCATACAGCGATAACGAGGTGGAGGTTCATGCCTTTAGCCGCACAGAAGACGGCGAGGTTCCCCACAATACGATCACGCCGATCGCTCGCAAAAACGCGCAAGGGGACTTCGAGATGGACCTCGTGCTGAGGAACAACCGGACCACCGAGGAGCATCCGCTCGGCTTGTTCCACCCGCACGCGGATCTGCATCACATCAAGAAGGAGAACATCGGGCTGATCGAGGTGATGGGGCTTGCCGTTCTTCCGGGCCGACTGAAGGAAGAAATCGAACAGATCGCTTCCTGGCTGGCGCATGCGAGTGAAGCCGGTCAGGCCGCTGTGATTGAGCAAGACAGTCCCCTCGCGAAGCATGCCGTCTGGATGCAGGAGCTGCGAGCGGCTTATCCTTCCCTCAACCGGGCCGAAGCGGTCGAAGCGGTACGCCGAGAGGTGGGGCGCAAGTTCGCGCGCGTGCTTCTTGACGCCGGAGTTTACAAGCGAGATGAGCAAGGGCAAGCGGGCTTCCATCGGTTTATGCACCATGCGGGGTTTGTAGCTGCTGACTGAGTAGGATGCGGTGTTGGCTTGGAAGCCTTTCCTCTTTTGCTTTCCCCGAAACAATGGTAAAATTGGTGGAGAAGTCATCCGGCACAACGTGCCTGGATTGAGGACGATGGTTGAGGAGGACAATGCATTGTTGAAAAGGACGCTGGTCGGCTTGATTCGCAGCCAGGAAACCACCGGGGAGAATGCGAAAGAGCCGGAACTGAAGACCAAGCACTACAAGCTATCGAAGGACAAGCTGTGGGAAGAAGTCGTCAGCACGCTCAAGAAGCTGAAGGGGTACACCATCCTGCATGAAGTGCAAAGTGTCGGCGAGATTGTCGTCGAGAAGCGGACGGCCTTCGGCCGCACGCAGGACATTACCCTGACGTTATTCCGTATCACTCCGTTGGAATCGGCCATTGATATTTATTCCGCTTCGCGGGGAAGCTTGGGCGATCTCGGCTCGAATTACCGCAACATTATTGAGATCTACAAGCACTTGGACAAGAAGCTGGCTCCTTACAAGCTGTAATGTTCCGCTCCCGGACTTGAACTGGGAGCTTTTCTTTTAGGCATAACCCAATACACAAAAACCCCCTCCCGGCCACGGCCGGAAGGGGGGTAGGAATGCCGATTACAGGAGCTCGCGGACCGCGGCGATGGCCTTGTCGTAGTCCGGGTGCTCGCTCATTTCACTCAAATATTCCACGTAGTGGAGCTTGTTCTCTTTGTCGAGAACGAAGATGGAGCGCATCAAGAGCCGCAGCTCCTTGATCAGCACGCCATAAGCGGTTCCGAAGGAAACGTCCTTATGGTCTGACAGAACGACCACTTGATCCACTCCGGCAGCTCCGCACCAGCGGGCTTGTGCAGGCGGGAGGTCTGTGCTGATGGTGAGGATGACGACATCTTCGCCAAGCTTGGCCGCTTCCTGGTTGAACCGACGGGTCTGAGCATCGCACACTCCCGTATCCAGGGAGGGGACGACACTGATCAGCTTGATTTTGCCGGAAAAGTCTTGAAGGCTTGCCGATTCCAGCAGGTTTTTGCTAACGGTGAAGTCAGGGGCTTGGCCTCCTGCTTCCAGCTTTGGTCCGATCAGCGTAAGCGGGTTTCCTTTTAAGGCGGCGACACCGGTTCTTTCTTGCGTCATGTTCTCCATATCCTCCTTTGTCGAGTGAACCTCGCATGGGCAGTCTATCCAAACGTGTGTTTCATCCACGCAATCCCTATTATAATGGCTCCAAGCAGCCTTTTCCAATCGAAAGCGAGGATGCCCCTTGGAACTACGACAGCTTCATTATTTCTTGAAGGTAGCCCAGAAGCAGCATGTGACCCAAGCATCCGAAGAACTCCATATCGCTCAATCCGCCGTAAGCCGGCAAATTCATCAACTGGAGGAGGAGTTGGGCGTTTCTCTCTTTGTCCAGAGAGGAAGAAACCTGCAGCTCACCTCGGCCGGCAAGCTGTTTCTCGGACGGGTGGAAGGCATTCTGAGCGAGCTGGACCGAGCGGTTCGGGAGGTGCAGGAGTTTCTGGACCCTGCCAAAGGCGAGATTCGTCTGGGCTTCCCCCACAGCCTGGGAATCAGCCTGCTGCCTGCCGTCGTTGCGGGGTTCCGTCGTATCCACCCCGAAGTGAAGTTCCGCTTCCGTCAGGGAACCTACACCAGCCTGATCCGCGATGTGATCGAGCGGGAAATTGATCTGGCCTTTATCTCTCCCGTTCCCATGGAGCACGAGAAGGTGACGGGAGAGCTGCTCCTCACCGAAGAACTTTATGCCATACTTCCTCCGGGACATCCTCTCGCACAGAAGAGCGAGATACGTCTGGAGGAGTTGGCGAAGGAGCCTTTTGTTCTCTTCCGCGAAGCGTACTCCCTTCGCTCTATTGTGCTGGAAGCCTGTGAACGAGCGGGGTTCTCGCCGCACATTGAGTTTGAAGGGGAGGAGACCGATACCATCCGCGGCCTTGTCGCCGCTGGCATGGGGGTCAGTCTCCTGCCGGAGATGGCACTGGTGGAGACGACGGCTCTTCAGCCGGTGAAGCTGAAGCTGACGGAACCGACTGTGACGCGCACAGTCGGCATGATCCGCCGCTCCCGAGAAGCGCTGCCGCCCGTAGCGGAGGGCTTCCGGCAATACCTGCTAGACTACTTTCGCTTATCAGAGTCCGGTTCAACTGAATTTTGAATAGAAAGAGGCACCCACCCCGATTGAGGGAATGGGTGCCTCTTTTGCTTTTCCCGAGGAGCGCTTACTCCTGGTTCCGGTTGCCGCCGCCAAAGATCATAATGAAGCGCAGCAGTTGTAGAAGCGAGATGAGTGCGGCGGCGACGTATGTGAGCGCCGCGGCATTCAGCACGCGATCGACGCCGGGTTTTTCACGAAGATCGATAAAGCCTTCGGATACCATAAGCCGCTTCGCGCGGTTCGTGGCATTAAATTCAACGGGGAGTGTAACCAGTTGGAAGGCGACCGCCGCGGCGAAGAACAGGATGCCAATCCAGATGAGATTCAGGGAATCAAAGAGAAAGCCTCCGAGCATCAGGAACGGGGACACGCCGGACGCAAAATTGACGAATGGGAACATGCGATGGCGGGCGACAAGCATCGGGTACGATTCCTTGTGCTGAATCGCATGGCCGACCTCGTGGCAGGCCACAGAGATGGCCGAAACGCTGCTTTCATAATAGACAGGCTCGGACAGCCTCACGACACGCTTAATCGGATCGTAATGGTCAGTGAGTGTCCCGGGAACCGCCTCAACGGGGACATCATACAAGCCGTTCAGATCCAGCATGCGGCGAGCTGCGTCGCGTCCGGTCATTCCAGAGCCTGCATGCACCTGCGCATAACGGTTGAAGGTACCGCGTACCCGAAAGGATGCCCACAACGACAGCCCGAAGGCGAGCAGGATCAGGATCATCATGGGATCCATACCGAAGCCGTAACCGTAAATGGGAAACATGATCGTAATCCTCCTGTTCTATAGTAGGGAAATAAGGGTTTCTCCATCTATACGAGCGAATGCACTTTGGGTTTCAAATGTCCATAAAAAAGATCACACTTATTCGTTCTTGCCGTGAAGAAGGAAGGAGTACCCCTAGAATACCCGAACGAAGGGGAGAAGAACCAAAAACCTGCCTCCATTTTCCTATCGACCCTACAATCTGTAACCAAACTTAACATTAATACATAAATCCGAACGATTACCTGCTTGATTCGCAACAATTTACGAAAAAATATGTTGCATTTTCTATCACACGACAATATAATTACAACAAGTAAGGCAGATGTAAAGAAATATAACATTAAGGGAGAGGTTTGTATGTGGAAAAAAGTGGCCCTCACGGCCGGCGCACTCCTGTTGTTGTTCCCGACTCTCGCATTTGCTGCGGATGAAGTAACCACCGAGCAATTGACGACGGCGATCAACTCCATCTGGGTTATGCTGGGCGCAATTCTGGTTATCTTCATGCAAGGCGGATTTGCTCTTCTCGAAGCCGGTTCGACCCGAATGAAAAACGCTGGTCACGTTGCCGGGAAAACCGTCCTCACCTTCGGTCTTGCATCCGTCGCTTTCTGGGCAGTCGGCTTTGGCCTGGCTTTCGGGAACGGGAATGAATTTCTCGGAACAACCGGATTCTTTACGAACGTAACGGATCTGGCCCCCTTCTCCACCGCCTTCGGGTCGCTCGGCCTTCCAATCTCCGTCCTCTTCCTGTTCCAACTGGCTTTCGCGGGTGTATCGCTCGCCATCGTGTGGGGCGGTTTCGCCGAACGCGCCAAGCTCACCGTCTACTTCGTCTTCGGTGTCCTCTACATCGTCCTCATCTATCCGTTCGCAGCTCACTGGGTATGGGGCGGCGGCTGGCTCTCCCAAATCGGTATGCTGGACTTCGCGGGTTCAACGGTCGTCCATCTACAGGGTGCGACCGCGGCACTTGTCGGTACCATCATGCTGAAGCCGCGGATCGGCAAATTCAATAAAGACGGTTCTCCGAACCTGATTCCTGGCCATAACCAAGTCCTTACCGTTCTCGGCGTCATCATCCTCTGGATCTGCTGGTTCGGCTTTAACGCCGGCTCTACAGTATCTGCACTGCAGGACATTGGCTATATCGCAGTAACCACGAACCTGGCTGCTGCCGCTGGCGCTGTCGCGACTCTGATCGTCTCCTGGATCTACTTCGGCAAAGCAGACGTTCCTGCGATGCTGAACGGTGTTCTCGCCGCTCTCGTTGCCATTACGGCCGCTTGCGCCTTCGTAACTCCTTGGGCTGCTGTCGTAATCGGTGCAGTGGCTGGCGTCTTCACCTTCTACACCTCTGTCGGTTTGGAAAAGCTCGGCCTCGACGATCCGATCTACGCCTTCTCCGTTCACGGTCTGTCCGGGGTATGGGGCACCATCTCCATCGGTCTCTTCGCAACCAAGGAACTCGCTGGCGAAGACAAAGCCGGGTTGTTCTACGGCGGCGGCTTGCACCAGCTCGGCGTTCAAACGCTGGGGGTTGTCGGAACCTTCGCTTTCGTCGCAATCCTGAGCTTTATCATCCTCTTCGCAATCAAGAAGACCATCGGTCTGCGTGTAACCGAAGAAGAAGAGCTCATCGGCCTCGACTTGAGCGAGCATGGCAACTATGGCTATCCGGAACAAATGCGCAAGGTCGGACAGGAATCTGCCTCTGTCTAATCGAATAGGGATCTGAAAGAGAGCGGAGAAGGGGGAACCCTTTTCCGCTGGATCGCTAGCTCAAGGGGGATGGCCAGATGACGACCCTATCGATGAAAACTGCCGAACGAGATGTCAATCGGTTGGATAGCCTTCCGGAGCTTCTCGCTTACCGCAAGCGAATAACCGAGCTGCTCCGGGACCACCCCCTGGGTTCTTTTCCGCAAGAATACAACGACACCGTGAACGAGCTGCAAGACAAGATGATCGAGAGGGCGGTATCCCTCGCGATTCACTCGCTTGACGAGGAAGGCCATGGCGGTCCTCCTGTCCCGTATGCGTTCGTCCTGCTGGGCAGCGGAGGGAGACGGGAGCAGACGCTGTGGAGCGATCAGGACAACGCGCTCATCTACGCAGACCCGGAACCGGGTGTTGAAACACTTGTGCACGAGTACTTCCGGAAGCTGGGAGACCGGATCGTCTCCTCGTTAACCGACACAGGTTACCCCCCCTGCGATGGAGGGGTAACCTGTAATCATGATCGCTGGAACAAGCCGGTATCCGCTTGGAAAACCATGATTCAGGAATGGGAGCAGGACGGTTCCTGGGAGGCGGTGCGCTACCTGCTGATTGTCGCCGATCTGCGCCATCTGCATGGAGATCGGGAGCTTGCAAGAGCGGTACAGGCTGAATTTGCCGCCTACACCCTGAGAACGGCGTCTGCGGAGAAGCGAATGCTGGAGAATACGCTGCGGCGAAAGCCGGCGTTGGGCTTGTTCGGTCGGTTGATCACGGAGCGGTATGGAGAGAACGCAGGACATTTTGATGTGAAGTATGGCCTGTACATCCCATTTGCCAGCGGGATTCGGCTGCTTGCCATACACGAACGAACCTGGGCTACCTCCACGGCGAGAAGGCTGGAGCTGGTCCGGCAGAAGGGACAGCTGTCTGCCGAGCTGCTGCTCGACTGGCAGCGGAACTTCTCATCGGCGCTCTATTTTCGGAACAAGGCTACACAGGAACCGGAACCCGGCAAGGAAGCGCCTCCTCCAATGCTGAACATCGCCATGCTGAGCGAGGAGGAGAAGAGAGAGCTGATCCGAGCCTTGCGTTCGGTGCGCAAGCTGCAGAAGACGGTCGCCAAGCTGGTGGCCGCACGATAGGAGTATAAGAAGAGAGAAACCGCAAGAGCGGACGCAACGAAATCGAACGGATGGTGCCAGAAGGCGCCGGGAAGGGGGGGGATGGGGATGAAGCCGATTCGTCCAGAAAATGCGGGCATCTGGCATCTCTACAAACAGGGAGGAATCACGCCTGCCATCACCTCCTTATTCAACCCGGGCAGCGCTCAACACATGGCTTATATTCGTTCCATGATGAAAGAGCAGCGCAAGCAGTCCTTATACGACATTGAGCTGAACAAAATGGAGGCGGTCGTCTTCGATCTGGAGACGACCGGCTTTTCTCCTTATAACGGAGATGAAATCATCTCGATCGGCGCCGTGGCAGTGGTTGGAGAAGAGGTCATGGAAGGGGAAACCTTCTATACGCCGGTCAATCCAAAGCGCAAAATTCCAGAGGTTGTCGTGGAGCTTACGGGAATAACCGACGAAGAGGCATCGAAGGGAACGGAGTTGCTTCATGCGTTAAGTGAGTTTCTTGATTTTATCCGCCAGCGCGTTCTGCTCGCCCATGGAAGCGGGCATGACAAGCATTTTTTGAACGCGGCGCTGTGGAAAACGTCAAAGACGAGCCTCAACCACCGGCTGCTGGACACGATGATGATTGCAAAATGGCTGCACCCGGGCAGCCGCAGTCTGTCGCTGGATGCCCTGCTGGACTATTACGATATTCCGTGTGAGAATCGGCATCATGCGTTGGCGGACTCCCGGATGACGGCGCGGCTGTGGTCGCAGATGCTGAATGAAATTCTGGGCCGCGGCGTAACCAACTTGGGCGACCTGTATTCGCGCCTTAGCGTCTATGGGTAAAGTCTTCGACCTATAATGCCCTCGGCCAACGGCCGTAAGAAGTGCCTCCATCTGAACCCGTGAGGGTTCGAGGTGGAGGCATTCTTCGTGAGGGTTGCCTTGTCCATAATCCGTACCCAATCGGGGAACACTAGACGCTAAACCATTTTTTGCAGATCCGACCCGGTCTGGGGCGGGATGGCGAATAGAGGCAGGAGGCGTAGAGATGAACAGGTACGGACAGCAGGTCATGTTGGCATTCTTGATCGGTGCGGTAAGCACGACAGGTTTTGGATTCCTCGGGGACCAACTGGTTAGGGCCGAACGGAGTGCGGTGTATGATGGGGAAGCAGAGAGACATCGATCGGAGGAGAAGTCCCCATCTGGAGCTGCTGCGTTCGCGGAGATTGAGCCGGCAGAACCAGGTGTGGGAGTTCTTGCTCCCGAGCTGGATCTCCCGTCCCTGAAAGGGGGCGAGCAGCATGTAGGAGGCAAGCGGAAGAAGCCGCTCCTGCTTACGTTCTGGGCTTCCACCTGTCCCCCCTGCGAGGAGGAGGCACCGCTTTTGGCGAGTCTCTATGCCCGCCATCGAGACAAGCTTGATGTGCTTGCCGTCAATGTGACGCTTCAGGACAGCCGGAAGGCGGCGGCTTCGTTCGCAGCAAAAAACGGGTTCACCTTCCCTGTCCTGTTGGATGAACAGGGAGAAGCGACCCGTCTCTATGGCCTGCGTGGGCTTCCCACCACCTTCCTCATCGACAAGGAGGGAAGGGTGAGGGAATTCTTTTATGCTGTCGATTCTGACGTATGGGAGCAAAAGGTGCAGCAGCTTCTTACAGATTAACGATACCGCTGCGCTCCTGATGGTCCTCTCCAGGAGTGGGGAGGGGATTCTGCCCGATCAGAGCATAGCGGATCGAGTCGAGCAGGGCCTGCCAGCTCGCTTCGATGACGTTCTCCGACACGCCGACCGTGCTCCAGGAATGATGATAGTTGCTCGATTCCACCAAAACGCGAACTTTTGCAGCCGTAGCGTCTTTTTCATTGATGACGCGTACCTTATAGTCGGACAAATGCATATCGCGCAGTGCCGGGTACGAGCGGATGAGCGCTTTGCGAAGGGCGTTGTCGAGCGCGTTCACGGGACCGTTGCCCTCCGCCGCGGTGTAGATGGTTTCCCCTTCCACCCGCACCTTCACGATGGCTTCCGAGGCGATTGCGTGACCGGCAACCTTCTCCACCAGCAGCTTGAACGACTCGATGGTGAACACCTCGGTCGTCTCGCCGGAGGCTTCTCTCAGCAGCAGCTCCAGCGAGGCATCCGCTCCTTCAAACTGGTAGCCTTGGTGCTCCATGTCCTTGATCCGGGCCATCACTTCCTGCGTCTGCACATTGGAGGGGTCCAGGGTGAGGCCGATCTCCTGAGCCTTGAAGAGCAGGTTGCTCTGTCCGGCCAGCTCGGAGACGAGGACGCGGCGCTTGTTGCCAACGCTCTCGGGAGCGATGTGTTCATAGGTTTTGGAATCTTTCAGAATTGCCGAGACATGAATGCCGCCCTTGTGAGCAAAAGCGGAGCTCCCGACATAGGGCTGGTTATTCGGCAGATGAATGTTCGCGATTTCACTGATGTACCGTGCTACAGCGGTAAGCTGCTTCAAATGGCCCTGGGGCAGGCACTCATACCCCATTTTCAATTCGAGTGTCGGCAGGATTGAACAGAGGTTGGCGTTGCCGCAGCGCTCTCCGTAGCCATTGATCGTGCCTTGAATCATGCGGGCACCGGCTTCCACCCCGCTGAGGGCATTGGCCACCGCAAGCTCGCAATCATTGTGGGGATGGATACCGATCGGGTAGCCGAGTCTCGAAACCTCCTGTACGATGCGATGAATTTCACCGGGAAGCGAGCCGCCGTTCGTGTCGCATAGAACGAGCCAATCCGCCCCGGCATCTCCCGCTGTTCGAAGCACCGAAAGAGCGTAGTCTCGATTTTGCTTGTAGCCGTCAAAAAAATGCTCGGCATCGAAACATACCTCAAGTCCGGCGCGCTTTAAAAACCGGATGGAATCGGCGATCATCGCCAGGTTCTCTTCGAGGGTGGTCTGCAGGGCCGTATGAACATGGAAGTCCCACGATTTCCCGACCAAGCTGGCCGCCGGAACGGCTGCCTCGATGATGCTCTTCAGGCTGGTGTCGTGTTCGGCGATGGAGTCTTTGCGCCGGGTACTGCCAAAGGCAGTCAGCTTCGCTTGCAGCTTCAGCTTGCGCGCCCGCTGAAAAAACTCCATGTCCTTGCCGTTGCTTCCCGGGTTGCCTCCCTCAATATAATGAACACCGAGTGCGTCAAGCTTCTGTGCGATCTTGATCTTGTCCTCGGCGGACAGGCTGATTCCTTCCCCTTGTGTGCCGTCGCGCAATGTCGTGTCAAATACCGAAATGATCCCGGCCATGTCCGCTTCCTCCTATAACTACCGTATTACTTGAAAATTCTCATTATTATACCACAATCATTTGCGAATTCATCCACCGGATCCTGTCATCTGCAAAAAAAGGTGAAGAAAAAGCTGTCTTGACCGCTATTTTCGTCAAGCGGTATGCTTAGGGGAAGGAAAGGAGAGGGCGCGCATGAACCCGAATGCGGATGCTTATCCCAAAAGGGGCCGGGTGATCTTGCATATCGATATGAACGCCTTCTACTGCTCGGTGCATGAGGCGGTGGAACCGGATCAATATCGGGGGAAACCGATTGCCGTTGCGGGGAGCGTTGAGCTGCGCAGAGGCATTATTGTCACGTCTTCCTATGCGGCAAGGGCGAAGGGGGTTCGCACCGGGATGCAGGTTCGGGAGGGCCTTAAGCTGTGTCCGGAGCTGATTCTCATTCAGCCGGATTTCCATCTCTATCGGACCTTTTCGCGCCGTTTTATGGAGATCGCCGGCAGTTACACCCCTCTGCTTGAAGCCATGTCCATCGACGAATGCTTCCTGGATATTACCGGCTCGAAGCAATTCGGCACTCCTCTCGAAATCGCGACTGACATTCAAGAGAAAATCAAGAGAGACCTCGAGCTGCCCTGCTCCATCGGTGTGGCTCCGAACAAGCTGCTCGCCAAGATCGCATCCGATATGAAGAAGCCCAACGGGCTCACCGTACTGCGGCTGCGAGATGTGCCGGGAATCTTGTGGGATAAACCTTGCGATACGTTGTATGGAGTCGGCAAGAAGACGGCTGAGAAGCTGGTCCGAATGGGCATTCCCACGATTGGGCAGCTGGCTCGCGCTGATGAAGGGAAGCTGCGGGCGGAATTTGGCGTCCTCGGCTCTTGGTTGAGGCTGGCTGCGCAAGGGAAGGACGAATCGCCGGTGAACCCGGTTCGGGAAGCGAGCAAATCCATTGGCCACACGACGACGTTACCGCTCGATTTCACGGAAGCGGACGACATCCGTCGGGTCTTCCTGAATCTAGCGGATCAGACAAGCCGCCGCATGCGTCGCCAGGGACTCGTCTCCTCCACCATCTCGATCACCATTCGCGATCCGAACATGAAGACGATCACGCGCGCTTGCACCCTGGGCATGCCGACGGAATCGTTCGATGAGATTTACCGAGAAGCCTGCCGACTGTTTGAGAAGCATTGGCCGGCGGGGAAGCCGGTTCGCCTCCTCGGAATTACCCTCGCTCACTTGCAGCCGAAGGCGGAAGCCGCGTTCCAGCTCGATCTCTTCGATTATGAGCAGCAACCGAAGAAGGAGCAGCTGAACGAGGCGATGGATCGTATCCGCGACAAGTTTGGCGAGAGTGCCATTCTGACCGCCGGTATGCTGGGAGAGGATCCGTCCTCGTTGATCCGCAATCACAAGGTACGGGGGACATCGCTTCAGATGGATCATTTGCGGCCGGGAGCCCGTCCCGCTGATTCAGAAGGGGACGAATAGACAGGAAGACCGGCAGCTTGAGGCAGCATTTTGTACCCGAACAGGAAGGCATTCACTTGTGACAGTGAATTGAACTTCGCCCCAACTTATATTATAGTGAGGAAGAGCGAGGACATCATTTAGGAGGAATAAACCGATGGCTAAATATAGCTGGGTGGACAAAGATACCTGCATCGCTTGCGGCGCATGCGGGGCAACCGCACCGGATATTTATGATTATGACGACGACGGCTTGGCAGAAGTGATTTATGGAGGGGATGGAAACCACGGCACCGTGGACATTCCGGAAGACCTTCACGACGACCTTCAAGATGCTCAAGATGGATGCCCCACGGACTCTATCAAGGTAGCAGACAGCCCGTTTGATAAATAATTCGCAGCAGCTCCCAGAACCCCGATTCCTTGGCGAATCGGGGTTTTTGCTCTTTTTCACAGCGGGCGTGCAAAATGGAAGGCTCCTGTCCGATACAATAAGTAGACAGGGGAGTGAAGACCAATGAAGGAAGATCTTCAGCACCTGAAACAATTCGTGAAGGATCATCCCGATAACAAAATGGGCTGGTACCTGCTTGGCCGACAGTACGAAGAGGCCGGGAAGACCAGCAAAGCGAATTATTGCTATGCCAAGGCAGGAGAGATCTTCGAGGCGTATGAGAAGAAGAAGCTTCCGCATGCTTTGGAGAAGGAAGCGGAACAATTGGAGGCGAGCCTAACCCCGACAGAACCAGTTGATGCTTCGGTGATGGGGGCGGAGGAAGGCACGGAGTCCGATGCCCCGGACCTCGTAGAGTCCAAACGATCGCGACTTGCCATTCGCCTATTCCGACTGGCGGCTATCGCGATGCTGCTGGTCGCGGGTGTCCTCTATGCTCCGGGTACGCATGTGACGGTATTCCACCCGGCTGAGCAGGAGGCATCCGCTCCTCCCGTAAGCGAACCTTCCGCTGGAGAGAAGTCCGCAGAGCAGTCTTCTCTGGCTGGAGTCCTCTATATAGGAGACGGAGCTTCGGAAGGGGACAAGCAGAAAGCGGTCGGCAAGCTGCTCTTAAAGCCGCCAAAGCCCGGGGAATCGTACCTCTTGGCGGAAGCGCCGCAAACTTCGGACGGCAAGTGGATCAAGTGGACCGCGAGCCCGCGCCCGCTGCTGGAAGTGAAGGCCACCGCATCGGGAGCAGTGGAAACGGTTTATTATGAGGAAGCGACCTGTGCTTGTACGCCGGAGGAGGGAGCAGATCTCGCTGCGAAGCGAGCGGAGGCCTACCTCAGTCCGGAGATCGACCGTGCGGTTCTTCAAACCGCCGTATCGGCGTATGAGAAGGAGAAGGGACAGGAGCCGGCTCGTGCCGAAGACCTCGTTCAGCAGTATCCGAATAACCGCCTCTCCGGGCTTACCTCTACCATGAAGAAGCAATGGCCGCGAGTGGCTTCCGCTTCAGGCGGGACAGGTGATGAGCCGAAAGCGACATCCGACTCTCATCCGCCAAACGAGAATCCAAAGCCGTCTCCCTCCCCGGGTTCATCCAAGAGCAAGGCGAATCCGACCTATCCGCTTGAGCAACCGCTCGAAATCATCGTAGACCGCCGCAATCATCGGCTGGCCGTGGTGAGCGGAGGCGTAATTCTCCGCAATTATCCAGTAGGCCTTGGCGGTCCGCGGACACCGGTTGGGGTGTTCGAAATCAGCGAGAAGGTGAAGGACCCCAACGGGCACAGCAACGGAGACTTCGGCAGCCGGGGCATGACGCTGTCGGACACGGATTATGCCATTCATGGAACGAATAAGCCGAGTTCGATCGGCAAGGACGAATCCCTGGGCTGCATACGGCTTACCAATGAGGATGTGGAGGAGCTCTTCGATCTGGCTCCGATGGGAACGAAGGTGACGATTACCGACGGCAAGCTGCCGAATGAGGTGATCCGCGCAAAAAGCCGGTTCCATCTCCCTGCTCAAGCGAAGGAGACGAATCCGGCTAAGGTGTACCACTGGTTGGATTAAGGAGAACGAGCTTTGTTCTTACGTAAAAAGAAGGAGGGCGATCATGAGCAGAATAAATGCGCCTGCGATGGAACCGACCCAGATGATCGCCTTCTTGTTCGGCTCTTCTTTGTGGTAGCGTTGGGCATAGACTGGCTTCTTCTTCATGAACAGCACCATCCTTCTTTCATGTTTACTTCGGTAGGAGAGATCCCTCGTAATCCCCTCCATTTTATCACAAAGAAAGCGTTTTAGCAGATCTTTTTTCCCTCTTCTCACGGGACGGCGCTCGAAAAAAGCGCCGTTCTCCTTTTCTTTTTGAGCGTAAAAGAATAAACTGTTTCGAGGGAGTAAAAATTGAGAAAGCGAAGCGCTTTTCGAACGGATGGAGTGTGAACCGATTGTTGTACCGATGGGCCGTTAAGCCCTTGTTGTTTCGTATGGACCCGGAGAAAGCCCATCACTTGACGATCGGCGGACTCACCACTGCAGCAGCCGTCCCGGGCATGCTGCCGCTCATGAAGGCGATGTACGGGGTGAAGACGGCCCCGGAGCTGGCGACAGAGCTGTGGGGATGCTCGTTTCCCAATCCGATTGGACTGGCTGCCGGACTCGACAAGAACGGAGCGGCCATCCCGGGACTTGCCTCGATCGGCTTCGGATTTCTGGAGGTGGGCACGGTCACGCCGCGACCGCAGCCTGGCAATCCCCAGCCCCGCTTGTACCGTCTCCCGGAGGATAGTGCGCTCATCAACCGGATGGGCTTTAACAATGAAGGTGCCGACGCCCTGAAGGCTCGCTTGAAGGCGCTCGAAACATATCCCGTCCCCGTATGGGCTAATATCGGCAAGAACAAGGATACTCCGAACGAACAGGCGGAGGAGGATTACCGAGCCTGCATCCAGAAGCTGTACCCGGAGGCGGATCTGTTCGTCATCAACATCAGCTCGCCGAATACGCCAGGGCTTCGTACACTGCAGCATGGGGAAGAGCTGCGCCGCTTGCTCGATGCCGTGCGAGAGGAAATGGCGATAGCCCGCCAGCTTCACGGCGGACGTGAAAAAGCATTTCTACTTAAGATAGCCCCCGATTTGACAGACGGAGAGCTTGAACAGGTTGCCGAGACCGCCACACGGGCAGGAGTGAGCGGCATGATCGCCACCAATACGACTCTTGCGCGCCAAGGACTCGTGAACCGAAATGCCGGGGAAGCCGGAGGGCTGAGCGGGGAACCGCTGACCAAGCGCTCCCTGGAGGTCATCCATCGGCTGTACGCTCTTACCGGCGGGAAGATTCCGCTTGTCGGCTCCGGCGGTATTTTTACGGCGGACGATGCGTACGCGCGAATTCGGGCTGGTGCCAGCCTGATCGAGATTTATACGGCGTTAATCTATGAAGGGCCCGAGCTTCTAAGGAAGCTGAACGAGGGCCTGGCTGCGCGCCTGAAAGCGGACGGCTTCCGGTCGATTCGCGAGGCGGTAGGAAGCGGCCATTCCTGATTCAACCGAGGAAGGAGAAGGACGAATGGACGGGAGAGACTGGAATAAATTTTTACTTCCTTATGAGCAGGCAGTGGAGGAGCTCAAGGTCAAATTTAAGCTGCTTCGCTCCGAGCTCAAGAAACGGGAAGAATACTCGCCCATCGAGTTTGTAACCGGCCGCGTGAAGCGGATCTCCAGCATTCTGGAAAAGGCCAAACGGCTGGATGTCCCGATGGACCAGCTGGAAACGGGCATTGAAGATATCGCGGGCATTCGGATCATGTGTCAGTTCATGGAGGACATCGAACGAATGGCCGATCTCATCCGCGAGCGGCAGGACATGAAGGTCCTTTACTTTAAAGATTACATCACCAATAAGAAGGACAGCGGGTATCGGAGCTACCACATCATCGTGGAATATCCGGTGCAGACTGCAATCGGCATGAAGCCGATCCTGGCGGAGATCCAAATCCGGACGCTTGCCATGAACTTTTGGGCGACCATTGAGCATTCGCTCAATTACAAATACAAGGGAGAGCTCCCCGACGACGTCAAAATGCGCCTCAGCAAGGCGGCGGAAGCGGCGAATCTGCTCGACGAGGAGATGTCCAGCATCCGCGACGACATCACCGAGAGCCAGAAGCTGTTCGAGGACCGCTCCAATCTCATTCATACCTTGCTGAATCAGATCCAGATGCTCTACTTTTTCCGTCGGGTACGGGATGCTGCGCAATTCCAGCTTCGCTTCAACGAACTGTGGGAGAACGAGGACATCTGGGGGCTCAAGCAGCTGTCAGATGACATGGAGCGAGCGATCGAACGAGCCAAACGGGATTTTGAGGGGAGGTAGCTCCTGTGAGCTATGATCCTTTATATGTTGCACACCTGTACTATTTCAATCATGAACGGGATTACTTCGAATGCCATGAAGTCTTAGAGGAGCTTTGGCTGCGGGAAGGTCGCAGCCCTCTCTACCAGGGCCTTCTTCAGGTGGCGGTGGGCTTGTACCATCATCGCAACGACAATTGGAACGGAGCCGTCAAGCTGTTCACCGGAGCGCTGCAGAAGCTAGCCCCTTATCCAGAGGATGCGCTGGGGATCGACCTGGGCAAGCTGCGTCAGGAGAGTGAGATCTATCGGGCGGGTCTGGAAAAGGCTATGCAAGCAGGGGACCTGAGGCAGCATCCATTCCATGACTTGACGATTGCCATCATAGACGCTGCTTTGGTCGAACAGGTGGAGCGGCTGCGGCTGCATCCGCCCGAGAAGCAGGAACGCGAGCATGAGAAGAGAACGAGGAGCAACGAATGAAAGTGACGGAGCGTTTGGATAAAATTCTGGCCCATGCCGGCTTCGGAACTCGGCGTGAGATCAAGGAGCAGGTTAAGCGCGGCCAGGTAACCGTAAACGGCAAGATCGTGAAAGACAGCGGCCTGCAAGTGAAGCCGGCCTTGGATTCCATCCTTGTGGACGGGGAGCGGGTGGAGTACCGCGAGCATGTCTACCTCATGCTTCACAAACCACCCGGTTATGTATCGGCTACCGAGGATACCCGAGATCGCACGGTTCTGGAACTGCTCGGGGAGGAATACGCTCATTTTGACCTCTTTCCGGTGGGGCGGCTGGATAAGGATACGGAGGGACTGCTGCTGCTCACCAATGACGGCAAGCTCGCCCATCAGCTTCTGTCCCCGCGCAAGCATGTTCCGAAGCTCTATTACGCCGAAGTGTCCGGTTTCGTAACCGAAGAAGATCGGGTGGCGTTCCAGCAAGGAGTCGAGCTCGACGACGGCTATCGGACCCTTCCGGCTGAGCTTATCATCGAGCAAGCTGAACAGCCGGAATCCGGCAAGCTGTCACGCATCCGGCTTACCCTACACGAAGGCAAATTTCATCAAGTGAAGCGAATGTTTCAATCCGTCGGCAAAAAGGTGGTCTACCTGAAACGGCTGTCCATGGGCAGCCTGGAGCTGGATGAATCGCTCAAGCCAGGGGAATACCGGGAGCTGACGGAGTTGGAGATGGAAGGACTGAGAACCTCTTGAATTGGAAACTCATTGCCCTCGATGTCGACGGCACTTTACTTACCGATGACCATGAATTGTCCGAAGCGAATATTCAGGCTGTCCGCGAGCTTCGCGAGCAAGGCGTGACCGTGGTGCTCTGCACCGGACGAGGACCGATCAGCGCACTGCCTGTCTACGAACAGCTGGGGGCCGGCGGCCTCATGATTACCCATAACGGGGCCACTGTCGTGGAGGTTGCGGAACGCAAGGTGTTGAGTGATTTTCGAATTGAATTCGCCGATCTAAAGCCGCTTGTGGATTATTGCCGGGAGCGGTCCATCCATTACGACCTCTGCACGCCTTTCGACCTCTATGTGGAGCACCTCACGGATGAGGAGAAGGCCATGTACGAAAAGTACTCTCAAGTGCCGTCCGTCATTCGTGATGTAGCCGATGTGGACGAGCCCAAGGTGAAGTTCACCCTGTTTGGCACCGAAGAGCAGATGGATGCCGTCGAACGCGAATGGGATTCGATCGGCTGCCCGCTGCGCCGGATTCGCAGCGGCCTCTATTTCATCGATATCATCAACCCGGAGGCGACGAAGGGCAACGCCTTGAAGGCGATGAGCGAGCAGCTAGGAATCGCCCGCGAACAGGTCGCGGCGATCGGCAACTACTTCAATGATATCGAGATGCTGGAATGGGCCGGACTCGGAATCGCCATGGCGAACTCTCCCGAGGAAGTGATCCGCCGAGCCGATACTGTTACCGGCACCAACAACGAAAGCGGCGTGGCGCAAGCAATACGCAAGCATATGCTGAACGATTGACCGACCGCGGACGAAAAAAGAAGCCTGCATCCGATGGGAACGAAGGACGTAAACGTCCTCCGGTTCCGAACCGGGCAGGCTTCTTTTTTACCGTTCATGGGGTTCTCATTCCTCGGGGGACCCGGATGCGCCCCCCGGCAGAATCCTATATGGTGGATCGGAGTCTCCGCGAAGGCGCACCAATTGACCGGCGGTGCGACGCTCGGTCGCTTAGTACCAGGTTTTGAGGATGATAACCAGAAGGATGTAAAGCACCAGAACAAAAGCGAAAGCACTGCCGTAACCCGCAACAGCCGTCATGCAAAGCCCTCCTTTAAGTGGGGATGTGCCGACCTTAGGAAACACGGTGCGGTTCAGCCGGTGGCTGCTTGCCGCTTACCTTGTGAGGTCCGCGTTTGTCGTCGGTTAGTTCATTGTATGAGGAGGGGGCGGATTTGGTTGGACGATTGCCCGGGTACCGCAATTTGGGTAGATGCCCTGTACGCGTTGGGAAAAAGCTTTACCCCATGAGCCGCAAGCCTTTTGGGTAATGATTCTTAAGGAGGCCTCCGCTCACCTTCCCCCAGCCGAGGGGATAGCCGTCGACCGTCACGAGTGTCCAGCCGTTCGCGTGATCGGCGGCGGGAAGGGCTTCTCCGCGCAGGTAGTGGTGCACCGCTTCCCTGTCGACTGCGAGCAGGAAGGTGCGGGCCGCATCCTCACTCTGCGAGGCGAGGGCGAGCGCATGCGCCGGCTCGATGCGGCCCTTCTTCAGCTCAGCAAGATGCAGGCCCGGCCGCAGTACGCGAACGCCGGTGAGCCGTTCCGCTGAGAACGTGCCGTCCTGGCTGTGCGGCAGCCAGTAAAGGTGATCGCCGAAGAGCAGCGGTTCGCCGGCCTCCGCCTTGAAGCCGGGGAGGCTGTCGGCGGCAAAAGCAAGAAAGGCGTCCATCGCTTCCTGAGCTTGCTTGTTTGAAGCGGACGGCTTCCGACCTTTCCCTTTCCCCGGCAGGCTAGCCGAAGGCTGAGGCGGGCTGGCGGGTTCTGCGGGGCTGGGTCCCGCCTGAAGAACGGCGACGAAGTGACCTTCGCCTCGTTCGAGATGCGGCCAAATCCGCTCGGTCTTAAGCAGCGTGAAGGAGGGGTATTCCTGCAGAATCCACTGCACGATCTCTTCATTCTCCTCCCGGTTAAAGGTACAGGTGGAGTAGCCGAGGATGCCGCCCGGTTTCAGCATGCGGAGCGCATCCTTCAGGATGTCGCGCTGGCGGGCTGCGCAGAAGGCAGGCGAATTGTCCGTCCATTCCCGGACCGCCTCCGGGTCCTTGCGGAACATGCCTTCGCCGGAGCAAGGGGCATCGAGCATGATCCTGTCGAAGAAGGCGGGGAATCGATCCGCCAGAGCCTCGGGGGTCATGCTCGTAACCACAGCGTTCCGCACGCCGGTTCGCTCCAGGTTCTCCGAGAGAATTTTGGCGCGGCCTGCGTGAATTTCGTTGCTGACGAGCAGCCCCTTGCCCTCCATGCGGAAGGCGAGCTGTGTGGACTTTCCGCCAGGAGCGGCAGCAAGGTCGAGCACAGTTTCGCCGGGCAAAGGGGCAAGCAGCTCAGCCGATGACATGGCGGACGGCTCTTGCATGTAATAGAGCCCAGCGGCATGGTAAGGACTTTTGCCGGGGCGGACATGCTCCGGGTAATAGAAACCCGTGGGGCACCAGGGCACGGGCTCCAAGGCAAACTCCTGCGCAATCTTATGCCAAACGGGGCTGTTCTCGGCAAGCTTTAAGGAGTTGCGTCGCACTCCTTGCACTTTCGGGGCGGTGTATGAAGACAGGAACGCATCGGCTTCGGGGCCAAGCAGGGTGAGAATTCGCTCCTGATACGCTTCAGGCAATGGGATCATCGGGTACGCTCCTTCTTAGGCGACGGGAATTCCCCGCCTTGTCGTTCTTCATGGTACTCCAACTTACGAGGAAAGCCAACACCCGTCGAGGGACTTCGTCAGGAAAGTTGTCGAATGAGAAACGAATCGAGTACCATTATCGTATAGAATAGAGTTGGACTAGATGGACAGAAGGGGGGAACCCGAATGAATCGAACCATTACCCGATATGGGGGCGTCAGTGCCCTGTTCCTTGCACTCCTGCTTCTCTCTCTCCTTGGATCCCCTGCCAAGGCGGAGGCCGGCGCCTACGGAAGCATCAAAAGCTTTTTTCAGCTGCCGGGCAAGGTCGATGAGCTGCAGGAAAACTATCAAAAAATTCAAGAGCAGTATCAAGATACTCGTGAAGAGTTGGAATCAACCCGTCAGCAGGCCGAAGAATCAGCGCTAAAGGCCCAACAGACGGCGGATCAGCTTCTTCTCGAGCAAGAGCGGCTTGCCAAAGAAAATTCAACACTCGCGGAGCAAAACCGGCTTCTGTCGCAGGAGCTGCAGGAGCTTCAAGACACGAATGAGCTCCGCAAGAAAACCAACCGCCGCCTGAGAATCGCCCTGTACACGGGCGCCGGGCTGCTGGCCGCTGTGTTTTTCTCCGGGCGCTTTACTCGACTGGTGCTGCGCCGCCGCCGATAAAGCCGCTGCGGATGCACCGTTAACCGGAAGGGAGGGACAAGCATGCTTCTGAATCGAGATGAAGCAAGCATGGAAGGCGTCGAAGGAGCAAACGGCGCCCGCATTCAACTGGCCGAGGGGGAGCTTCTCCATCTGCTCAATCCGCAGGCGCTGGTCGCCTTCCGAGGAGTCCCCAAGCTGCGGGAGGATCGGTTCATGGACTTAAAAGGGATGTACCGGAAGCGCAGGCTGATCCGCTCGGACCTGTCGGGTCCCTCGGAGATGATCCTGTCGCTGCCGGCGGGCTATCACTTGAAGACGATGGAGCTGACGGAAGGGACCAACCTGCTGTTTGATATTCGCAGCATTCTCTTCTATGAAGAAGGGATCTCCATGAAGAGCGTCCTGTTGAAGATCAAGAACATGCTGGTCACCCGCGATTTTCTCAAGATGAAATTCACCGGACAAGGAGCGCTCGGCATTCTCTCCCGCGGCCCGCTCTTCGAGATGAAGCTGGAACCGGACGTTCCGGTGTATGTGGACACCCGTTGTCTGGTCGCTTACCCGGAGGATGCCAAGATCGACCTGTGCGTCTACGGCAACCACTTGGCCAGCCAGCATATGAACTACCAATGGGAGATACGAGGGAAGGGCACCGTCCTGATGCAGACCGGAACGACGGAGGCAGAGCTTGAAGCCGAGCAGCCGAACGACGGCCTCGTGAAAAGGGTGCTCCGCGAGGTCATCCCCTTTGGCGGTGTGTTCATCAAGTGAGGGCGTTCCTCAGCCGCTCGGTTTCCACATCCACTTGGGCGATATCGATTCGTGCGAACAACGGCTGGATCGTACCGAGTGATGTCCCAGCCGGAACTTCTGTGAATAACCATCGACAGGACAACACTTGTCCGGGCTCCGTAATTCCTGCACCCGCTGCTTGATCATCCAACAGGTGGAAAGGGGTCCCGAGCATTCCTTCGAGCCTAGTACAGGCAAAGGGAAGGAAGGGAGAGAGGAGCCGGGCGAGGTTGGCGGCGATCTGAACGCAGGTATAGAGGGTATCTGCGGCATGAGCGGGCTCTTTCTTGACCGCAACCCATGGCTTTCGGGTATCAAAATACTTGTTGGCGCTGCGCACGAAGCGGAACCCTTCGTCCAGCGCCTTTTTCAGTTCGGCTTGTTCGATGAGTTCTCCGGTGCGTTCATACAGGGCTTCCAGTTCCAATCGTACCGTTTCATCCAGCGTGCCCTCTGGAACGCGTGCATCGAACGATTTTTGGAGAAAGACAAGCGAGCGATGGACGAAGTTGCCGAAGGCGTTCACCAGTTCCCCATTGTGGCTGCGGATGAACTCGTTCCAACTGAAGTCTCCGTCATGCTTCTCGGGAGAGTTCGCCGTGAGGAAGTAGCGCAGGGAATCGGGGTCGTACCGCTCCAGTACATCGGGAACCCACACCGCCCAGCCTCGACTGGTGGAGATCTTCTGGCCTTCGAGCGTCAGGTATTCTCCTGATACGATTCGGTCGGGAAGATGGAGTCCGCCTGCCCCCAGCAAAAGCGCGGGTAGGATCACCGTATGGAACGGAATGTTGTCTTTCCCGTGAATGTAATAAGCGAGGGCATCGTCGCTCCAGAAGGGAGCGGCGTCTTGTCCCGTCTCCTCCGCCCACAGCTGGCTTGCCGTCCAATAGCCGCTTACCGCTTCAATCCAGACATAAATCTTCTTGCCTTCGAAGCCGGGAAGGGGAACGTCAACCCCCCATGGCAAATCCCGGGTTGCAGCGCGATCCTGCAAGCCTTCGTCCAGGTAGCGGCGTGTCAAATGAACCGCATTGTCCCTCCAGCCGCTCGCATTCTGGGCATATCGCTCCAGCTCTTCCTGATAGCGGGATAGCAGCAGGTAATAATGCTCCGTCTGCCGCGAGGTCGGTTCCGAGCCGCATAGCTTGCAACGGCGTTCCAGAAGATCGATCGGGTCTAATACCGTTTGACAGGCTTCGCATTGATCACCGCGGGCGTGGGCTCCGCATTTGGGACAGAGTCCCTCCACATAGCGGTCGGGCAAGAACTTCTCGCAAGCGGCGCAATAGGTCTGTTCGACCTCGCGAAGCTCAAGCGAGCCGCTCTCCAAAAGACGAAGGAACAGCTCCTGCACATGCCTCCGGTGATGGGAGGAATCCGTTCGTGTGTACCGGTCATAGCTGAAGCCGAGCCGGGTAAAGCAGTCTTCAAATTCCCGATGGTACGCATCCGCAATGGCCTCGGGGGTGACGCCTTCCTTTTCTGCACGGATGGCGATGGGGGTTCCGTGACAGTCACTCCCCGATACATAGAGCACCGGCTCTCCTTTCAGGCGATAATAGCGGGCGAGGATATCGCCGGGCAGCAGGCTGGACAGGTGACCGAGATGAAGAGAGCCGTTGGCGTAGGGCCAGGCCCCTCCGATGAAGATGGACATGGAATATTCTCCTTTCGGAATGCAAACCTGTCGAATCGGGCAAGAAAAAAATCCCTCGCCCCTGGAACTGTGACAAGTTCCAGGGACGAGGGATTTACCCGCGTGTTACCACCCATGTTTACCAGCTTCTCGCGAAGCCGGCCTTTTCAGGTACGCCGCATGAATGGATGCGGTTATACCCTAGCGCGATAACGGGCGCAGATGTCCGGCGCAGCCTACTTCCCATAGGAGGTACGGGGTTCGATGCGCAGCTCAGAGACCATATTCCCTGCGGGCGTGGGCTGCCCCCTCTCAGCATTCGGGGGCTCTCTGGCGAGCTTAGCCGTGCAGGTACTCTTTCTCTTCTCAGCTTTTCCAGCCGATCGATTCGATTGTTCCCCAGTATAACACAGCCTTCCGAAAAATCCAGCCCTCTGTCAACATTCAGCCGCAATCCCGGAAAATCCGCATGACCCCCGCAATCCGCCCTTTTCAGCTTCACCGGAACAAAGGTACAATAGAGGGAGCGACAAGTTCCGCGCCTCATGAGCAGTGTTTGAATATGGACGCTGCCGCCCAAACCTGCCGATGGTCCTATTCCTCGACAAGATGGGCGAGGAGGCGCAGCCAGACTGTGCTCCACTTGCCTAATGCCCTCCCAACCGAAGAGGCAGCAAATGAGACGGGTCAGGACGCGAGTTGAATGGGGGAAACCGATGTGAACATTTTACAAGCTTTGTTTTTTCCACCCGAACAACCGGGCGGGGTATCCTCGATGGTACCGTACATTCAGGAACGATTCTCAGCCAAGAAAGGCTGGGAGATGGAGCTGTTCTCGCTCCCCAAGCGGATTCGCAACAAGGGAACGGCCCCGGTCGTCTTCTCCACCTTCGATTGGACGATCTATGCGGGCAACCCTATCATCGAAAAATACATCCAAACCTATAAGGACTACTTGTGGTGGACGCGCATGAGGTTGAAGCCGACCTTCGACTTGATCCATGCCCACCATCCGATTGTCGCCCTGGCGATGAAGGAAGCGTTCCCGGACACTCCCGTAATCGTCACCATCCACTCCAGCTATGAGCGCGAGTTGATCCTGAACGAGCGGATTCGCGAGGGCGGGGAGGAGCATGCGTTCCTCACCTCGCTCTATCGGGAGATTGAGGAGCGGTGCGATCAGATTCTGACCGTGTCAAGCGCATTCCGCCAATACCTGGGCGAGTATGTACAAGACCCGGAACGCATCGGGGTTATCCCGAACGGCTTCGATGAACGCCGCTTCCGCCCGTTTCCGCATGAGAACGCTGTGCCGCAGCTGATCACAGTCTGTCGGCTCGTTCCCGCGAAGGGATTGGACGTTCTGCTACAGGCTTGCAGCTTGCTGAAGGCAAAGGGGCATCCTTTCGTGCTGCACATGATCGGGGATGGCCCTTCACGAACGGAGCTGGAAAAGCTGGCGGCCGAGCTCAACCTCTACGAGGATACGATCTTCTACGGCTACATGCTCCACCCGGAAGAGTTTATGCCCTTCTTTGACATCTTTGTTCTCCCGTCGCGCGCCGAAGCCTTCGGGAACGTCTATGCGGAAGCGGCGCTCTGTCTTCTCGCCGTCGTCGGCACCGAAGTAGGGGGTATCCCCGAGCAGATTGAGAACGGGAAGAACGGCCTGCTCGTCCCGGTGAACGATGCCGCCGCCCTCGCTTCCGCATTGGAAAAGCTGATCCTGGACCCTACGTTCCGCTACAACCTCGCCCGCTCGGGCCAGGAGAAGGCAAAGCGAGCGTATTCGCTCAACCGGGTCATCAAACAGCTGGTGAAGGTGTACGATCACTATTCCAGCAAGCCGAAACCGGAAGGGGATAAGGGCTGATTCGCAAGGCGGCGAATCCCGTTTGATTTCGTTCCACCGGCTTCTCCGTCCAGCATCATCCTGAATCAAAAAGGCTCCCGCAGGCGGCTTTATTGCCGACTGCGGGAGCCTTTCCTTGTCTGTCCATGCAGGGAGACTTACTCATCCTCTTCGTAGATCATCTTAATCGTCATGCCGCCATCGACCACGATGTTTTGCCCGGTGATGAATTCGGCTTGATCCGAAGCGAGGTAGAGGCACAACCCGGCGATATCGGCGGGAATTCCGACCCGGCCGACCGGATGCTGGAGCTTGTCCCGCTCGCTATGCTGAGGGATGCTGGCGTGCGCGGAATGCTGCCAGTCTCGCGTCTCGATCCAGCCGGGACTAACGGCGTTGACGCGGATGCCGAAGGGCCCGAGGCTGACCGCCGTCGCATGGGTGAGGGCGAGAATGCCGCCCTTGGACGCGGAGTAGGCTTCCGTCCCCGCCTCTGACATCAGCGCGCGGGTGGAGGACAGGTTGAGGATACTGCCTCCTCCCATTTCCTTCATCACCTTCGCGGCTTCGCGAGAGCACAGAAAAGTCCCGCGCAGGTTGACGCCCATGACCTGATCGAACTCTCCAACGGATAAATCGAGAAAGGAGCGGTTGCGGGAAATGCCGGCATTGTTGATCAAAACATCGATTCGTCCGAGCTCCTGAAGGGTAAGCTGCACCCAGCGATGGACATCCTCCTCCACGGCCACATCCGCCCGAAGGAACATCGCCGTCCCTCCAAAGCTTTTGATGTGCTTGACGACCTCCAGCCCCGCTTCCTTGTCCACATCGCAGATGGACACCGAGTATCCTTTCTCCGCGAACGAGACGGCAAGCGCTCGTCCAATGCCCTGACCTCCGCCGGTGATGAGTGCTGTCTTTTTCATGGGTGGATTGCTCTCCTCTCAAGGGGATGTGGTGCGAATGAGCTCCCGGATGGCTTCTAATCCGTTGTTTGGTGAGAATTATACGCTGTTTTCCCCTGCGGATCAAAAGAAGCATTGCCACGATCTTACGCCTTAGCTAGTATGAAGAGAGAGTCCCATCGACCCTATGACGAAAGAAGAGATGCCCATGGCCCCGCCGTCCTTGCCCCCGGAGAAGCCGTCTGCCAAGCAGCCGATACCCAGGGAAATTACGTATCGGATCGGTCGAAAAACCGGCAAGATCCAAACTCCAAATGCCTCTTCGACCGCTCAGATCCGTTCGGTGGAGGACAAGAAATCGACCTCTGCTTCGAAGGCAGCCGCCACCGGGGTCTCCAAAGGGAAGTCCCCATTTCTCACGGTAGCACGGTTTGCCGGAAAAGAGTTGACTTTGCCTCCGTCCAGCGTCCTTATGGGACTCTTGATAACGACTCCCGTTGTCATCGTGGCCGTCACCGTTTTTTGGCTTTATGCCCTGATCCATTATTCCTAAAGGAGGCATCCTTATGTTTACCTTACTGGCCGCCTTTGGCGGTTTGGTTGGTTTGATCTTTCTCGTTCTTTCCCTGCTTGCCCTGCGAACGCTGATCACCCTTCGCTCCAATGACAAAGGGGGGCGTTCCCTTGCGTGGAGGGATTCCGCCGAGAGAAAGCGTGTCTTGCTCCGTTGGAATCGGGCGGATGCGCTGCTCCTGTTTCCAGCGGCCTTTGCTTTCCTGTTCCTTCTTGTCGATGTGATCGCCGTTCTCCGAGATCGCAGCCTGTTCCCGGATTATCATCTCGGGTATTTGCTCAGCGGCCTTGCCCTCTTCCTGCTCAGCTTCGGGTACCTGTACATCCGCTTGATGCTGGCTCTTGGGCTAAGCCGTGAGGCTGGAGCGGCGCATCAGCTTCCAGATCCAGCCCAGGCTGAGCACCCCGAATAAGGGATAGAGCAGAGAGAGAAGGGAACTGAAGCCGAATTGAGCTCCCCCGTAGCAGAGCAGGAGAATGCCGAGAAGAATGACGGGGCGAGAGAAGCGAGTACGGGGCTTCACCTGGAGGGAGAGGCCGAAGACGTTGGCGACCACCGTGGTGAAGATCTCCCCGAAGATGACGACGCTGTAGATCAGCTGCACGAGAGGGCCAAACCGATCGATCAGCTGGGCCATCGGGATTTCGAACTGAACGATGCCGGGCATGCGCGCCGATAGGGCGATGTGGCCGGCAAACAGCATGAGCCCCACCAACAGGCCTCCTAACACGCCGCCGTAGAGAAGAACCTTCCGGTCAGCAAAGGCATTCCCGAGGGGAACCAGCACCGCTTGCGCCGTAGAGAGGTTAAACGCCGTGTAGAGAAGCGGGGCCAAGGCGGTCTTGAGGAGCGGATAATCCGCAGGCTGCGTAAGCCAGTTGCCCGCAGTCGGCAGCGGCAGCGTTCCCACGAAGATCAGGGTTACATAGAGCAGCATGAACGGGACGACAACGGTGTTGATCGACAGGATGCCGTTCATTCCACGTCGAAGGACGACATAGCCGAGGACAAGCGTCAGGAGGATGCCCGTCTGGACATGGAGGCCTAGCTGTTCATGAAAAAGCGAGCCGGCTCCTGCCACCATCACCATGGAGGTGCCGAGCAGCACGCCCATCTGGAGCAGGCTGAAGGCGGAGCCTAACCGAGGTCCGAGTAAGTGGCGATTCAAGTCCTCATAAGATTCAGCTCCCGTGTCGTAGCCCAGGAGCATGAGTCGGGTTCCGAGCCAGATAAACAGCACGGACGCCAATGCAATGGAAAGGCTGCCCGGCCAGCCGTACCGAGTGAAAAACTGCAGAATCTCCTGGCCGGAAGCAAAGCCGGCTCCGACGATGGTGCCGACATACGTAAACGCGACCTGGAGAATTTGACCGAGCCTGCGCATGAAGCTGCACGTCCTTCCTTGGCTTCCTTGCTACCAAGGTATGTCCCGTCGGCCGAAACTATGTGCTTGTCTTCCCGTCCATCGATCGCTTCGCTCGTATGCGATGCAAGGAATAAGCAGAAAAAGCCCTGTCCTTCCCTGTGGGAACAGCCACATGAGGGGAAGACAGGGCTTTGCCTATGTAGGAACGGAACCAGGATACTCAAACGGGGTTACAGATCCATACGGTCAAACAGCTTGATGGACTCGATGGTGTTTGATTCGGGATCAATGTCCAGCTTCAAGACGCTCTCGTCTGTCCAATAGGTGATGACATACCCGGTGTTGCTGTCCGGCTGGCCAAGAGCCTGGAGCGCCTTGGCGCCTGATTCGCCCACACGCAAGCCGCCTAACCCGGGATCGGCGGCATTGCCGTTAATCTCCACGTACCGGACGCGGTTCGTTTTGTCAAAGCCGACGGAGAATTGAGCGTAATCGTACACCGTTACCGGATCGGAATCATCCGCGAGCACATACTGATTGTAAGGCTTTCCATAACGGGCAGTGACTTCCTTGACCGTGTCCTTCAAGGTAACGGACATAAGGGCAGGGTGCTCGTGGGAATAAGTCATCTGTTCGCTCGACGGCTGTTTCTCGGAGCTCGCCTTGTCCGCATCGGAATCACCCTTCTTGGTTGTATTGCGAGCAGGGTCTGAAGATGGCGAGTTTTGAGCAGGGGTTTGTCGATTTTTATGAAGATCGCCTGGGCTTGCCACATAGCCGGTCAAGAAGCCGACCATGATGGCCATGGCGAGCAGCAGCAGCTGGGACAAGGCTTTTTTCATCGTACGTTTCATGGAGGGTCCAATCCTTTCCAAATCTCTCTCTATCCAATCCCCTCCTATTATAAACGATTTCTTAATGGAAAACGTTGCGAATTAGACATTTTTCACATCCTTTTTTTGTAAATCGCATCGGTTCGACGGATACAAAAGATTCGAAACATAAATGGCGAAACTTTGCTATGATAGAAAGAAAATTGAACTAGCGGCTCATCCACGCTCATACGGAAAAGAGTTGATGCGCTGCTGGCTGCAAGGAGATGGGTTGGACATGGAATTGCTGAAGGAAAGAATCCGCCGGGATGGTGTGATCCTGTCAAGCGATGTGCTTAAGCTGGATGCCGTGTTGAATCATCAGGTGGATCCGGCCCTCATCAATGAGATGGGGAGGGAGTTCGCTCGCCGGTTTCGCGAGGAGCGGGTGACCAAGGTGGTGACCATCGAATCCTCCGGCATTCCGATCGCCTTCGCAACGGCAAGCGAGCTGGGGGTCCCGATGGTGTTTGCCCGACGAAAAAAAACGCTGACAACGGATCAGGATTGTTATTGTGAACGCGTGCCTTCTTTTACGAAGGGAATCGTGACCGATCTCATGATCTCAAAGTCGTTCTTGTCGCCGGACGATCGAGTGCTGGTGATCGATGATATTATCGCAAACGGAGATGCAGCCCGAGGGGTTCTTCGCATTATCGCACAGTCAGAAGCCACGATTGTGGGCTTCGGCGTTGCCGTGGAGAAGGATTTTCAACAAGGGGCAAGAACGATTCGCGAGCTCGGGGTACGCCTGGTTTCGCTGGTTAAAATCATCCGCCTCGAGGCGGATCGCATCATCATGGAGGAGTAGTTGGAGGGAAAATGTACCCTTTCGCCCCCGATTCTTTTCATCTATAATAAGGGGAAGCGTCATAGAGAGAGGAGGCACCGCCTGTGGGGAATGAACGATTTTCTGACGACTACATGCTGGAGAAGCTGGGAGATGCCAAAGTGCATTTCGAGCGGGCCCTTGACTGCAAACACACGGATTTCGACGATCTGTATCCCTATATGATTGAGCACCCTCAATTCTTCTGGTACAAGCGCTACGTAGCCTGGTCGGAGCTGCTCACCATCGTCAAGCTTTGCGAAGAGCTGGACATTGCGTGGGACAGCCGCTTCTCCGCCCATCAAGCCGAGTATGTCCGGGAGAAAGTCATGTCCGGCAAGGTTTTGGACTGCTGGTACGAAACGAACGATTCCAAAGAGCATGTAAGCTAAGGCTTGCGAATGCAGGTCATTCTCTAAGATGGAGAAAGCCCGGAAGACGAACGGATTCTCGTTTTGTCTTCCGGGCTTTTTTTGCATTCGCGCCCATGCGAGGCTTAGTGCAGCTTTTTCCAATCGTCGTCCGGTGTCTCGATGGTAAGGCCCTCCACATGGTGCTTCCTCAGCTGAGTTCGCTTCTTTCGGTTCTCCTTCGACTCAAACACAATGTCCATGTCATAATTCTCCGGGTAGAGGTGCTTGCGGTCGATGAAGGGCTTGATGCGTTTCCGGTTCACCAGAAGCTTTTCCTTCTTGACCAGAAGGAGAAGATTTCCTCTTTCATCCGCCAGACGAACGACGACCCCTGACTGCTTCAAGTGAGGGATGAAGACGCGGTCTCCCACCTTCCATTGGCCTTCCTTCTCCGTCTCCGGGCGTTTCAGAGGCTTCTTCGCCGTTGGTCCGGGTTGGCGAGGCGAGGGATGGCCGGGTGCCGCCGACCGCTTGGGGGCGGAAGCTTCCGACAAAGAGCATGCGGACAGTGGAGGGGGTGTGCTCTCGGTGCTCTCCGGGTTCAGGGTGATCATAGGTGGCGTTCTTCGCGCAGACCATTCGCGAGCGCGTTCAATCACGGAGTCGGGGATGCCCAAACGGGACGCGATTTGAAAGGCGTAGCTGCTTCCGGCCTCTCCGATTGTGAGCTGATACAAAGGGCGAAGGCTCTCCGGATCGAACTCCATGCGCGCATTCTCGAAGCCTGGGGTATCGGCGGCAAAGGTTTTGATTTCCCCAAAGTGGGTGCTGGCCAAGATGACTGCCCCTCTCCGGGCAAGCTCCTCAAGAACGGCGATGGACAAGCCGACCCCTTCGCCGGGATCGGTTCCCGCCGCCAGCTCGTCGAGCAAGATCAAGGTGCGCTCGTCAGATTGCTGGAGCATGTTCAGGATGTTCTTCATGTGAGCGGAGAAGGTGCTGAGCGATTCGTCGAGGCTCTGATTGTCTCCAATGTCCGCTTCCACCAGACGAAAGATTGATAGCTCGCTGTCCTCGGAGGCCGGAACCAGGAGACCGGATTGGGCCATCAGGGTCAGCAGACCGACGGTCTTCAACGTGACAGTTTTCCCGCCTGTATTCGGTCCGGTGATGATCAGCCCGCGATAATGCTCGCCGATCGAGAGATGGAGCGGGACGGCTTTGCCTGTGAGAAACGGATGCGAAGCCTGGATCAGGCGAATGCGCCCGGTTTCGTTCATCTTTACCTTGCGGCCGTTCAGGCGGTGGCCGTATTTGCCCTTGGCGAACACGAAGTCGTAATGGGCGATAAGCTCCACATTGAGGCGGATTTCCGTCTGGTTCGCCTCCACCGAGCCTGTCAGCAGGCTGCGAATCCGATCCTCCTCTACCGCTTCCTCCGCTCGAATCGCGGAAAGCTCGAACTGGATGGAGGCAAGCTCGCTCGGCTCGATGTACAGGGTTTGGCCGCTGGACGACTCATCCAGTACGGTCCCAGGAACCTGCTTGCGGTATTCCTTCTTGATCGGCAGGGTGTAATGATCGCCGCGCTTGGTGACCAAGGGCTCCTGCAGATAATTGCGGTACTTGCCCATAAGGGCTTCGATGCGGCGTTTCAGCCGATCCTCCTCGGTTCTCAGCCGCCTGCGAATCTTGCCAAGCTCCGGGCTGGCCGAATCAAGCAACTGGCTGTAGAGGATAGACCGGTCGAGCTCTTCGAGGAGAGACTTGAGCTCATACAAGGACCGGGCGTAACCGGCGATGCGCGGGGCGATGTCTTCTCTTTGCAGCATGTATCGCTTCCACTGGCCGACTCCTCGAAGGAACAAAGCGATGTGTCCGAGGTCCTCCAGGCTGAGGATGTACCCCTTGCCCATGAGGGAGAGGGGAGCTTCCATTCCTTGAAGGGAGGGGAGGGGGAGGCCTGAGCTTCGTGAGGCCACCCTCATCGCTTCCTCCGCTTCCTGCATGGCGTCCTCTGCCAGCCTTGCATTCTGGAGGGGAGCAAGCTCGGCAAGTCTGGCCTTTCCGGCAAACGTAACGGCAAGCTCCACCAGGTCTTGTTTGATGCGGTCATACTCGAGTTTTTGCAAGGTTTCGGGATTCAATGGGATTCCTCCTACATTATGAATGGGATGGCGTTGGGGAAAATCAAACAGCCGGACCACGCAAAAAAGACATGGAGAACGCAAGCTGCGTCACTCCATGTCTCCGTATAACGAGCCCCTGTAGCTCTTCTAGCGGTTCACGCGGCTATGGAAAAGAAGCCTTCGAGTCGTGCATCGGCTAGCCATGCACACCCATTGGAACGCTAAAAAAGAATACAAAAAGACCCTGCGGCAGCAGGGTCCTGGGTCGGTCGGGAAACGGCCGGGTGAGGGTTGCTGTTCTTAACTATGGGGAAGCGTCGCAGGATACACGCAAACAGAAGGGTAACCGGAGAGACTTTCGTCCCGAAGGTTCCTTTTCTCTTGCCATGCAGCCTTACAAACGACTTCAACCCGTATCCAATTGGATTAGTTAAGAACACTCACCGACATCAAAATTTCCCCTTTCCATTACTCTCTTGAGTATAAGAGACCCAAAGGAACAAGTCAATGTGCTCCGGCCCGGATGAAATGGCTATACCCATTTCATCCGCCGTTTGCACCACATCCTGGCTATGAGCGATAATAAGGGCGGACCATCATCGAGAAGGAGGACCGCTTCATGATCAGCAACGAGCAATTGGATCAATACCGGCTGGAAGGAACCCGGGTGAGGGTCATCCGTGATTCGGATCCGGCCAATGATGTAAAAGGCTATGTAATGGCTTGGGACGATCAGTTCTTGTTGATCAAGAAACTCAACCGACGCGTCCTCAAGCTGGATCGTACTTATCAAGTTCAGCCTTGGGAGGCAGAACGGGCATCGATATAATGACCGGCTAACAGGCCGAGCTCGGTGGCGACATTCTCACGGGACAAACGGAAGGTTTCTCGATACCCGCGGCACACATAGCGGCAGGAGAGGCCTTCCTCCCCTCGTTCCTCGGAATAGATCCGAATTCCGGCCAGTCCGAGGTTCGCTCGGATGCGCCGGAGATCCACGCGAACCGAGTCCATCATGCGCTGCAGCACGACAACATGAGGCAGACTGATGCGGATGGTGGAAGCATGGATCGCATCGAGGTCTTGCTGGAGCTGGGTAAGCAGAACGGGGAGGAGGACATAGTGCTTTACCAATTGCTGCTCGGCGGAAGTGGGAACAGGGGGACGGGTCAGATCAATTGCGCTCAGCGCCATAATGCGAACCTCCGTTCGTATGTTTGCTTTCATTGTAACCCATTCTTATCCAAGTTGCAAGATAATGACAGAAGGGAAATTCCTGCAAAATGGCAAGAAAAAAAGTCCAAAAAAAGATTTGACATCAAACTTGCGTCCGTGGTATATTACTTTTTGTCCGCAAGAGACACCGAATGAAACAAAGCGGTTACCCAAGCGGCGGAAGTTATGCGGTCATGGCGGAATTGGCAGACGCGCTAGATTCAGGTTCTAGTGTCAGCAATGACGTGGAGGTTCAAGTCCTCTTGACCGCACTACATCACAACAGCAGGTTCATCAGAGCTCATGCAGCTCAGATGAACCTGCTGTTTTTATTCGTAGCAAGATCGAACAGGCAAGGGGCGGGCTTGGACAGCCCTCCCTTGCCTGTTCAGTAATCTGAAGAAGAATGCAGTCAGGATAATCGAACTTCAGCATCACGGGCTACATCCGGGAAGAGTTCATCCTTCAACAGGTTGCCGGAGAGCCCAAGCAGCCTTCTTAATCGCTGCTCTCGTTCTTTCTTATCCTGCAGTTGCGTTGGAAACGTGAAATCCAAGCCGGCTACGAATCCCGTGCAGTAGTCATACCAATTGGTATAGTGGCTTTGCGCCAGGTGAACGGAGCGGCCGATCAATGTCCAAGTCTCGTCCGCAGTCAACCAATCCAACCGTTCGCCGGCCATGCTATAGAAGACACTGTAAGTAGCGTCGAAGGCTGCGATCCCTCCGGAAGGCATTCTTCTTAGATAATGATTGGCAACGGTATACTTTTCCCGCAGAGGATTGTGGGTGATGGCTTCGATCCGTTGCATTCGTTCGGCCTCCGGGAGCCATTCCAATTCCCGATAGATCTTTGAGAACTCATGGCGGATCCCTGTGGAAATTCGCCACTCCAAATCTTGGGATAGGCCGGAGGCAGAATCGATTCCCGCCATGCGATCGAGCAGGCTCAAGGTGCCGTAACGATTTCGAAATATGCTCTTGGGGTTCGTGATAAAGTAATCCGCATCCGGACCCTTCGGGAAAAAGGCGAGCATGGCATGGGCGAAAGGCTCCCATTTGGTTTTCATGGTATATAGCGATTGGGGCATGAATGCAACCCTCCTTGTGGTTAGCGGTAGCGGATGTACGACCAATTCATGATGTAGGCCTTCAACAAAATCAGGTACAGGAGCATGAGGGATGCGGCATAGATCCCAACGGATATCGGGAAATCCACTTCCATCAAGCCGCTGTTGATCTTGTCCCTCATGTTCAGGAAGACGGTGGTTTCAGCCAGGCCTCCGGGAAAGCGAGAATTGCTGTTCAGATACGTTCGGAATTCGCTCCATTTTGCCGAGTAAGGATCCTGAACTACTGCTTTGATCTCCAGGGTCCCCTTCTTTTCATAGATGGTGCGGGATTGCTTGTAGTTCGTCAGCAGGATGAGGGGCGTGTCCTCGAAGACGGCGCGGGATAAGAACCCTTCCAGGTCGTCATAGGTTCCCGCTTCCTTGGCTTCTTCCTGCATGGCGAACACGGAACGCTTCTTCCCGTCCGTACCCTTTTCCTCTAATTCGATAATGCCGGTGTAGGCCCCCTTTGTGACGTGAAGACGAACCGCGCTGCCAGGCGCAATGGCCTTCAGCTCTTCGGTCGTCTCGACAAGAGGGATCTCCGGCTTTGCATATATGTAGTGGATGTACTCCGAGAAAGACATCTCCACGCTTTTGTGAAGCGTGATGCTCATCAGTACGTGCAGAAGGATAATGAGCGAGATAAGGAATTTCCTTCGAAACAGGAATCGAAACGCATTGCGAAGGGTAGGGAGGAAGGGCTGTTTGCCCCACTCCTTATGGATCTGCTGAACGCGCTTGCGGTTTGGTTTATCGCTTCCTCTTTTCTTAAGAAGAAATGCGTCTGCCTTGGCCAGTCCGACAAGGGCGTCTGCGTCTCCCGGTTGAAGGGCGAGCATCCGGACATACACGTCGCGTGCCGCTTCGAGTTGTTCTAGTTGAAGATAGCTTTTTCCCAGCAGGGAAAGGAACTGCAGGTTGTTTGCGGATGACGCTTCAAGCGGCTTCAGCCGGTCCAGTGCTTCCTGAGCGCGGTTTAGATCGATCAGCAGGCTTGCACGCAGGAGGGGGAGGTCCCTATCTCCCGGATTCAGCTGGATCGCTTCGCTGCACATGCGCAGCGCCTTTTCCCGGTCTCCATTGTCCCGATAGAATTGCATCATCAGCCACAGCAGGATGGGGTTTGACTCTTGTACGGGAAGAACCTTGGTTAAGGCTTTGTACGCAGCCTCCAGGTTCTGCTCGATCAGGGCGGTAACAAATTTCTCTCGCTGATGAAGGTACGCTTCCAGATCGCCTCCTTCTAATGATGGAAGAGTGGAATATCCGAGGCGAGAGGCAGCCGAGCCCAGCACGCTGTATTCCCAAACCTTCGGAAATCTCTCGATGTACGCTTCCAGATCGGACTCCATCAACTCCTTGAAGCCGAAGGCGTTGTCCAGCATCGCCCATACCTCATCCGGAAGGAAATAGTGCTCGTTGAAAAAAGTCAGTAACCGTTCTGTAAGGGATTGGGTATCGTCTATTCTCCAAACGGCTTCGTCGTTGAGGATGTGAACCCATTTGTCCATGGAAAAACGAGAGGCAGGGTCCGCATACAGGTCCTGTACCTTTTTCAGAAAGGCCTCCGTTTGTTCCTTAGCAACTTGCGCGGATTGAGGCGGGACGACGATCTCCGGCGGAGAGGACTGACGCTCATCTTTGTTCGATACAAAGAGAGAATCCAGCCAATCGGTCTCTGGTGCGGCGTCATCTGGATCGCTCGTGTCAGCATCTACCTCCCTATCCTCCGCTTCTTCTTCGTAATCCTCATCTTCATAAGCCTCTTTTTCGTAATCCCTTTCATCGAAGTCCGAATCGTCCTCCTCCGAAAGGAATCCGCTCTTGGCCAGCCTCATGGCTTCGTCAAAAGCTTCCCGAAGCCGTTGATAGCTTTCTGGATCATCCTCGGGATGATGGATCTTCAGCTTGCTTGCGTAAGCCCTGCGTATGAGGGATGTATCCTCTGTTGGATCAAGGCCCAGTATTGTCCAAATGCTCACAATCGGTTCATTCCACCTTCTTCATTGAAATAGGCAGTCGGCCCCCCGCGGACCAACGACTGCATTTGCTTCGTTAGTAGTTATCGACAACCGATCCCCTAAGTTTTATCGAAAGATGAGAATTTTTCTGAAATGGAGTCAAAAACTTCCTTTGATTTGCCGATATTGCTTATAAAACGATCCATGGAAAGGACTCAGTATGGCGAAAATCGGAATTGATTTGGGAACCTCGAACAGCCTGGTTGCTTATTGGAGCGAGGGGGGGCCGGTCATCATCCCCAACTCCCTGGGTATGCGTTTGACTCCATCCGTTGTCAGCCTGGATGACAACGATGAACTCCTCATCGGTCAGATTGCGAAGGAGCGGATGATCACACATCCACATTTGACGGTGTCCGCGTTCAAACGGTTTATGGGCACCGATAAGCAATACCATCTTGGAGGTCATACCTTTACGCCAGAGGACCTCTCTTCGTTCATCCTTCGCTCCTTGAAGGAGGATGCGGAGGCATTCCTGCAGGAGCCCATCGAGGAGGCGGTCATCAGCGTTCCCGCTTACTTTAATGATGCACAACGCAAAGCAACGATGCGGGCAGCCGCAATTGCAGGGCTGCATGTGGAGAGGCTGATCAGCGAGCCTACGGCTGCCGCCGTCTCTTATGGCTTGCATCAGGAAGAATCAGAGACTCGCTTTCTTGTCTTCGATCTAGGCGGGGGAACCTTCGACGTCTCGGTGCTGGAGCTCTTTGAAGGCGTGATGCAGGTGCAGTCGATTGCAGGGGACAATTACCTGGGCGGGGAAGATTTCACCAATCTGCTCATAACCCATTTTACTGAGAAGCATGAACTGGATTACCTTTCCTTGACCAGCAAAGAAAAGTCCGCTCTGGCAAAGCAGGCAGAGCAGTGCAAGCTGGTGCTGGGCCAGGAGCCGGCTGGGGAAATGACATTCCCCTATCAGGGAGAAACGATGCAACTCTTGATAAGCCGGCTCCAATATGAACAATTGGTTTCCCCCCTGCTCCTTCGGCTGCGAACCCCGATCGAGCGAGCTCTTCGCGATGCGTCGCTCACGCCGAATGATCTGGATGCTGTCATCCTCATCGGAGGAGCAACCCGCATGCCGATCGTCAAGTCCGTGGTAAGCCGTATGTTCGGCATGCTTCCTTATTCGCAAATCAATCCGGACGAGGCAGTGGCACTGGGAGCCGCCATTCAGGTCGCGCTCAAGGATCGGGACAAGAGCTTGAAGGAAATGAT
This sequence comes from Gorillibacterium sp. CAU 1737, assembly GCF_039888655.1. NCBI lineage: Bacteria > Bacillati > Bacillota > Bacilli > Caryophanales > Paenibacillaceae > Gorillibacterium > Gorillibacterium sp. CAU 1737. The sequence continues at coordinate 458,617 of NZ_JBDQQO010000001.1, forward strand.
CTTGACGGATGTTTGTCCCTATTCGCTGGGAACCAGTGTCGTGCGATCGGTTAAGCCCGATCAGTATGAGAGCGGTCATTTCCTTCCGATTATCGAACGGAATACTCCGATTCCTGTGAGCAAGGTCCAGCGCTTATACACTGTTCGGGACAATCAGACTCAACTGGAGGTAGATATCTATCAAGGGGAAAGCCGCAAGGTAGAGAACAACGTTCACTTGGGCAGTCTCGACATCCATATCCAAGCGGCTCCAGCCGGGGAGCAGAGCATCGACGTTCGGTATACCTACGACATCAACGGGGTGCTGGAGGTCGAGGTGACGACCGTCAAGACCGGGGAGAAGAAGACAATGGTCATTGAGAAAAGCCCCGGGCAATCCTCTCCCGAGCAAATCAAAGCCCGCCTCGAGGAGCTGAGTCATCTAAAAATCCACCCGCGTGATCGCAGCGAAAACCGCCTGTTGTTGGCACGGGGCGAGCGGTTGTACGAGGAGGCTTTGCATGAGAAGCGCGATTATATCGGCCGGCTTGTTTTTGCCTTCGAGAACGTGCTTGCCTCGCAAAATGAGCAGGAAATCAAAAAACAAGCGGTGATCTTCAAGCAGAAGCTGGACTCGCTTGAGCATTGGCTTGGCTAACCCATGCGCTAGGTTCAGAGGAGGGGAAGGCTTGTCTAAGGCAAGTCGGAGGTCGGGTGGCCGTTGCTCACAACTGCATGATCCTGTCCAAGGAAAGCCAAAACCCGCTCTAGGTGCAGGCGCGAATTTATTGTAAGATAGAGGGGGACAAATGACGGTCTCCCTTTTGTGAACTTCCAAAACGGAGGCGCTTTCCGTAAGCGATTGCACGACATAAATCCATGAACCCATAACAGGAGGACAACATGACGATCCATTATGATCCCGCTATTCGGACGTTTCACTTGAAATCCAAATCGTCCAGCTACATTTTGCAGATTACTAAAGAGGGCCTTCCGGTCCATCTCTATTGGGGACCGCAGGTGGAGCGCGTATCGTCCACCCATCCGCTCGTGACCATCGAGCGCTGCTCCTTCAGCCCGAACGTGTCCGCAGAGGACAAGACCATTTCCCGCGACACCCTGCCGAGCGAATTTCCGGCATACGGGAACGGAGACTTCCGGGAACCGGCGATCGAGCTTCGTCTCGCGGACGGAACCGTCGTTTCGGATTTCCGCTATATAGAATATAAGATCGCGAGCGGGAAGCCGCAGTTGGAAGGCTTGCCGGCGACTTACGCTGAAACCGATGAAGAAGCGGAGACGCTCGAACTTGTTCTGGAGGACGCGAAGACAGGGTTGCGGGCCATCCTGCTCTATACGGCTTATGCCGACAAGGATGTCATCACCCGTTCGGTTCGCATCGAGCATCATGGCAGCGAGCGCGTCGTACTGACGAGACTGCTGAGCGCATCCCTTGACCTGCATCGAACGGACCTCGATTTCGTTCACCTGTCGGGAACCTGGACCCGCGAACGACATGTCTACAAGAGAGCGCTCGTTCCGGGCCTTCATCGTGTAGACAGCAAGCGGGGAGCCAGCAGCCACCAACACAACCCGTTCTTCGCCCTATCATCGAAGGATGCAACAGAAGAGCACGGTGAAGTATACGGCTTCAGCCTGGTCTACAGCGGGAACTTCCTCGCGCAGGCAGAGGTAGATCAATATGGCATGACCCGTGCGGAGATCGGCATCAACCCGTTCGGCTTCGAATGGACCCTGGAGCCGGGAAGCCACTTCCAATCGCCGGAAGCCGTGCTGGTCCGCTCGAACGAAGGGTTCGGCGGCATGTCGCGCACGTACCATCAGCTGTATCGCACCCGGCTGTGCCGCGGTCAGTTCCGGGACAAGACCCGCCCGATTCTGATCAACAACTGGGAAGCGACCTACTTCAATTTCAACGCGGAGAAGATTCTGGACATCGCACGCGTGGGCCACGAACTCGGCATTGAGCTCTTTGTTCTGGATGATGGCTGGTTCGGTGAGCGGGACAGTGACAACTCATCCCTTGGAGACTGGGTCGTCGACAAGAAGAAGCTTCCGGAAGGACTCGGCAAGCTGGGTGAATCCCTGACTGCTCTTGGAATGGAGTTCGGCCTCTGGTTTGAGCCGGAGATGGTATCTCCGAACAGCAACCTGTACCGCAAGCATCCGGACTGGTGCCTGCACGTGCCCGGCCATGCCCGGACGGAAGCTCGCCAGCAGCTGGTGCTGGACCTTTCCCGCCAGGACGTTCAGGATTACATCGTCGAGGCGGTCAGTGCTGTGCTGGACTCGGCTCCGATTACGTATGTGAAGTGGGACATGAACCGCAACATGACCGAGATCGGTTCGGCCCTTCTTCCGGCTGATCGCCAAGGAGAGACGGCTCACCGCTACATTCTCGGCTTGTACGAAGTGCTGGAACGGATTGTTACCCGCTTCCCGCATGTTCTGTTTGAAAGCTGCTCGGGCGGCGGCGGCCGCTTCGATCCCGGCATGCTCTATTACATGCCTCAAACCTGGACCAGCGACGATACGGATGCCGTGGAACGGCTCAAGATCCAATACGGAACCAGCATGGTCTATCCGGCAAGCGCGATGGGCGCCCACGTCTCCGCCGTGCCGAACCATCAAGTGCACCGGATGTCTCCGCTTGAAACGCGAGGCCATGTGGCAATGTCCGGTAACTTTGGCTACGAGCTTGATCTTTCGAAGCTTCCCCAGGAAGACCGGGAGTTGATCCGTGAACAAGTGGCTCTCTACAAGGAGCTGCGTTCACTCATTCAGCAAGGAGAGTTCTACCGCCTGCTCAGTCCGTTCGAGGGAACCGAAACGGCATGGATGTTCGTCTCCGAAGAGAAGAACGAAGCGTTTGCCGCCTATTTCAAGGTACTCGCCGAGCCGAACCCGCCGCTGAAGCGTCTGCGTTTGAAGGGGCTCGATCCTAATAAAGCATACAAAATCAGTCACACCGGTGAAGTCGTTCGCGGAGACGAGCTTATGCACTGGGGCTTGCCGCTTCCGATGCTGGAAGGGGACTATCGCAGCGCTCTGTTCGTCTTGAAGGAAGTCTAAAGGGCATGGATCATCCCGGTGTTACCGTTCGAAGCATTCGTTTGTCGAAGGGGATTCCACAGAAGCAGATTTACACCGGCATCGTCGCCAAAAGCTTTGCGATCTCCTTCGAACAAGGCCGATCCATGCTGAACCTGCATGATTTCATTCAAGTACTGGAGCGAGTAGGGGTGAGCTGGAATGAGTTTGACTTCATTCAACGGGGATATCGCAACTCGGAACACACCTCCCTATGGAGGCAATTCGCCGAAGCGGCAAACAACCGAAACTCACGAACGCTAGACAGGCTGTATCGGGAGCATCGGGATGATCGCGCGGACTTTGGACGAGTGGTTGCCTATTTGGCTCGTGCGTTTCAGCACGAGCAGACGGCAGACAGTGAGGCTCCTTGTGCACCCTGCTCAGAAGCGGAGAAGCGATTCCTGACGCGTTATTTGCTCGACAAGGAATCCTGGTCTTTGGAAGAAACCAATCTCTTTACCAGCTTCTATTACTTGTTCGAGGAGGAAGCGCAAAGCGAGCTGATCCGCATTTGTTACCGCAGCCTGTTGCGTTATGAGGAGTATCCCGGCTATTTGGAGAGGATCTACAACCTTCTGACCAACTACACCTCCTCCTGCTACGAGAAGGGGAAGCGGGCGGAGGGGGATGAATGGCTGCAATGCATACGGGAGCTTCCGCATTCCAAAGCTTATCTGCACCAGATGCTCAATGCCAAGCTATGCGAAGCGCTCCACCATGCGGCGCACGGCAGGGTGGCGGAAGGAAGCAAGCTTGTGGAAGAGGTAGCGGGTGTCTATCGAACGTTCGCGTTTCGCCGGGAAGAAGAGGACTGCCGACTTCACTTCGAGCAGATTCGAATTCGGTACGAGGTAAAATAAAAGCAGGGCCCCTTTCATTACGGGGCCCTGCTTTTATTTTTGGTTCACGAACCTGTCTTGGCCAAGTATTTATCCAGGAAGGCTTGGTCGCGTTTGTTCGTCGGAAGCTTGCCCAGCTGGTTGTACTCCCATAGGAGAATGCGCTGCGGTTCTTTAAGCGTATACAGGGGTTCATAATCGCAGTCATATTCCACTTTCAAGGCACCCGTATTGTCCATGTGCAGGATTAGGGAGGTCCAGGTGAGTTGAGGGGTCGTATCCCACTCCTCCCACAGTTCTTGCAGGCGGGTTAGGGCACTCTGCCAGAGTTCGTCGAACGTTTCCGGGTTTATGGCGCATCGTTTTGGAATGGTTTGGGCTTTAACCAGCGTCTTGTCACTCGCCGTTGTGTAATAAAACCATTGATTGAGGCTCTTCTCGTAGGCTTCGGCGTACAAGGAAACCGTGCTCCATTCCTCAGGAATAAGTTGACGGAGCGCGAAACCGTACGCATCATGAAGTTCCTTCAATCGTTCCTCCTTGATGGTCATTCCTTCGATTTCACTCGCCAAGTGCTTATCCAGGAAGGCTTTGTCGTGCGGATGCGAGGGAGTCTCTCCCAAATGCTTGTAGCACCAGAGGATGGTTCTCTTGTGATCGTCGGCTTGGGACAAATCTGAATAGTCGTAGTCGATCTTGAAATGACCTGTCCTATCCAAGGAAAGGGTTAGGTTGGTCCAAGCCGATTCTCCGCTCGCTTCCCATTCTTTGTGAAGGGTTCGCAGCACATCCACCGAACGGTACCAATAATCGTCGAATGCATTCTGGTTCAAGTGAAAGAGCTCGGGAATGTCGTGACAATGAATGGGTTCTTTGCTGTCTTGAGGATAGTAAAAGAAAAACTGCTTCGCTACTCCCGGAGCAATTTCACCGTATAGAAGCAGCCGGCTCCATTTTTCCGGAATCATATCGACGATCGCTCCCGCGTACGCTTCATACAAATCATTCAGTCTTGCTGGATCCAGGAGTAGATTCACCTCGTTGGACCTCCTTCTATCGTGTACCTTCTCTACCAGAAAATATAAAATGCGAATGATTTCGTCAAGGATTTCCATCACAAGAGGGATTTTTGTCGACGGCTTCTCTTTCCGTTGTCTGATTTGCTTGACGGAAGGTGCCCTTTAGGAGATAGAGAAACCCGATCACCACAAGCAGGGAAAGGGCTCCTGCGCCTGCGGGAAGGGAGAGAGTGGACGCGGCTCCGCCGATGAGGATCTGACTGAGCGGGCCACCGATATTGCCAAGGGTGTTGGACACACCGGAGATCGAGGCCAGATGGCGGCGATCCACTTCCCGTGCAAACATCGCCCCATACTTCGGCGATAGTGCCCCGACGCAAGCGCAGGCGATCAGATACATAAGCAGAGTCAGGTAAAGCTGACCGGTCCAAAGCCCGATGCAAAAGCCCAACACCGCTGCGTAGTTCCAGCCGATGATCTTCATGAGCGAGGTCTCCTTCATCCATTTGGCTGAGACGACATTCCCCAGAATGACACCGACGGAGCCAAGAGTTGCAAACAGAGCCAGAGTGAAGGAGAAGCTGCGGATCAGGGGTGCGCCGGTAGCGGCCGAGGCCATGGAAAAGAGAGCATTCAACGGAAAGAGGGCGGCGTTGATCAACGTTACTTGAAGAACGAGAAAGAACATGCGCTTGTTCTGATAGAGCAGCCGGAAGGACTGCCGGAGGTCCCCCCAGTATGAAGTCCTAGGCGCCACTTCATTCTCATCATGAGCTTTCTTAGGAATCGCATCTTCCAGCTTCATGAGCCGTTTAGCAACGGTAAGCAAGAGGAAGCCGCCTGCAACAAAGGTTGCGCTGTTCAGCCAGGCGAGCGTCCGAAAGCTGAAGAGGAGAATGAGGAAGGAGCCGGCGAATTGGGAGACCACGATTACGATGCGCTGGATCGCCGATCGCCAACTGTTTGCTTCCTCCAGTTCATCATCCTTGACCGCTTGAACATATAAGGGAACGGCCAGACTCGATGCGAGCTTGCCGATCAAGTCCGATCCAAAGTTCAGAAGGGCGATGACAGCGATCATGGCCATAGAAGGCGCATAGCCGATGAGAACGCCGACGGCAAGGTAGCAGATCATGCGAAGCGTAAACGTGTGGAGCAACAGTCGGGTCCGTCTCTTGACGCGATCGGCGTAGACCCCGAGGAACAGGTGGAGGACACCCGGCAGTGTCTCCGACAGCGATACCCACCAGATCGCTTGCGCAGAATTGGGGAGCTGACTGGCGTAAGTCATGAGTGCAAGGTAATAGATGCAATCTCCTATGATCGAGATGGCGTCGGAAAGCAGCATACGGCGGAAAAGCGTGTTACGACGAAGCAGATTCATGGAACAATCCCGTCCTTCAATGGAGAATGGTAATCCCTTGCTCGATTCTCAGTATAGGGGGAGCCGGGATCACTGACGGAAAAGGTCCTTGATCGTGGACCAAGTGTAAAGAATGCGGTAAAATAGAAAAAAGACGCCTCCTTCCTTAAGAAACGGGAAGGAGGCGTCTGCTCTACCCTTGATTCATTCCTGCGCGACTTCTTCAATCAGAGTAGGAGCATGGATCTGATCGATGACGACGAGCCCGTCAAACTGTTCCCTCGGTATGAATTTCATGGAATTTGGCAGAATGACCTCGCGTGTCATGCCATCTTCCGCGGCGTAAATCGGCCTCCACATCCAACGGTTTGCCTCATCCTCCTTCTTTTGCCCGGATAGATCGATAAAGGTATTCTTATATCCCATTTGCATTACGGTGTGCTCCAGAGAGCCCTTTGGCATCGGACCGACAGAGAATTCTTTCATGGTGGTAATCGACACGGTTTTACCGGAGTTCATGTAAAACCCGAGCACGTATACCTGATCCTTCAGCTTCTTGTGCAGCAATTCTCCCATACTGGTAAAGCTGTTCCCCCATTTGTCGTTCTCCAGCACGCTGATTTGGGAGGTGTTTTTGGCTAGATGATCGTTATGAGCCCATAGAATGATTTTTTTGCCAGGATACCTTACCTTCGTCAGCCATTCCACATGCTCCGCCATCTCCCGGTCACGCGATTCATAGGATTTCTGTACGTCGCTGATCAAGCCGTCTTCTATGAACCGGATCCGGTCATGCAGCGATTTCAGGACCACATCGATGAGCACTGAGTCATTCGGGCTGGCCTTCTCAAACCGCTTTCGCATCTCCTCTATGTACTGAATGTAGTTTTCGTACATGGGCACGTAGCGCTGGATGACGGCCTTCATCTTTTTTGTGTACGTAGGGTCATCGCTGGGCATCCCATATTCATTCAGCACCTCGTAAAACTCCGTAATGGCTTCCAGGTCCCGTTTCAAAAAGGCTTCCCCGTATGTCTTGTCCACTCGCGAAACAAAATCGCTGATGCCATACGATAGCATAGGAGAGGTGTACTGGTTGTCATAACCCGCCAATTGCAGCGGGTTGTCCGTTGAGCGCGTCTTTTTGATATAGTTGAACAGCTCCAGTGTTTCCGTGGAATGCCATACCGGCATAACGGAATATTGCATGGCCTCGAACGGAGTCAACTGCTCCACTTGCCGATTGATGAATTCGGCATCGCCAAGCCCGGATTCAAAGGCGATGACATCGAAGCCGAGCTCTTCGTGAAGGTATTTGATCATCTTCGTCTTCAGACTGGAATATTCGGCGACCCGATGAAAATTTTCGCCGAGGCTGACCACGGTCTTCCCCTCCAGGAGCGGCTTTAAGAACTCTAAATCGCTGGAATCCTCTCCGCTCAAGGACTTGATCTCGTGTGCATAGGCAGGCGGCTTCTTTGCAGGATTTGCTGCCATTGCGGAAGAGGCTGAGCCCAGGACCAGCAGCGTCGAGAGAAGGGCAAAAGCTCCTTTTTTCAGATGGGTTTTTGATAACATAGGTGTTCCTCCTTTGGAATGATTACCTATCGGTTGATTGTTGCTACACTCTCATCCTAAAAGGTGTTTCTAAAGATTTGATAAAGCTGTTTTCCGAGCCTATCTCTTGTCTGTTCATGCCGCGTCATTCTTGACATTTTCAGGCGAATGGAGTAAGGTTTTAGAGAGATTGTGAAGGTCTCCTGGTGCCATACATAAGTCAAAGCACCCCATCGGGGTGCTTTCTTTTATAAGGATGATGAAAGGAAGTTGGAAGGCTATGCTACGCTATAAACAATTGGTCAGCCATCTCGTCGCCGCTCAAGTGGAGGGCGTGGAAGAGAGCGCGATCCGTGACTTGTTGGAATATCCGCCGAATCCGGAGATGGGCGATCTGTCTTTGCCCTGCTTCAAGCTCAGCAAGGCGCTTCGCCAATCCCCGCAAGCGATTGCGGACGGCCTGAAGGAAACCCTCACGCACGAAGCCTTCGAACGCGTGGATTCGGTATCCGGTTATTTGAATATTTTCCTCGACAAGACGCGTTTTGTCTCGGAGCAGGTTGACGAAATTTTGATGGCTGGAGCCCAGTATGGAGCCCGTAACCTCGGGCAAGGCGGAACGGTTGTCATCGACTATTCGTCCCCGAATATCGCCAAGCCGTTCCACATCGCGCATCTGCGTTCGACCGTGATCGGTAACTCGCTTAAGAAGATCCACCGCTTCCTCGGCTTTGAAGTCGTGGGGGTGAATCACCTTGGCGACTGGGGAACGCAATTTGGCAAGCTGATCGTCGGGTATACCCGTTGGGGCAATGAAGCCAAGGTGGAGTCCGATGGAATCGACGAGCTTCTGCGTCTGTATGTGAAGTTCCATGATGAAGCGGAAAAAGACCCGGCCCTCGAAGATGAGGCGCGCGCCTGGTTTGTTCGCATTGAGCATGGCGATGAGGAAGCCATCCGCCTGTGGAAGTGGTTCGTGGAAATCAGCTTGAACGAGTTCAAGAAGATGTACGACCTGCTCGGCGTGGAATTCGAATCGTATGCGGGCGAAAGCTTCTACAATGACAAGATGGACCCGGTCATCCAGGAGCTGAAGAGCAAGAACCTGCTCGAAGAAGACGACGGCGCCATGCTCGTTCGCCTGGATCAGTTCAACATGTCACCAGCGCTCATGCTGAAGAAGGACGGCAGCTCGCTCTACCATACCCGCGACGTGGCCGCAGCTCTGTACCGCAAGAATACCTATCACTTCGTGAAGTCTCTTTATCTGACGGACTACGCGCAAAACCTGCACTTCCAGCAGCTCTTCAAGATCGTGGATCTGATGGGCTATGACTGGGCGGATCAAATGATTCACGTACCGTTTGGCCGTGTCAGCCTGGAAGGAGCCAGCTTGTCCACCCGGAAGGGGAACGTCATCAAGCTGGAGGACCTGCTTCTGCAAGCGATTGACAAGGTCCGCGAGATCATCGAGAGCAAGAATCCGAACATGCCGAACAAGGAAGAGGTCGCCCGTCAAGTTGGCGTTGGCGCGATTATCTTCAACGACCTGTTTGCCAACCGCATCAAGGACGTGGTCTTCTCTTGGGAGGATGCCCTCAACTTCGAAGGAGAATCCGGCCCGTACGTGCAGTACACCCATGCTCGTCTCTGCTCCGTTCTTCGCAAGGCGAACGGAACGGAATCGACCGAGCTGCCGGAGGGCGCTCTCGATCCGAGTAAGCTGCTGAACACGGAAGCGGTCGAGGTGCTGCGTGAGCTGTCCCGATTCAGCGAACGGATCGAACAGGCGATGGTGAAGCTGGAGCCGTCCATCATCAGCCGTTACCTGATCGACGTCGCCCAAGCCTTCAACCGCTTCTACCACGAATGCCCGATTCTCGTGGACGATCCCGCGGTTCGCGCCTCCCGTCTTGCGCTCGTTAAGAGCGTCCAAATTACGCTCGCCAACGGCCTCGCCCTGATCGGACTGGCCGCACCGGAGAAGATTTAAAATCGCCCTTACCTAAATAGCCTGCTGGAATGCGCTGTGATCTGCGCGTTTCCAGCAGGCTTTTTTTCTCGTTCTCGCTCTTGCATAGAATCGCGCGGGCATAAAACCCTCTTCCTCCGGGAATGCTTATACCAAATGGAGGTGAACGGATGGCATCGAAGCGGGACGATCTTGTGAAATACATTACCGAGCGAGTCGTGATCTATATGGATACACCCAAGGAAAAGCGTAAAGAAGCACGGGAGGCCAGAAGGCCGAAGGAGGCTTGGACGGTCCGTTGGTTTGGCATGATCCCGGATTCGTTAAGGATGTTGATCGGCGGCAAGCGGAAATGATTCGAGCCTACAAAACCCGACAGGTAAAAGAAAGAGGGCGCCTGCCGGGTTATTTCTATTCAAATCGGTAAAGATAGACATCCTCTAAGTTGGGTTTTACGGCTTTTGCCTGGTAGCCGGCAGGCATTTCATCACTGACGATTCGAACGGAAACCGAGCCGTTCCCACCGCTCAAATTGCTCACCTTGTAACGATTCTGAATGAGCGGCAATTCGCTTTCCTCTATTTCAAGCTCAAACACCTTGTTCTCCATAGCGTTCAAGATAGCCTCCGGTTTATTCCTTTCCAAGAGAAGGCCACCCTTTAGCAGAAAAACCTCCTTGGCAATGAACTCAATATCACTCACTACATGAGTAGCCAATACGACGATTTTATTCAGCGCAATGGTTGAAATGAAATTCCGAATGCGGATGCGTTCTTTTGGATCAAGGCCTGCGGTGGGTTCATCCATAATCAATAGCTCTGGATCGTTAAGGAGGGATTGAGCAATGAGAATTCTCTGCTTCATTCCTCCAGAATAGGAGCCGAGTTTCTTATTCGCTTCTCGTTCTAGATTGACGAGCTCCAGCAATTGTTCAATCCGCTCTGCCGCGATTTTTCGCCTCAATCCTTTTAAAGAAGCGATGTACCACAAAAACCGTCTGCCGGTAAAATCGTCGTAAATCCCTTGCTGCTGAGGCATGTAGCCAAGCTTAGCCCGATATGCTTTTCCTAGCTTGCGAATGGGAATTTCGTTGTATCGAATATCTCCTTGATCGGGTTGCAGGTTATCGGTCATCAGATTCATTAGCGTGGATTTGCCCGCCCCGTTAGGGCCAAGAATTCCGTAGATGCCAGGAGTCAAAGTCGCCGAAAAGTCTTGAAGCGCTACCTTGTTTCCACGGCGATAGGTTTTATGAAGATGTGACAGTTCGAGCTGCATGAATCTTTACCCCTCCCCAAGAAGCTTTATTGTAGCTGCGCCAACCTAGCCAGAGGGAGCAGATTGCCATTCCAGCTAGCATGATGAAATAACCGATAATCCTTAGAATCGATGTGGAGGAGAAGCCAGCGTACAGAAGGAACGTTTGGTTAAAGCTGATCGAACGGATTGACGAAAGACCCATCCATTCCATGAGAAGGGGCGATCCCCAGAGTGTCATGTTGAGAAGAATAGTAAGGGATTGACGTTTTATCAAAAGGGAAGCGCACAAGGAACAGGATACTAAACAGAAAGTACCGAACAATTGGAGTCCGGCTACAAGCCACAAGAACACACGAAGACTGATGTCAAATGGAAAGGTCTTGAACGATTCGATACTTTGCACAGGAGCAGCCCAATCAAGCCTGTGGAAGTGTTGTTGCAAATTGAAGAAGGCCGGTGAATAGACAAGTACGGTTAGCAGGATCGCTATACCAAAGGCAGCCGCATATTTTATGGCAAACAAACGCCTTCTGCCGTGCAAGGTGGTTCGAAGAATCGCAGCCATACCCGTTTGACTGTCCAATGGAAAGAGGGAGCTGATTCCTACCTGGAGGAGACCCATAAGAAGAAGGGCTTGCACGAGTTGCACCGTCGGACGTTCGAACAAGTAGCTCGATGCTAACTCGTTTACGAAATACCCCTCGATTCCTCTCTCCCTATTCAGCTGTTCCAGTCGATCTGCTTGTTCCATTACCTGTTGAAATCCCTTTTGCCGGGTAGCAAGAAGCTGCAGCTCGCCTAACCGCTCCTGATAGGTGGCGGGAAGAATCATTCCCAACTTTTGGTCTTGGGTCAGTTTTTTCTCTTCGTTCGGGAGGTCTGCATAGACTTGCCTTTCCTTTTCAAGAAAATCGAGTTTTTCTTCAGTAACCATCCCTTCCAACTGAGAAAGATAGCGCTGGTAAACGGCCTGGTCCTGATTGAACCGAAGAGGGATACGGTCGATACTAAGCCACGCAACCATGATCGCAACCACTACAATAAGCCCGGCCTTTCCTGTAACCATAAGCTTGCGGAGCTCATGTGTGGAAACCGAGAGTGGGTATGAACGTGGCCGCTGTCGGAGCTTATCCAGATAAGGGGGGACTCCTCGGCTGAGCGGACTATGCGAGGAGCCATGAGCGTATTTCCATGTACAAAGGACGGGCAATGTTAGCAGCAACCAGAGTGTTAAACTAGCGGTTAACGCGCTTCGCGCAATGGGATATCCCAGGATATTCAAGTTTTGATAGTGAGCGAGAATCGAATAGCAGTCAAAGAATGCGACAACATTCAGGCTTTGCAGAGCATTCCAGGTGGACGAGGGTGAAAGAAGCAAAGTCGCAGCAAAGCTGCCTCCTACTAGCCCAATTAGTCCCAATAAAGCATGCGCCGCGCGATGAAAGAAGGTAAACAGTAAGGCTGCGATCCATGCAAAAACAACGGAGGCACATAGTTTTCCAATGCTCATTAGTACCAGAAACTGAAGAACGGTAAGCCGGAGGTTGCTGTGTTGAAAGGCATTCATGGACTGAATAGGCCGAGACAGATCCCCAAACCCATAAAATTGATAGCCAAGCAGAAGAATGGTTCCATGAAAAGCGATCACAAGGAGAGCAGTCAAGGTGAAAAGAGCCGAAAGTTTCGCTATACCAAGTGATAGACGCCCTCGCTCACAAGATCTCAAAAGCGGGATTATTTTGGTCTCCTTCTCGAAAAGGAAAAGATAGATCCCAATCAAAAGAATGGAAGCAGCAGCCAGAATATCCGTAATGGGATAAGTTGCAGCACGAACGATTCCTTCCTCCAAACCCGGACGCAATTCCAATCCTGCAAGCGATTCGAAGTCTTCACTTGTTTTCTTTATATTTCGATAAGAATAGGACGACGGCTCCTGAAAAATGGATACGGTGAGTAGGCTTTCTGCTCGCTGTTTGATTTCTTCCAAAAACGCGGGATAGTCCGTAAGGGCCTTGTATTGCTTCAGAAGCCATTCGGAGAAGAGCAACTCTTTTCGTAAGAGGTCGGGTTCCTTGGAATAGGGACTTGCCGCAAAGCTCTGGAGAAGCCCAGGGCGCTCCTTTGTTACCCGGTCAGCCTCCGCAATCCAAACGGGATTGCTCGGATCGGCTGCAGCTGTCAGCAAGGCCAGATAAGCAAACTGAGTCTCGTAGTCAGCCATCGCTTTATCAGCTGCTTGCTGAACCGGAAGGCGAGCATAGGCTTCTTCAACTTGTTCAAATTCAGAACGATAGCGGATCAGATCGCCATGCTCACTCCACTGCTCCTTACTAAACAGGGCTCCATTTGCTATGAGCATCAACGGAATGAGAAGGAACACCAGTTTTTTTCGCAGCACCTTCATAAGCTCATTACCAAATAAGTGCATGGCTACCCCTCCGTTCGATAAGGGGTTTCAAGAAAATCCTGAAATACAGGGAAACGGGTAGGGAATTCTGTTTTTTTCAAGATTTTAACGAGCTGGGAACCTTTTTGGCCATAACGAACAAACATGTAGGTATCGTCGCCCATGATCAAGGAGTGATCTTTCTTGAAGGCGGTCATATCGACTTTGCCCAGTTCCTCATATTGGGGGCTATAGACGGTCATTTCATAGGGGATCGACTGGAATGGGTCGGTATCCAAGTAATACCAGGGGGGACGAGCATAACGATAACGATCATCCGCACTAAAGATGCTCAGATACGTTCGATCTACGGGAAGTTTGTGAATTTGACTGCCATCCAGGTTGGAGGAATAGACAACCCAGGAACGCTTGTCCTCAAGAGTCCCATAGAAGTAGCCGAATACCAGTTGATTGTCAGCGATATCTTCCAAGGTGGGGTATACAGAATCGTCGTCTGTAAATAGACGAGTGAGGTTCTTTTCTTGAATATCATAATGCATGACGCGAGTAAGGTTGGGAGCGAACTCCGTGAAGTAGAGGTGTTTCCCATACGCCGTTAACCCTTGGATACTTCCCTCTGGGAGCTGCCCCTTATAAATGACTTTTGATTTAGGAGAAGAGGAAGTCAGAGGAAAGGTTCGAACCTCATAGCGCAAGTTCGAATCTTTATCGAAATCCCGAAGAGCGTAGTACACATTTCCTCGGTGGACGATGATGGAAACCGGCAGCGACTCGAAGGTGAACATTTTTTTTCGGCTCGACCCATCTTTGGCTACCTGCATGAGGTGCGTTCGCTCTGCAATGACTTGATCCTTCTTAAAGATCGCTTGGTTTTCAAGCGTGTAAAGCTTGTTCTTGTGATAGGCTAAAAACCCGTATGTGTCGGGAATGTTGACATAGGCCGAGCAATGAAGGGCAGGATCGGTCTGGTCGGGTTGAAGACACTGGTTGTCGGGCCGATTATCCAGCAGAACAGGTTCCATGGATGATTTATCCGCATAGTAGAGGTAGTTGGCATTCAGAATGTAATAGCCCGCTTCACTGGGAACGATCCTGGTATTACTAGCCTGCTGCTGGAAGCGAATGGGGTAGTCGGTTTCGGGTTGATAGCTGTCGCTGTAGTCGACTTGCTTTGAACAACTGGACAGGATCAGACCAACCACGATCAGCGTAATGATTTTTCTAATCCGGCTCATGAACGTTCTCCCTTGACTAAATTGTGAAAAAAAGCACAAAGAAGAACAAACTTCTTTGTGCTTTTTCTGGTTATCATTGGGTTGAAGTGTTTGGACTCCAGTAATACGAGTCAAAGGAGACAGAATGACTGCCTGTTGCAGAAATAGACACAGAACCGTAGTGATTTGAATTTGCGGTTGCACTCGTGTACGTACTATTTGCCGAGTTGCTTGCAGAGACGGTATACCTAGCAACGCCAAAGCCGTACGTATAGCTAGTTCTTGCAACGACCGCCCCCGCTTTGCCGCTTGTGGTGGAAGCGGTTGCACTTGTGCTGCCCATAGACAGACTTGCGGACACACTATATCCTCCTAATGTGCCGCTTTGATAGAGAACGGCAGCAGAGGAAGGGAGACTCCAACTGAAACAGGCAACCATTGTTGCGGTCAATAAAGCGAGACGCTTTTTTTTCATAGCAAACTCTCCTTTTCAGTGATTTTGTTCAGACCGTTATGCATCAGGAAGCTCTGTCGATAATGGGCCGCACCTCCTCGAAAAAGGATGGCATTCCATGATTGGGAAAACGAAGATGTCCCTTCAATTATAGACACATAAAATGGAATTTGTATACTATAAAACCCATAATAAGAATTTTTATAAAAGAAAAGGCATCTGAGCTGCGCAAAATCGCAGGTTCAGATGCCGAATTGGGTCAAAAAACATGAGCTTAAAATGGGGGAAGCGTATAGATGGCCTGCTCGGTGAAAGCCCACGGGATAAAGCGGCTGCCTTCGTGGTCGACAGAGACAAAGGCAATGCCGTTCACCCAAAGGTGTATCCCGTTCAATGAAAAAGGATAAATGCATTGACCCTCATACAGAGTGAACGTTAAATGGACAGGGCGCTTCATCAATTGGGATAAAAGCTCTGATGCATTCGGCAGGATTACTTGCTTTGCTTGTGGATGGATCCAGTCCGCTCCATCCAGAGGGTCGCTTCCTGGTTCTTCGGCATGCCATTCCTTCTCAATCGTTGCCTGTGCGGGAAGAGTAGAGTAGCTCCCTTCGGGCGCTCGCGAGGATGAAGTCTTGTCAAGCTTTGGCAGGCGCTGCCCGGATTTGGCATCCAGGTAGAGCATGCCCTCATCCGTCGGAACGATCCAGTAGCTTTCTAGCGGCCCGAGGTACATCCTCTTGATGCTGTCCGCTTCATCGGATAAGAGAATAAGTCCACGCTGCGCCAATACGCGGTGCAGCGTCTTCATGCTGAACAAGGGATAGGAACCGGTTCCATACTCGGCAAGGCCGAGCTGACCTTGGGGATCGTAGGTTACGACGAGGTAGCCTGCCTCTGTGCCGTCAGCTGTCGAGAGTGAGACCAACCAGGAGTGAGTTCCAGGCCCCAGAGGTTCGGTGCGATGGACGGCATCCTTCCAGGCTTCGAAGCCCGGCTTGCCGGACAATTCCTTGATCCAGGCCTCGATTCGCGCTTCCCTTGCTGCTTCGGAGGGGGAGACGGAGTTTTCAGTTGTTGCTTTAGCTGACGAGGAGCCGGAACGATCGGGAAGGGGAAGAGGCGCCTCCACCGTCGGAGCGGAAGGGGAAGGAGCTTCTGCCCTAGCAGGTGCTGCGGACAGGAGCAAGCAGGTCGAGATCAGCCATACGGTTCGTACCGCCGCTCGAGAGAAGGAGTTCAATGCGAAGCCACCACCCTTTTTCGGGAATCCGTTGTATGCTGTCATTGTACAAGCTATGCCCGGAGAAGTTTGTTTATTCATGGGTGACGAAGGGGCATTTTCTTTCAAGGATTATGCCGGGGTTTAGCGGCTAGCGTCAGCAGCGCTCCGACAACATCCTTACGTCAGGTGCAAAAGCGCGGAATTCACAACCGATACGACAATTCGCGGGGCATACTGCCATTCGGCTTCTTCCCGTCTCATGGTATAGTGCTTGGACCCTTCTTCTTTCTCCTCGTCGGAAAGTCCCTTCAGCGCTTCCTCGTAAAAACCATCAATACGCGCAAGTTCTTCAGACAGGCGCTCCTTGGCGTCCTCTGCCCATTGATGATCGTAGCCTTTGAGCTTCTTCTCCAAGTGGGCTTCCAGCAGCGAGGCCGCTTTGTTCAGCGTATACTTGGCCGGGAGCAGGTGGATCCCCGCCGGGATGCGCGTCGTGAGCTTGCGCTTGCGGACCCCCTCCCAAAAGCCCTCCACCAATTCTCCTGTCCCGAGATGCAGGCCAAGGGAGTGAAGCTCTTCTCGCTTCATGTCCGAAATGAGGTCGATGCGGTAGTTAACGCACAACCAGGGATGGGCGGAGGACGGCGCAGCGCCTGCTGCCGGTTTCCCGTTGTCCTCAAACAGTCTGATGAAGCGCCCTTTCTGCCGTACGACCTGGAAGATCTGGTTCAGCCTCCGGCTGCCGAACGTTACCGTATCGGTGGGAATCCGGCTAATGGGAGGAAGCGACACGCCAAAGTAACGGCCCAGGATGGAATCAGGGGCAGGAGCAGCCGGATTCGCGGGCAGCGACGAGGCCGACGCGGTAGCCGGAGACTCGCCTCCTGCAGGCGCGCGAGGGGCAATATCAGGCCTTGCGCCAACAGGGGCGGGCGCAGGAGAAGCAGCCGGCGTTGCGCCACCAGCAGCCGCCGCGGGAGGAGAGAATCCCGCCGGAACGGCCATCGGCGGCAAGCCGCTTGCTCCCGGCGCGGCGACGGTGCCGATGCGGGCCTCCGCCGCCGGGTCAAACACGAAGCGCATCGTCATCGGTTCCGGCTTCACGCCGGTCTTCTCGACGAAGCTCCAATAATAGGATCGCCCGGTCAGGTCCTTATCGGCTTCGGGCGACAGCTTGACGAGCACCGAGGAGGAGGTTTTCTCCTCGATGGTGCAGTTCATCGATTCCAAGTACCGGAGCAGGTAGCGCTCCACCTGTTTGCTGTTCATGTGAAGTCCTCCTCCGTGGACGCAACCGCTGCAGCTTCTGGAAAGGTGTTTGCCGTTACGGCGCCGCTGTCCGGCAGGAAGCGGTACGAGGTCAAGCCGCTTCCTGGAGAGGCTCCGCCTCTTGCGGCTGGACGTCGCGATCTGCTTCCGTCATGAGAAGACACGCTGGCAGCGGTCCGTTTGTCAACATCTGCCCTTCGGGAGTCACGAGCAGCGCGGGGCGATTCTTTCGTTAAAACCCCGTCCCCCAACCGGTCGAGCTTCGTTTTCAACTCCTGGTCGCTGTCCGCTTCCATGACGAGCTTCATCAGGTCATTTTCGAGCGCAGCCTTTTGCTCCATCGATTCGAGGATTTCATCCAGCCCGCCGATGACCAGCTCGAACAGGTTGATTTTCTCATGCAGCAAATTCAAGATGTGCTCCTCGATGGTCCCGCGAGTCGAGAGATTGTAGATATGAACATCATGCTCCTGACCGAGCCGATGCACCCGTCCGATCCGCTGCTCCAGCCGCATGGGGTTCCAGGGGAGATCGAAGTTAATCATGTGATGGCAAAACTGCAGGTTGATGCCTTCGCCCCCGGCTTCTGTCGCAACCAACACCTGAGCGCGTCCCCGGAAGAGATCCATCATCCAGTCCTTCTTGCCTCGGTTCATTCCGCCCCGATAGGGGACAGCGGACAGTCCATGGTCCTTCAGAAACTTCAGCAGGTATTCCTGGGAGGCCCGATATTCGGTGAAGATGATGACCTTATCTTGAATGGATTGGACGAGCTCCATTACCTTTTCCGCCTTGCTGTTGGCCTGGATACTGCGAATCAGTTCAACAAGCTCCCACACCTTAGGCCGCATGGGCGAGGTCTCCGGCAACTTCTTGAACAGGTTGACCAATGTCACGAACACCGCATCGCGGCTGCTGCACACTTCTCGCTGGAGCGTGACCAGGGTGAAGGCGCTCGCGGTCTGTCGGCCCATCTCGTCATAGCGCTCCTTGACGAAGCGGGTAACGCCGTCGTACAGTGCTTGCTCCTCCGGCGAGAGCGTGAGCGGAATGTTCTTGACCTGCCGCTTGGTGAAATCGACGCCGCCGTCCGAGCGGCGATTGCGGATCATGACCTTGGACAGCTCGGTTTGCAGCCGTCCCTCGTTCTTTGGCGTCCGCTTCTCGACAACATAGTTGTCCTGGAAGCTGCCCTGTCCACCGAGCTGTCCCGGCTTCAGCACATTGATGAGGTTGTAGAGCTCCTCCATGTCGTTCTGCACCGGTGTGGCGGTGAGAAGCAGGCAGTATTTGCGGCGCAGTTGGTTGACAAAATGATAGTTGGTGGTCTTCTTGTTTTTGAGCTTGTGTGCCTCGTCGATAATCAGCATGTCGTAATCGAGACCGAGCACGATGTCCTTGTGAGGAGGACGTTTGGCGGTGTCGAGCGAGGCGACGATGATATCGGTCGTCGCCCACATGTACGCCTTCTTTTGCGCAGCGGCCGATATGCCGAATTTCTGATTGAGCTCCCGTACCCATTGGAGCACGAGTGAAGCGGGAACGAGGATGAGTACTTTTTTGACCAGCCCGCGGATGAGGTACTCCTTTAGTACAAGGCCTGCTTCAATCGTCTTCCCGAGCCCGACCTCATCGGCCAGAATGGCCCTTCCGCGCATATCGAACAGCACCTTCTGAGCGGTCTCCATCTGATGGGGCAGAGGGGTGAGATCCGGGAGATGCTGAAGGCATTGAAGCGAATCAAAAGCTTTTACAAGGCGGGCCTCCTCCGATTCGAGAGCAAGCTGAAAGAGGGCAGTGGAATCCCAAGGCCCGTTCTGGTCCAAACGTGTCTGGAGATCGGCAAGCCAGTCCCGTTCGAAATGGATCGGGAGCCCGCCGCCCAAGGTTTTCTGTATGGTGCTTGTATCCGGTTGGCGCATCGGGTTTCCTCCGTTTCGCTAGAGCCTGTCAACGAAGCCATCCAGGGAGGACAAGTTGAGCACGCGCTCTATGTGAGATTAGTATGGTCGAAGGATGGAATTTTCATAACCCTAAGCAACGGCATGTAAAAAGCCCTTTCGACTCCAAGAGTGGAGGGGCGAAAGGGCTTGGCACGCGAGTATCATTTCCTTACTGGCGGATTACAGCTGCATCAATTCCTTCCACAGGTTCTCAAATGCCGATCCGTCCACCTTAAACAGGACATCCGCGAACCCGTAGGAAACGTACCCTTGCTGGAACAATCGCAGCTCGACATCCGTCCCGTCCTTCAACACAAGGTGCAGGAAGGCTTGACCGTTCTCTTCAGAATAGAGATCCGTGTCGAGGTAAGCCTTTCGGTCGAGAGGCTTTGCTTCATACAAGGCATCTACAAATTCATCGACGGCGCTTCGATTCGCGACCGTGGTTCGGTGATTCTCCCCTTGATTCCAGTTGGAAAAGGTAACATACTCGGCCGAGGTTACCTCGTTCTTTAAGCCAAGCAGTCCAAAGAGATCTTCCCCTTTTACAAGGGAGCGGTCATTTAGGTTTTCATACAGCTGTGCATACACTTGTCCATCCACTAGGTCATACGTCATCAGGCGAAAGCTCTCGTCGTAGCCCTGGACCGAATAGATATCACTCTGCCCGATCGTGGAAGCCAATTCCGTGGCATAATCGCTTTGCTTGCTCCATTCGTCGATCCCTCCTGTGGTCCGACCGACCTTCTCTCCAAGGAGGTCTTTGGCTCGTTCAGGAGCCAGGCTGCTAGCCGTCTGGGTGTAGATGCGACCCTTATAAACGAAGAGCCCGATCATATCCATAAGCGGGCCGGTTTCCTTCGGGAGCTCAAGCTTGGGAAGATGGACCGACCCCGGAGTAGAGGTGCCCGATGGGGCAAGTTGCCCGGTTGTCGTCGTTGGTTCGGGCCCAATGGCATGGGGAGTCGCATTCCTTTGCTCCCATCCGTAATAGATGCCACCTGCCAAGGCAAGGATCAGGAAGCCGGCAGCCACAGCGCCGAAACGCTTGGGCAGCATTTTGGTTATCCGCATGGACTCACCCGCCCTTTGCTGGTTTTTTGCGGCGTTCTCAACATACCGTTTCACTCGCTCCTTCATTTCTACTGGAGGCTCCACCTGATCGATGGCTCGTTTAAATTGGTCTTTGTTCATGCTTCCTTCTCCTCCAGTTCCAGCCGAAGCAGCTCTCTGCCGCGTTTCAATCTCATCTTCACGGCGGATTCCCCGATGTCGAGCAAGTCAGCGATCTCTTTCACGGAATAGTCCTCGTAATAATGGAGATACAAGACGATTCGATATCGCCGATGCAGCAGCATGACTTGCTCCAGAATGGGCCGGTCCGGCTGTCGCACAGCGGGAAGCCACTCTTCGAGGTTCTCCATGCGCTGGACACGGCTGTGCCATATCCCGCGTCGCTGGCTCCGGCAATGGTTGGTGATCACGCGGATCAGCCATGCCTTTTCGTGTTCGGGGTCACGGAATGCAGGTGCTTGGTACAGCAGCTTCACGAAGGTCTCCTGCACCGCTTCCTCGGCATCCGCCGTATTGCCAAGCGTGAGGAGGGAAATGCGGTAGAGCATGGTGCCATAGGCTTCATAGTTTTGGGTAAACCGATCGTCCGGCCGGGACGTGACTTCCGACATCGCGCGCTGCCTCCTTCCACCTCTAACACGAATGGGGGGAGCGTTTGGTCACATTTGGCACAAAAAAAGCTGCTCCTCGCGGAACAGCTTGGGTGTATGGGGGAACTTGGGAAACGAATAGGGTGTTGGCTACTCCTTCGCTTGGCTGAAAAAAGCGCGGAGCTGGTCGAGGTGGTGCTTGTCGTGGGAAGCAAAATCGACAATGTACTCCTCCAGATCAAAGCGATGGCCGGCTCCATCCAGATAGCCTCGCTCCGGAAGGAAGAGATCGGCGGGAAGTTGTTGGAGCAAATCGACAACCTCACTGCGGGCTGCTATGGCTTCTTGAAGCAGCTGATCGGGCTTCGTTGCTCTGCCGTATTCGGCCGCCTTCAAGTTAAAGGTGTCAAAATCCACATGTATCAGAGTCAGCAATTCACCTGCAACGGCAGGACGGATGGCATTCTGAAGGAAATAGTCGTCCCATTTCAGAAGATGGGCAAGGGCTTCTGCGCCGGTCCATTTCCCGGGAGCGAGCGGCTGTCTCCATGCTTCCTCAGGCAGGCTCATCCAAGCTTCTGCTTGTTTGAGCCACTCGCCCAGGCTCGCGATCAAGTCTTCTTTGGTTTTGCTCATGGTCATCACCTTTCGAATGGGGATTCCTATGTAGAGAAGGATGTATAGCAACACCTATTCGCCCCTGGAAGGAAAAATCCTTTTTCTCTCTTGCGAAGGGTTGGTCGCATTTTCCATAAAAAATAGAACAATTGTCGCTCGAAACACTAAATGTGGTACGATATAATGAGATTTGTCACTAAATCTGGTTCGTACTTGCGATTGATTTGCCATTCGATCAGGATGGTGATTTTGCTTGGTTACCTGCCTCTGCCCGCTGGACCGGACAAGCAGATGATGAATAGGAGGAGATGTGGAATGAGTACACACACACCGGGTCGCTTGGAAGGATTGAGTGAGAAGATTTTTCTGGACCGTTATGCCCGCAAGGATGCGGACACGAGTCACACGAAGCCGGGAGATACCGTCTTGGTGCTGACCAAGGACGATCCGAAGTTCCCGACCAAGGAAGTAGGAGAGGTTCTGGAACGCAACGGCCGCGAGGTGACCGTTCGCACGAGGAGCGGGGAAGTCGTGCACTCCAACATCGACAAACTGACGCTCACCTTGGAAAAGACCCCGGAAGAACTATGGGATCGATTGGCGAAAGCCATGTCTTTGGTAGAAGCTCCTAAGAAGCAAGCAGAATGGACGGAGAAGTTCCGATACATTCTTGACGATTGGAAACTCGTTCCAGGTGGCCGGATTGCGGCGGGAGCCGGTGCAAGCGAAGAACTGACGCTCTTCAACTGCTACGTCATTCCTTCGCCGAAGGATAGCCGCGGCGGCATTATGGCGACCTTGAGCGAGATGACCGAGATCATGTCCCGCGGCGGCGGAGTCGGCATCAACCTGTCATCACTCCGTCCGCGCCGTGCCATCGTGCAAGGGGTTAACGGTTCGTCCTCCGGTGCCGTTTCCTGGGGCGGCCTATTCAGCTACACGACGGGGCTGATCGAACAAGGCGGCAGCCGCCGCGGTGCACTCATGCTCATGCTGAACGACTGGCATCCCGATCTCCTTGACTTCATCACCGTCAAGCAGACGATGGGCCAGGTCACCAACGCCAACCTGTCGGTTTGCGTCAGCAACGGTTTCATGAAAGCCGTCAAAGAGGACCTCGACTGGGATCTCGTCTTCCCGGATACCACGGTGGAGGACTACAACGAGACCTGGGACGGCGATCTCGACAAATGGCGCAAGGCGGGCAAGCCAGTCAAACTCTTCCGCACGGTCAAGGCACGCGAGGTCTGGCATACCATCATTGAATCCGCCTGGAAATCAGCGGAGCCGGGTGTCGTGTTCATGGAATACTACAACCAGATGTCCAACAGCTGGTATTTCAATCCAATCATCTGCACCAATCCGTGCGGGGAGCAAGGTCTTCCGGCTTGGGGCGTCTGCAACCTGTCCGCCGTCAACCTGTCCAAGTTCTATGATGCGGACAAAAACGATGTAGAGTGGGATGAGCTGGGCAAGGTGGTTCGTTGGTCGACCCGTTTCCTGGACAATGTCATTGACACGACCCCTTATCACTTTGAGGAAAACCGGGTGAACCAGCAAGGCGAGCGGCGCGTCGGCCTCGGCACGATGGGGCTGGCCGAGCTGATGATTAAGCTGGAGATTCGCTACGGGAGCCCGGAATCACTGCTCTTCCTGGACAAGCTGTACGGCTTCATGGCGAAGGAAGCCTACCTGGCCAGCTCCGAAATTGCGATCGAGAAGGGCTCCTTCCCGCATTTCGACACCGAGCTGTACCTGCAAAGCGGCTTC
Organism: Gorillibacterium sp. CAU 1737; assembly: GCF_039888655.1. Taxonomy (NCBI): domain Bacteria; kingdom Bacillati; phylum Bacillota; class Bacilli; order Caryophanales; family Paenibacillaceae; genus Gorillibacterium; species Gorillibacterium sp. CAU 1737. The sequence continues at coordinate 482,284 of NZ_JBDQQO010000001.1, forward strand.
ATGAAAAACCTGACGGAGGCTTACCCGGAAGTGGCAGAGGCCATCCGCCAGCAAGGGATGCGCAACGTCACGGTTCTCACCCAGGCTCCGACGGGAAGCACGGGAACGATGGTGGGGACGTCGACCGGGATTGAGCCGTATTTTGCCTTCGAATATTACCGCCAAAGCCGTCTTGGCTTTGACAAGCAATACGTTCCGATCGCCCAGGAATGGCTGGAAAATCACCCCGGACAAGAGCTTCCTGCCCACTTCGTGACCGCGATGACGCTGTCCGCGGAGGATCACATCCGCGCGCAAGCGGCCATTCAGCGCTGGGTGGACAGCTCGATCTCGAAGACGGCCAATGCCCCGAACGACTTCACGGTCGAGGATACGAAGAAGCTGTATGAGCTTGCCTTTGACTTGGGCTGCAAGGGTGTAACGATCTACCGCGACGGCAGCCGCAACGAGCAGGTCTTGTCCACCGAGAAGAAGGAGGACAAGAAGGAGGAAGCGGCTCCGGCTGAACAGAAAGCAACCACCGAAGAAACGGAACCAGCAGCTGTTTCCGTTGCCCCATCGGATGCCTCCGCTTCAAGCGCTTTGGCCGCAACGAAGGTGATCGACAAGGAGTACAAACGCCGTCCGCAGATCTTAAGAGGGGCTACTTATAAGATCAATACCCCGTTCGGAATGGCGTACATCACCATCAACGACCTGAACGGAGCACCGAGCGAAATCTTCCTGAACGTGGGCAAAGCCGGCTCGGACGTCTTCGCCATGGCGGAAGCGCTCGGCCGCGTCTGCTCCTTGTTCCTGCGCTATGGCGATCACGGCAACAAGGTGAGTCTGCTCATCAAGCACCTGAAGGGAATCGGCGGCTCCGGCGCCATCGGCTTCGGTGCGAATCGCGTAGAATCCATCGCTGATGCCGTCGCGAAGGCGCTGGAGATCCACATCAGCGATGCAGAGGCGACCGCTCCAGCGGGAGGAAGCGCATCTGCGGGCTACCTAAGCGAAGCCGACTTGGCGGTGTCGCATGCCGCCAGCGAAGCGGCGGGGTCTGCGCTCCCGCCTGGGCTGACTGCCGTGGAGCCGATGCAAGCGCACGCCTATGATGACAGCAGCAAGGACCTGTGCCCGGCCTGCGGCTCGATTTCGTTGATCAATACGGAAGGCTGCAAAACCTGCGCAAACTGCGGGTACAGCAAGTGCAGCTGAGGATGTAAGCTGACAAAGTGCAGCCTGGATGATAAAAGTTCTCGTTAAAAACAAACAAGCGATCTTCGAGAAGGCAGCTAACCCTTTCTCTCGATGGATCGCTTGTTTTCTTATTTGGACATTAGACACAAACGAGCATTCTATGACAGGATAAAGAGACGCCTTGATGCTACCATAACTCTCAGGAGGGTGGGGAACAGATGGATTGGATCCAGAGTATTCAACTTGCGCTGAACTATATCGAGAATCACCTACTAGATGAAGAATTAGACAACAACAGCGTCGCAAGACATTCCTACTCGTCCAATGCAAATTTTCAACGTACATTCAGCATCGTCACAGGGGTGACGATTGCGGATTACATTCGTTGCCGCAGATTGACGCTGGCGGGCGAAGAACTGGCGAAACCCGATTCAAAAGTCATGGATGCTGCATTGAAATACCGGTATGATTCACCGGAAAGCTTCTCCAAGGCATTTACGCGATTCCACGGCATTACACCGTCCGAAGCAAAACGCAGTTCGAGCAAGCTTAACTCCTTTGCCCCCATCTTCCTAAGAATCGAAGTACGAGGAGGCTTTAATATGAACACAAAAATGATTCCGCACATTCCCCGAGTTTTTTTCAATAGGGGTGGGGAGAACTACCATTTCAACAGTGCGGCACGGTATGTGATGGATTGCATTGGGGAAATGAAATTTGCGGATTATTCGTTGATTGCAGGCATAACGGGTGATAGTTTCGTTCCATTCTATTCATTAAAGAGCTTTAAGGGTGACAGCGCATCCGATTATTATTTGGGATTGCGTAAGTTCTCAAGTGTTTTTGATAAGTTAGGTTACGCTGCTGAATCCATCTCCATTCGTGAACTTCAGTCGGAGAAAGAAAAGTACATAAGAAGGATTACGGCAAGCATCGACAAGGGGGTGCCCGTCATTTTATATCACGGCGGTCCTCCGGGAGTTATCGTAGGGTATGAAGGGGATGGCACTACGCTCCTGTATTTGCGCGAAAACATGACAGCGCCAGAACGTTGGGTTCTTGATGAACAACGGTTTGAAAATGAAGAGTATGACACAAAGGGATGGATAGTCACAGGCAATAAAAACCGCGAGGTGCCGCTAAAACAAATCTACCGTGAAGCGATCATCCAGTTGCCTAAATTGCTAACCATGAAAACAGACGAGTATGTGTTCGGCGCAGAAGCGTTTCACTTATGGGCAAATGACATTGAAAATGGCAAATTTGACAAGGTCAACGTGGACTTTTTCACTTACGAAGTCTATGTATTGAATTTGGCAACCAACAGCGGAGGGAGCCAAGAGTTTCTTGAAAAGGCTCAAGAGCTGAACCCGGATTTCACATTCTTGGAAGACGTGCGCAAGCAATACCGAATCATGAATTACCTGTGGAATGGCGGTCATTGGATAAAGGATGTTCACTCGCCCGAAGAACGCGAAGAAATGAAGCAACGATATGGCGATTCTAATCTGGAAACGCTCGGCGGTGCTTTTGGCTGTAAGACAGAAACCTTACAAGTGAAAGAGACACGCGACCCCATCGTGAAGCAAATCCGCAGATTTGCAGATTGCATGGACGAGGTTGTGCGGATTCTAGATGAAAATATGAGGGGATTTTAGCAAGTTGAGTACGATTGAACGATTCCCTGATCACCAAACGCAATCGTACTGTCCGTTTTCCCGTTTACCCCTTCAGCTTGTTCCGGTAATCGGTGGGTGATAGCCCGATGATCTTGCGGAACAGTCGCGAGAAATAGTACGGATCCTTGAAGCCGAGCGTATGGCAGACCTCTTTGACGCTGAGTGCGGTTAGGTCGAGGAGTTGACAGGCGCGCTGCATTTTCAGACGGAGATAATAATCGATTGGGGCGAACCCGACCGAGGTTTTGAACAGATGATTGAGATGCTGCTTGGAAATTTGCGTATACTGGCTGATTTCGTCCAGAGTCAGACTTTCCTCCAGCTTCATCTTCATCAGGTGGATGGCGGTTTCGATAGATTGCTTCCTGCGATCCTCGTCCTCGCGCTCGGGAATGAGCCCAAGTGTGCTCAACGCATAAGCGGCTGTCTGCATCGCAAGAACCTGATGCGCCGGAGAGTAGGCGCCCCCGGACAACAAGTCGAAGCATTGATGGAAGAGCGTGATGAACTTCTCGGAATCCACAGCGGATAGCGTCAACGGAGAGGCCCCGCCTTTGAGGAGAGTCGCATAGTCTGCCGCCTGGTCACCCTTGAAGTGGAACCAGTATATCGTCCATGGATGCTCGGTATCCGTCCAGTAGGCATGCGGTGTGTCCGCCGGGAGGACGATGAGCTGCCGCTCCATTACCTCATGCTCAATTCCGTTGATGACGACGCGGCCTGCTCCCTCGGCGCAATAGATCAAGATGCAGGTATCGCAGCCTTGCGGCCGCTCCCTGTAATGATTACGCGCGCGCGGGAAAAAGCCGATATCCGTGACGTACAGGTTTCGGTTGAGCGGATGTGCGGTAATTTGCTCCAGCTGATAGGCGGGGAGGACGATGATCTTTTCCGACTTAAAGCCTTTTGTCTTTTTCACAATGGGGAATCCCCTCTCTGCTTGATCAAGCCCAGTATAACGTTGCATAAGAGAATCGTCCATCATGTTCCGAATTTCGTGAATGGTAAGGCCGCACGTCCTCCTGTATTGTGAACGTATACCTTACCTTTACACACGGGAGTGATTGTGGGATGGATAGAGCCTCTACCGCAAAGATTTGGGAAGAAACCGTGCAGATCCCGACCTATGGAATCGGTGAACCGAATAAAAACCCAATGTTTCTGGAGAAACGCGTGTATCAGGGAAGCTCTGGACGGGTTTATCCGCATCCCGTTGTCGAGAAGATCGAAGACGAAAAGAAGCCAGCTCCTTATCAAATCGTCGTGCTGGAGAACCCGTACCTGCGTATTGAAATCATGCCGGAACTGGGAGGACGAATTTACCGCGCGGTTGACCGCACGAACGATTATGATTTTGTCTATTACAACCAGGTGATCAAGCCGGCGCTCGTCGGCCTGGCCGGGCCGTGGATTTCCGGCGGAATCGAGTTCAACTGGCCGCAGCATCACCGTCCGAACACGTACGGACCCGTCGAATACAAGCTGGAGGAGAAAGCGGACGGCAGCGTCACCTGCTGGGTCAGCGAAATCGACCGGATGTACGGCACGAAGGTGACGGCTGGCTTTACTCTATATCCGGACAAAGCCTATCTGGAGATTTCGGCGCAGCTGTACAACCGCACCCCGGAGCCGCAAACGTTCCTGTGGTGGGCGAATCCGGCCGTGGCCGTCAACGACCATACCCAGTCCGTTTTTCCTCCCGATGTGACCGCGGTGTTCGATCACGGAAAACGGGACGTCTCCCGCTACCCGATCGCAACAGGCACTTACTACAAGATGGATTACTCCTCCGGCGTAGACATATCTCGTTACAAGAATATCCCCGTGCCGACGTCCTACATGGCGTACAAGTCGGATTACAATTTCGTGGGCGGTTACGACCATTCCGTGCAGGCTGGACTGCTGCATGTCGCCAACCATCACATCTCGCCGGGTAAGAAGCAATGGACTTGGGGCAACGGAGAATTCGGCCAGGCTTGGGACCGCAATCTGACGGACGAGGACGGTCCGTACATCGAGCTGATGACCGGCGTATTTACGGACAACCAGCCGGACTTTACGTGGCTGCAACCATATGAAGAGAAGACCTTTACCCAATACTTCATGCCTTACAAAAACATCGGCGTCGTCAAGAATGCAACCACCGAAGCAGCGGTCAATCTTGAAGTGGATGAAGGGCAAAGCCTTGCGTCCGTCTATGTGTATACGACGTCCCGCTATGAGGATGCCACGGTTGAGCTCTCTGGACCGCAAGGTCTTCTTCTGGCCAAGAGGCTGACACTGACGCCAGCGGAGACGTTCTCGGCGGAAGTTGAGCTTGCTTCGGGTGTGCAGGATCACGAGCTAGTGCTTTCGGTAAAAGATGCGGCAGGTGTCTTGCTTGTTGCTTACGCACCGCAGAAAAAAGAGATCGAACAGGTACCGGATGCCGCTAAGCCGCTGCCGGAACCGGCCGAGCTGGCTACCAATGAAGAGCTTTATCTGGCCGGGCTGCACCTGGAGCAGTACCGCCATGCCACCTTTGAGCCGGAGTCCTATTACCTGGAAGGGCTCAAGCGCGACGAAGGAGACAGCCGGATCAACATCGCCTACGGTACCCTGCTGCTGCGCAGAGGGCTGTTCGCGGAAAGCGAGCAGCATTTCCGCAAGGCGGTCAAGCGGGTTACGTGGCGGAACCCGAATCCGTATGACGGCGAAGCCTATTATCAGCTTGGACTCAGCCTCAAGCTGCAGGGGCGCCTGGACGAAGCGTACGCCGCCTTCTACAAGGCGGTCTGGAGCGCGGCATGGCAGGATGGCGGATATTTCTCCCTGGCGCAAATTGCCGCCGCCAAGGGGAATTTCGCCGAGGCGCTCGACCTGGCCGAGCGCTCACTGATCCGCAACGCGCGCAACTACAAATCGCGCAATGTCAAAACGGCCGCGCTGCGCAAGCTGGGCAGACTGTGCGAAGCTACCGCATTCGCAGAAGATACGCTGAAGCTGGATGTCGCCGACTTCGGCGCTACTTACGAGCTCGCTATCATCCGCGAAGCATTGGGCTTACGCGACGCATCCGCCGCCGCGCTCGACGAATTCAAGGCACTGCTGCGCGGTGAGCCGAGGAACTACCTGGAGCTGGCTTCCGATTATGCCGCCGCCGGCTTATACGAAGATGCAGCGGGCGTGCTGCTTCTGTTGAACGGCTCGCAGGATCCGCTCGTCCACTACACGCTGGGCTACCTGTACGGCCAACTCGGCCAAGCCGAAGCAGCGGAGCGTTATCTTGCTGCCGGCAGCGCCGCGGCTCCCGATTACGTGTTCCCGAATTCGCTGTTCGAGCTTCAGGTGCTGGACTATGTCATTTCGGCCAACGCCGCAGATGCCAAAGCCCGCTATTATCTTGGCAACCTGCTCTACGACAAGAAACGTCATCAGGAAGCCGTTCTTCTGTGGGAGCAATCGCGCGCCATCGACGACAGCTATTCGGTCGTGCATCGGAACCTGGCGTTGGCCTATTCCAACAAACGGGGCGACGCTGCCGCTGCACGGATCTCTCTGGAGAAGGCTTTGGCCTGTGAGCCGGACGATGCCCGCATATTGTTCGAGCTGGACCAGCTGTACAAGAAAATGGGGCTTACGGCGGCAGAACGCCTGAATTTCCTGGAGTCGCATATCGGACTTATCAGCGCTCGCGATGATCTGTATATCGAATACGTAGCTCTGCACAACTTGCTCGGGAAACAGGAGGAGGCGTTGGCGCTGCTAGCCGCGCGGAATTTCCATCCGTGGGAGGGCGGCGAAGGCAAGGCGACCGGGCAATATGTGCTGGCGCATGTCGAACTGGCAAAACAAAGCATGGAGGCGGGCCATTACGGGCAAGCGGTTGAGCTGCTGCATAAAGCGCTTGTCTATCCGCTTAACCTTGGGGAAGGCAAGCTGGCCGGTGCGCAGGAGAACAATGTCTATTATTATCTCGGCTGTGCTTACGAAGGTTTGGAGGAGCGGGAAAAGGCGGAAGCTGCGTTCCGCGTAGCCTCGAGTGGACTGGAGGAACCGACGAGCGCCATGTACTACAACGACCAGCCGCCGGAAATGATCTTTTATCAAGGATTGGCCTGGCTAAAGCTGGGCAATGTACAGGAAGCGAAACGCCGGTTCAACAAACTGGTGGATTACGCGGAGAAGCATCTGTTCGACGACGTGAAGATCGACTATTTTGCCGTCTCGTTGCCGGACTTCCTCGTCTTCGACGAAGACCTCAACAAGAAGAACGAAATCCACTGCCGGTTCATGAGAGGGCTTGGACTGCTTGGCCTCGGTCAACAGGCTGCGGCAGAAGGAGAGTTCCATGAAGCCCTGCGGCTGGATTGCAACCATATCGGCTCGGGGCTGCATCTGCGGCTGAGCAAGGAGTCCCTATCTGACGGGAACGGAGAGTGAAGAGATGGCTGGAATTCAACCGGAAAGAGGCATCAATCTAGCAGGGCTGTGGAACTATGCGCTTGATCCGCAAGACCAAGGGGAAAGCGAGGTTTGGCATCAACATCAATCCTTTGCAGCTCAGGGTGTGGTTACGCTTCCCGGTACCTTGACATTAAATGGCGTAGGCCATGCCGAGGAATGGGGGGATGAGCTAAACAGGGAAACGGTTCGTTCTCTTCGTCAACGATATTCCTATATCGGAGCGGCCTGGTATGAAGTGGAGACGGAAGTTCCCGCCGAATGGATAGGCAAGCCATTCTCGCTCTTCCTGGAACGCGTGATGTTCCAATCTACGGTTTGGGTGAATGGCGAACTTGTCGGTCAGCAGGATAGCCTGTCTGTTCCCCATGAGTATAATGTCTCGGCATATATCCGAGTAGGAGAGACGAACCGGATTGCCATCCGAATCGATAACCGCGATATTCAGAATCTGGGAACCCACCCTAGCGCATACACCGAAGAAACCCAGTCGATCTGGAACGGAATAGTCGGTAGAATCGAGCTCCAAGTTGTGGAACCGGTACACATCACAAATCTGCAAATCTACCCGGAACCAGATCTGCGTTCGGTTATGGTGAAAGGGACATGTCATAATCTTACGGAAGCAGAGGCTGCTGTTGCCATTAGCATGTACGCTGAGACTCTTACTGGGGAGAACAGGCATACCGTACCAGCCATCGAAGAGGAGTTGTTCATAGCGGCGGGTTCCTCGGAATCCTTTGAATGGTTCTATGACATGGGAGATCATCCGCTGCTATGGGATGAGTTCCATCCCAACGTCTATGAGATGAAGATCGAAGGGCGAATGGATCAGGACGGAGAGGCTGTTCAAGTCCATGCCACGCAAACGTTCGGACTTAGAAGTTTTAAGCGAAACGAAAGGTTGCTGGAGGTCAATGGAAGACCGGTGTTTTTAAGGGGAACTTTGGAATGCTGCATTTTCCCCCTTACAGGCCACCCTCCGATGGAGGTCAGCGCGTGGGATCGATTGTTCACCATCGCAAAAGAGTACGGCTTGAATCATATCCGATTTCATTCCTGGTGTCCGCCGGAAACCGCATTTGAAGCAGCAGACCGATTAGGAATCTATCTCCAGGTAGAGGCTCCCCTATGGATGGACACCTGGAATACGCCGGTCGGGGCACATCCTGACCATTATTCTTATTTACCTATGGAGGCTCGACGGATTATAGAAGCTTACGGAAATCATCCTTCCTTCTGCATTTACAGCAATGGAAATGAGCTGAACGGAGATTTTGATTTACTCCATCGGATGGTTGCCGATCTAAAAGCAATCGATAACAGACGGCTGTATACGCTAACGACCAACTGGGATCGACCGCTGGATCCGGCGGATGATCTATTCTGTGCCCAAACCGTGGATGAAGTGGGAGCTCGGGGCCAGTACTTCCTTGACGAATTATCGACTTCCACGGAACTCGACTTTCGCGAGGCCATAGCCAGGCGGCCTGTACCTGTGGTTACACATGAAGTCGGTCAGTATTCGGTTTATCCTGACGTGGAGGAGATTGATCGGTACCATGGAGCTTTGCGCCCGGTGAATCTGGAGGTCATCCGTGAGGACATGGTCAGACGGGGAATCGATAAGGATATTCGCCGCTTTGTGCATGGATCCGGTATGCTGGCGCTTCAGTTGTACCGGGATGAAATAGAAGCGGCCCTCCGCACACCGGAGCTCGGCGGATTTCAGCTGCTTGATCTGCATGATTTTCCAGGGCAAAGCACGGCTACCGTCGGAATCCTGAATGCCTTCTGGGAGTCCAAAGGGTTGATAGCCCCTCGTCAATTCCGCCGCTTCTGCGGGCCAACGGTTCTTCTGCTTCGGATGCCTCAACGGATCTACCGAGCAGGCGACCCTTTTACTGCCGAGGTTAACATTGCTCATTTTGGTGAAACCGAACTTCCGCCGTCCCGCATCAAATGGAGCATCAAGGATGGGGAAGGGAAGCTCGCTGACTGCGGCACAATCGAAACGGAGAACATTCCATGGGGATCGGGGATTTCGCTGGGAGGGTTGACTTCGGACGCTTTGAAGAAGGTTCGGAAAAGCGATCGTTACACGGTAACCCTGGAAATGGAGGATACGGAACTAAGCAACGAATGGCCGATTTGGGTCTATGCCGTTGCAGAAGAGAAGCCCGAGCCCGACGAGAAATGTGAAATTACGGTTGCAAACCGTTTGGACGAAGAGCTGCTTCGCAAGCTGACGGAAGGAGCGCGAGTTCTTCTTCTCCTCAACCAGACCGATCTGGAGAATTCGGCTCCCGGAAAGTTCCATCCTGTCTTTTGGAGTCCGGTTCACTTTGCGACGGAGAATCCTTGCGGAGTTGTAATACAATCGGATCACGCGGCTTTGAAGGGATTTCCGACCCAAACGTATGCGGAGTATCAATGGAAAGACCTGCTGGATCGATCAATATCGCTTGTCATCCCGGAAGGCCTTCCGTTTGACCCGATTGTTCAAGTGATTCCAAACTTCTATCATAATTGGAAAATGACGAATCTAACGGAATATGTTGTCGGCGCGGGTAAGCTGCTCATTTGCGGGATCAATGTTGAAGATGAATTAGAGAACCGGCCTGCAGCGGTTCAGCTTCGAGAGAGTTTGATTCGGTACATGTCTACGGAGGCATTTGCCCCGAACATGACCGTGGAGGTCCAAGATCTCCGTAATTTGCTGAAAAAGAAAGAGCTTAACGCCGATTCGGAAGAAGCGCAACCCTTTCAAGAACGGGAACTCGCTTTAGGGAAATACGCCTTGAGCGACAGTGTGAAAGATAACCAATTCGAAGCTCATTATGGAAATGATGGCCTCGCTCATACGATGTGGATGGCGGCTGACGATCGATCCGGCCATTGGTGGCAAGTCGACTTGGGGGAGGAAAAGTTCATTACCGGGACCCGGGTGACGTTTCATCAGGAAGGCAATTTCCTGTATGTCATTCAAACATCGGTAGACGGGAACGAATGGAAGGTTGCAGCGAACCAAACGGGTCAAACCTTAACCGAACAAACGCGACGGGACTCTTTTATTGCCTCCGGGAGGTACGTAAGAATTGTCTACAATGGGTTACCCAAGAACGTCTGTGCGGGGCACTTTTCATTTGAGGTATATGGAAATTAGCAGTCTTCCTTACGAAAAGAGGAGCCGAGCGGGCGATCCGCTTGGCTCCTCTTTATTACGGTTCGAGATCCGCCTATTTACTGCTCCACAGCGATACGCGGTCCTTCACATACTTGGTGAAGCCTTCTTCCATTTTCTTCACGCCGGCTTTATCCAACTCCGCCATGTACGAATCCCAGATCTTATCAAAATCAGCCGGTTTGGCTAAGATGGCTTCGGGGATTCGCTTCCAAGTAATGTCCTTCATCTTGTTCGCCAGAATCGTGACTTCATCCTCGCCGGGAATGGTAATATTCCATGCTGCTCCATAGGCCTTTTCCGGGAACTCTTCTTCCTTCGGGAAGAGGTCCTTCCAGGTGGTGGCATTATAAGCCTTCAAGGTTTCCTTCTCGGCCTCACTGTAGCCAAGTACCAGTTGTTCCGGGAAGTTCTTGGTATAATAATTGCCCGTAGAATCCTTCACACCATCCCCGTAGTGAACCATCATATTCCAATAGAAGCCGATCCCCGATTCTTTGGTGAATGCGGTGTTGTCGTTGTTGATTCGCTCTTGTACTTCTGCGGGAACCACACGTTTGCCGTTCTCGACTACATATTGTTTGCCTTCGACTCCCCAGTTGTTCAAAATTTGCCCTTCATCAGAAGCGAGGAAATCCAGGAACTTAATCGTTCGAACCGGGTCCGGATTCTTGGACGAGATGGATATTCCGTACCCGCCCATAAAGCCGGTCGGCCAGAAGCTTGTTTCTTTATAGTCCTTCGTCAAGGTTACCGGGTAATGGCCATACGTTTGATCGAATTTGCTTGCGGTTTTCAAGGCTTGCTGCGCGTCATTATAGTCCCAGTCCTGATCGATCAGGCCAAGCACACGTCCCGTAGCCACTTTTGCTTTGTATTGATCGTACTTTTGCACGAAGCTTTCTTTATCCAGCAAACCGATATCATTCATATGGTTCAACCAACGGAAATACTCTTTCTCTTCGGGACGGCGGAAGTGGTAAATCGCCTCATGTGTCTTTTGGTCAATGTAATATTCCCCGTCATCCGAACCGCCTGTTGTGGCAACTGCGGGGTTGGTAACCGAAATGTACATGTGCCAATCATCCGAATTCAGGGAAAGCCCGATGTTTTTATTGCCGTTCTCATCGGTTGGGTGCTTCTCCAAATAGGCTTTGATCACATTCTCATAATCCTTCACCGTGCGGATTTCAGGGTAACCGGCTTCCTTGACGACGCGATGCTGAAGCTCGAAGCCGCCGCCCGCCACAAATTTTTTCTCATCGACGGCCGACCAGGTGGGGATCGCATAGATGGACTGGTCCTCGTTGGTGTATTTCGCGCGGGCCAGATTATCCCCGAGAACACGTTTGATGTTGGGGGCATACTTGTCGATCAACTCGGTCAGATCAATGACGGCCCCGGCATCCACCAGCTTTCCGATATCGCCCTTAGCCGAGATGATGTCCGGGTAATCCCCGCCTGCTGCGATAAGGGCGATTTTTTGCTGAGGATCGCCGACAGCGAATTCGGCATCCAGGGTAACGCCGGTCTTCTCGGTGATGACTTTGCTGATATCATCCTGCATGTTGTTCCAATTCGGGTTTGGATCTTCCGCAAAGAAAGTGAGCTTCAGCGGACTTAGATCCTCTGACTTCGTTGCGGCGGAAGTCGGTTTTGTGCCATCGGTGCTGGCTTCCGGTTTGTCTGCTGTGCCCTTGGAGCTTCCGCAGCTTGCGAGCGTACCGATCAGCAGTGTCAAGGCCATTGCCATCGCGAGTGTTTTGGCTTTCTTTCTTGCCATGATTGAAACCCTCCCTTTAATGATGAACGCATTATTGTACAAACAGGCAGAGCCTGAACATACCAGAGGTTCGTTAGCTTTTTACGGAACCGAGCGTCATTCCCTTGACAAAATAGCGCTGCAAGAAAGGGTAGACGAGCAGGATCGGGACCGTAACGACGATCGTGATGGCCATCTTGACGGATTCCGGGGAGATTTGAGCCATGACCTCCGTCATGTTGCGTCCGCGGAAGCTGTCCGCATTGGTCGTGGTGCTTTGAATGACCTTCATGAGCTCAAACTGCAAGGTGGTCAAGTGCGGCTTGGATCCGTTGTAGAGATAGGTATCCAACCAAGCGTTCCACTGGCCGACGGCCAGGAACAAGGCGATGGTGGCAAGTGCGGGCTTAGTCAGCGGGAGGATGACCCGCCAGAAGATGGTAAAGTCGTTGGCTCCATCCAGCTTCGCAGATTCTTGTAACGCATAGGGGAGTCCGTCCATAAAGGAGCGGATAACGAATACGTTGAATGCACTTACGAGGGAAGGGAGGACGTAGACGGCGAATGTTCCCACCATGTTTAAGTCTTTGATCAGAATGTAGATGGGAATCAGCCCTCCCGAGACGTACATCGTCAAGGCGAGAAAGGTGGAGATGAATTTGCGCGCCTGGAAATCCATACGGCTCAAGGTGAAGGCCAGCATGGACGCGCTGATCAAGCCGAGCAGAGTGCCGACCAAGGTGCGCAGAATCGAAATTTTGAGGCCTGTCAACAGACCGGAGTAAGCAAATATGGTTTCATAGTTTTTTACCGTAAAGACCCGAGGGAAAATGGTTATTCCGCCTTTTATGCTGTCCGTGGAGTCGTTAAACGAGATCGCGAGCACGTTGAGAAAGGGATACAGCGTGGCGATCGTCACGACGGTAATCACCAGATAGACAGCCAGATCGAAGATGCGGTCGGACCAGCTCATGGCGGCCATTCTTTTCATTCTCATCAAGGGGGCCTCCTAAATAATGCTTTCCTTCGTGATTTTTTTGAAAATGCCATTGGCTGTAAAGAGCAGGATGACACTCACCACGGAATTAAAGATATTGATCGCCGTCCCGAATGAGAATCGTCCCAAGCCCAAGCCGTAATTGAGGGCATAGAGATCCAAGGTTTGGGAGTAATCGCGAACCAGATTGTTCCCGAGAAGAAACTGCTTTTCAAAGCCAATGCTGGTTAGGTGACCGATCGACATAATGAGCAGGATAATGATGGTCGACCGGATTCCTGGCAGCGTAATATGCCATACTTGCTGCAAGCGACTGGCTCCATCCACCCTGGCTGCCTCATACAGGTCTGGGCCGATTCCTGCGATCGCGGCCAAGTAGATGATGGCATTCCAGCCGGTCTCCTTCCATACATCGGAAGCCGTGACGATCCCCCAGAACAAATGACCCTTCGCCATAAATTGAATGGGCTCGTCGATGAGATGCAGAGCAAGCAGGAGATCATTCACAGCCCCGTTCTCAGTGGACAGCATTTTCGTAACAATCCCGGCCGCTACCACCCAGGATACGAAGTGGGGAAGGTAGGAAATCGTCTGAACAAACCGTTTCAATATCTGGATCCGCAGCTCATTCAATAGAATGGCGAAGAGGATGGGAACCGTAAAACCGGCGATCAACCCCATGAAGCTCATGCCCAATGTGTTTCGCAGTGCCTGATAGAATTGCTCATCCTGAAACAACTCTCGGAAATATTGCAGTCCTACCCAGGTCTGATCAAAAAAAGACTTGCCTGCCTTGTATTTTTGAAAGGCCATCGTCCATCCCCAAAGGGGCAAATAATTGAATACGAAAGCCCAGAGTACAAATGGAATGGCCATCAAGTAGAGGTATTTCTGCTGCATGAACGTTCCCCAAAAATGGGATCGCGGTTTCTTGGATTTCACCCGCTTCACGGTAGTAAGCGCTTTCATTTTGAATCCCCCTTCCGTATTCATCATAGTATCCGCCGACATCCGGTAACACCCGAACATTTTCGAAGGAAAACCGGGAAAAACTCATCATTTTTCGTAAGCGCTTTCAGAAAATATTCCTGCACCATATCATGAATTTGGGTTATTCCTGCGGTAATCCGAGGGGGAGACGCCTTCAACCTTCTTGAACTTATCACGGAAATAGTCGACATCTTGGAAGCCCACTTCTTTGGCAGCCTGGTGAATTTTGTACCCCTGATCAAGCAATTCCTTCGCTTTCTCAATGCGAACTTGATCCAAATAGCTGTTGAAGGAGAGCCCCATGTTGGTTTTGAACAGCTTCCCCAGATAGGCGCTGCTGTAGGCGAAAACATCGGCGAGTGTTTCGAGTTTCAAATTCTCGGAGTAGCGGCGATGGATGAGATCCACCATTCGTTTCATCAGGACGTCAAACTGGTCTCGAACCATGCGGTTGCTGTATTGCTCCAGTAGAGAGACCAGGTATCGCTGAAGGCTGAACAAAGAGGTGTGTCGGTAAATATGCTGGATTTGCTCATCCATTCGGGTAGGTGACGGCTCAGACTCCGGGTACTGGGAGGAAAGCTTGTTAAGGAGATAAGTCATGATGCGCACAAACCGTGATTTTACGGCCATCTCAGAATAATGAGCGCTGATCATCAGTTTGCCAGCTTCTTGGATCAAGCGAGGGTATACCTCTTTGCTTCCGGTATCCATAGCGAAATACAAACGTTCCACGAGGGTGTCCAGTTTTCTCTCCAATTCTTCTGTTCCGACTTGAGCCTCCAGCCTAAACCGTTTGGAATCCGGTCCAATTGTCCCCGTGTCTTCATAGAAGAAATAATCCCTCATTCGAGTCAAAGCCGTTTGATACGAAGATGGAACTCTCTTGAGGCTATTTGCCCTATCGCCTACAGCGATCATACAATCCAGGCCATGAGTCGTTACGGTCTCCCGGATCTCTTGGACCATGGCTTTCCGTTCCAGCTCCATTTGGAAGGAGAACCGAATCAGAACACCCAAATAAGAGTCGATGGAGAACACCGTCCCCCATTCTTGCTTTTCGAAGCTCGTGGATAGCTCTGCCTTCACGGCGGTAGAAGGGCCGTTATCGGTCTGATCCAGGAGAAGCAGCCGGATCAGTACGATCTGATAGGAATCCCCGCTTATCCCTGCTTCTGTGAAGAACTTTTGTGAAGCAGGGATCGCTTCCGGGTCCTTCTCCAATAGCAGCGTTTGAACCAGCATTTCCCGACTCCAGCCCTTCACGACGGCATTCTTTTGGCGATCTAGGGCTCTCGCATCCAGCTTGGCAGATAGCTGGAGCAAGCTCTGTTGCAATTCCTCTTCGTCTACGGGTTTCAGCAGGTAGTGATGGATCCCGTATGCCATTGCGGATTTGGCATAGCTAAAATCCGCATAGCCGCTGAGGATCATAATCGACAGCTCCGAATCCACTTCTCGCAGTTCACGGATCAGTTCGAGTCCGCTTTGCCCCGGCATGCGAATGTCGATGATCATCAAATCGGGGGAATAGAGCTTATATTTGTAATGGGCTTCAATGGCATTGGCTGCTGTGTCTACAACCTGAAAGCCAAGTGAAGCCCAATCCAACAGTGCGGTCAGCCCTTCGCGAATTCCCAACTCATCATCCACGATCAATACTCGGTACATTGGAATCTCTCCTTAAAGGAATTTCAAAGCTGACTTGGGTTCCGTAGCCGTATTGGCTTGCGAGGGATAATCCATATTCCGGGCCATACGTCAGTTGAAGCCGCGAATGAATGTTTCGCAGGCCGATATGAGGAGACTCATCATCGTCCTGGTTCGCCAGCAGCTGTTGAATGTCGTCCAACCGCGTTTGATGGATGCCGATTCCGTTATCGTGTACCTGCACGATAAGCAGCTGGTGCTCGATGCGGATGTCGATTCGAACCATCCCCCCATCAATCCGATTCTCCAGCCCATGAATGACGCAGTTTTCCACAAGCGGCTGAATGATGAGAGGCGGAACTAGAACCGAATTCGCCAGCGGATCAACCTGCAGCTCATAAGAAAGTCGGTCTTCATAGCGAAATTTCTGAATCATGAGGTAGCATTCAACGGTCTCCAGCTCGCTTTGCAGGCGGATCAGGTTGTTCCCAACCTCCAGGTTTTTACGCATCATTTTCCCAAGAAGACGGACGACCTGAGAGATATCGGTTTGGCCCCTGACAAGGGCTTTCATCCGAATGGCTTCTAGCGCATTGAATAAGAAATGGGGATTGATCTGGTTGGCCATCATCTTAAATTTGATTTCGTTTTGTTTGGCTTCCATCGCATTTTTTTGTCGGTTGGTTTCCTGTACTTCGCT
The DNA here is from genome assembly GCF_039888655.1 of Gorillibacterium sp. CAU 1737. NCBI lineage: Bacteria > Bacillati > Bacillota > Bacilli > Caryophanales > Paenibacillaceae > Gorillibacterium > Gorillibacterium sp. CAU 1737. The sequence continues at coordinate 498,871 of NZ_JBDQQO010000001.1, forward strand.
CATCAGGCTGTTGATGTTCCACACCATGTTGTTGAATTGCCTGGCAAGGTGGCCGATTTCGTCTTTCCCGTCAATGACGGCGGTAGCCGCTAAATTCCCGGAAGCGACTTTGGAGATATGCTTGCTTAATAGCAGAATCCGTCCAGTAAGCAACCGAGAAAAGAAGGTGATGAGGAGAATGGCTAAGAGGAACGCCGACAGGATGACAGTGAGGGCCATTAGCATGATCCGGTTAGGTTCCTGAACGATACTGGCTACCGGAAAGATGGAAATAATGCGAAGGCTGTTAAGGCTCCCTCCCGGCTGCCAATGGTCGATCATCATTTTGTACGGCTTATCGTCAATGGTTACGTTGTAGAGACCTTGTTTGGTGGCCGTGGTCTCCGGTTTCCACTTCATCTCACTCAGGGATTTCCCCAATATCTCCTTCGAATTGGAGGCGACGATATGGTCGCTCTCGTCCACAATGATGGTTTCAAAGGTCTCTTGTTCCAGAATGGTGTTGAGCTTATCCGTGTTCAAATTGATGACCAGCACACCGGACGTCCTCTGTTTGGCAAAATCCACTTTGCGAATCAAGCTTAGATAATAGTTCTCGTTGCGATTATCCTGGATGTATTTCCAAGCGACCCGATTTTTCTGAGCCATAGCGGTTTGGTACCAGGGTTCTTTTTTGAGGTTCTCATCAATCTGGATAAACTCCCAGTTGTTGATCATGGTCGGATTGTTGATATACAAGCGGATGCTCAGAATCTCTTTGTTGTATAGGGAGACAAACTCACGAAAGTTGGGATAGTCCCAATAGGCCTTCACCACATCATAGACCGATTCATATTGGTAATTGACGGCTTCCTCCAGACGGCTGTCGTTGGCTAGACGGTAGGATATGTCGAGAGGGACGTTGAGCATTTCGCCTGTTCGCTTCTTAACACGGTCAACATTGGCGGTGAGCTGTTTCAACGTGTTGTCCATCGCCATATTACGGAGCTCCCTTGTCAGAAACATTCCAACAAGGAGGATCGGGATCAACGCAACACAGGCAAAGGATACATAAAGCTTTGTTTGAAGCCTCAAGTTGTTAATCCAATTGATAAAAGGAGACCACATAGAAAGAACAACCCCTACCGGTAAAGTAACGTTCAAATGCGGGATCTTGAGAAAAGAACCATACTGGGCAGTGAAAGAAGACGGCGGGAGCCTACCGAGAGTGAAATCCTCTATATGGAAGAGGATATTAGGGGGGAGATCCGGTTCATGCTAGCAAATGAAGGGAGTCTGCTAGAAAAATTAAACAACACTGCGATGAAACTGGCAATGCAGCTGGATTGTAAGCGCTTGTAAAATCTCTTAAAATAAGATAAACATAAATTCAGCTTTTGGTCAGGAGATCTATGTCATGGTAAAAGCGAATGGAGATCCCCACTACTTACCCTTGTACGAGGCGCTCGCCAGTGAAGTGAGATGGCAAATCATGAAATTGATTGCGGACAAGGAAATGAACGTGAAAGAGATTGCCCATGCCTTGGAGCTTAGCCCGTCGATGATTACCATGCACATTCGCAAGCTTGAACGAGCGGGATTAGTGGGAAGCCGCAGGGTGAGGCTTCATGGAGGAACTCACAAGCTGTGCAGGCTCTTAGAAAAAAACATTGAAGTGAAGCTGCCATTCGTCCAAAAGGAGGAAAAGGGGAGAGAACGCTCAATATCAGTCGGGCATTATACCGCCTTTGAGATCTATCCGACATGTGGGCTTGGCACCCTCGAAAAGGAAATCGGGGTATGGGATGACCCGCGCTTTTTTTCAGATCCGGAGAGGGTGAATGCGGCCATTCTGTGGTTTGGCCGGGGCTATGTCGAATACAAAACACCGAACGTCCTGCTTCCCGATCGAACTGCCGATTGTATAGAGATCTCCATGGAATTGGCTTCGGAAGCACCTGGCTTACGAGATTACTGGCCATCGGATATCCGATTCCTCTTTAATGGAGTCTCTCTTGGAATGTGGACAAGTCCGGCTGATTTTGGAAGAGCCGCTCGCGGGAAATACACACCGAAGTGGTGGCATCGAAATGTGAATCAGTATGGGTTATTAAAGACCATCCGGGTCGATGCCTCGGGTACCTATATGGATGGAGAATGGATGTCGGATGTGGTCGTGGAGGATATCAACCTGCAGGCCCCCTTTTGGACCCTTCGATTTACCGTAGACGAGAATGCGGTGAACGTCGGTGGATTGACCCTCTATGGTGCTGGCTTTGGCAATCATGATCAGGACATCGTGATTCGGGTGTACCCGTCTTGATAAATACGAGTACAAGGAACAGCGCGGCTTGGCGGGAAAAACAAAGAGCAGCTCCGCCTGGTTAATCCAAGGCGGGCTGCTCTCTTTTGGATGCTCGTGCGTTACGAAGCTTGTTCGAACTGGCTGTTGTAGAGCTCGGAGTAGAAGCCGTTCTTCGCCAGCAGCTCGCTGTGGCTCCCGCTCTCCAGAATATCTCCATCCTTCAGCACCAGGATGACGTCGGCGTTCTTGATGGTCGATAGGCGGTGGGCGATGACGAAGGAGGTTCTGCCCTCCATCAGCCGGTCCATCGCTTGCTGAATCAGCAGCTCCGTTCGGGTGTCGACCGAGCTGGTCGCCTCGTCGAGAATGAGCATCGGCGCATTCTTGAGCATGGCGCGGGCGATGGTCAGCTGTTGCTTTTGACCAGCGGATAGATTCACTTTGTCGTTCAGTACGGTATCGTAACCGGCGCTCAAGGTCTGAATGAAATGATGCAAGCCCACCGATTTGCAGGCCTCTTGAATTTCTTGATCGGTGATGCCGGTTTGGTTGTACACCAGATTCTCTCGGATGGTTCCTTCAAACAGCCAGGTGTCCTGGAGCACCATACAGAACTGATCATGGATATTTTCCCGGGTCAACCTGCTGATCGGGGTTTCATCGAGATAAATCTCCCCGCCGGTCAGTTCGTTGAAGCGGATGAGCAAGTTGACCAGCGTGGTTTTGCCTGCGCCGGTAGGGCCGACGATGGCGATCTTCTGCCCCGGTTGAACCTCTGTGGTGAAATCCTTGATGACCAACTGATCGGTCCCTTCGTAAGCAAACCGCACGTGCTCGAACTTCACCTTCCCTGTTGCAGCTTCCAGCTTGGTTGTTTTCTCGCTCTCGTCATCCATTTCCTCGGCCTCCAGGAATTCAAAGACGCGCTTGCTGGCTGCCGAAGCCGATTGCAGGCTTTGTGCAGCCTGGGCCATCTGGGAGAGGGGCTGGGTGAAGAAACGGACGTACATCATGAAGGCGACGATGACCCCGAAGGAAATATCTCCGTTTGCGGCGAGAATTGCCCCTACCACACACACGGCCACGAAGCCCAAATTCCCGATAAACATCATGATTGGCATCATCAGGCCGGAGAGGAACTGAGCCTTGAACACACTGGTTTTCAGATTCTGGTTCAAGTCCTCAAAGGCGCCGTGCATCTGTGCCTCGGCATTGTAGGCTTTTACCACGGTATGCCCGGTATAGACTTCCTCGACATGCCCGTTGATTTTGCCCAAATACTCTTGCTGACTCTGAAAGTACTTCTGGGATTTCTTCATAATCACCGCCATCAAGCCAAAGCCGATGATGGTTGCAACAATCGCCGTCACGGTCATGATCCAATTCGTTTTGAGCATCATGACAATGGACCCGACAAACAGGGCGAGGGCGGTAACCAGTGTACCGATACTTTGATTCAACGCCTGCCCGATCGTATCCACATCGTTGGTCACCCGAGAGAGAATGTCGCCGGTGGTGGATTTATTGTAGTACGAGATCGGGAGTCGGTTCATTTTATGAGCCAGGTCGCCTCTTAACCGTTTGGAGACCTTTTGCGTCACCGACGACATGATGAGTCCTTGCAACAGAGAAAGCACGGCGCTGATGCCGTAGATGATGATGAGATAAAATCCGATGGAGGCGACGGCATCCAGATCAATCCCGGTGGCGACGCCTTGGGTGATCAGGTCGGTCATCTCGGAAAGCTGATCCGGTCCGAACAAGGTCAGCACGGTCCCGATGGCCGCACTGAGTACGGCGACGAGGACAATTGGTATCGAGGTCCGGCCATAACGAAGGAGCTTGCTCCAGGTGCCGGGTTGTTTGGTTTTGGTAGTCATTAGGCCAACTCCTCCTTGGACAGCTGCGAATAGGCGATCTCCTGATACACGCTGCAGGTGTCCATCAATTCCTCATGGGTGCCCATGCCGGCGATACGCCCGTCTTCCAGCACGATGATCTTGTCCGCATCCTTAATGGTGCCAATTCGCTGGGCGACAATCAGCATGGTTGTCCCGCGGGCGCTCTTCTTCAGCTCGCTGCGCAGCTTCCGATCCGTCTTGTAATCCAGCGCGGAGAAGGAATCGTCGAAGATCAGAATCTCCGGGCGGCGGGCGATGGCCCGGGCGATGGAGAGGCGCTGCTTTTGGCCGCCGGACAAATTCGAGCCGCCTTGGGCAATGTGCGCATCGTAGCTGCCCTCCATTTTCTCCACGAAATCCGAAGCTTGGGAGGTATATAACGCATCCACTACGTCAGCGGAAACATCGGTTCCGTTGTCGCCGAATTCAACATTGGACGTTACGGTCCCGCCGAACAGCACGGCCTTTTGCGAGACATAGCCCATCTTGTTGCGGAGGGTGCTCTGCTCGTATTGGTTAACGTTGACTCCGTCGACGAACACTTCTCCTTCCGTTGCATCATAGAACCGGGGGATCAGGTTGATGACGGTGCTTTTGCCGCAGCCGGTTGACCCGATGAAAGCGACCGTTTCGCCTCTCTTGGCGGTAAAGCTGATGTCTTTGAGGACGTAATCCTCCGCATCGGGGTATTTAAACCCTACATTTCGGAATTCCACCTCTCCGATGAGCTTGGAGGGAGATCCCGAAAGAGAACCATTCGTCAAGCTTAGAGGAGTATCCAGCACCTCGTTAATCCGTTTGGCCGACACATGGGCACGAGGCATCAGAATGAAGATCATGATCAGCATCATGAAGGCCATGACCACTTGAATGGCATAAGAAGAAAAGACGATCATATCCGAGAACAGGTCCATTTTGTCAGGAAGAGCGGCGGATTGAATGAGGGCCGCGCCTACCCAATAAATGGCGAGGCTCAGCCCGCTCATGATCATGGTGATGCTGGGCATCAGCACAGCCAATACGTTGTTCGCGAACAGGTTCGTCCGGGTCAGCTCCTGGTTGGCTTCCCCGAACTTGTCTTCCTGGTAGCCTTCCGCATTATAAGCGCGGATCACACGCAATCCGGTCAGGTTCTCGCGGGATACCCGGTTCAGGTTATCCGTCAACTGCTGCAGCTTTTGGAACTTAGGCAGGACGAGCAGGACGCAGATCCCGACAATCACGATGAGCACTACGACAGCAATGCCGGTCGTCAGCGACCACTGCCAGCTCTTGCCGGTAATCTTGAGCAGCGCCCATACCGCGAGGATCGGCGCCTTCACCAGCAGCTGCAAGCCGATGACAATCAGCATCTGTACCTGGGTGATGTCATTGGTCGAGCGGGTAATCAGGCTGGCTGTTGAGAAGCTGTTGATTTCCTCCATGGAGAAGGACTGCACCTTATTAAACAGCTTGGAGCGCAACCGGGAAGAGAAGTTGGCGGCAATTCGAGCGGCGATGCCGGCTACGATGATGGAGGTTGCCAAACTGCCGAGCGCACAGAGCAGCATCCAGCCGCCGGTGGCGATAATTTTGCTCATTTCGCTTCCCGGTGTCTGAACCAACTGGGTAATTTTCCTCATGTAATCGGGCAGTTCCAGATCCAGCCACACCTGAGCGATGATAAACAGGATGCTTATGCCGAAGAACGCCCATTCCTTCGGCTTCAAGTACTTAAGTATTTTGACCATAAGTCTGACTCCTTTGTGGGTTGATGCTTGTATCGTACCGAAGCAACATAAACTGAACGTTAACTTTTCTGAAAAAGAAAAAGCCTTGAAAAAACCTCGCGGTTCTTCCAAAGCTCGGGTTATCCTTCAAAAGGCAGAGTGACGATGAATGTGGTTCCCCCGGAGGGCTCGCTCTCACAGGTGATCTTCCCGCCGTGCAGGTTCACGATTCGCTGCACAATGGTTAGGCCGAGCCCGTTGCCCGCTGTCGAGTGGGAGGTGTTCCCCTGATAGAATTTATCGAAGATTCGGGGGATGGCTTCCGGAACAATCCCGGTACCGGTATCGCGGAATACCAATTCGAGAAATCCTTCGGCACGCTTCATCTCAATGGTTATCGTTCCATGCTCGGGTGTGAACTTAATCGCATTGTCCAGCAGATTGAGCCAGACCTGGTTGAGCAGCTTTTTGTTGCCGGATACGGAATAGTCATGGAGATTGAGCTGGAGCACCAGATGCTTTTTTTCCATCTTGGCGGTCAGCAGCAGCACGCACTGACGGATCTGCTCTCCGACGTTCACCTTTTGCTTATCCGTCAGGATGGATTGAGTCTCAATCTTCGAAAGCTCCAGCACATTGGAAGCTAACGAGGCGAGCCGGGCGGATTCCTCAATGACGATATCGAGGTATTCATCCCGTTCTTCCTTAGTGAGATCATCATTTTTTAGAATTTCGGCAAAGCCTTTGATGGAGACAATGGGGGTCTTAAATTCATGGGAGAAATTGTTGACGAAGTCGGTGCGCAAAATCTCGATGCCGCCAAGTTCTTCGGCCAATCGGTTAAAGTTCTCGGATAAAATCCGGTATTCGGGTGGATTCTTCAAATGCAAGCGCGTGGAAAAATCGCCGGCTGCCAGTCGCTTGATCGCTTCGATGAATTCGCGTACGGATTTAACCATTCTGCGGCTGGCAAACCCGGATATCGTGGTACCGATGATGATACAGGAGATCAAAATAAGGACGGTCAGTACGGTTCCGTCATCATCGAATAGACCCAAAACATGCACCGGAAAGAACAGCATGCCGGTAATCACAACGGTACTAAGGAAAATAATAAAAACCATAAATGAAAACAGAACTGATAACGTAATTTTTTCTTTGATCCAAATCGCCAGTCTGCTCATGGATTTCGTACCGCCTTGTACCCGAGGCTGCGGACGGAGACCAGCTCGAACTCGGGGTATCCTTCAAACCGCTTCCGCAGGCGGTTGATATGCACGTTGACTGTGGTATCGCTGCTTTCGCTATCCATTCCCCAAATCTCATCCATCAGTTGGATGCGGGTGAAGATGCGATCCGGATAGGACAGCAGCTTGTACAGCAGATAAAATTCCTTTTGCGGAAGGGTCTGCTTCTCCTCACCTCGCGTAACCGTCAAAGCATCATAATCCAGAACCACCTGGCCGACAACCAGCTTGCGGGCGCTGGCAATCTGGGTGCGGCGAAGCAGAGCGTGAATCCGAAGCAGCATTTCCTCGGTATCGATCGGCTTGGTCATATAATCGTCAGTTCCGAGCCGGAAGCCTTTCTTCTTATCCTCTGGCAGAAGCTTGGCTGTAGCCATCAGAATGGGAATCTGGCTTCCGGCATCCTGAAGTTCCTTGGCAAACTCATACCCGTCCATGTTTGGCATCATTATATCCAGGAGGATGAGGTCAATATGCTGTTGCTCAAGCATGTCCAAAGCCTGAACCCCATCTTCAGCGGTAGAAACCAGGTAGCCCTCGCGCTTCAGCACGGCTTCAAACAATCTTCTGGTATGCCGGTCGTCTTCTACAACTAGAATATGGATCATCGGGCTCACTCCATTGGGTTGGTCTATGCACAACCTTATCATAACCATCCTGAAATGGATTAGGCAAGAAAGGGACGGAGTGGTCATTTGTTATAGTCTCAACTTACAAAAAGATGGTAATATGGAGGTCAAAATGAACTCTTTCAGTTAAAGAAAGTGCTACATGCTATAACACAGGAGGAACCAAATGACCCTTCACGAAAAGATCAAACTCTGGGAACGGGAAGAAGGAGCCAAGCTATTCCATGACCTCGGGTTACCGAAGGATGCGGTTATTCTGGATTACGGGTGTGGCTTTGGCCATTACACGTTTGCTGCTTCAAGATTTTTAGGGGGAACCCAAGGGAAGGTTTATGCGGTTGATATCAACAAGGTTTGTCTGAATTGGGTTGCTCAAACCGCTCAAGAAGAGGGACTAGCCAATATTCAGACCGCGAAGGGGAATGCCGAGTATAGGTTGGAATTCCCCGATCAATCCTTGGACATGCTCCTGTGCTATGATATCCTGCATGGAGAAGGAGACCATCGATTCCGGCTGTACGAAGAAGCGAGGAGAACCCTTAAGCCGGGAGGAATCCTGTCCATTCTGCCTTTTCATTTGTCCAATTTCCGAGATCGGGACGGCAAGAAAAAGACCTACACCTATCCAAAGCTCGTGTCCGAGGCAAACGAATACGGATTCGGTGAAATGGAAGCCATGCCGATCGGCATTCATTTCGAAAAGGTTCATAGCAAATACTATATCCACAAAGGCGGAGTAGAGTTCGAAGCCTTGGAGACAGCGAAGATAGTAAACTTGAAGAAGAAGGAATCGTAGCACACGAAAGAGCGAGGTGCTTCAATGGGCTTGGATTATCGATTTGTCACCGTCATTCCCAATGAACATAGAGAACGAATGTATGAGTACATAAAGAACAATGGAGCTCTATTCGATAGCGGTTGTACGGTCATTCACTTTCCGATGGACTCTTTTATCCTGAAATATCTTGAAGGCGGGTATGATTGGAAGCCGCATTATGATCAAGAAGAGATCGAAAAACACATTGAGCCTGACGGTAAAGCCAGCATTGGTTGCATCTACATCAAGGAGCGAGAACAACCAGGCGGTGAGTTGGAAGTATCCCTTACGGCGGCAACCACGGATATGAGTCTGCTGTTCAGAGATTCCTTTTCTATATCCAAATGGTTTGTGCAAATGAGCATCGAACTGAACTCGATTCTAACCTACTTGGACAAAGAAGATGACGGGGTACGGATCCTGTTTTATCAAGGCGCTCCTGTTCAATTGGATCTTAGCAGCGACACTCATCTAGGAAACTTACGAGATCGGTTCCTTCCCTTGGTTCAGGATTTCGCTCGTCGTTATGAGCATTTTGAGGATAGATGAAACTTCGGATTATAAAGAATTCACTCGCCACTTGAGCAGGGTGTGAAGGAAGAGATGGAGGGTAGGCACAATGGAGAGGGCGCCTGAGTTTGATTTGGTTCTAGTCGAACCGCAAGAAGCATACAAAGAAGCATTCCTTCGGATGGTAGAGGAATATCGAGCCGCTGGTGAAGTGGAATGCTTCAACCGGTACAAAGAAGCGCCAACCGATTTTGACGGATACCTTCAAAAGCTGAAGGAGCAACGAAAGCACTGGGAAGGATGGGTTCCTACTCATTCCTACTGGTTGCAGGATGCAGGCAGGATTGCAGGGGTGACAAGAATCCGGCCCGTGTTAACGCTTGATGAAGCGAGGCTGTATGCGGGACATATCGGCTATGACATCGCTCCATTGTCCAGAAAAAAAGGCTATGGCTCTGTTCTGCTTGGGTTAGCATTGGAAAAAGCTCGACTTCTTCAACGGGATAAGGTTTTGCTCACGTGCGACGTCGGCAATACGGGGTCGCAAAAAATTATTGAGAAACACGGTGGAATTCTGGAATCCGTGGTCGTGATGCCGGAGACGAATAAGGAGCTCCGTCGCTATTGGATCACGCTTGCCATGTAGGAGGAGAGAGGATGGAGCAACAATGGAAAATCATACATCCCTGGGGGAAGCTGACGATTGGTTCTATGCTCATTCTTAGTGGATTGCTGTCGATGAACCTAGCGCGAATTTCGAGTCCTGTCGGGCAAATCGCTGTAGGTGTTTTGCTCCTCATTCCCTGCATCAGTACGGTAATTAATGTAAGGAGAATCCTTGCAAAGCGTCAAATACGATTGGGTGAAACGCACATGATCTCTACGAGAGCGAAGCGATATGAGGCGTCGCAACTGGAAGCGATCTACATGACCCCTTTCAAGATAGGGGTAAAGGTGAAGGGGAAAAGGCTAGTCCCTATGGATTTATGCTTTTATTTTGACAATGATCACGAATTTTTGGGGAAACAGGCATTAAGGGCCTGGGCGAAACAGAATGGCATTCCGGTTTCTAACCAATCATTCGTTATGTGGTGGTAGCAAGCATAGCTTTGCCGATTATTCCGACATCAGGAGGTACATCATGCGCTTTGTGTTCGACTTGGACGGAACGATTGTCTTTCAAGGGAGGCCGATCGCCGCGATCATCCAGGAAGCTCTCGATGACCTGCTTGCCCAGGGGCATGAGGTGATCTTTGCCTCAGCGCGGCCGATTCGAGACATGCTTCCCGTCATTCCAGAACGCTATCATTCCCTTCCGATGATAGGGGGAAATGGCTCATTCGTGATGCAAAATCGGACGAATCGGTTTGTGGCTACCTTCCCGGATGAGCAGCTTAAGGCCATTTTGCTTCTTATGGAGCAGTACCAGTGCACGTACTTGATTGACGGCGAATGGGACTACGCCTTTACGGGAGTGCCGGATCATCCGATTCGGAACAACGTGGATCCTCTTCGCTTGGCCAAACAGGTTCCGATCGAAGCTCTCGGAACGATGGTTAAGATTCTTATCTTGTCCAGCCTGGACATGGAGGCGCTGTACGAGCAGTTGACTCCCTTTGATATTGTGATTCATCGACATGGGAAAGAGAATGTACTCGATATCAGCCCGACGGGGATTCACAAGTGGAGCTCGCCGCAAAAGCTTGGCGTGATGCCTAAAGGGTTTGTTGCCTTCGGAAATGATGCCAACGATATTGCCATGTTCCAGCATGCCATCCATTCGGTGAGGATCGGCGGTCACGAAGACCTTGCGCTTCATTCAACGGAGACTGTTGAGCTGTCAGGAGAGGTTGAGCAGGTGATTGCGGCGAAGATCAACGAGCTATCCCGTTACTACTCGAATCTGGAGTAAGCGCAACGGACGAGCGGGAGGGAGAAACAACGATTGTCTCAATTTTACTATTTGGCTTCAACCCGAGAACTGCCGGGCGGAGCATTCGGTCGAAGGGGCAGTAAAATGACGCTTGGAGAATGGGTGAAGCTCCATCCCACCGAGATGGATAGCTTTGGGCTTCAGGCATGCATGGAACAGGCAGGCTGGGAGAACAGATGGATGGAGATTTATGAGACGGAGTTGGACGCGGCGGGATCGGGGACTTGTCGGCATTTGCCTCGGAAGTCCCCTTCGATTGGCAGGACGGACAATACCTGCGGATCAAGAAAAACGAATAGGATGCCGATTCGAAGAGCACCTTTAAAGAGAGCCCTTGTCAGAGAAGAGACAAGCTCTCGTTAAAGGTGCTTTCCGCATGTACGAAATAAATATGTTACATACTTAAAGTTAGCCACTTGACAAAAGAAACTAAATTACTTATGATAACATCATAACAAACAACAAGAACACGCAACACAAGATTGATATGAAGGTGGTTAAACCATGAGTTGGTTCAAGACATTATTCGGCGGCAAACCCGCCCAGGAGGAAAAGACCATGACGAAATTGAACATCGGGATTATTTTGGGAAGCACTCGGGAAGGCCGCGTTAGCCCGCAAGTCGGAGCTTGGGTAAAGAGCATCGCCGACAAGCGCGGAGACGCCAACTACGAAATCGTCGACATTGCCGACTACAAGCTGCCGCTTCTTGGTGAGGCGGATGCTCCTGGAGCTGGAGCGTGGAATGAGAAGCTTGCCAGCTTGGACGGATTCGTCTTCATCGTTCAAGAGTACAACCACAGCATCTCCGCTTCTTTGAAGAATGCTCTTGATTATGCCCGCGAAGCCTGGAACAACAAGGCTGCCGGCATTGTCAGCTACGGCTCGGTTGGCGGCGCTCGCGCTGCTGAGCATCTGCGAGGCATCCTTGGTGAGCTTTCCGTTGCAGACGTACGCGTGCATCCTGCGCTTTCCCTCTTCACTGATTTTGAGAATGGCACGACGTTCAAGCCGGCAGATCTTCATCTGACGAACGTGAACGGCATGCTGGATCAAGTTCTGGCCTGGAGCGGTGCCCTGAAGCCCCTTCGTTAAGCGAAGATAAACCTCATTGCTCATCAAAATCGAACAAGAAAGCTGTAAAGTCCCTTTGACTTTACAGCTTTTTTCTTTTTTATGTGCAACTTTGTCGACAAATGCTAAAATGGGGAAAGCTGGAATAGAGGAGTGGATAGCGGTTGGAGGTTCGGTTTTATGAACGAGAAGAAGTTTCGGATGACCGGGTGAAATTTGCGGTCATCGTTGCATTCGAAGAAGAACACGGGATTTTTGTAAGGCACAACAATCGAAGCACGTGGGAAATCCCGGGGGGAAGACGGGAACCGTTTGAGTCGATTGAAGAAACCGCTGAAAGGGAATTGTACGAAGAGACGGGAGCCGTGTCCTATTCCATTCGACCCGTTTGTCTCTATTCGGTGAAGCGAGATGAGAACGATGAATCCTTTGGGGCGCTGTTTTACGCAACGATTCAAGAACGCGGCCCCATTCCGGCGGAAAGTGAAATCGGGGAATGCATCCGATCGAAATCGCTTCCTGATGCGTTAACCTATCCCGAGATTCAACCCTTTTTACATAAGAAAGTTACGCAACATTTGGGCATCTAGCGAAAAAGAGAATGAAGTGGAAGGAGAGAAAACCATGAAGATTGCTCTATTGATTGTGGACCTGCAGCCGGTGTATCTGGAGGAAGAACCTCTCGAAGCGAGCGTCTTGAACAGCGCGTGCATGTACATCAATTACGTTGCCAACTTGCTTCGTTCGAATGGCCAGCCGGTCTTTCATATCCAAGACATCCAGGATCGAACCGAAGAGAACAAGCATCGGTATGAGGTCATCCCGGACATCGTTATCCATCCCGAAGATCGGAGGGTGACCAAGGTTTATTCGAATGCATTTTGGAAGACGGAACTGGAGAAGGAGCTTCGGGAGCTGAAGGTGGGCATGGTGATTGTGGCGGGCTTCGCGGCGGAGCATTGCGTTCTCTTTACCTACAATGGAGCGATGGAGCGGGATTTCAAAGCGGCCATTCTCCAAAATGGAATCCTGAGCACTAAACAAGAGGTAATTCCGGCGACTTACCGTGATCGGAACCTAATCTCGTACCCGGTCATCGAGCACTTGATTGCAAACGAACAATAATCCGTGAGAGTACAGAAGGGAATGCTGTCCATTGGAACGTCAAATGATAGTTGAAGGAAATGGAATCACTCACCAACCCGTGGGGATCCAAGGATTGGGGGGGTGGTTGGTTTTGATTCAAATCCACCTTTACCTAGCCCTACTGGAGTTTATGGTCTATTGGGTTCAAACCCCCGTCCTAGAAACGATAGACCTATGGAGTTTCATTCCTTCAAAAGGCTCTGCGGACTACGAACCGTTTTTAAAGCCGATGCTTATTTTTGAACCTACCGCTAATCTCCTCATGTTTCTCTTTAGTGCGTTCATTCTGTTTCAATTTTATCGGAAAAAGTCCGTTTTGCCGCGCTTGATGATTGCTTTTTACTGCCTTAGTCTCACGGTGGTTGTCCTCGACTTTTTCTTGGTCCTCCAGATCCCCAGCCTAGTAGAGTCTCTTGGTGGAGACTTAATCAAAACGATGGTGAGATCCACAGCGGCTTGTGCAATATGGATTCCTTACTTCTTGAAGTCCGTGAGAGTTAAAAATACCTTTGTAAGGTAGGACTTGAATGAGAGCTGCGAGGTAAGTGAGGTGAAGGAATGAAAAAATGGGGTTGGGTTGTAGGAATCGTCCTGCTGGCTGCGGCTACCTTGCTTGAAGCTGGTGATGTGACATTGCAATTAAGCAACAAGGAAAGCTCACTCGCTAACCAGAGCGGAAGCCATAGCGGAACCTTAGCCTTTCAAGAGAATGAGAAGAATCAAGTGTTGGATTTGCTCACTTCTGGCAAACAGGCAAAAGGGAGCTTCCGCATCACGTTGGAGCGGAAATGAGTAGATCGAATCCCTAAAGACTAGGTGCATGTTCAATCCATCATGGATAGAGGACCGACATGTCTAATTGACATTCGGTCCGTTTTCTTTTTAACAATGAATATGGATTCCTGCCAAGGCCATAACAAAATGGTTATGGCGAAGATACCAAACACGTATTAGGCAACCCTCCCACCTTCGGGCAAAATGGAAAACAGATTCGACAATATGTGATTTATTTCCCATAGTTGAATCGAAAACAGCAGGAATTAGGGAGGAAGCAAGCAATGAAAGGCTTTACGAAATGGAGAAGAGTAATCAGTTTGGTTCTGGCGTCATCCTTGTTGTTGTCGGCCTGTAACAGCGACACGACCAAGGAAGCAGGTGAAGAGAGTCCGACGGCTGGACAGGTCAGTCCATCCGTTGCGCCGAGCAGCGCGCCTGTGCAGCAGTACAAAGAAGGGACTTATACCGGAATCGGAAAGGGAAAAAACGGAGAGGTCAAGGTAGAGGTTACCTTCTCCAAAAATAAGATTGAATCCGTCGTCATCCAAGGGGAGAACGGGGAAACCAAAGGCATCAGCGACGCGGCACTGGAGCGGATCCCCGCACAGATCGTCGATCAGCAAAGCCTGGCGATCGACTCCGTGGCTGGAGCAAGCATGACGAGCAACGCCATTTTGGAGGCGGTTGCAGCGGCCGTGCAGGAAGCGGGCGGAGACGTTACGCAGCTGAAGGCAGCAGGTCATGCGGAGAAATCCACGGCGGTCGAAGAGCTGACCACGGACGTGGTCATCATCGGAGCGGGTGCGGGTGGCATGACCGGTGCGATGGAAGCAGCGCGCAGCGGATTGAAGGTCATCGTGCTGGAAAAAGGGGCCAGCGTTGCCGTCAGCAACGGTGCGATGGCAGGCGGGCCGGTAGCCGTCGGTTCGCGGATTCAGAAGGAAGCAGGCGAAACCTTCACGGTGGACGACGTGTTTAACCGAATGATGGAGTATTCCTCCTCGACGGTCAATGCGTCTCTTGTGCGTCAGGCGCTGGAGATTTCCGGAGAAACCATCGACATCTTTGAAGGCTTGGGCATGGCCATTTCGCTTCGAGAGGATAACTTCGGCGTGGGGTATCGCCCGCGGATGAAATTCGAGAAGAAGGGCCTCGACCGCATGGGGCTGGTCCAGAAGGACATTGAAGCCAACGGAGGACAATTCCTGTTCGAAACCACTGGCAAGCAGGTTCTGATCGAGAACGGCAAGGCCGTGGGTGTCGAAGCGGAAAAAGCGGATGGAACCAAGGTGACGGTTCACGCCAAAGCCGTCATTATGGCAACCGGAGGATATTTGGGCAACGATGAGTTGATGAAGGAGCATTTTGGCGGCGTCAAGGTCAATCCGCTCGGGTCCACGCTGAGTGTCGGCGAGGGAATGGACATGGTGGTGAAGGCGGGCGGCATGTTGGATAACAACTTCGGGATTGTCGCGAACGAATTCTCCGGGTCGAATGAAGCGAGCGGTCCATGGAAAAAGGACGCGAACCAGGCGCTCAATCTCGGGGTATACGGAACGCTGCTGGTTAACCGTGAAGGAAACCGTTTCAACAACGAAGGGCTGATCGCCAAGGAACCGTTGTCGACCGGCGGTGAAATTACGCTGCGCGAAGGACTGTACTACGCGGTAGTGGATCAGGCTTATATCGACGGTCTCAAGACAAAGGGCGTCTATCAATATATCGGCAGCCCTGCAAGCTGGATCTACGGCAAGAAAACACTGGACGGACGCAAGCTGGAGAACCTGGATGCGGGTATCGAACAAGCCATTGCTCAAGGCTGGGGCGTGAAAGCCAATACGTTGGAGGAAGCCGCGGCGGCGTTTAAGCTGACGAACCTGAACGATACGGTGCAGGCTTATAACGAAATGGCCAAAAAAGGCGTAGACTCTCAATTTGGCAAGGACAAAGCCTTCCTGCAGCCGATTGGCAAAGGTCCTTATTACGTATTCGAGTATCAGCCCAGCGCCTGGTGTACGATCGGCGGGGTGCGTGTCGATGACCATTTGCGTGCGCTAGATACGAATCATGCGCCTATTCAAGGCCTGTATGTAGCGGGCGTTGATGCAGGCAGCTTGTATTCCAATCCTTACTATGATATCGAAGGCGCTGCATTTTCGCTCGCGCTGAACTCCGGCCGCTTGGCCGCGATGAACATCGCCAAGGATCTGAAGTAATCGGCCAGCGTGGAGATAGCGGAGTCAACCTGGAAGCTGGAGTTCCCGGCATACCAGCTCGACGAAGGTACGGGCAGCCAAGCTGGAGTAGGCCTGCGGATTGGTGACGATGGAGATGGTAAATTCGGGTGTCTTCTCCTTAAGCGAGAAGTAAACGAGATGATGCGGGTTGTTCTCCTTGTCAATCATCGTTTCGTGGAGGAACATCACCCCAAAGCCTTTCGCCACCAAAGCCTTGGCCGTTTCACTGTTTTTGCAATTGAGCAGCACGTTGTACGTTAATTGTGCGTCTTGAAAGAATTGCTCGAGCCGTTCTCGAAACATGGTTCCGGGAATGTTGGAGACGAATTGCTCGTTCGCCAAATCGGTAACGGATAGCAGCCGCTGCGGGAATTGATTCACGAAGGGATGGTTCTCGCCGGTGGCCAGCTTGTAGACCTGATTGAGCACAGGCGTATGCTGCAGTCCGCTATCCTGCGGCCTGGAGGAAGTAAAGCCAACATCCAGGCGGCCTCGGGCCAATAGTTGCTCGATCTCGGCAGGCAGCAATTCGAGAAGCTCAAGTTCAATATTCGGATGCAGCCGATGAAAAGTCGGTAGAATCAGAGGCAGGATGTAGGAGCCGAGGCTGAACGGACAGCCGATGCTTACCTTCCCTGCCTCTAATTCTTTTGTATCCTGCAGCCTGCGTTCCAGCTGGTTTTGCAGATCGATCACCTTTCGAGCGTGGTCTATGTACAGCTTTCCTTCGTAGGTCAATTGCAGAGGAGACACCGAGCGGTCGAATAGCTTGACCCCGAGATTCTTTTCAATGCTGGAGATCAAGGCGCTTAAGTATGGCTGGGCGACAAACAGCTTTTGCGCCGCCTTGGTGATGTTTTGTTCTTCTGCTATGGTGCACAGGTAGTGGAGCTTGCGTATGTTCAAGGGGGAATGACCTCTTTCGCCGGTAAGGTTCGTTATACACTAGCATTATAAGCCATAGGATGATTTCTGAATGTGATCGATAATGACATTTCGGAGAGGAGCGCTTCGTTACCTAAAAAAAGACGATGAGGCTTCCACTCTATGCCAGCGAAAGGTATACTTGGAGAAGATGACTCGCACAACACACGACCCGGCCTAAGATAAGCGCTATCTATGGCGGGGTCTTTTTAATGGAGGAGGATCAACATGAAGAGCAAAGGATTTTTAGCCTTAACCGCTGTCGCCATTGTAATCATCGCCATTTTGGTAAACCCTTTTGCAACAAAAAAAGTGAAGGTTGAGCAAGTCACCTTGGAACAAGTAGAGGACATTGGACTGAGGAACTTGATCGGGATGTTAACCGAACCGAATGTTTATTTCTTCGAGACGGATTCATCGGTTATTCTGTACTCCACTATGGGGAAATCCGGCCTTTATACTTATCCAACAGCCGATATTAAGCTGAAGGGGAAAAGGCTGGTTGTCGATATTACGAGTAACCAGAAAACCGCACTCACGAAAGAAGGACTCCTCGTGAAGATGGATTTGAAATCCTTGCCAGAAGACATATCCGTGCGTTTCTTGGGAGGAAATGTACCCAACTACCAGGTTTTCAAGCCGTAAAGAGTGAACGATTGGGTAGGGGAAATCTCGTTCGAACAGGAAAGGGGGAAATCGAATTGAGGCCAAAAGCCATCTTGTTTGACTTTGACGGGACGCTTGCCGACACCCTTCCGGTATGCTTCTATTCGTTTCAAAAGGTCTTTGGCAAGTATGACAATCGAACCTTGTCCCATGAAGAAATCATACAGATGTTCGGTCCATCCGAGGTGGGAATCATCCAGCAAAACCTTGCGTGCAAAGACCTGATAAGTGAAGCAATTGAGGACTACTACCTATTCTATGAGCAAGAACACGAGACGCTTGTCAGCACGAATGAGGATATCAACGGGCTGCTCGCCCTTACCCGCAGCATGGGGATTCGGACAGGAGTCGTCACAGGAAAGGCCCGAAGAAGCTATGAACGGTCCGTAATGCATCTCTTCGCGCATCATGGTTTCGATGTTTCGGTAACGGGTGATGATGTCGCAGTCCCGAAGCCGGATCCAGAAGGCATTCGAAAAGCGCTGTATGCCTTGGAGTGTTCGCCTCAGGAGGCATTATTTGTTGGTGACAGCAACGCGGATATCGAGGCGGGAAAACGGGCTAACGTACGAACGGTTGGCGTCAATCGGCTGGGTCATTCGCATGGCAGGGACTTCTTGATCAAACCCGATTATGAATTTTCGAGGGTATCGGAATTCATTCATGTCCTGCTTAATCATTGAGATCGAATGAATATGGTCAACTTTCGGGAATAAGGAGTTGAATCAGTTTGGGTGTAAAAGAAATCTTGGATACGTATGGCATAGCAATCCCCGATCCCATCGTGTCTAAACTGGACGCGCACGTTATGGATCAAGCCAAGAACTCCTTTTTCTTCCGCATGATGAGTCAAGGGGAGATCCGGGAGCTATTGCATTTCTGAATAGCGTTGACCTTTACGAAGGCATTTTTCCATTGTGGACAGATGACCAATCCAACTACGTTGGATTTTATCACCAAGGCCCATTGAGTTTGCTACCTGAACCATGAAGAGACCGATCTTTCACCCGGTTATCGAAGTCTCGAATCCTTCATTCAGGATTTGATGAGGAATCCCGGCTTGGACTGGGATGAACGGAGATGCCAATATCTATTCAGCTTGATGGCCTTAACCCCTTATGAGGACCTGGATTCGCTGCTCATCTATTTAGAGGATGAAGATATGTTTGTTCAGGAAAGAGCCTGTGAGATCGTGGGTCACCATCGCTATGAACCGGCTCGCGAGAAGCTTAACTGGGTTGCAGCAGAGGGAACGCATAACGGAAAACTGGCGGCGAAGAAAGCCCTCGCGAAAATGAGAAGGATGTAGATCATCTGTGCCTGTTTGGAATTTGCCGATCCTCGAAATCGAAATCTGCCTACCGCTCTTTATCGAAAAGATCGGGAATGTAAAGGAGCGGACTCAATGCTTCGTTTTGGTAAAGCCAAGAAAACCTGTTCAACTTGTGAATCGTATTCGGATGATTTCCTAACCCTCGATTATTCCCGGGCGTTTTCACTTATGAAGCAGCTTGTGGAGCAGGGGGCGGTTACCTTTTACGCGGGAAGTTGTCCATTAGACACGTTGGAGGTTCATTTAGAGCGGGAAGACCTCTTTACGATCCAGCACTATTTTAAGTGCGGCTGCGGCAGGTTCTATTTTACCGGGTATTGCGTTCGAGGAAGACCGATCGTGAAGATACTGGATTCTCTCCCGGACAATCTCTTGACCCTTTCCGGCCATTATGGCGCCTATTTTGGAAAAGCCTGAATGAGGTTATCATAAAAATAGTTGGAAGGTAATCCCAACCATGGCCATATGCATTGAATTCGAATTGGTGGAAGTGAACGGCTCCACGGCCCGTTATCGCTTTGGAGAGTGTTGTAAGGAACTGACGGCTCTATTTGAAGTCGATCTTGAAAAACTGCTGAGCGGAGAGACCTCATGGGATTCCCCGATGGATAAGGTAGTCGTTCTGCTAAACGATGGAGACCGTCAATCCATGGCGAATCGAGCCTTCAGCAAGATATTCAAGCATTACAAGGAGACAGGTGAGTACTTGTCCAAAGGAGGGTATTACGCTTAACAGGATGGAACACGAAAAATTGATTCGAGATATCGAGAGTCTACTCATTTTAAGTACCCTAAGGAATAGAAAAGTGTATGATTACCAACCCATGAGTGTTTCTCAGATTCACAACTGCCTTTTAAGAGTTATGCAGGAATCGGATGAAGGCATGGTCAAGCAAGCGATCGATTCCTTGCTTTCAAAGGGGCACCTTCTAGAGACAAACGGACGATTTGAGCCTAGCATGGGACTTCGCTTTTATTACAATGAAATTCTGGAGCCCGGGGACGAGGATCTTCGTACCGTGCACTTTATTAAGCGAAGGATGGAACAGCTGGAGACCACCGTGCACATTCCACCTGTCAGGAGGTAGAAACGATGAAGAGGGGGCTCATCCTCATATGCTGCGTGGCATTCCTTCTAGCGCCTCATCAACTTGCTTCCGCAAAGTGGGCTAGTTCCTTCGTGGTTTACGCTGGGGATCTTTACGAAGTTCTTGACGAACCCGTTTCTATTCAAGAGATTAATCAGAAGATAGGAGAGGTAACCCGATACTCCACTCACGAGGGAACCTATTCGGGAAATTTCTCCAACGTCTATCCAAAGGGAACCCCGTACTATTCGATGCATAAGCGAGATCCCAAGGAGGCGATTGCCGTCCAAGTAAAAGAGAATGCTTACCTCCTGGCGATCAACCAAGGCCACTATGACAATGACCGCCTTGAGATTCCAACACCTACGGCCATTGTTATCCTGATCGGAGTATTCCTTGTCTTGGTTCTACTGTTTAGAGGACGTAAGAAAAGCTGGAGGTATAGGTGATTCCATCTGTTGCCTCCCGGACCTTATGGGCTTCGGGCTGAAATCCGTTCGGTTGGTAAAGCCTTCTTACATATCAAATCGGGCAATCACACGTACACCAACCACTATTCTTGCCCGCGCTGTCATGCTTCTATGCCGGAGAAGCCTCTACAGGATCTTGATCCAAGCGGGGGAATCGATTGCCCGGATTGCAGCAGCACGGACAAGCTAGACGTTTCCTTCTATATGGATTGGGATTAGAGCGTGTATGCAAACCCCATCTAGGGCATTAGCAGCAGAGGAGTGAAGACGTTGATTTCTCCAGGTTTCTTGACGGAACGGGATGTTGAGGATTTTCGCGGGCACTTCTCCAGGTATCCTTACTGCCACCTTGTGCGCAGTGGGGTGAGCCATCTGGATGAGAACACGAGGCTGTTATCTGAGGAAGAAATCGAAAGTGTAATCAAGGGCTTTATGGAATCCTCGTATCCTATTGTTTGTTACGCCGGCAGCAAAAGCCGGGAACGTTTTTTTGATTACCACAGCGCTTTGAGGATCGATAACAGCGGAAACGAGGCCCTTCTCTATGAATTTCTTGTTCAAGAGCCCAGGCAGGAGACGATGATAAGGGGATTGAACATGGCGTCCTTTGTCCTTGCGACGAGAGGGATTCAGCGGATTCGGGTTCCTTTTCATCTGGGAGAAAGATGGAGCTGGAATGATGAGCTGCAGATCGAAGCGGTGGACGATCACCATTCGATACTGAGCAGACGATAATCACGAATCTGAAAATAAGGGGGGATTTCGTGTTTGAGGTTGAAATCGAGCATGCCTTCCGTATTACCGGAAGGGGCTATGTGATAGTCGGAGAAGTGCTTGCAAGAGAAACCGTGTTGCGGAATGGTGACTTCCTTCGGATTCGAGAAAATGAAGAGCAGACCGTCCAGGTTAAGGCCATCGAGATGGTCAATTTCGGGAGCAGGACCCCCACCTTCAATAAAATAGGGCTGTTCGTGGGCCTTTCCGAAGAGGAATCGAAAGCTTTGGTGGGAAAACATCTGTACAAAAACGAGGAGGAGTAAGACTTATGGGAGCATGGGGACATGGAAACTTCGACAATGATACGGTTCTGGATTGGGTCGCCGATCTCACGCAAGAACCGGGCTTGACTCTCCTAACGGAAGCCATTGAGGCGGTTTTGGAGGATGTGGAGCTGGATGCGGATACGGCTTCTATCGGGTTAGGAGCCATTGAGGTTCTGGCTGCGCTGCAGGATCGGCCATGGAAGGATCAATATGAGGATGAAGAACTTACGGATTGGATAAAGGAACATAACCAGCAAGGGGCTCACCTGTTGGAGAAAGCTCAAGCCTCCTTAAGAAAAATCCGGGAAGAGTCGGAACTCAAGGAATTGTGGGAAGAAAGTGACCACTATGAGGATTGGGTGGACACGATCAAGGAGTTGGAAGACAGACTTAAAGGGTCGTCTGGAGAGTAAGAACGAATCGAGCCTACAAGCCCGAAAGCTTCTGCCGTCCGCCATCAGGCGGCGTCTGGAGCTTTCGGGCTTGTTGTTGGTTAAACGTTACTTTGATTTCGGGATTACCGGGAGCCAAACCTCAGTGCGATAATCGGGCGCGCTGGAATCGCCGGGAGCGTACAGCTCAAGATCCGGGGCATCGGCGTATTCGAAGCCGGAGCTGGGAAGCCATTCGGTGATGATTCGTTTTTGCAGCTCCTGCATGGCATGCGGGAGGGGGCCGATACATTCGAACACGGCCCATGTGGCGGAGGGGATGAGGGTTTCGCTCATGCCCTCGGGTACCGGTTGATTGGTTGGCGCTGCCAGGTAATAGTCCAATTCTGTTTTGCCGACGGGAATGCTCGCGCCAAGCAAGCCGAAGGGCGGTTGATTGATAAGAGACGCAATCGCCGGAATGCTCCCGTTTTGACCGGCTTCCTGCCAGAGCTGGGGGATCTGGACGAGGTTTTCCTCCACTTGCAGGTTCATCCGCTTTTTGATGCCGACAATGCGAAAAGCTTCCTTCTTTTCCATACGGTACTGCATGTCTGCCACTCCTTTTACGGTTAGGGTGAATCGGAGGGGAGGGTATGATGTCAAGGAGATGCCTTCACTCCGGGCCAGGGAAGGCGCAACACCATGCACGCTTTTGAATGCCCGATTGAACGCAGTAGGAGACTCGTACCCGTACTTTAGAGCCAGGTCGACGATCTTCTCCTCGCCGGTCACAAGATCGAACGCTGCCAGGGTCATCCTTCTGCGGCGCAGATACTCGGACAGCGGTACGCCCGCCAAACAGGTAAACATCCGTTGATAATGATACACGGAGCAGCAAGCGATTGCGGCTGCACCTTCGTAATCTATTTCTTTGACCAAGTTCTCTTCCAGATAAACAAGAGAGTCATTGAACCGCTCTATCCATTCCATTCCATCCACTCCTTGAAGGTAAATGTACCATCGGTCGAAAGGCCTGTCCTCTCCGTTTCTGTGCAAAAAATGCGAGGACAGGAAGAGAATAGCAAGTCTCTACGATTCATATTGTAACATTTTTCCTTTGATTTAAAGGTGTGATTTGTTGGCTAATGGGAGGGGCTTGCAATTACCATCGTTATATCGTAATATTGCGATATAACGATGTTAAAGGGAAGGTGTAACGAATGAACAACGACTTCACCCCTTATGTCTCCACGGCGGAGATGCTCAAAGCGCTGGCGCACCCGGTGCGTCTGTGCATCGTTCGCGGGCTGCTCCAGAAGAAGGAGTGCAACGTATCTTATATGCAGGAGTGCCTGGACCTGCCGCAATCGACAGTTTCTCAACACCTTCAGAAGCTTCGCAGTGTCGGCATTGTTCAGACCGAGCGAAACGGGCTGGAGATCAAGTACACCATCGCCGACGAACGAGTCAAGCAACTGGTGAGCCTGCTGCTGCCGGAAGAAGAAGAGGGGGCTCCCGATGCGTAACAAAAAAATCGTGATCGTTGGAGGTGTGGCGGGGGGAGCTTCCGCGGCTGCTCGCCTTCGAAGGCTGGACGAAGAAGCCGAGATCATCCTCTTCGAGCGTGATGAATACATCTCCTTCGCCAACTGCGGATTGCCCTACTACATCGGAGATGCCTTACAGGATCGTTCGAAGCTGCTTGTGCAGACACCGGAGGCGATGAAGAGCCGATTTCGGCTGGATGTGAGAACGGAAAGCGAAGTGGTGGCGGTACATCCCGACACGAAATCGGTCACTGTGATGACCCGTGACAAAGGGAGATACGAGGAGAGCTACGACGCCCTGATTCTGTCTCCGGGAGCCAAGCCTCTTCGTCCTACCCTTCCGGGGATCGACAGTCCGCTGATCTATACGCTTCGCAACATCCCGGACACCGACCGGGTAAAAGCCAAAGTGACCGAACAGGGTACACGCTCCGCTGTGGTCATTGGCGGTGGATTCATCGGAGTGGAGATGGCGGAGAATTTGCGCGAGCGGGGACTCGATGTAACCTTGGTGGAGGGAGGCCCTCAAGTTCTGGCCCCGTTTGATGCAGAAATGGCGGGAGCCCTCGCCAGGGAACTGGAGGAGCATGGGGTAAAGGTCCTGCTTAACCGGAAGGTGACGGGCTTCCATGAAACGGAGGATGGAGGTCGAATTCGCATCCAGTTGGCCGATGAGGCCATTCCGTTGTCAACCGAGATGGTGCTCTTGGCAATCGGGGTCGTACCCGATACGGGATTCCTGAAGGACAGCGGTATCGCCCTTGGATCGAGGGGGCATATTCAGGTGGATGAATACCTGCGAACCAGCCTGGACGATGTGTATGCGGTTGGCGACGCGGTGGAGATCACGGATTTCGTAAGCGGCCAGAAGGCGGCCATTCCGCTCGCCGGCCCCGCGAACAAGCAGGGACGAATTGCGGCGGACAATGTGAGCGGATTGCGAGTTCCGTACAAGGGGGCGCAGGGAACTTCCATCCTGAAGGTTTTCTCGCTTACGGGAGCGGCAACGGGATTGAATGAGAAGACGCTGTCCCGATTGGGGCTGCCTTATCATGCTGTCATCGTCCATCCCAATTCGCACGCTTCCTATTATCCGGGAGCGGTTCCGATGACCCTCAAGCTGCTCTTTGACCCGGAAGGGGTCGTGCTCGGTGCACAAGCGGTGGGGACGAGGGGGGTGGACAAACGCATCGACAGCCTTGCAGCGGTCATTCGCCTGCGAGGTACGGTACAGGATTTGACCGAGCTGGAACTGGCTTATGCTCCTCCCTTCTCCTCAGCGAAGGATCCGGTGAACATGGCGGGCTATGTAGCGGAGAATGTTTTGAGCGGGCGTTCGATTGTTTACCTGCCTCATGCTCTTGAAGAGCGCGATGCCTTGAACACACAGTTGATTGATGTGCGAAGCGAACTGGAGCATGCGAACGGTCATATTCCCGATTCGTTGAACATTCCAGTCGATGAGCTTCGCGATCGACTGAACGAGCTTGACCGGGCTAAGGAGATCTGGGTATATTGCCAGGTTGGTCTTCGCGGGTATACCGCTTCAAGGATTTTGCAGCAAAAGGGGTATCGCGTGCGAAACCTCACGGGAGGGTATAAGAGCTACCTCATGGCGACCTATGTGCCAGGCGACGAAGGGAGAGGCATCAACAGCTTGGGGGATGACGCGGCCAAGCGGGAGATCGCAGCTACCGGAATCTATGAGGCAACGGTTGATTCTCTCCCGGCTGCCGACGCCGAGCTGGACGCCCGCGGGTTGTGCTGCCCCGGGCCGCTTGTCCAGGTTAAGCTGCGGATGGAAGAGCTATCACCGGGACAAGTGCTGCATGTGGTTGCATCGGACCCAGGCTTCTATCCAGATGTGAAGGGTTGGGCAGGCATGGCACGTCAGGAGCTCCTCCATGTGAGCAAGCTTGAAGACGGCCGAGTGGAAGCTTATCTGCGCAAGCTGGCCCCTTCGTCGACCGCATCACCTGTTACCGGCTTACCGGCGGATAAATCTCCCGTTGCCGTTTCACCGGAAGGGACGACGATGGTCGTCTTCAGCGGCGATCTGGACAAAGCGATCGCTTCGTTTATCATCGCGAACGGCGCGGCAGCCAGCGGGAAGAAGGTGACGCTGTTCTTCACCTTCTGGGGACTGAACATCTTGCGCAAGCAAGAGCAAGTTCAGGTGAAGAAGACGGTAATCGGTCGGATGTTCGGCTGGATGATGCCGCGCGGAAGCCGGAGGTTGGGCCTCTCCCGGATGAACATGCTCGGGATCGGACCGAAGATGATTCGCGGTGTCATGAAAAGCAAGAATGTGGCGACCCTTGAGGAGCTGATGGAAACGGCCCTTCAGCAAGGTGTCGAGTTGGTCGCTTGTCAGATGTCCATGGACGTGATGGGGATTCAGCAGGAGGAACTCATCGACGGCATTGAAATGGCGGGAGTGGGCCATTACCTGGGCAAAGCCGATCGTTCTTCCGTCAATTTGTTCATTT
The DNA here is from genome assembly GCF_039888655.1 of Gorillibacterium sp. CAU 1737. Lineage (NCBI taxonomy): Bacteria > Bacillati > Bacillota > Bacilli > Caryophanales > Paenibacillaceae > Gorillibacterium > Gorillibacterium sp. CAU 1737. The sequence goes on from NZ_JBDQQO010000001.1 coordinate 525,069, forward strand.
GACGTCAACTTAACACCATAAAAGCAATTCGAAGAGGCGTGCGAACCCGGTCCGGGGAAGCACGCCTCTTTACTTGGTTCATTTTCCACTAAACTGTGTTGGGACTTCTGACGATAATGATTATAAATCAGCTAACGAAGTGCATAGGAGATGACGCATGGACAACTTGACCGCCTTGCTGCTGGCAGCGCCTTATTTCAAGCAAATTCATTCGCAGGATATCATGATCGGAATCACGGATCGCGAGATCTTCCATTATTACGAGCCAAGCAAGATATTGAACTTTGGCTTAACCAAAGGAAGTCCCGTTCCGCCGGATGATCCCTCCCTGTCGAATGCCCTTGCCGGCCGCGCTACGACCAATCGTTTGTCTCCCGAGCTATATGGAGCTTCGGTCATTTCCTCTGCTGTGCCGATCTATGGAGACAATGACGAGATCATTGGTGCCTTTGCGATCGCCTATACGCTGGAGAATGAGGATAAAATCGAAGCCTTTACCGAAAGCATCAATGACATCAGCGGCAAGCTGGTGGACATGGTTCAGAACGTGGCAGCCCAATCGGAGGAGCTGTCCGCTACCACCGCTCAAATCCTCGATAACTCCCGCAAGACGGTTGAGGAGTCGAAGCAGGTAAACCAGGTAGCGGGTTTTATCCGCGAAATCTCCGACCAGACGAATCTGCTCGGGCTTAATGCGGCCATCGAAGCGGCTCGAGTGGGGGAGCAAGGCGCCGGATTTGGTGTCGTGGCCTCCGAAGTGCGCAAGCTGTCCATCCATACGAAGGACGCGACCAAATCCATCGATGAATCGCTGTCCAAGGTTCAGAGCTCCATCCGGCATATGGAACAAGAGATCGAGGCGATCGCCGCTTCCTCTCATGCCCAAGCTGAGCTTGTGAACGAATTCAGTGCCATTATCGAGAAGCTGAACGAAACCAGCAGCGAAATGACGAGATTTATTACCTCCGTTATTCGCTAATGGATTCAAGAAGCGGGAATGAATGAAAAGCGACTGTCCAAGGACGGTCGCTTTTTGCTGCTTCATCTACCCATTCTTCTGTGCATATAAGAATTCTTTCACAGCCTGACTTCGGAAGAGCGTGATACACGCCCAACAAGAGTAGACGCATTGAATGAGTAAGATGAGGGAGAGCCAGTCGGGGATTGCTTCTGCTAGACTACGGAAGAGCAAAACAAAGGCGGAGAGCGCTTGCAGTCCCAGAATAGCGGCAAACAGGTAACGAACCCACACCACTCCCATGATTAAGGCGATGGATAAGACAATGCTAATGATGAGGGGGAAAATACGAAACGTATTGATGAAGGTGAATAAGGATAGCAGGATGTTGATGGACCCAATGGCGATCACCGTGACCTTGCCACGGGTAAACTGCCGCTCCTGCCGAAGCAGGTATTGCTGATACTCCGTCTCGCGTTCTTCCTTGCTGATGCCGTCGAGTCTTCCAAAGTCGGGCTCGATATCGCGAGCCGGAAGACGGAGATTCTCGGACAAGTCTCGGAGATTGGCCGCGAGCATCGCAATGTCCGCCAATTGGCTTACGCTGATCCCATCCAGCCTCTTTAGGATCGCGCTCTTCGCTTCTGTGTCAGATTCCAGCTTCACCCGGTATTCCGCAACGACGGCCTCAATACGATCAGGATGACTCAGCATGGTTCGAATTTCATCAATCGTGAAGAACAGCTTTCGAAGCTCGGCTACTGTCTCCAATCGTTCGAGATCCTGTTCCGCATAATCTCGATATTCTCGCCCGTTCATGACCGTGGTTTGCGGATGAAGGAGCCCTTCTTCCACATAAAAACGGACGGTTCGTTCGGTTAACCCTGTTCGTGAACACACTTCTTTAATCTTCAAGCAATCCCTCCATTCTTCCACAATTATACATGAACCCCATCGAAAATGGACCAATCCTGCTCCACTATAAAATCTTACGTAACGGAAGTGTCAAGAGTAAGCGAGCAAAACAGGCTATTCCACCAACCCCAGCGCCACGTAATCATGCTCGCTCAAGACGCCGTCGATTGGCAGGTCATGTTCTTTTTCGTAGGTCTTCATCGCCAGCTCCGTTGAGCTTGAGAACCTGCCGTTGCAGGGACCGGCATAGTAGCCTGCTGCTCGAAGACGATTCTGCAGAAGCAGCACCTCTCCGCCCGAGTACCCTTTCGCCAAGCGGCGCGGAGGCTGGTGAAGCTCCCCAAGCACATGACCGGGAATCGACACCTTCGTCCCGATTTTCACCCATTCATAGAGACCTTCAACATGAGCGTTCAGCATCCGGATGCAGCCGTGGCTTGCATCATGACCAATGGAATGAGGCCGATTGGTCCCATGAATGCCATAGGTGCCCCAAGGAACATTCAAGCCAATCCAACGGGTTCCGAAGCCAGATCCCCAATTCTTGTACTTGTTGATCACCACGTAATCCCCAGTAGGAGTAGGCGTCCCGATCTTCCCGAGGGCAATGGGGTATGTTTTCAGCAGATTGTGCTCAGGATCAAGCACCTTCAGCTTGTTGTTCCTCAAGTCTATTTCGATGGAGATCTCAATGGGATTCTCTGCTCTGCTTTCGCTTTTCGGAGAGGGAGATGCGGTCGCTGGGAAGGAATGGATTACCAAAACGAGGGCAAGGACTGCTTTTGGCAACATCATGCCTGTAAACTCCTCCATCTGTATATTCTTCATCAAACATGGATAGGGTGCCCAGCTCGTTCTTGAACATGTGTCACGCCAAAAAGCCGATCCTCCTCCATGTGAGGCAGATCGGCTGGCAGGGAGAAGCGGACGAGTTAAAAGCCTTTGTACTGGGGTTCTTCGTTTTCCAACTGTTGAACACGACTTTCCACCTGTTGAACGATCTGTTCCGTTTGCTGAGCAGCATTGGTGAACAGCGTTTTGGCCTCCTGATTTTGGGTGGCAAGGGCGAATTGCTCCAAGCTGGCTTGGGCACTTTTCAGAGAGGCAACACAGGTTTTCACTTGAACGGCTACGGTCATATCCGGTCACCTCCTTCAACGAATTACAGCTTACGATTCCACTCCTTTCCCCAAAAGATACATGGGAAACTTTGTTCATGCAGGAAGCGAAATGTTCGGTTGGGCAAGATGCTTCCAGCAGACAATGACAAGAGTACAAATGAAAGGGGACAAAGCCCATGGCCCTATGGTTAGAGGTAACCCTCCGCACGCTGGCCGCTATCGTCATTCTGTTCACGTTGACCAAGCTGCTCGGCAAGCGGCAAATTTCGCAGCTCACCTTTTTCGAATACATTACCGGTATTTCGATTGGCAGCATTGCAGCTTATATCTCCCTTGATCTTCAAACCGATTGGTATGTGGGCCTCATTGCTCTTCTCGTCTGGACTTTCGTTTCGGTAGGCATCGAATTTCTGCAGATGAAGAGCAAGAAAGCACGGGATTTTCTGGATAGTAAGCCGACGGTGCTGATTAAGGGTGGCAAGATTCAAGAGGACAATTTAAAGAAGGAACGGCTCACCACAGATGAATTGATGGAACAGCTTCGCGGCAAAGATGTGTTCCGGGTAGCCGACGTGGAATTCGCTCTCATGGAGCCAAGCGGAGATATTAACGTGCTGCTTAAGCGGGAAAATCAAGCCTTAACCCCCAAGCATCTAGGCATTCAGGTAGCTCCGGAGGCCGAACCGCAGGCGGTGATTCTGGACGGTGAGATCATGGATGAGGGGTTAACCGCCTTTTGTCTTAATCGGGGGTGGCTGACCACCGAACTGGAAAAGATCGGGGTGCTGCCGGAGAATGTATTCCTCGGCCAAGTGGATGCGTACGGTCAGCTCTACGTCGATCTGTACGATGACAAGCTTAAGGTTCCCGAGCCGCAGGCGAAAGCTCAGCTTTATGCCGTACTCCGCAAATGCGAAGCCGATCTGGAGCTGTTTAGCCTCTCCACGACGAATCCAGAGGCGAAAGCCATGTACACAGGCTGTGTGAAGGAAATTAACCAGGTGCTGGCCATGGTCAAGCCCCTTTTGCATACTTGAATCGAAGAGGGCATGGGCTTCGTCGCTTCCTGAACGGGGGGGCACGGAGCTCCTTTTTGGTTGGAAATGTATACGAATACCTTGAAAAAAAGAATGGGAGTTCCGGCGGCTTCCCGTGTATGATGAGAGGGAGTCCTCAACCAAAGGAGAGTGCGTGATCGAGATGGACAAGCAAAAGGCCAAGATGATCGTCGACAAGGAACACAAGCTGGCGGAAGTGGACCCGAGGCTCTACAGCTCCTTTATCGAGCACCTGGGACGCGCCGTCTATGGAGGCATTTATGAGCCGGGTCATCCCGAGGCAGATGAATCGGGATTCCGTCAGGATGTAGCATCTCTGATCCAAGAGCTTCGCGTGCCGCTCATTCGCTATCCTGGCGGCAATTTTGTATCCGGTTACAATTGGGAGGACGGCGTTGGTCCGGTAGAGTCACGTCCCAAAAGGCTGGAGCTTGCTTGGCGGACGGTGGAGCCCAATGAGGTAGGGACCAACGAATTCATACGCTGGGCAAAAGGGATCGACTCGGATGTCATGATGGCTGTCAACCTCGGAACGCGCGGCGTGGATGCGGCCCGGAACTTAGTCGAATATTGCAACCATCCCGGCGGCTCACTCTACAGCGACATGCGCATCGGGCATGGGTTCAAGGAGCCGCATCGCATCAAGACGTGGTGCCTCGGCAATGAAATGGACGGTCCCTGGCAGATTGGGGCCAAGACCGCAACCGAATACGGTCGACTTGCATTGGAAGCAGCCAAAGCCATGAGATGGGTCGATCCAACCATCGAGCTTGTCGCTTGCGGCAGTTCAAGTCGGGCGATGCCAACTTATGCAGAGTGGGAAGCGACCGTACTGGACCACACCTACGAGCAGGTGGATTACCTGTCCCTTCATACGTACTACGGCAATCATGACGGCGATACCGCCAACTACTTGGCCAAGTCACTCGATATGGATCACTTCATTAAAGAAATCGTGGCTGTCTGCGACTATATCAAAGCCAAAAAGCGCAGCAAAAAGACGATCCATCTTTCCTTCGACGAATGGAACGTCTGGTTCCACAGCAACGAATCCGACAAGAAGCTGGAGCCATGGCAGATTGCTCCGCCGCAATTGGAGGATATCTATACCTTTGAGGATGCGCTCCTCGTCGGAAGCATGATGATTACCTTGCTGAAAAATGCGGACCGGGTGAAGATTGCTTGCCTCGCTCAGCTCGTTAACGTCATCGCACCGATCATGACCGAGAACGGCGGCAAGGCGTGGCGCCAATCGATCTTTTATCCGTTCTTGCACGCGTCGCTCTACGGAAGGGGAACGGTCTTGATTCCGATCGTATCCACTCCGCGTTATGACAGCAAGGAATATACCGATGTTCCCGTGCTGGATACGGCCGTCGTCTATAACGAGCAGAACGAGGAGCTCGTCATCTTCGCCGTGAACAAGAGCCTGGAAGGCGAGCTGCTCCTGGAGAGCGATGTGCGCGGCTTTGCCGATTACCGCATCAAGGAGCATCTCGTCCTGGAGAATGCGGACCTCCTGGCGAAGAATACCGCTCAGGAATCGGACCAGGTGCGTCCGCACAATCGCGGGAATGCCCAGGTGGAGAGCGGGGTTCTGCAGGCTGCCCTTCCGGCCCTGTCCTGGAACGTCATTCGACTGGGTCGGACGGCTGCCGCTCATTCGTAAACTTGCTGCGAAATGCTGTCGGGGAGATGCCCTCCTTGCTGGAAAAACAAGCCGAGAAGTGGGACACGTGCCGAAAGCCCACTTCCTCGGCTATTCGTGCTACTGACCACCCGGTTTGCAACAGGAGGCGCTTCGCCTGCTCCAGCCGGTAGTGCTGCAGATAAGCCATCGGTGTCATGCCATAGGTTTTCAGCATGCATTTGGCCAAATAGTTAGGGTGATAGTTTAGCTCCTTCTGGAGAAGAGTGTTGGAGAGCTCCTGGGTATAATGCTGGCGGATGAACAGCTCCACGCGCTCGGCCAGATGGATAGCGGTCGTATCGGTCGGCGAAGCAAGGTCTCGATCCAGATGCTGGAGGAAGAGCTGGAAGGAGGCTTGCCGCTTCCAGTTGCGCATGGATTGGGGCTCGTGCTCCTGTTCGAAGAACAGGTCCAGCACTTCCTTTACGCGCCCGGAGATTTTCATTTGCTTGGGAATGAAAATGGAGCAGACATCCGCATGGTTGAGATAGGCCTTTTGCTTGTGGCTCTCGATCAGCTGCGGCTGGCGTTCCAGGCATTCGTTCATGTCGGTGCATTCCTGCCACGATCCGAAGGTTTGGAAATGAATCCAGATGATCCGAGTCTCGGTTGGACAAGGGGCGGACCCAAAGTGGTAGCCGTCCGGCCGCAGGATCAGGCTCTCCCCCTCCCGAAGCTCCCAGCTCCGTTTGTCTTCTCCGATCGGCAGAATGCCCTTTTCCACCACGATCAGATCGAAGACCCCGATACAGTTTCGGCTGATGTGGGTATCCCCCGCTGCGTATTCAGCATACCCGCAGTCGACGAAATAAGGGATGGGCGGCGAAATAAAGTGAAGAATCGGTGAGGACAAGGTGATCCCTCCAAAAGGTTGAATTTCTATAAAATCAGGTTGGTTTCTCCCGTTTATCCTTCATGATAAGCCATGCTAAAGTATAAATAAAGCGCTTACTTGCAAGTTGCTCTCCTATAAAGAGCTGCGAGGAAATTCACGATTCTGATTTCGCCGCAGTCTCGAACAGCCATGCTCGGTTCCTTGCTGGAAAGCGCCTGCCAACCGAATCTATCATTCAAGGAGGAAATGGAATGAAAAAGGGAGTTTGGAAAGCTTGCATCATTCCGCTGGTGGCCGCACTTGCGCTCACCGGCTGCAGCGGAGGAAAAAAGACAGAGACCTCCGGCAGTCCGTCTCAGGCTTCGGGAGAACCGCAAAAAGTCGTCTTTTGGACCTTTGTGGACGCGCATCAAAAATTCTTTGAGAGCATGGCTGAGAGCTGGAACCAGAGTCATCCGGACAAGAAGATCAAGCTGGAAGGCACGACGATCCCTTACGACGACATGCACACCAAGCTGCTGGTAGCGCTTCAATCGAATGTAGGGGCGCCGGATCTGGTGGATATCGAGCAGAGCAAGTTCCCTAATTTCATGAAGGGCACTCCCCAGCTCGTCTCGCTGAATGGCATCGTAGAGCCGGAGCTTGCGAACATCGTGAAGTCGCGGGTTGAGATTTACAGCAAGGACAATACCTATTACGGCATCGACTACCATGTCGGCGCAACGGTGATGTACTACAACAAAACGATGATGGAGAATGCGGGATTGAACGCCGACGACATCAAGACGTGGGCCGATCTAGAGGCAGCGGGCAAGCAGATGCTCGAAAAGACGGGCAAGCCGATGATCACCTTCGAGGGCAACGGAAACTGGTCGTGGTGGCCGGCCATCAGCCAACAGGGCTCTGATCAGGTTGATAAGGACGGGAATGTCACCATCGATACGCCGGTCAATGTCAAGACGATGGAGTTCTTCCAGAAGCTTGTGAAGGAAAAAGTCGCAGCGGTAGCGCCGGGAGCCGGCCATGACACGGAAGAATACTTCGGCTACATGGATTCCGAGAGCGCCGCGGCGGTGTTCATGCCCTTCTGGTTCATGAACCGCTTCACGGATCATATGCCGGATTTGAAGGGCAAGATGATCATTCGCCCGATGCCGGCCTGGACCGAAGGCGGCAACCGCTCGGCGGGGATGGGCGGAACGGCGACCTCCATCACCAACCAGGCAGCGAACCCGGAGCTTCTGAAGGAGTTCCTGGCCTATGCGAAGCTGTCCAAGGAAGGAAACATCCAGGTGTGGAAGCAGCTCGGCTTCGACCCGATCCGGACGGACGTGTGGACAGACGCTGCCATGAAAGAGTCGAACAAGTATACGGACTACTTCGGAACGGATATCTTCGATACGCTTCTTAGTGTCAAGGATCAGATCGCACCCGTGAACATCCGCGAGAAATCCCCGGCCGTCTTTGATGCTGTGCGCAACAAGGCGATGCCGGAAATCTTCATCAACCTGAAGGACCCCGCGCAAGTCTTGAAGGACGTGCAAGCCAGCTTGAAGTGATTCGCCAAGAGCGTGCCTCCATGGGCTTGAAGACACGCTCCACGGACAGCGGGAACGCCTTTTCCGGTTCCTGCTGTCTCTCCTTTCCCGCATGTTGCTTCAGGTGAGTGTCAACCAGAATCGAGTGGAGGCCATCGTTATGCAGACCGAAAGACAGACGGTTCGACCGACCCTGCATCGGAAGCGGTTCTTTCGCTCTCAAGGTGCAGCGCCTTATCTGTTTGTGTTGCCGTTTCTCATCTCGTTCCTGATTTTCTTCGCTTATCCCCTTATCAGTGCCGGGCTGATGAGCTTTCAACAGATTGTACCCGGCCAAACGAGCTTCGTCGGGCTCGACAATTACGAGCGTCTGTGGAATGAGGACTTCCGTGCAGCTTTGTATAACAGCACTCGTTATACCTTTTGGACTCTACTCTTGCTCATCCCGGTGCCGATGCTGCTTGCCGTTCTATTGAACTCTAAGAGGATGCCGGCGAGCAACTTGTTCCGTTCAACGCTGTTTGTTCCCGCGCTCACCTCCGTTGTGGTAGCGGGCGTGGTCTTCCGGCTCATCTTCGGAGAGCTGGATGGAGCCTTGATGAATTCGTTTCTCCGTTCCATCGGGTTACCCAGTCAGCGCTGGTTGTACAGCTCCCACCTCTCCATGCTCGCCCTGTTAGTGCTGGCAGGCTGGCGGTGGATTGGCATCAACGTGCTCTACTTCCTGTCCGCGCTGCAGAGCATTCCTCATGAGCTGTATGAAGCGGCACAGATTGACGGAGCCGGCCGGCTGCGGCAGCTTCGCTCCATCACGGTACCGCTGCTCAAGCCAGTCAGTGTCTATGTGGTGACCATCTCCATTTACGGCGGCTTCTCGATGTTCACCGAAAGCTACATGCTGTGGGCAGGCAAGCCGTCGCCGCAAAACATCGGCCTTACGCTCGTTGGCTACATCTACCAACAGGGCTTCCAATATTTCGATCTCGGCTTTGGCTCGGCGATCGGCTTGACCTTGCTCGCGATCACCCTCCTCGTCAGCCTGGTTCAGCTTATCCTGTCCGGCTTGTTCCGAAAGGAGGAAGTCGCATGAAGCAACGCATTCGAAAATGGACACCGGCCTCGCTCGCCATGCTCCTTCTCTTCGTTGTCCTTGCCGTCCTGATGCTATTCCCGCTCTATGCGCTGTTTCTCGCATCGCTCAAGCCCGCCACGGAGTTGTTCCGGTACGGCTTGAATGTGCGGCTTGATTTTCCCTTGATGAACCTCGACAACTATCGGATTGTCTTCGAGGGGAAAGGGGCGGCGGCGCCTTATTTTCACTGGTACAAGAACAGCCTGGTCATCACGATGCTGTTTACACTGCTCAGCCTGCTCTTCTCCTCGATGGTGGGCTATGGGCTCGGCATGTACCGCTTCCGCGGCCGCAACCTGATCTTCACCCTGGTTCTCGTGGTCATGATGATCCCGGTGGAAATCATCCTTCTGCCGCTCTACAAGCTGATGATTTCGCTGAAGCTCATCAACAGCATCTGGGGCGTCATTCTTCCCTTTGCCGTCGCGCCGCTGCCGATCTTCTTCTTCCGGCAGTTTGCCCTCGGCCTTCCCAAGGATTTCATGGACGCGGGCCGAATGGATGGCTGCTCCGAATACGGCATTTTCTTTCGGATCATGGTGCCGCTCATGGCTCCCGCCTATGGGGCTATCACGATCCTGCAGGCGATGAACAGCTGGAATAACTTCCTGTGGCCGCTCATTGTGCTGAGGACGACGGATCAGTTCACGCTGCCGATCGGGCTCGCTTCCTTCGTATCCCCGCTCAGCAGCAATTACGAAGCGCTTATTGCCGGTTCGGTGCTCGCAATTCTTCCCATTCTGGTGCTGTTCCTGTTCTTCCAGCGCTATTTCATCGAAGGGCTGACGGTTGGAGGCGTGAAAGGGTGAGAACTCGAGACGAACGAGAGGAGAGAGAGAAATGAACGAAGCAAGGATCGAGAGAGCACCCGGGTTTCGGATTGACGATCCTTTCTGGAGCCATTACCTTCGCATGGTTCGGGAGGTGATGATCCCTTATCAGTGGGAAGCACTGAACGATCGAATTGACGGGGCTGAGCCGAGTCATGCGATCCATAATTTTAAGATCGCGGCCGGCCGGGAAACCGGTGATTTCCACGGGATGGTCTTCCAGGACAGTGACATTGCCAAATGGGTAGAAGCGGCTGCCTATCTACTGGAATCGGAAAGAGACCCGGCGTTGGAGCAACTGGTCGATGAGGTAGTGGACCTGATCGTGGATGCGCAGCGGGAGGACGGCTACCTGAACACCTACTTCACGCTGAAAGAGCCCGGTCGGGAGTGGACGAATCTGGCGGAATGCCACGAACTGTATTGCGCCGGCCATTTCATAGAGGCGGGAGTGGCGTATCACCGGGCAACCGGCAAACGCAAGCTGCTGGATGTGGTGAGCCGACTCGCGGACTGCATCGGCCGCACCTTCGGGCGGGAGCCGGGCAAGCTTGCAGGGTATGACGGCCATCAGGAAATCGAGCTGGCGCTTGTCAAGCTGTACCGGGCCACTGGAGAGAAGAGGTATTTAGCCTTAAGCAAATATTTCCTAGACCAGCGAGGAGCCAAGCCGCATTACTTCGAGCAGGAGTGGGAGAAGAGAGGGAAAACGCTGCATTTTCCCCAGCTGTCCATGGTGCATGAGCATACGTACAGCCAATCGCATCAGCCGGTGCGCGAGCAATCGGAGGCGGTCGGACATGCTGTGCGGCTCGTGTACATGGCAACCGCCATGGCCGATGTAGCATTGGAGACGGGCGATGAAGGAATGAAGGCAGCCTGCCGCCGGTTATGGGAGAGCATTACCGCCAAGCGAATGTACATCACAGGCGGGATTGGCTCGATGGAGCAGGGCGAATCCTTCACGACCGATTACGATCTGCCGGGAGATTTGGCTTACGCGGAGACGTGCGCATCTGTCGGGTTAATCTTCTTCGCCAAGCGGATGCTGGAGCTGGACGGGGGCAGCCACTATGCCGATGTTTTGGAAAAAGCGCTGTACAATACGGTCATCGGCGGTATCTCACTCGATGGCACAAGTTTCTTCTATGTAAATCCGCTCGAAGTCTATCCCGATGTGCTAGGAAAGAACAAAAACTACAACCATGTCAAAGCGGAGCGGCAGGGCTGGTTTACCTGTGCCTGCTGCCCTCCGAATGCAGCGAGACTTCTCGCTTCCCTCGGGGATTATGTCTATCGGACCCGCGAAGATACGCTGTTTGTCGATCTCTATATCGGGTCTCAGGCGGAGGTAGAGTTGAAGAATGGGCTGGTGAAAGTGGAGGCTCAGTCCACCTATTCCGCTCAGGGGCAAGTTCGGCTTACGGTAGCGCCGAGCCCCGCACAGGCGTTCACTCTGGCGCTTCGCATGCCGGAATGGAGCGACGGAGTGGAGATACGTGTGAATGGAAAGATTCTGGAGGATCCCTTCGTCAATGAGGACGGATATATGCGAATCCAGCGAATTTGGAGCGCTGGCGATCAGGTTGAGCTTTGCTTCGGCATGCCGATTCGGCGCATGAAGAGCCATCCGCTCGTTCGGCAAACCTATGCCAAGACCGCTTTGCAAAGAGGGCCCTTCCTGTACTGCCTGGAGGAAGCGGACAATGGCAAGCGCCTCTACCAGCTTCGGCTGGCTGAGTCTGCTTCCTTCCGACTGGAACAGGCGGAGGGACTGCCCGGGGACATACCAGCCTTGGTCACCGAGGATGGATACCGCTTGCGGCTAGGGGAAGCGTGGACCGATCAGCTTTATGGGAGCGGCGGCCAAGCGGCTCGCGACGCAGCTCGGCTGACGTTCGTCCCTTACTACGCGTGGGCGAACCGGGGGATCGGGGAAATGTCAGTTTGGATTGCCGAGGGAAATCTCTGACGATTCTCTCAAGAACTCGTCTCTTAAAAGAAAAACCCGTTTCACCCTCATGAAAGAAGAGGGGAAACGGGTTTGTTCGTTTAGGCGCGCGTCGGACGCTTCAGGATACGGACGCCATATTGGGGAAGAGCCAGTGTGCCGGAGACGACTTCCTTTGTCTCGACATCTTCATAAGAAGCGGAGTCCAGCTTGAGGGCTTCCTCGCGGCCGGAGAAGTTCAGCACGAACAGGTAGTCATGTGTTTCGTCGCTGCGGATTTGGACCGTGACGCCTTCCGGCAGCTCGGTTTCGATGGCCGGACGAACGCCTGCATCCTGAGTCAGCTTCTGATAAAAGGCACGATAGAAGGCAGGGTCTTCTACGCGAGCGGCGAGGTAGTAGGCTTTGCCCTTGCCGTGCGCATGTTCCGTTAGAGCCGGTTCGCCCTTATAGAAGTCGTCGCCATACACGGCGAGAACATCAGCGCCTTCCGTATGGATGCGTTCCGCCAACTCCTTGATTTCGAAGGTGCCCTGGAACCAGGAAGAGGAAGAGGAAGCGTTCATGGAAAGCTGATTGCTCTCTTCATCGTACAGTCCTTCGATCTCTTCCGCCCAGATGCCGAGCGTCTTGCGCAGCGGACCGGGGAAGCCGCCCAAATGGCACAGATCGCTGTCACCGACAATGCCCGACCAGAAGGTGGTGACCAGCGTCCCGCCATTTTGCACAAAGCGATCGATGGCCGCTCCGGTCTCCTCGCGAAGGAGGTAGGCCATCGGCAGGATAAGCAGCTTGTACTTCGAGAAGTCGGAGTTCGAGCTGACAATGTCCGTTGGGATGCCCAATTCCCACATCGCGCGGTAATGCTGGAGCACCGTTTCTTCATAGTGAATGCCGCTGTTGCGCGGACCTTGCGCGTCCTTGACGGCCCAGCGATTGTCCCAATCGCAGAGGATGGCGGTGTCGACGGCGGGAACCGTACCGATGACGTCGGTCAAGCCGGCGAGCGTCTTGCCGATGTCCGCTACATCCGCGAACACGCGGGTGTTCTCATGCCCGGCGTGGTCCACCACCGCGCCGTGGAACTTCTCGCTCGACCCGCGGCTCTTGCGCCACTGGAAGTATTGCACCGTATCCGACCCGTGGGCGATCGCCTGCAGGGAGGACAGCCGGTGCATGCCCGGCTTCTTCAGCTTGCTCATCGGCTGCCAGTTGGTCAAGCTCGGCGTGCTCTCCATGAGCATGAACGGCTTGTTCTTGAGCGAGCGAAACAGGTCATGGTTGAAGCTGAACCAGGCGGCGACATGGGCATCGGAGCGCTCGCGGTGCCAGGTGGGGTAAGCGTCCCAGGATATGACGTCCACCACTTCCGCGAAGCGATGGTAGTCCAGTCCTTCGAACCAATCCATGAAGTTGGCCGTGCAGGGCAGATCTGGATTGACAGCCTTGAGAGGAGCTTCTTCATGCAGATAGAAGTCGATCGTTTGATCGCTGACGAACCGACGCCAGTCGAGGTTTTGGCCGTGGACCATGCTTTCTCCATGCGGTGCCGGGGATTCGACCTGAGACCAAGAGGTATAGGTATGGCTCCAGAAGGAGGCCCACCAGGCGCGGTTGAGGTTCTCGAGGGTTCCGTATTTCTTCTTCAGCCAGCCGCGGAACGCTTCCTGACAGTAGTCGCAATGACACTCGCCGCCAAACTCGTTGGAGATGTGCCAGCCGACAATCGCCGGGTGATTGGAATACCGCTCCGCAAGCTTCTGGTTCATGATGAGCGTCTTCTCCCGATAGACCGGGGAGGTGAAGCAGTGATTGTGCCTCATGCCGTGAAGGTTGCGGACGCGGTTCTTCTCAACGCGCAGAACTTCGGGATACTTCTCGGACATCCAGGCGGGGCGTGCGCCGCTTGGCGTGGCGATCCAGGCATAGATGCCGTTTGCCGCCAGGCGGTCGAGCATGGTGTCGAGCCATTCGAAGGTGAAGACGCCTTCTTCGGGTTCCAGTGCAGACCAAGCAAAGATACCAATGGCCACGACGTTGACGTTCGCCAGCTTCATCAGGCGGAGATCTTCATCCAGAATAGAGGGATCGTGCAGCCATTGATCCGGATTGTAGTCGGCGCCGTGCATGAGTACAGGAAGCTTGGAGCTGATCGGGTCGAATTTCTTCATCTTAGGCAAGTCTCCTCTGCAGGGGGATTATCGTATGGGAAGAAAGAGGGGGAGACTCGTGTCTCCCCCTGTGACACCAGAGTGAATCGGTTGCTTATTTTTGGTTGGCGAGGAATTCGTCCACTTGCTTTTGGATTTCGGCTATGATGTCGTCGATCCCTGCTGCCTTGACTTGCTTTTGCAGCTCGGCGAGGCCTTTGTCTACATCAGCGACAGCACCGTATTCCAGCGGAATGCCGTAGCGCAGCATCACGTTGCTCACGTTGGCGACCTGCGTTTTCACTTTCGTGTTGTCAAAGACGAAGGTCTCCAGTTGGTAGTGGTAGATTTCGCTGTTCCATTTATCCGTCAGCTTGGTTCCTTCTTCCGGGAAGGCAGCGTCGTCACGGTTCAGCGGAGAGTTAAAGCCCCAGTTGGAGAAGCCGGTGTAGTTCGCGCTCTTGTCCAGGTTCTTGTACTTGTCGTCGCCCACTTGCTCGTAGTGAGTTCCCGGAATGCCGTACATGATCAGGTCATGGATTTCCTTGTCGTTTTGCAGCAGGTCAATGGCCATCAGGGAGCGTTCCCAGTTCTTCGAGGTGGCATGAACGGCAATCCCGTTTTGAGTGGCAACGGCTTGCGATTTCTTCTTGTCCGGCGTTACGTCGGCAAGTGCCACTTCATACGGAGAGTTGTTGCGACGCATTTCCGTCATGATCGATGACAGCGTACCGAGGTTGTGCGTAATGGAAGCAGTCTTGCCTTCCTTGAAGTCTTGTTGATGGTCGTTCTTGTTGTTCAGGACGTTCTTCGACCAGGCGTTGTTGTCAGCCAAATCCTTGTAGTAGGTCACAAGATTCTTGAATTCCGGGGTTTCGTAGACGTTAAAGATTTTGCCCGTTGCATCATCCATCTTGAAGCCGACTGGAAGGTCAAAGTCGAGCATGTTCCAATCGTATTGCTGCTTCAACAGGACGCGGTCCAGGTTGTGAAGCTTCCAGTCGCCGGTTTCCGGAGTGAAGGGAGCGACGCCCTTTTCGTTGGCCGCGATGGTCTTCAGGTAAGTGGCATAAGCTTCCGGGCTGTTGATTTCCGGCAGGTTGTATTTCTTGCGCAGGTCTTCACGGTAGAGGATCAGCTTCTCAACGGATTCGCCGCGGTTTTGCGGAACCATGTAGAGCTTGCCCTTCACCTTCGCTTGGCCCCAGTTCACTTCGGGCATGTTCTTCCAGGTTTGCGGCGTAAACTTTTTCAGGATGTCATCGGTCAGCTCCAGGAAGCCGCCCTTCAGCGCTTGGTCGTTGTAGCCGGCCCAGTTGGCTGCGTAGATCATGTCGAAGTTTTCGTTAGCAGCGAGCTTCAAAGGATATTTCTGAGCCCAGTCGGACCAATCGAGGAACTCTCCATCAATCGTGGCGTTGATCTTCTCTTGAAGCTTCTTGTTCACTTCGGCAAAAACCGTATCATAATCAACCGGCTTCGGTCCGACAAAGACCATCTTCAGCGTAACCGGCTTTGACGTATCAATTGCGCCGGAAGCTGTGGTTGCGGAAGCAGTCGGTGCCTTGCTAGCTTCAGGCGAGTTGGAGCTGGACGACTTGGAGCCGCAGGCTCCGAGAACCATCGTCGTGGACAGAACTAACGCGAGTGCTGCCATTCCTTTTCTTTTTTGCATGTTCCATTTCCCCCTAGAGAATGATGGTAGGTAGTTTGGTTCTATGATAATCCGGCGAACCGGGATCATCCCTTGACAGCGCCGATCGTAAGACCGGTGACAAAGTACTTTTGAACGAATGGATAGGCGAGAAGGATCGGTCCGCACGCGACGATGGTCATGGCCATCTTGAGTCCTTCCGTCGGAAGACTCGTGGTGACGATCGCACCGGAGCCCATCATGGCCTTGCGCATGCCGTCCATGTTGCCAAGCATCTTGTACAGGTAGTATTGAAGCGGCATGAGCTGATCGTTCGAAACGAACAAGAGGGCGTTGTACCAATCGTTCCAGTACGCGAGAGCAAGCAGCAGGCCGATGGAGGCAAGAGCCGGCTTGGCGAGTGGAAGAATGAGCTTGCGATAGATCAGGAAGTCGCCTGCTCCGTCAATCTTAGCCGACTCCACGATTGCTTCGGGAATCCCGTTCATGAACGACTTGAGGACGATGATGTAAAAGACGTTCAGGAGCAGCGGGATGATGAGCACGATCATTTTGTCCTTCAGGTGGAGGTAGTTTGTCATCAGCAGGTACCAAGGAACGAGACCCCCGTTAAACAGCGTGGTGAAGAAGAAGAAGAAGGAGAATTGGTTGCGCCATTTGAAGTCCTTGCGGGACAAGCAGTAGGCCGTCATTGAGTTCAGGAACAGGCCGAGAATCGTCCCGATGACGGTCACCGTGATCGTCACCACATAGGCGTTGATGATTTGATCCGGATATTTAAACAGGATGCGATAAGCTTCAAGAGAAAATTCCGAAGGGAAGAACTGAAAGCCCTTTAGAACGATTTCGCTTTCCTTCGTGAACGAGGACGAGATGATCAGCACGAATGGAATGACGCAAGCGAGCGAGAGAATAATCAGTAACACGTACCCGATGGCTGAGAAGACGGTCCGGTCGAGTTGGCGAATCTTTTTCGGTCGAACCGCAGTAACCTGTGCACTCATGATGAGGTCCTCCTTTCTTAGTAAAGTGCCCGTTCTTTGTCGTAGCGGCGAACCGCGTAGTTCACCAGGGTGATCGTGACAAAGCCGAGGACGGATTGGTAGAAGCCTGCTGCGGCCGACATTCCGATGTCATTCGTTGTAAGCAGCGAACGGAAGACGTAGGTGTCGATGACGTCGGTCGAGGCGAAGAGAACGCCGTTGTTGCCGACCATGTTGTAGAACATCCCGAAATCTCCACGGAATATGTTACCAACAGCGAGCAGGACGAGGATAATCATCGTTGGATACAAGCAGGGGATGGTAATCTTGCGAACGCGCTGGAAGATGTTCGCGCCGTCGATCTCAGCCGCCTCATACATTTCGGTGTCAATCCCGGTGATGGCGGCAAGGTACATGATGGTGCCGTACCCGATGGACTTCCACGCGGCGACGATGACCAGAATGTAAGGCCAGTATTGCGGGCTGTTGTAGATGTCGATGGGATCGAGCCCCAAGCCGCGAAGCAGGGTGTTGATCGTTCCGATGTCGAAGTTCAGGAAATTGTAGGCAATCGCTCCCACGACAACCCAGGAGATGAAGTAGGGAAGAAACAAAGCCGATTGGGCAATTTTGCGGAACCACTTGCCTCCAACCTCGAACAGGAAAATGGCGGCGATGATTTGAAGCCCGTTATTGATGATGATGAAGACCACGTTGTATAAAGCGGTATTGCGCGTTACCCGCCAGCCGTCGCCGGACTCGAAGAAGAATTTAAAGTTGTCCCATCCGTTCCAGGGACTGCCGAAGATTCCTCCTGCATAGTCGTAGCGCTTGAACGCCATGATGATCCCGGCCATGGGCAGGTAGGCGAACAAGACATAAAACAGCACTGCCGGTAAGAGCATAAGCAAGATCGTCCGGTATTTGACGATGTCCTGGAAGAAGCCATGCCGTTTCATTGCAACTCTCTCCTCTCTGGTGATTCCTTATCTGTATGAGTTCATTATAGAGTGCGAATGAAAGCGTTTAAATTCAGGGGAACAACGATAATAGTTACGTTTTCAATGATCCTTGCTTTGCCAAGGTAAGAAAAAGCAACCCGGTCGCGAGGACCGGGTTGCCGAAAACCGAATCATATGCGCTGCTTCTTTCGGTATTCTCCAGGTGACATGGCCATCGTCTGCTTGAATTGCCGATTGAAGTAAATGATGTTCTTGTAGCCGACCTGCTCCGCAATTTCATAGATCTTGAGGGCGGGGTCCATGAGCAGCGCGCAGGCTCGCTTCATGCGCAGCTCATTCAGGTAGTCGCTGAACAGGATGCCCGTCTCCAGCTTGAACAGCTGACCGAGGTAGTTGGGGGTAAAGTTGAAGTGAGCAGCTACCTCGTTCAGGGTGATCTTCGTGTCGAGCCGCTCCTCCACGTATTGGGTGATGTTGTCGATGAGCTTGCGCTTCTGCCGCTGCTTCTTCAAGTACAGCAGCTCCGACAGCTCGAAGAAGCGGCGGCGAAGCCAAGAGACAATGTCCTGCACGGTTTCGTATTGAAACAGCATGGAGGACTGCTCGGCATCCCAGTTTAGGATTTCGTAAAGATGCTCGTTCATTTGGAGCAGGTCTGCATGAAGCTTGGAGGTCATGCGAATGATGAGGTCATAGATGTCGTTCTTGCCCGTGAGCGGATTTTCGCCGCCGAACAGCTCGTGCAGGCAATCGTCGATGGTGACCAGGTCATAGTCGAGCATGGCCTTGAGCATCCGATCGACCTTCTCCTCCAGGTTCGGGGCGATGGGCTGCTTCGGCACCCATTCCTTGGCATCCTCGATCACGCGGTTCTTGCCGACGATCCACTTGATGCTGAGCGCCGCTTGGGCTTGCCGGTACGAATCGCGGAGCTGCGACGGCTCGGCGGCGGGCTTGCCCGTTCCGATCGTAAGGGTATAAGAGAAGCGGAGGCTGAATGCTCGGATCAGCTCCTGCAAGGGCGCGGCTACCCGCTCTTTGTTTTCGTTCACGAGGAGGATGAAGTGATAGTCGTAGCTTCTCACCACGGTACCCAGATGATGAGTAGCGGCAAACCCGTGAATGAAGTCCGTCATTGACGACTTCAATCGGCGCTGCTCTTCCTCTGATAGCTCCTTCATTTTCCATGCCAGGTCATCGATTTCAAGCAAGGCGACGGTAAGGCCGTCTTCGAGCATCGGCCCCAGGAAACCGTGGACATGGAACTCCGCCTGTTCGGACGTTTCTTCATTCAACCAGCGAAACAGGAGCTCCTGGTTCACAAGCGACAGCGTCTCGGAAAGGGCCTGGTCTTGGGCACGCTCCTGGGCGATCTTGCTTGTAAGCTCCTGGAGCATAGAGTTCAGCTCCTCATCATCCACCGGCTTGAGGAGGTACCCGTACGCGTTCATCTGGATCGCTTCCTTCGCATAAGCGAAGTCCTGATGACCGCTAATGAACACGACATGGATCCGCGGGGCCAGCTCCTTGGCCTTCCGGGCAAAATCCATTCCAGACATGATCGGCATCCGAATGTCCGTGAGCAGGATATCGATCGGTTTTTGCTCCATGAGCTTAAGAGCGGCAAAGCCGCTGGATGCGGTCATCACCTGACAGTTCGCCAGGAGGGGGTTGCTGGCTACCCGCCTTCGAAGCCATTCCAAATCGACGGCTTCATCATCCACCAATAAAAGGTTCAATGCGATCATGCTTCTTCACTCCACCTTGGTTTCTTCAGGCATTCTCATGCAATTCTTCGTCCGACACCGGCAATAGAAGGCGAACTGTGGTCCCAGCGCCGTAAAGGCTTCGGACTTCAATGCCGTACTCCGAGCCATACCTTAGCTTGATGCGTTCTTCCACGTTTTTCACTCCGTAGCCGCTCGATTCTCTGGAATCGGCCACTCCTCTGGCGATCCGGCGCAGCGTGTCGCCGCCCATTCCAATGCCATTGTCGATCACTTTGAGCTCCAGTTTATCTTCGATTCGCTTGCCGGTGATGCGAATGGCGATGGTCTCTCCGAACCAAGCGTGCTTGAAGATGTTTTCCACAAAGGGCTGCAAAATGAGCTTGATGACCGGAAGCGGCCGGATCTCCGGATCGATGTCGAAGGAGACGGTGAAGGCTCCGGCATATTTAACCCGTTGGATTTCCAGATAAGCTTCCACCTGCTCCAATTCCTTATCCAGAGGGATGACCAGTTGTCCCCCGCTCAAGGTAAGGCGATAAAAGCGAGACAGCGCCTGAACCATCTGCGTCACCTTCTGCACCTCACCGAGATTGGCAAGGCTTCCAATGGCGGACAGCGTATTGTAGAGGAAGTGCGGGCTGATCTGCGATTGCAGGGCGTCAAGCTCCGCTTGCTTCTTCTGTTGGCCCTGCTCATAGACATCATGGATCAAAAGCTCAATGCTGGTCGCCATCTGGTTGAAGGAGTTCGCGATATGGACGAACTCATCGTTGCCCTGGAACTCCATCCGCTTGTCCAGGTTGCCGTCCTTGAACGAGCGAACCAGCTTGAGGATACGCTTCATCTTCTTGCCCGACAAGCGCGCTACGATGAGGCCGATGCCCGCCATCACGACGAAGCTGATCCCGCAGATGGCGACGATGAGGCCCTGCAACCGGGAGGCGTCCTTGTTCAGGTAGCTGTGCGGAACCAGTGCTTCCATGACAAAGCCGGTACCCGGCATGTCTTCTTCAATGCTCAGGTAGTCGGAGGAATCGCTTTCGGATTCCTTGAGGGCATGGCCCTTCTCAAACAGGATGCGTCCTTGATTGTCGAACAAGCGGAGGCGCATCCCTTGCTCGAAGGGGAAGGTATTGTTATTGGTGTTGAGCAGCTCGTCCAGGCGAGCGGTTACCTGCACATAGCCGATCACGGTCGGTCCCGCTCCCGAGGTGACCAGCTTGCGGAAGTGCGACAGATTGCCAAGCACTTTGTCGGTTCCCAATTGAATCCATAGGTTGTCCGCATTCGCTCCCTGCAGATAACGGAACCAATCCGTATCCATGATCCGAGAATAATTCAGAACGTAATAGTCCCTTCGTTTAATGGGCGTGGTCATGTCGTCGCCCGGAACTTCCAGGATCTCTTCATTTACCGTATAGAGGGCAAGCCGCAGGTTGTTGCCGATTAAGAGCAGAGGACCTTTCATCTGAGGAACGATGTTATCCCGAATGTTCAGCATGACATCGCGCTGATTGCCTGAAAATTGCAGGGCCGATTGTAGCGACAGGCTGCTAAAGAGAGTATCGGACATGCGCTGGACCTCGTCCATCTGGTACGTCATGTTGTTGCTCGTCTGCTTCACCAGCGTGCGGATGTTGGTTTCGGCCATTTCCGTCCGGGATTCCACCAGCATGGTGTAGGAGATGTACCCAATCAGAAGGTCCGTCAGGAGAACCAGGATGAGGTACGGAATCATGATTTTATAGGTAAAGGGGATAAACCCTCGATTCCACCTATTTCGCCTCACGCCGGCGCCACCTCGTTTTCGTCAAGAGCTTTCTTCACTATAACAGAAAAAGCGACACGGTTTCATCCGGTTCGAAGCGTTCGTGAATCAGAAGTCCTTTGCACCAGAAGAGGGATCAGGTAAAATAAGGGAAACGTTTTGCCGGATGGGCAGAACGATGGGAGGCTACTACGTGGATCACATTGCCGTCATCTCGGATCTTCATGGAAATGTACCCGCCCTTGAGGCGGTGCTTGATGATATACATGCGAGAGGAATTTCTAGAATTCTCTGTCTTGGCGACCTGGTGGGAAAGGGACCGAATTCAGATCGCACCCTCGACCTTGCCCGAGAGAACTGCGAGAAGGTGATCCGCGGCAATTGGGATGATTTCCTTCCCAAAGAGAGCGATCAAGAGGTCATCCGTTGGCATCAGCAAGTACTCGGCAAGGAACGGCTGCTCTATCTGGAGTCGCTGCCGAATGTTATCGAGTTCTACATGAGCGGCCGCTTCATCCGATTGTTCCATGCTTCGCCTCGAAGCTTGTATGAACGGGTCCAGCCTTGGGATGAAGAGGAGATCAAGAAGTCGCTCTTTGGTCCCTGTGTGTGGGAGAGTACCCTCGACCTGCCGCAGATAGTCGGGTATGGAGATATTCACCAAGCTTATCTCGACCAAGTGGAGGGCGGACGGATGCTCTTCAATACGGGGAGTGTCGGCAACCCGTTAGATCTACCTCAAGCTTCTTACGTCATCCTGCATGGTGAGGAGGATCGGCGAACGGACGGCCTGTTCGGGATGGAGTTTGTCCGCATTCCCTACGACATTGAGCAGGCTGTGCAACAGGCGGTGGACTCCGGCATGCCGCAACTGGAGGACTATGCGGCCGAGCTCCGCACTGCGGTGTACCGAGGACTCCGAAACGGACAAGTGACGAAACGAGGGAAGAGCAAGTGACCACCACTCTCTATTTCATCCGCCACGCGGAGTCTGATGCTACGGTTCGGGAGGAAGAAATCCGGCCGCTCACGCCAAAAGGCACTGAGGATGCGAAGAAGCTTGCGAGGTTCTTCTCGGCCCTCGAATTGAATGAGGTGTATGCCAGCCCCTATCAGCGAACCGTCGACACGGTTCAAGGTGTGGCGGATGCGCATGGGCTGACCGTTCACCTTCACGAAGGACTTCGAGAGCGGCGTGTAGGCAGTTGGGTGGAGGATTTCATGAGTTATGCACATCAGCAGTGGGGCGACTTCCGCTACAAGCTTGCAGAAGGAGAATGCCTGGAGGACGTGCAGAGGCGAAACCTCGCCGCGCTGGATGAGATTCTTCATCGTCATGAAGGAAGGACCGTCGTGATCGGCACACACGGCACCGCGCTCTCGACGATCCTTCATCATTACGATCCGGGCTATGGCTGGGAAGGCTTCTGCCGGATCGTGAATCGGATGCCTTATGTGATTCGGCTCCGTTTCGAGGGACACCAGCTTATGGAGATGCGGGAGCTGGAATGGGAATCCGGCTGTTGAGCATCCGATAGGAGTTTCGATAACACCGCTTGATTACTCGGTTAATACCTTTTCCATGCAGATGCTGGAATCACAGCATCGGTATTCACCATAGCGGGGGATATGGGCGTATCCCAGCTTCTCATACAGGCGCACAGCTTCGGGCTGGCCCTCGCCAGTCTCCAATCTCATGATTCGTATCTGCTGCTCGAGTGCCAGTCTCTCCAGCTCGGCGATCAGCTTGGAGGCCAACCCTCGATTGCGAAACTCCGGATCGACGAAGATTCGCTTCAACTCCGCCATCTCCTCACCCAGGGGCTTGTACGCTCCGCAAGCAACCGGCTGCTCTCCCAGATAAGCCATCAAGAAGAGAGTCTCCTCAATGTGCGGATCGGAAAAGTCGAGGACAAAGATCTCTTCTGGCGGATAGACGCTCTGCAGGTAGAGGTCGAGCTTGTCGATGAGCTGATGCAGGTCTTCATTTTGCGGGGAGACTCGTCTCCACTCCAGGTTTGCCGTCATGCGAGATCATCCTCTCCTAGGAATAATGGAATTAACAATAAGGGATGAGACGAGAAGAAGCAAGTACATATGTGGGGTTCATAATCTCATTCGATCCAACGATATATCTAATCAATTCGAACCTTGTTAGTTGGGAAAGCAGGCACCCGTTCATGAAAGCATGGTTAATTGTTCTTCATTCCTTTTATTCCATCTTGCTGGTACCATGGTTTTTCATCTTAGTACTCTCCATAATGGCATTTGATAATGGGTTTTCCCTTTGGGGAATTGGTGTGATGATTCTTGTGTTTGTGTACCCTATTGCCGTGGTCGTATGTTGCGTTTTTTCATGGAAGTATCTCAAGACGATGAAGCCAATCTCAATGCTATTCCTAAATGTGGTTCCTTTTTTGTGGATTCTATCTTTTGCTCTACTCATATTCTTCTTCTAGAACTATCAATCGAAAAAGGCGATGAAGCGATGCAACCATCGGCACAACTTTTGGAACAACTCAATACCACCTATTCTATTACCTTCGACAGCCTTGCTTTTCTGCGAGAGGGAGGCTGCCGGTCTTATCTGGCTGCCGATGGAACCCAGCGTTATTTTCTTAAGGAGGTTCCTCCTGTTTTCTGGGACACGATAAAGCAATCCCTCGATATTCTGGTCTATTTGGCGGGAAAAGGGCTCTCTGTACCCCCCGTTCTTCTCGGTAACGGCGGCTTGCCTTATCTGGAGATGAAGAGGGAGGAAGAGCGCCAGCTCTATGCTTTGTTCGGCTATGTGGAGGGCAGGGAACCGGAGGAAGGCGAGGAGCTTGAGGAAATCGGCCGCTTGATCGGGAAGCTCCATGCGGCAATGGAAGGGTACCCGAACAAGCTGACGGAGCGCGGCAAGCCGTTCTTCATCGAACGGTACCTATCCATTCTGGAGAAAAAGAACATATCCGAATCCAAGCTTGCCCAATTTCGTGAATATGGCAATGCGCTGTGGGAGCGGGTCAAGGATTTGCCTCGCGGGTACTGCCACGGGGATTTGCATCGGGGGAATCTGCTTCGAACAGATGATGGGAACCATGTGGTTCTGGATTTCGATACCTCCTGCACCGCTTACGCCAGCTTCGATGTCATGACGTTCTGCGACCATACCAACTATTTTCAATATGAACCGGAAGGCTATGCCCGAACGATGGAGGCATTGGAGCGGTTTCTCCAGGGCTACACGAGGGAGAGAGCCTTCACGGACGAGGAATACCGAGCCATTCCCGACTGGATCGCCATTCGCCATTATCAGCTGCAGGCGACCATCATCGAGGTGTTCGGTCTGGATTGCGTAGATGAAGCTTTTGTGGAAGAACAGCTGGAGTGGCTGTTGAGCTGGAGAGAGCAGTGCAGTCGTTCCAGATGAAAGCTTCGAAACGGATCAGGGAGCGGCTTGGTAGCCGTACTCTCGCTCAACCCTGCAAATTCTCGTTTTGTAACGAGAGTACCATTCGGCGATGCCCATCTGCTGTGCAAGGAGGTGCCTCTCATTTTGTTTCCATTGGTGAATCGCTTCAAGAGAATCCCAATAGGATACCGTTATGCCGACGCTCTCCCGTGCACTTTCGACTCCCAGGAACCCGGGCTGACTTGAGGCGAGCCTCACCATTTCCTCTGCCATTTCGCCATAACCGCGATCTCCTTCCGTTCGCTCTGAAGTGAAGATTACCGCATAGTAAGGGGGTTGCGGGGTTTGGGCAATATCGCTCATAGAAACCTCCCGTTTTATAAAAAAAGTTGAAATTCCGCAAGGCCAGGTTAGTCGTTCGGATTGAGGATCGCCAATACTTGATGATCTTCCCATTTGCCGTTGATCTTCACGTTCTTTTGGGCAATCCCCTCCTTATGAAAACCCGCTTTCTCCAACACGCGGATGGAGGCAAGATGGTGGGGCATTACGCCAGCTTCTATTCGATGCAGGGTTAATTCGTTGAACCCGTAATTGACGATTAATTGAACCGCTTCGGTTGTGTAGCCTTTTCCGTTCTGGCTTTTGTCCAACACATAGCCAACGATCGCACTCTGGAGCGCCCCTCGCATCACATGAAAAAGGTTAATCGATCCAATTAGCGCATGGTCGTCATTTCGGAAGATACCAAACTCGTAGGCGTTGTCCTTTTGCATCGATTCGTTGTAGCCTTTTATTCTGTCAACCTGACCTTCTATGGTGTAAAAATCGCGGGTACGCGTCGAGGAGTACTTTTCGAAGAAATCTCGGTTGTCGCTATGCAAGCGGAGGCTCGCCCCAGCATCGTCGATCTGGAACGGCCTTAGATAAATCCGCGGTCCTTTCAGCATGAACCCATCCCCAGTCTGTTTATTTGAGTCGAAGTGGCTCTCGTGTCCTGTCGAGTTTCAACTCGATCTTGCAGGATCTAGCAGAAAAAACGAAAATCCTACTCTTCACCCATGGAAAAATCTGATATGCTGGAAGAGAACGCCTGTAATGGAAGGTTCGAGAGCATGAGGAGGACGTCTGGACAAAGACACTAGAGAAACTGTTTTCCGGCCCGGTGCCATTCATCGAAGACGCCGCCGATTCGGGTAAAGGCTTCATCGATGGTTTCTCGAACCTCTTTTTTGATTTCCGGCGTAAAAAGAAGGCGACTGGTCGGGCTATCCGCCTTGTATTTGTCCATCAAGTAGAGGTAAGCCGATTCGTAAATCAACTGCTCCAGGAGGACATAGAGGACTTCTTCTACTTGCTCCGTGTGCCATTCGCGGATCAAAACTCCCCGTTCATGAATCCGTACGGTGTAGCCATTGGGTTCTACGTGGAAAAAAGGAACCATGTCCGTATAAAGGTTCTTGTTAAATGCAGCACTTGCCATGTTCTGCAATGTTTCGAATGGCAGAGAAGTGGATTTCAAGATTTCCAATAGCCGTGTGATCAGCTCTTGTTGGGTGAGAATGGTCAGCAACGAATATCATCCTTTCCGTGAGGTGACTGATTGCATTATACCGACTATCAACGGATAAAAATAGGACCCTTCGGTCGGTTGGACGGTTTGAGAAAACCAATAGAGTCAAAAATTCTCTTTTCTTCCTGGCTCCAAAGAGGAACAATTACGGTATGAAGGAGGAGGAGGAATGAACATGAAAGAGATAAGCTACGATCATTATTTTTGGCAGGATGATGTAATTCGATTGCGCGCTATTAAGAACGAAGATTGGGAGGGGCATTACTACAATCGGTTCGATACGCCGGGACGGCGCTTGGTGGATTGCGAAGTTGAATTACCGCCGACGATTGCCGAAGCCAAGCAGTTTGCAGAAAAGTTCATCGACTTTTCACCGGGAACGGGGCGTATCATGTTTACGGTTGAGACCCTGAACGGGGAGAATGTCGGGGGGGTAAACCTGAACAGCATAGACGAGAGAAACGGGACGTTCGGGATCGGCATCCAAATGGATCGCGATCACAGAGGCAAGGGGTATGGAACCCGGGCCATGCGAATCCTGCTCCGCTATGCCTTCTTGGAACGCAGGCTAAACAAATTTAATGTCGGCGTTTTGGAAGGGAATGAGGGTTCCGCCACGATGATGAGAAAGCTGGGATGTATCCAGGAAGGGGAGCAGCGCCAAGTGATTTATATGGACGGCCGGTATTCCAGCATGCTCCTGTTTGGCTTAACCAAAGATGAATTTGTCGAGCATGAGAAAAATAGGGTAGAGGCGTCTTGTTTATGAAGCCCATACATATCGGAACACAACCGTTGGAAACGGCGAGGTTGCAATTAAGGGCGTTCCGTTTGGAAGATGCCCAGGACATGTTCATGAACTGGATGAATGACAAGGAAGTTCAATCAAACTATGGGGAGCCCGTTTATGAAACAATAAGCTCCGTGCAAGAGATTGTAAGGCAGTGGATCTCTTCCTATTCCCATGATGATTTTTATAGATGGGCGATCCTCTTGAAGGAGACGAACCAGGTCATGGGTCAGATTGCATTTTGCGAGGTTAATCGGAATCACCACTATGCGGATCTCGAATATTGCATCGGCGCCCGCTTTCAAGGCAAGGGCTATGCTACGGAAGCCGTGGATGCCGTCATTCGGTATACCTTCGAAAAAACCGGATTGAACCGATTGCAAGCCTTTCATAGAGGAAACAACTTGCCATCCGGCAGTGTATTGCGTAAATCCATGCTAAGGTACGAGGGGACATTACGGGAATCTTTCTTTTATCCCGACCAAAAGGCTTATGATGATCGCGTTTATTACGCACTAGTTAAGTCGGATTACCACACTATGGCAGAGAAGGACGAGAGCGGACGATGAATCATTTCAAAGAATCACTGAAGAAGGGAATTCTCCTTTCCCTTTTGATTGGATTAGCCGGTTGCTCGGCAACCAAACCGAATCAGGGGATTACGGCAAACTCAGCAGAACCTACCAGTGGGTCAACAACTACACCGAGCGCTTCTTCCCTGGCTTCGCCTTCTGCCAGTCCGGTAAGTACGTCGTCTAGCTTGCCATCAAGCACACCTTCCCTTGTGGAGGGCCATACCCTTTCCGAATCCGATGCAATCGAGTTGATCAAGTCCAAGCTGTCGGATGAAGTCATGCAGCGGTCGTCGTTGCGCGTGAACGGAACGGATGAGCAGGGAAACTATGTCGTTACCCAATCGAATTCAGCAACGACAGAAGTTATGGAATGGTATCATGTGAATCCCGCCACGAATGAGGTTACTTGCGAAATCCTTGCAGACCTGTGTCTGGAAAAGGAGGAATCGGTCGCATCTACGGAACCCAGCGAGTTGACGCCTGACCAGAGCAAGGCTCTCCAGCTTGCGAAAGAGTATGCGAAACAGAACCTGGGACCGGGCTATGTGGAAGACAGTACCTTTATCTCGTTTGACCATGAAGAGGAGGGGAAACTGGTATTTCAAGTGTATAACCTTGGGGCCGGAGGGACCCAAACGCTGGATTGGTTAACCGTTGATTTGGATTCGAACAAGGTAACGGGGATGTTTAAGAAATAGCCTTCCAAGCGAAGGCGAGAATGTTGAGCAGGCAGGGTTAGGGGGAGTTCAGGCTGGAGATGGATCGATTGTTTAAGGATCAGCCCATTCTAGTTACGGAGCGGCTTATCTTGCGCAGATTGGATATTCAGGATGCAGAGGATTACCATGTCTTGTCATCGGACCCAGAGGTCTGCACCTATTTAAAGAAAGGGCCTCATATAAGCATGGAGGAAACCCTGCAATTTTTGGAGTCCGCGAGCGCTAAGATTTCGTCGAGAACAGCTTATAATTGGGGCATCGTGAATAAAGCAAGCGCGAGAATCGTTGGCAGAGTCCTCCTCTTTGGATTCGATGATGAGAATGACAGCTGTGAGATCGGATATGTCCTTTCGAAAGAGCATTGGAAGAAAGGGATTATGACAGAGGCGGCAAGGACCGTGCTGAATTTCGCTTTTCATAAATTAGGGGCCAACCGAGTAATTGCGAGATGCAATGAAGAAAATCGTGGCTCTGAGAAGGTAATGCAAAAGCTTGGAATGCAACTTGAAGGAGTCCTCAGAGAACAGCTCAAATGGAAAGATCACTATATTCATCAAAAGCAGTACGCCATTATAAAGAGAGACTTTGAGCCGGAATGTAACGATTTCGAAGGCGGTGTTCCTGTGGCAGAGCTTTTTCCGAACGAAATCATGAATCTCCCGGAGGCGGACATCCCCTTGCAAGGATTGAAAGCCTATCTATCCCAAGGAGACGAGCACCAAGTTCTCTTTATGCAGTTTGACGAGGCGGCTGAAATCCCCGAGCATTCGCATGAAAGCCAATGGTGCGTCGTGCTGGAAGGGGAAATCTTGATCACCATGAACGGAGAGACGAGCCTTTACCGAAAAGGAGATCGTTACTACGTTCCAAAAGGAGTCGTGCATTCAGCAAAAATTGCTGCGGGCTATGCAGACATCTCCTTCTTTCATGAAAAGGAGCGCTACAAGAGCAAGCAAACGGGTTCGTAGTCGTTGCCCGTAAGTACGTGTTATGGGAGATTGAACGCAGGCATCACTTCTGGTGTGGGCTCGGGGGATTCGAAAAATCTTGAACCCCGGAGGTTGATCGTATGCGTAAGATTAAAACCGTTTTTCAGAGAGACGAAAGAACCAGGAAAGTGGTAAATGTTTTGGATGTTGCGTTTGACTTTTCCACAGCCGTCGCAACAGAAAAGGTGGACGGCACCAATGTTCGGGTAACGGTGCGAGCAGGAGAAGTTGTGCGGCTTGAAAAGAGAAGAAATCCTTCCAAGGCTCAAAAAGCGAAGGGAATTCTGGAACCTTGGTATGTAGATGCCAACCCCAATGATCCATTAGATAAATGGATTTTTGAGGCACTCAAAGGGACGGATACTTCCGGTATACCGGATGGAGAGCATTCCGCTGAGGCAGTTGGAGTGAATATTCAGGGGAATCCACTTAAGCTGGATGGAAACCGGTTGTTTTTCTTCTCCATTCAGGGCGAACGGGAAAACGTAACATTCGAGAACGTCCCGACCGACTTTGAGGAACTTTCGGCTTGGCTGAAACAACAAACCTCGTTATTTTCCGGTAATGACTCTCTCATTGAGGGAATCGTATGGCACGGGAGCAATGGGGATATGGTTAAGATCAAAGCAAAAGACTTCAAGTGATTACTGAATAACAAAGGTAGTTAGTTGAAGTGGCTTGTCGTTCGATCTCCTTTAAGACTTGCTTACGGAGGAAGGCTCCTTATTTGATTCCTCCTAGCCTTTCCAGTACGATTAGGAAAAAGCACGGGATGCTCTTGTGTGCTAATTATTCGTACGGGAGGATGGTTTGAATATGAGCAGCGAACAGGAAATCAAGCTGACCTCATTCTCTAGCAAGGGGGGCTGCGGGTGCAAGATTGGGCCTGGTGACCTGAGGCAAGTGCTTCGGAACTTACCGCCGACGGAGGCCAATCCCAACCTTCTGGTTGGGTTGGATACCAGTGATGACGCCGGTGTCTATAAACTCAGCGATGATCTGGCCATTGTCCAGACGGTTGATTTCTTCACTCCCATCGTGGATGATCCCTATTCCTTCGGTCAGATCGCGGCGGCCAATGCGATAAGCGACGTCTACGCCATGGGAGGAAAGCCTCTCACCGCTCTTAATATCGTGGCGTTCCCCATTGCGACGCTCGATAAATCGATTTTGTCGGAGATTCTGAGGGGAGCCGCGGACAAAGCCAAGGAAGCCGGTGTCACCCTAGTGGGGGGGCATTCCATCGACGATAAGGAGCCCAAGTTCGGAATGGCCGTAACGGGAACCGTCCATCCAGACAAGATCCGTACCAACGCAGGCGCGCAGGTGGGGGATCGACTGATTCTTACGAAACCGATCGGTGTGGGCATCATGACGACCTCCATTAAGAAAGGACTGTTGTCTCCAGATGAAATCGCTCGCGTCACGGGTGTGATGGCTGCGTTGAACAAAACAGCAGCTGAAATCATGGAGAAGTATGACGTACATGCCTGCACGGATGTAACGGGCTTCGGCTTGCTTGGACATGCCCTGGAGATGGCTTCAGCAAGCCAAGCCGTGATCTCCCTTTCCTATGAGGCGGTCCCCGTCTTGCCCCGAACGAGGGAGCTTGCGGAGCTGGGTAGTGTGCCGGGCGGAACGAAGAACAATTATGCGTATATCCAGGAGAACGTGACCTTCCCCGAGACCATGGATCAGATCGATCAGTGGATTCTGTGCGATGCGGTTACCTCCGGCGGGTTGCTCATCTCGGTTTCGAATGAGGATGCCGAATCCCTGCTGGCAGAGCTAAGGGCTTCCCATGTGGAGGCAAGCCTGATCGGAGAAGTGACCGAAATTTCAAGAGGACATATCAACGTTATTTATTCAACATAGGAAAAGACAGGAGAGTCACAGCGATGCTTCAAGAGCTGACACTGGCACAATGGAGAATACTGAAGGATCGCGGAGAACTCGTAACCGTTGATGTGCGGTCTCCTTCCGAATTTCACTCCGCCACCATTCCCGGAAGTGTGAATATTCCCATCTTTGACGACGAGGAACGGGCGGAGGTAGGGACCTTGTATGCTCAGGTCAGTGTAGAGGCTGCCAAAGAGCGAGGTCTGGAATTGGTATCGGCCAAGCTTCCGCGCTTCATCAAGGAATTCTCAGCCCTGCCAGGGAAGAAGGCGGTGTTCTGCTGGCGAGGCGGAATGCGCAGCAAGACAACGGCTACTTTGCTCAGCTTGATGGGGATGTCTGCCTACCGGTTGAGCGGCGGGTATCGCGCTTACCGGCAATGGGTCGTCCAGCAGCTCCAGCAGATGGAATACCGACCTCGGCTTGTGGTTCTGCATGGGAATACGGGCTCTGGAAAGACAGAAATCCTTCGTCGGTTGCAAGCAAAGGGGTTTCCCGTCATCGATTTGGAGGCAATGGCAGGCCATAGAGGCTCGGTGTTCGGAGACATTGGCATGCAAGCGCATAACCAGAAAATGTTTGATGCCCTTCTGTACGAGCAAATGTGGAGCACTCGGGAGCAAGCGGTGGTCGTCCTGGAGGCGGAGAGCAGGCGCATCGGGAAAATCGTTCTCCCCGACCTGTTGGTGAAGCAAAGAGAAGAGGGGCTCCCCTTGTCTATCGAGCTTCCGATTCAGGCTCGTGTTCAACAAATCTTGAAGGATTATCAGCCCTGGGAGCATCCGAACGAATGTCACAAGGCTTTTCAATTGATCCGATCGAGAATTCATACTCCCGTTGCTCGTGAAATTCAAGATGGCCTGGACAAGGGGGAATACGAACACGTGGTGGAATTGCTTCTTCTTTCTTATTACGACCCGAAATATACCCACGCGAGCCTACAATCGGGCAAAGAACCCCATTGTACGATTCAGGCTCAAACGGTTGAAGAGGCGTTCCAGCAAACGGAGCAATTCCTTGAGAAGGCGATTATCCAGCAACGGAAAGAACGGAAAAAGGGCTAGCTTCCCATTCGACCCGACCTAAGAGATGAGCGATCTTGGGGCGGGTCGTGTCGTAAGCACGGATTATCTCGAAGAAGATGAGAGACAGCAAGGCGTTGGGAGAGTGGCAAAAGATGAAAATAACGAAAATTCAGAACCGGAATGTGGTATTTACTTTCCACACTGATTTTGACCAGAATGTTCATCTGATCAAAGGAACCACATATAACTTCATCATTGACACAGGGCTTGGTCAAGCGTGCATGGAGCCCGTTCTGGATTACTTAGGAACAGACAGCAAACCGATTATTGTCGTGAACACACACCATCACTGGGATCATATCTGGGGAAACGGTTCGTTTCGGAACCCGATCCTTGTCTCACACAGGCTATGTAGAGAGTTGATTCAAGAGAAATGGGATGAAATGCTTGGAAAGTATGGACAGTACTCGATGGGAAAGGTGGTACAAGTGCTGCCTACCCTGGTGTTTGAGAATGAGCTGTATTTTCCAGAAGACCGGGTAAGGCTGTTTTATACACCCGGACATACGATCGACTCGATCAGTGTTTGGGATGAAGAAGAGCATGTTCTCAATGTTGGAGACAACATCGGAGATTCTGCGGATGCTATTGTACCGAGTATCTATACAAGCAAGGAGATCTACAAGGACACGATTTTAAAGTATAGAGACGTGGAAGCCAACACCTGGGTTTCCGGCCACAACGGGATTTGTGAAAAAGAAGTGTTGGAACGGATTCTAGCGGAACTTAACTAAGCTAATTAGGAAAGAGGATTGCCATGGGACTGGATGCTTACGTGCAATGCAATTGCGTGAAGGAGGGGAAAGCGAAGGTTCCTCCCTTCGATTCGAGCTTGCTGGAGTGGACGGAGGACGGAATGGACTTGTCGGAATCGGCTGATGATGAAACCTACCATCTTTATTTAAAATGGCGGGAAGAGGCCTGTGAGCATGAAGACTTTTACTATTATTATGATCGCGTTGCCAACGCGTGGGGTTCGAACTTCTTAATCGGAGCGATGGAACGACTGGGGCGAGCCGATTTTCCGCTCTTCCAGACGATGTTCAATGCCTCATTCCCCACCGAACAGGCGAAGGAAGCGTTGAAGCAACTGGATCATTGGGAATCGCGAATCGGGGAGCTCAAGGGAATCTTTCTCCTGGAATCGGGCTCTCATGAGGAGTACCAGAAAGCTTTGCTGGGGGATGACCGTTGGTTTTATTCAAACGGTGGTGAATATACCTATCGATTAAGTAATGGAGGGTTTAGTATCGTAGCTCGTGAGGGGCAAGAGCTGTTTTGGTCATCGAATTTTGAGCAGGAGGTCCATATTTCAGAGGAGATCGATCAGCGAAATCGAGTACGAGTTCGTTTTACCGATAAGGAAACGGGAAAGGCCCATGAAACGAACCATCCGTTTAGCCGAAAGACATGGGGAGTTGAGGACTTGCACTATCCAACCTCTCTGCATGTGGTCGAGAGAGAGCTCACCAGCACTGATTTTCATTCGCTGGGTGTGTTGAGAAAGCTGCTGCAGGCTTCTCTTCAGACAGGAAACCCCATCATCTGGTCCTGAAAAGTACTCCGTAAGGAGCAATCGATGGAGAGGAACGAGGTTCAAATGAAGACATTTCCGACCCACATCGTGGCTGTATTTGGCGTCATCGAAAATGAGGACCATGACATTTTACTCGTGAGGAGCCGAAACCGGAATGTTTGGATGTTCCCGGGTGGTCAGGTCGAGATCGGTGAGAATTTGATTGACGCGCTGACCCGTGAAACCAAGGAAGAGAGTGACATGGAGATCGCAGTGGATCAATTGTTCTGCGTTTCTTCCAACACCTGCACTTATCCAGGGTATAATGGGTATGGCGTGATTCCTACGAAAGTGGTGATGGGGTTTACCTGCCGCTACTTAAACGGACAGTTTCAAGAGTCCGACGAAACCACCGAATCTCTTTGGGTGCCGAGAGAGAAGGTGCTGGACCTGTTGGTTGCTCCGGATCTTATTGATAAATATAAGGCGTACCTGGACTTTTCGGGGGCGGTGGTCTACCTGGAGTACCGAACCAAACCCGAGTATGACTTGAGACAGAAACGATTTGTATAATGGAGTACAGAAGAAGGAGAGCTCATGATCATTCTTATCGTTACCTTTGTGTTTGCCTTCTGTTTGCTTTTGTTTCTTGGGAATTTCGGAGGTTTTGTGCTGGCATGCCTCGGGTTCTCCTTGTTGGTCGGGTTGTACATAAAAGCAGGGGATATTCTCCGGGACTTGAAAGCGATCAAAGCGGTGCTCAACGTCCCGGAAGTCGACGAGAATGTGAACTCGGGCTATGTTTCTCCGACTGAGATCGAGAAAGCGGCCCTTGTTGCAGGCGAGGAAAGCTTCTTGGAGAAGGAAGAGTTCAGCCAGACAGAGGATCCGAGCCTCACACCCGAGGAAAGGGAACGGCTCCAGAAGCTGAATGATGAGATCGAGCTGGAGCTGGAAAGCCTCGTCCAGGATGATTCTATCGAGAAGAAACCGTCCGACCCCAAAAAGCCCTAAGTATTCGATACGCTGCCTTATGAAGGCAGGCTACTGCCGCTCGGTGACGCGATCCCCTTCTTCCAGATTGCCAAACAAAAAGGGAGAAAAAGGATCATGGCTCGCATGGCGAGCGGCGGCTATCGCTTGGCTCGCATTGGCGTAACAATAGAGGCACTGGTGCGGGCATGTGTCATAGGCGCCGAGATCGACGGACGGGAGGCACTGACAGCCTGCCCGTTGGTTATTGTCCTTGCGCGGGGTGATCTCCCGCCCAAGGATCGCGGACAAGAGCATCGGATCGATGCAGCTGCCGCTTGCAACACCGAGCTCGCGATAGTCCTCCGGCTCGGAGCAGGCTTCAATCCGCAAGCCGAAGCTTCTTGCGATCTGCGCCAGCTCTCCAGCAAGCTCACGGCGCTCCTCGGCATCCGGTGGCCTTATGCCGAGGCCGTTCGTATTGCGCTTCGTCTTGGCATATTCGTCGAGGTAGCTGATGACGACCTTCCCGGTGTAGGGGTG
Source organism: Gorillibacterium sp. CAU 1737 (assembly GCF_039888655.1). Lineage (NCBI taxonomy): Bacteria > Bacillati > Bacillota > Bacilli > Caryophanales > Paenibacillaceae > Gorillibacterium > Gorillibacterium sp. CAU 1737. Next base: position 560,402 of record NZ_JBDQQO010000001.1, read on the forward strand.
AAGCACTTCAGCCATGTGACGGAAGGCGTCGAGATGAAACCGGATGGAATAAGCGGGAGAGAGCAGGATCGGGTCATAGCGCCAAACCGTGCGGTGAGCGCCGATCAGCTGCGCCAATCGAATGAAGGAGGCAAGGATCGTCTTCTTGTCGGGAAGAGCCTGCTCGATGTCCCGGCCGTAAGGGGTAATCGTCACCTGGGTATAGGAAGGGAACCTCTCTTCCAGGTGTGGAAGAACAGACAAGAACGGCTCCGGGTTTTTCGTCCAAAAGACAAAGGCGTCCACCTTGTCCGGTGTGAGTGGAATCCGGCTGACCTGTCGGCGATTCATCGGGTTTCGCGCGAGCGCGTAGCCCTCCTGAATGCGATGGAGAAGCCACTCTCCATAAAAGGCGGGGATATCCGTTCGACGGCTTGCACTAACGATCATGAGAACCTCCAGCAGGTTTCGGTTAGATAAGATGTACGATCATCATACCATACCAATGGGTCAACAGAGGATTGGGAGGAAGGTCATGGTTCACCAGGAATACCTGATGGTTACGGGAATTGCCATTGGAGCCGAGCGAAGATGGCGGGGAATGAAGCAGGAGGAGCTCGCCGCTTCCATCTGCTCCGAACGAACGCTTCGCGATGTGGAGAAGGGAACACGTCTTGTCAAAGATGCAACCTACGAGCAGCTTTTAACCCGTCTGGGTTATTCCTTTGCCAATTCGCTTGACGCCCTTCTTGAAATCAGTCGGTTGATCGAATGGGTTTATGAATGGGAGGAGGAAGGCTCGGGATGTGTACCCGCAGAGTTGGAGGAAGCACTGACCCGCTTTGAGCCCGGCGGCGATGTAGTTCTCGAACAGCTGCTTAGGATGCTCCTCGGCCTTCTGCACCCGGAACCTTCCAGCAAGCAGGATCGAGCGCTTCTGACCTTCCTGGCGGAAGCTTTTCCTTGTCTACCGCCTGCTCTGCAAGAGCTGAGCCTGCTCTATCGGTTTCACGGGCACACCAACGCGGATGACAGCAGCGGGGTAGAGGAGGCCGTGCGCTTCATGAAGAGCTCCGGCAGGCCCTTTTCCGCGAACATCCTGTGCCGTCTCATTCATATGGCGGATCGCAAGGACTACCTCGCTACCCTGAATGAGCTGGCGATCTGGGAGGAAACATGGACCCGCGAGGCGAAGCTTTTTCCTCTACTGAAGGCCTACGAGTATTCGCTGCTCCCGGTTTGGTACACGACCCCCGCAGACTTTGATGCCCATGTGAAGAAAACCGTCTCCACCCTGAATCAAATTCGGGAACGGGGGTTGCCGCTCACCCGGGAGAAGGAATCCAACAGCCTTTACAACATCGGACTCTCCTGCACGTATGCCAGGAATTATGAGCAGGCGTATCGCCACCTCTCCCGATCCGTCCAGCTGTGGCCGGAGAATCCATTTCTCATGAACAGCATTCTGATGGAGTACACGAGATGCCGGCTGGTTGATCTAGGCCGAGGAGAAGGGCTTGCTTCTCCCGAATTTCGGCTCATTCCCGAGCCGCATCGGTTTCGCGCTGTGTTCCACTACTTTTATTACAAGCAGCAGAAGCTCATGGATGAGCGGGAGCTGCAGGCCTATATTCAAAAAGAACTCATCGAAGACTCGGTCGACGACCAAGGCATCCTGTACCGAGTCATGCTGTATGAGCTGCTGAAGCTGAGCGACGTAACGCATTCTTACTTGCCGCTGAAGGTATGGATTGAATCGGCCGATTGCTGACGATCGGCTTTTTTGCCGTTTTCAAAGCATTACCCCACTGGTCCCTTCATCGGCACAAAACCGGAAAAAGCTGTGCTGGGAGCCGAAATCGCTCTCCTCTATGATGGGGGTAAGGAGGAGAGAGACAAATGAACAAGATGAAATTCCCCGCTATGAAGACGCGCAGCCTGCGCACCTATCCGTTGGAAGTGATCGCTTATGTGGGTGCGAATCTGCTGAGCTTGGGCTTGCCGCTCATGATGGCAACCTTGATTGATCGGGTTCTCTTGCAGGAAGAGGTTAGTCGGCTTGGAAGTTGGTCGTTGATCGCTTTCGGGTTGGCGATTGCAGCAAGCCTGGCGTCCTTCTATTGGATGAGATTCACCCCGGTCAAACGCGGCATTGAGAACACAATCAAGCTGCAGGCAGAATCCCTCAGGCATGTTCTTCGCATGAATGCCCCTTCCTTCGAGAAGAAGGACAAAGGGTATTACTACAATGTGATCATGAACAGCACGGCGAATTATGGTGATATCCATTCCGAGGTGTACCTGCGGTTTGCAGCCAACCTGATCTGCGTGGCGCTTTTGCTCACCGGGGCGCTCGTCTACAAGCCGATGCTTGCGCTGCTTTTTGCACTTTACATTCCCCTGCTGCTCCTGCTGTCCCTATCCCAGAGCCGCAAGCTGTTTCATCTGCAAAAGGACGCCATGGAGAAGCAGGACGGCTGGCTCACCCATTCCAAAAACATCATCGAAAGCAAACGCCAGATCAATGCGCTGCAGGCAGACTCTTATCTGTTGGGTTTGTTTAAGCGCTCCGGGGAAAAGTGGCTTCACCATATCGTGAAGTATCGGTTTCTGGAGTACCTCGTGGAGAATCTTCCCGGCATGCTGACCAGCGGGTACGGGATCGCCTTCCTCGCGATCGGGGCGCGGTCCGTGCTGAGTGGTTCTCTCACCCCAGGAGAGCTGGTGGCGGGCTATCAATACTTGAGCTACCTGGCGCTTCCGGTAGCGGAATGCGCGAACATCCTCATGCGCTGGCGAGCCGGGGGAGAGCATATGCGTCGGGTGGATGAGCTGGAGGAGCTTGCTTTCGTGCCTAAGGATACGGACGGGTTGCCCCGATGCGAAGATGTGCTGTTGCGAGCAGAGCACTTTCATTTGCGCATAGGCTCAGCGCCGGAAGAGAACCTCTATCTCATCGAGAGCCTGTCCCTTGCAAGAAACGAGTATGGCGTGATCAAAGGGGCAAATGGGAGCGGGAAGAGCATGCTGTTCCACCTCATGACCGGTCAGGTGAACCTGGCCCATTCGGATGGAGACTTGTCTCTCTCGGAAGAGCTGGCGGATGCCGCCCAGTTGATGTACCCCTCCTTTTTCCTCGATGGAACGCTTCGAGAGAACCTGTTTGACCGTTCCTTCGATCCTGAGCTCTTGCGCGTGTTGAACATCGATTTTGCCGATAAGGGCATTACCTCTAACCCGGTGAACTTGAGCCTCGGACAGCAGCAAAAGCTCGCTCTCCTGAGGGTCCTGTCGATGGACAAGCCGATTCTGCTGCTGGATGAACCATTTACGAACCTGGACCTTGACACCCAGCGCAATCTCATTCATTATTTTCAGCAAATGAAGGGCAAGAAGACGATTCTGTTCATCATGCACGACGACTCGCTGGATTTCCTCTGCGACCAGGTGCTGGTGATCGAGGATCGCAAATTGAGGGTGAGAAGGGATTTGCATGAGTACGAGTACAGGCAAGACCAATGCCATCCGCATGCTGGACAAGGAAAAGGTGGACTATCAGCTTCACGCCTATGACCCGCAGGATGGGGCGATCGACGGCATCACAGTCGCATCCAAGGTCGGGCAGCCGTTGGAAAAGGTATTCAAGACACTGGTCGCTCATCACGGAAACGAGGGGTTCGTCTTCGTCATTCCGGTAGCGGAGGAGTTGGATTTGAAGAAGGCGGCCAGGGCGGCGGGAGTGAAAAACATCGAGATGCTTCCCGTGAAGGACTTGCTCAAGTGGACGGGGTACATTCGGGGAGGCTGTTCACCGATAGGCATGAAGAAGCTGTACCCGACTTTCCTAGATGAGCGTGCTGAAACCAAGGAGACGATCCTGGTCAGCGCTGGCAAGATCGGCCTGCAGCTCGAGCTGGCACCTCAGGTGTTGATCCAGCTGGTGAAAGCGAAATTCGCGGATGTTCTTAAGAGAGGAGAGGGATCAAGATGACGGAAGCTACCGTAGTGGAATGGAGGGAGCTAGGGGAAGGGCAGGTGGGGGCACTCGCCGATCTGCTGGTCGCTGTTGTTCAGGAGGGAGCATCCGTCGGCTTCCTTCCACCCTTGTCCCAGGAAGCGGCTGTCCGCTATTTTGCAGAGGTTTTGGAAGAGGGCGTGCGGCTGTGGGCTGCGCTGGCCGGAGGGAGCGTAGTTGGTACAGTCCAACTGCAGCTGGCGCTCAAGGCCAACGGCAGTCATCGGGCCGAGATTGCCAAGCTGATGGTTCACCCCGACACACGCGGGAAGGGATTAGGGCGCCGCTTGATGCAGGCCGCCGAACAGGCAGCACGTGAGGAAGGGCGTACCCTGCTCTGTCTGGATACCCGTGAGGGGGACCCATCCAACCGACTCTATCAATCGCTGGGTTATGTGGAGGCGGGGCGAATCCCTCGCTATGCAAGATCAGCAAAGGGGACGCTGACTGGCACGGTTCTCTATTACAAGGAGCTGATCGCGGATGACGATACCTTACTCCGGCTCAGTCGATTGGAGTCCGCGGAGAGAAGAGAGCAGCTTCCTCCTGAGCGCCTGCTTGACTTGCTTGGAGTGAATCCGCAGGATACCGTGCTAGATTTGGGAGCAGGAGGAGGGTACCTCACGCTTCCTGTCGCCCAGAGAACCCAAGCGCCGGTATATGCCGTAGACGCGGAAGAAGCGATGCAAGAGGTTCTCACGCATCGCTCCAAGGAATCGGGACTCTCTCACATTCAAGTACTGGATGGACTGGCCCAAGCCATACCGCTCGCAGACGCTTCCGTCGACAAGGGGATCGCTGCGCTGCTGTTCCACATCCTCGAAGAACCCGCATGCGGGGTGAAGGAGCTGCTGCGGGTGCTGAAGCCGGGCGGCCTCGGTCTTATTGTCGAGTGGGCAGGGCCTCGCCCTGACGGACTTCCAGGGCATCGCCTCTTCGAACCGGAGCTCGGCGAGCTGCTCCAGTCCGAAGGAGCCGTGCTTCTGGACAGCCGCTCCTGGGGAGAGTCGTATTACTCCGTGCTGTTTCGCAAGCCTTGAACAAGAACGCGCGGAGGGGGGGAAGAGTCCCGCTCCGCGCGTTCTTGTTTCACTGCGTTAGAAATGGCCCGTGAACTTTACAATGACGATAATGGGCGTGGTCCCCTTGTTTTGAAGAATGAGCAGATCATACATGGCAGGATCCGCATACCAGTAAGCATAACTGATGGTCTGGGTGGCTACACCTGCAACGTTCTTCATGAGATACTCCTGTCCCTGCCGCAAAAGGGCTCCGCGCCCGGTAAGATCGCTGCTGATCGCCCCAATCTGGGTGATGGTGGCGGTGACCGCTTTTGGATGGCCCCCTGGCGGGTTGAACATGATCGGACGCGTTTCCCCAGGTTCAATGGTGTAGTAGACGTTCGTGTCATAGATGTTCACAACGGAGAGGGCATGGGCGGGACGGCTGAAGCCGAACAAGAGACTTGTGGCAAGTACGACGCAAAAAAACGCTTTCAAAGAACGCATCAAAAACGCCTCCTCGAAAATGGAATAGTAAACTATCGTTTACAAAAATTAGTATAACCCATCTCTCGCATGGAAGTAAATGAGAGAAAGAAAAAGAGTCTGCCTCTTCATGAGGCAGACTCTTTGTTTGATCCGATTACGGCAGGTACTGCTGAACCACCTTCACGACCTTCCCGTCTTTCAAGGTGAGGTGATAGGGGAATACGGTTTGGTCATAGTTCTCCTTATGATCCATAACTTCGACAAACTGGCTGACCGAAATTTCTTCGTTCCATTTGATTTCCTTCGGATTCAGCAGCTGCATCAGCACCTCGGCTTGATCGCTCAGCTCGTAGGTGGTTTCGGTCTTGTCGTCATTGACGATATAGTAGCCGTCAGGCACACCGCCTATTTCGGCGGCTCCTTCCGGATCGCGTTCCGCAAAGATTTTGTTCGCTTCGTCCCCTTGATACCAGGCGATGGGATCTGCCTTCAGAAGCAAGCGGCCGTCCTTGTTCTCTATGGACGAAATGAGAACGGTAATGGTTGTTTCCGGCTCTGCATGGGCTACGGACTTCTTGTTCATCAGGCTGGCTGTGGTTACTGCCGTGAGGACAACGGCCGTGGCCAAACATCCGTAGAGAATTGCTTTTGCTCCCTTTTTCATCTTGCTTCTCCCCTTATAAGCGCTCGCTTGAATCGCGGTCTTCTTGCCTATCCTTACCCCGCAAACAGCTGCTCTAACCTTTATTCTACGTATAAAACGGATGGAAGAGACGAAATGTTTCAAAAAAATTGACGAGTGGAATGAAAAATATTGGCGTGTACCGCTTCCGGATTTAGGGGTTCGTCCTGTAACCGCATTCGTGGTAGAATAGGGAACAAGGAGGAATTCATTCATGTCGCAAAAGGAAAACGAAACACAGCAGGCAACCGAGAAAGAAAAGGCAGAAGCCATCGGAGCGCTGTTTACCCATTGCCGCAATCTGCTGCTTCAGAGCTTTGAAGGCTCCGAGGTAGAAGGTCAGGTCGGCGAGCACCCCCTCTTCGGTCCGCTGTTCATCTTCACGCTGAGGCTGGATTCGAACAGCTATTCCTGTGGATTCCTCGTTGGAGAAGTTGCCCGCACCATGCAGAACAACCCGGAACCCCATGTTTGGCTGTCATCCTTCTTCGTGGATATGGTTCGTCAGGGGACCAGCCGTCCGCTGCCCGCCCAACCGACTTCCGAGGAAGAGAGCAAGGCTTATGTGGAGCAAAAGGTGCTTCCCGTTTGTGCAAACGGAATTCGCGAGGAGTTCCCCGACCGCCAGATTCACCTCGAGGTGGTCATGCACGAGGAATACGGTCCCATTCTGGAAGCCGGCTTCCCGGAATACAAGGATGGCTCCAATACGACAGCCCTTCCGATCCCGTTCCTGTTCACCTTGTATTTGCTGAACCGCGATCCGTCGGAGCCGATCATCGAGGCACTGTATCGCATTTTGGCAGAGCAGCAAGGTGTGAAAGCCTAACCCTTTCCTAACCAAACCAAGCCACGGAACCTTCCTTTTCCGGCCTTCGGGTCGGAGAAGCAAGGTTCTTTTTCATTTCGACATGGAAGAACGTGGAATTAGAGGGCTCGCTGCGGATCATACTACACCTGCTGCCTCACATTTTTCGGTCGGGGAAGGGGTTTCTCTCATGGATTCCGTTGTATGGTCCCGGGCGTTGTTCGGGACGTCGATGGCGTTTCACATTATCTTTGCCACACTTGGAGTCGGCTTGCCGCTGATGATTTTGCTCGCCGAGCTGCTTTACCAGAAGACGAAGGACCCGGATTATGAACGGATGGCCAAACGGTGGACGAAGGCGTTCGGCATACTCCTCGGGGTGGGCATTCCCTCGGGAACGATCGTGGGCGTCTTGATCTCCCTTCTGTTCCCCGGGTTTATGGAGATCGTGGGGCAGGTGATCGCACTGCCGTTTCAGATCGAAATCTGGGCGTTCTTTCTGGAGGCTCTCTTTATGACCATTTACGTCTATGCGGCAGGACGGCTTCGACCGTCTCTGCGAATCGCGAGTCTGGCGCTTGTTGCCTTCGGCGCCCTCATGTCGGCGGTGCTGATTACAGCAGCACAGGCATGGATGAATACGCCGACCGGTTTTCGAATGGTGAACGGCCAGGTGACGGACGTCAATCCATGGAAAGCGTTCTTTAACCCGGCGTTTCCCTATTCCGCTTCCCATGTCGGCATTTCGGCCTTTCTCACCGGAGCGTTCGCGGTCGTGTCCGCAGGAGCGTACATGCTGCTCAAGCCCGGTGGTTCGGAGAAGGAACGAGCCTACCATGCCAAGGGCTTGCGGCTCGCCCTCGCAACCGGTGCGATCTTCGCCGTCTTGACGGCCGTGAACGGCCATGGAGTGGCGCAGGCGCTCGCTCGGCATAACCCGGAGAAGCTGGCAGCCGCTGAAGCTCTGTTCGAGACACGCTCCCATGCGCCGCTCACCTTGATGGGCATTGCCGATCCGGATACCCAGACCGTCCGCTATGCCATCGAGATACCCGGGGCCCTCAGCTTCCTGGCCACCAATCGATTTGACGGCGTTGTCAAAGGCTTGAATGAGGTCCCCCGGGAGGATTGGCCGCCCCTCTATACCCATACCCTGTTCAATGGGATGGTCATGATCGGAGGCTTCCTGATTCTCGTCCCGCTCGGGGTCTGGCTCTATAAGCGATATCGCAGGAAGGAGCTTCCCCGCTGGCTGCTCTACGTGTGCCTCTTATCCGGCCCGCTCGCCATGCTGGGTATTGAGATGGGGTGGATCTTCAGCTGTTCGGGACGGCAGCCCTGGACGATCTATCATGTTCAACGGACATCCGAAGCCGCGACTCGCACGGGCAATGTCGGGAGCTTGTTTCTCTTGTTCTCTGCGCTCTACCTCTTCCTTTTTGTAGCAACCGGTGTGGTCATGTATTTGTATTTCCGTTCGCATCCGGTATCGAAAGAATGGCCGCTGCCCGTTGAACGAGAAGGGGAGGTCCAGTCATGAACGCATCTCAGCTCGCCATCACCCTGATCTGGGTGCTGCTCTATGTCTACTCGGTTCTCGGCTCCATTGATTTCGGAGCCGGCTTCTGGGCGATGGTCTACGGCAAGCCGGAGTCCGAGCCGAACCGGGTAGCTAACCTCTTTCTGTCGCCTTCCTGGAAGGTGACCAATGTGTTTCTGGTGCTGCTCGTCGTTGCCCTCGTCGGTTTTTTTCCGCATGCGGCTTATATGCTGGGAACGATCCTGCTGTTGCCCGCGGGCCTCGTCTTGATTCTCCTTGCCATCCGAAGCACGTTCATGGTGTTTGCCTATTCCGTCTCCGGCAGCTTCGCCGGTACGCTCCGCATCGTGTCGGGATTGACCGGCCTGCTCATTCCGGCACTGTTGCTCAGTGTCCTGCCGATCTCGCTCGGCGGCTTCGTCTCCATGGCAGACGGCTATCCCCAGCTTCATTTCGGAAGGCTTCTTCTGAGCGGAACCGAATACGCCCATATCGGATTTGGGCTGGCGACCGAGCTGTTTCTCTCCGCCTTGTTCCTCGCCTCGTATGCCGAAGAGAGCGGCAGGGAGGGGGCGTACCTCTTCTATCGCAAAGCTTCGTTGTGGCTCGGCCCGGTTACGCTCGTAACCGCCGTGATCACGACGCTCACCTTCGTGCCCGAAGCCTCATGGATCTTGCCTAACCTGCAACGAGCGGCTCCATATTTCAGTTTATCCGTTGCCGCCTTCGTGGCAGGGTACAGCGCCCTATGGTGGAAGGGGAGGGGAGGCCGAACCGGGAGACCGAAGGCAGCGGTCCTGCTCATCGCTCTCCAATACGGGCTGGCTGTCTTTGCTTACGGGGCTGCGCACATGCCGTACATCGTCTACCCCTTCCTGTCGGTGGAGGAGGGCTTTACCAATACCGCGATGTTCCGGCAGCTTTTGATCGGGTACGGAATTTGCCTCTTCCTGCTAGTGCCGGTCTTCATCTGGTTTTGGCGGTTATTTTTCCGAGATCCGGCATATCTTGCCAAGGATTGAGCGGCGAGCAGGAGGAAAAGCATACCATCCGTCGAATATTTCCATAGTCGATTGAATCTCACATGGGAACGGATGGCTCATGAACTCCTTGACGTTTCGCAGAACGCGGAAGCTCCGCTCAGCTGCCCTCTATGTTCTTCTTGGCGCAGCCGCTCTTTATGGGTATACCCATCCGGTCAGTCTTATGTTCGGACTGGAATTTTCTTTTGCCGCGCTGTTCTTGTTTCTCACCGGGCGTATGTATGGCCTATCCTGGTCTCTTCTCCAGGTTCTAGTCCTGCACGCGGCCGGTTATTTCCTCTACGGGCCGTCCATCGGTCTGTTCCTGCATGCGGCGGAATGTACGTTTGTTATCCTCTTGTGCGGACGCAGCCACCCGCGTGACTTTTTCTGGGGCGATCTGCTGTTTTGGCTGGCGCTCGGGCTTCCTTTCTTGACGGTCAGCTTATGGGGAACGGGCTTCACGGAGGTGCTGGATTATCCGCTGCCGTATTTCGTTCCGCTGATGGGCGGACTTATGAATGCGCTCGTCACTGAGCTTCTCGTCACCTACCTGACCCTTTCGCGCGGAAGGATTCGCCTTCGCCGCATTCCGCATGGCAAAATTCGCTTCAGCCGACTCCTCAAGCAGATCACGCTCGCCTGCATTTTTGCTTCAAGCTTCTTTTACCTGCTCAACAACAGCCGTACCCTGGAGCGAAGCATCCTCGATCAAGTGCGCAAGGAAGCCGGGACGTCCATTCGGATGATGGAGACGACGATGGCGAACTGGTCGAAAGAGGACGTTCGCGGGATCAAGCTGCGCAGCTTGCTATCCTATGCCCAGTTGGGACAGATGGTTCGAGATACGACCCTCTCATCCGATTACGAATGGGCGCTGCTAACCCAATCCGGGGAATGCCTGCTGTCCAATCCGGAGGGCGGCCCCGAATGGCTCCGTTCCGGGCGTTGGCGGAAGTGGAATCTTCCCCTCTACGAATGGAAACCCGATCGAACCTTCCAGCGGGTTGGAGAGAGCGATTGGAAACGAAACGGGTTCATCTATTCCGCCGAAGGGCAATCGTACACCCTCTATGTGAAAATTCCGCTTGTCAAATTCAGCCCCATGGCCCGAGGCATGTATATGGCTTCCATGAAAAGCTTTTTGATCGTGGTGCTCATGCTGAGCTTGTTCGCCTATCTGGTTCACAACTTTTTCCTGAAGACGATTGGACAGCTGGCTGCCAGTACAGAGAACATCCCGCTGCGCTTGAAATCCCGAACCAAGATCGAATGGCCGCAATCTCGCATCGAGGAGGTGTATTCCCTCATCGGGAACTTCCGCTCGGTCACAGAGAAGCTCTCCGATATGCTGCAGGACTCTTGGCAGATGGCGCATTACGATGCTTTGACGGGGCTGCCGAATCGCAGGCACTTCACCGAGCATCTGCGTTCCAGGTTGAAAAAAGGGGGAGGAAGCGACGCGCATCTGGCGGTGCTGTTCATCGACCTGGATCGGTTTAAGCAGATCAACGATACGCTGGGGCACGGAATTGGAGACGACCTGCTCTGCCAGGTCGCGGAGCGTTTGGATAACGAGCTTGGCGAAGAGGCTTTCATCGCCAGGCTCGGAGGCGACGAATTTGTGGTGGTGATGGAATGTCACGGCGAACGGCTTCCTTCCGATGCGGCGGATCGCTTGCTGGAGAAGCTGAACCATCCCTTCCTCGTAGACGGCCATGAGCTGTTTGTCTCGGCAAGTATCGGGATCAGCTTGACGACGATCCGCGAGGAATGGGAGCTGGACGATCTGCTCAAGAAGGCGGACTCGGCCATGTACGATGCGAAGGGCAGCGGCGGAAATGCCTACAGCTTCTACGCGCTCGATCAAGCGAAGTCGATCTCCGAGCAGATGAAGCTGGAGTTCGAGCTTCGCAAAGCGCTCGATCAAGGCCAGATGAGCCTGGCCTATCAGCCGATCTATCACTCCGGCAGCGGTCAAATCGTCTCGGTTGAGGCGCTGCTGCGGTGGAACCACCCGGAGCTGGGGAGCATTCCCCCCAGTAAATTTATTCCCGTTGCAGAGAGCAGCGGCCTGATCAAGACGCTGGGAGAATGGGTCATTCGCGAGGCGTGCAAGCAGGCGAGGGTGTGGGCGAGCACATCGACCGCTCCTTTTCGGGTAGCAGTCAATCTGTCCCCGAGCCAATTCCGGCAAGGCTCGGTTTATCGCCTCGTCAAGCAAGTGCTGGAGGAGACCGGGCTTCCGCCTGAGCTCCTGGAGCTGGAGATTACAGAAGCGGTGGTTGTGAACCATGTCGGCAAGGTGATGGAGGAGCTCAAGAGCCTGAGGCAGCTAGGGGTCCAAGTGTGGATCGATGACTTCGGAACCGGGTATTCCTCCCTTGGGATGTTGAAGACGCTGCCGGTGGACGGCTTCAAGATCGATCAATCCTTCGTTCGAGGAATCCCGGAGGATTCGGATAATCTGTCTATCGTTCGGACGGTTCTGGCCTTGGCCGAATCCGGAGAATGGCGTGTGATTGCGGAGGGAGTGGAGACGCGGACCGAATCCGAAGCATTGACCCGTTTGGGTTGCATGGAACAGCAAGGCTTTCTTTTTAGCCAGCCGTTAACGCCGGACCAGATTGCCGAGCGGTATGTGCTTGCTTGCGCGGTCAGTAAGGAGGAAGAGCTCTGATGCGTCAAGTACGGTGGTTCCTTCCGCGGGCACTCCTCCTTATGCTAGGGCTTCTCCTGCTGCTGACGGCATGTACGGCCTCAGTCGAGACGGTCAATCCCATTCCTTCCTTGTCACCGACTACCAAGCCATCCGCTCCTCCAGAGGGAGATCGGAAGCTGAGAATCATGGTTCCCAAAGAGCTCCCTCCTGCATGGCAGGAAGAGCTTCAGGCGATGGAGGAGCAGCAGCCTATTGAATGGCTTCGGGTCGACTCTGCGGACGCGAATGCGTATCTGGACGCTCTGGCTGGATCGAATCCGCCCGATCTGCTGTTGTTTGGCGCATCCCTTCTCGGGGAGCTGCGCGGCCTGAACGTCTTGGAAGACCTCAGTTCGCTGCCCTATGGAGGCTTTTCGTATAACCACGTGTTCCCCGGGCTTAGTCTGGATGCGTACAAATCACTCGACGGGCGCCGGCTGATGGCCTTTCCGCTGCGCTTATCTGCACTCGTCACCTTCTATCGAGCCGATCTGGTGGAGAAAGCGGGCTATCCGAAGGACCCGGAGTCACTCGGAGACCGCCTGGCGGACCCGGAGGAGTGGGTAAAGCTCGGAACGGCCGCCAAAGCCAATGGGCAATGGATTCAGGAAAAAAAGACGGACAGTCTCGACTTTCTCATGGCCGGTCAAGGATTTTTTGACGGGGACGGAACGTTCGTACGAAGTACACGAGAGCTGATCACCCAGCTCGATGCGGTTCAGCGGGCGTACCAAGCAGGGACGGCTGCCGAGTGGGACATTGGTTCCTGGGTAGGGCGCAATGCCCTTCATCAAAGCCGATTTGCTATGCTGTATGGGGCGGAGTGGAAGCTGGCCGACCTGAAGAAGCTGGACCCTGAGCATGCTGAAGAATGGCAAATGACCAGGCTGCCGTTTGACACGTATGCGCCGGGCGACACGCTGCTTTTTGCCATTCCGAGCCGTGGGAGCCAATCCGAGCAGGCGTGGGCATTCGCGACGGCAATGCTGGAGCGCAAAGAAAAAGGCGAATCGTATGCCCGCCAGTGGGCCTCCCGGTTCCCCCCATCCTGGCCCACTCCTCTGGATCGAAAGGCCGAGAAGCTGTGGAGAGCGACGGTTTCTACCTACCTCTTTGATGAATCCAAGACCTCAACGCAAGCGGTAGCGACGGGCTACGCGCGAACCATCGCCGAGCTAAACCCCGATTTGGGCCGCCTTTTCGAGCAGATCCGCCGATCTTCGAGATAGTGGGACCGGAACATGCTATAATAAAGGCATTGAAGCGAGTAGGGATCGCGTATTGACTTGGAGTGAACCTTTTGAGCAAGAAAGTGACAATGCAGCAAATCGCCGATCATCTGGGCGTATCCAAATTTGTCGTGTCCAAGGCCTTGTCTGGAAAAGGCGGGGTCAGCACGGCGGCGAAGGAGCGGGTGCTGGAAGCGGCAGCCCAGCTCGGTTACTTCACTCAGCAAAACGGCGGCCGACTCCGCAGCAAGAAGGAGGACAAGGCGGCCAAGCCGTCTGCACCTCGGCAATCTGTGCTGGTGCTGATGCCCAATGTGCGGTACCAAACGATGGACTCCACCTATTGGGGCAAAATTATTGATGGAATCTCGGCAGGTCTGGCCGATGATCAATATGGAATGGTCATTCTTTCGGAGCAAAATGTAGACAACCTCCGAAGGGTATTAAACTTGGACGGAATTCTCGGCATCATTGGAGTAGGAGTCGTGACCTCCGCAATCCTGCTGGAGATTCACCGGCTCGGTTTGCCGATGGTGCTCGTCGACCACGAGGATGCGTTGATCCCCGCCGACACCCTCTTCCTCAACAACATTGACAGCATGAATCGCCTTACCCGGCACCTCATTGCCATCGGCCACCGCCGACTGCAATTCATCGGAAGCGTCGGGTTCTCCCGAAGCTTTCAAGATCGGTTTCAGGGATATCGCGCGGCGATCGAGGAGGCGGGGCTGACCCTTGGCGATGAGCCTCAGGGCTACCTGGAGCTGGACGGCCTGGATCATTACGAGGATCAACTTGCTCCCTGGCTCCAGAAAAAGAGGGAGGAAGGCGAGCTGCCGACAGCACTCGTCTGCGCCAATGACTCGATTGCCATCGGCGCATTGATCGCTCTTCATCAGTTGGGAATCGACGTACCCCAACACGTGTCCGTAACGGGCTTCGATAACATCGAGGATTCCGCGTGGACAACGCCTCCGCTGACTACCGTTCACGTCCCGAAGGAAGCGCTGGGTCGCCGTGCGGTACGCCAGCTTATGGACCGCATTCAGGCGGGCAATGAGCCTTATGAGAAGCTTCTTTTGGCGGGTGAGATCGTCTACCGTGGCTCCATCCAGGAAGGGGAGGCGGCGGGAGAGCGCGGAACGGCAAGATAACGCAGGAGATGAGCGGGAGAATAGTAGAAAAGGGCCGTACCGAGAAGAGAGTTCTTCGTCGGTACGGCCCTTTTGGCTATACAATGAATAGGTTTAAAGGAATTGCTGGAGGGCTTAGTGCTTGGCGTGAACCTTTTCCAACCGTTCGATCATTTCGATGCAAGCACGGCCGTTGTGGTACGGGCATTTCCAGGCGCTCACCTTGGATTGCTCGGTGATCGGCTTGTTGTCGGCATCGACTCCCCAGTACCATTCGCCGTGAGTGCGGTCTGCGATGTATTGGTCGATGAACGCCCAGGAGTTCGCGGCTGCTTCCTGATAACGGGTATCCCCGGTCAGCTGATAGGCGTTATAGAACCCGACCATCGCTTCTGCTTGCGGCCACCAGTCTTTGGTCCGTTCCAGCAAGGTTCCGTCGGCTTCCGCTTCGTTCCAGATGCCTCCGTCCTTGTCGATGCCTTCGTTCAAGGTGGCTTCCGCCATCTTGATGGCGACGTCCTTGACGCGGCTCAAGAGCTCTTCGTCGCCCAGCACTTCGGCTGCTTCAAACAGAAGCCAGCTGCCCTCGATGTCGTGGCCGTACGAGATATGATGGGATTTGATGCCCCATTCCATATCGAAGAAGAGCAGGAAGTGAGCCGTCTTCGGGTCAACGATATGGTCGATGGTGACCTCGATCAGTTCCTTGAGCGTGCGGTGCAACTGCTCAGACGGCCAGATGCGATACAGGTTGGTGTAGCCTTCGAGCACGTGAAGATGGGTGTTCATCGACTTCGGAACGTTCAAGTCCTTGCCGCTCAGGCTGTGGTCCTCCGTCGGGGTCCAGTCGCCCAGCAAAGCCTCCACGTAGCCTTTGTTTGCAGGGTCATAAGCGTGTTTTTCGAGAAGCTCGAACAACCGAACCGCTTCGTCCAGAGCGGATTGATCCTGGGTGATGCGATAGTATTCCGAGAGGGCATAGATGACGAAGGCTTGCCCATACACTTGTTTTTTGGTTTCAGCAGGGTTCCCCTTGGCATCAACGCCCCAGAAGAAGCCTTCATGCTCCTGATCGTAGAAGTGCTTTCTCAGGTAGGCCAGTGCCCGTTCCGCAATCTTGAGATAGCTGGGCTCCGGGTAGAGGCGATAAGCGGACGAGAACGTCCACAGAATGCGCGCGTTCAGCACCAGGCTCTTGCCGGCGTCCGGCACAACGGTCAGGTCGCTCTTGATTTCACCAAGAAAGCCGCCATGCTCTTCATCCAATGCCCGCTCCATCCAGAAGGCCAGGATGTTGTCTTTCAGTTCTTTTTTTAAATCGGGAAGCAGCGTTTCGTTCATCGGCTTCGTCATTGGGTGTTCCTCCTCATGAATTCTGTAATTTCTCGCGGTAGTAGGTCTGAATGGTCTCTTCCGCTTTTTTGCCATACACGTAGTAGCCGCCTGTATGCGGAGCCGCTTCTGCCGATGGGAGCAGGGCAGGCCAGTCCCAGAGCATGAAGCCCTCCACCCAAGGGCGCTTGTCGCAGGCGGTAAACATCGCCCGATAGAACGCATCCTGAGCTTCTTGAGAGGGGGTTCCCTTAAGCGACCAATCGTTCGGAAGGAATTCCGAGCCTTCCTGGCTCATGCAGCCCGCTTCAATGAAGAAGAACGGCTTGCCGTGAGCCTGAACAACCGCCTCGATTCGGTCGAGGTTCTCCTCCCACGCATCCACTGGATAATAACCGCTCGAAGAGATCACATCGACGGCATCCCACCAGGACACGTGGTCTTCCTGATACTTGTCGCAGTTGTACGTGATCGGTCCGGAGTAAACCTTGCGAACTTCCGCAATCAGCTGGCGCCACTCTGCCTCGCGGTGATCGGTGGACACCATCTCGCAACCGATGCAGAACAGCTCACAGCCGGTTTCCTCGGCGATCCGAGCATGATGAACGATAAACCGCGTGTACGATTGGAACCAATCCGACCACTTGGGCTCACAGGGCACATCCCGGTCAAAAAAGCGGATATGGGCCCGCCAGGTGCCGTTGCGTACATTGACAACCGGCTTCAAGCATACTTGAAGCCCCAGTTCCTTTGCTTTGCGAATGGCATTCTTTACTTCATCGTCAGTGACGGTGGGAGCGTTCTCAAAATCGATCTGGGTGGATTGAGGATGATCCTGCAGAGCAGCAAACGCGATGGTAACCCAGTTCAGCGCAAGCTTGTCCGCCATGATCTCCATGGAGTGCATTGCCTCTTCTGTTGCCCAGGTGCCGCGGGTGCCGGTCCAGCCCCAAGTCATCCCAGCCTTATAGCCATGAAGCGGGTTGTTCATAACATCCTTCCTCCTCTGATCCGCTATCGATGTTAGCATAACAGAATGCAAATCATATAACAACGACGGATTCATAGCAAAATCATTCAAATTCTACACTGGATTTAGCTCCTGATTTGTTAGGGGAAAGCAAATAACAACAGGAAGCTGTTATTTTCGGGTTCTCTCTTGTTTTTGCCTCCTGCTCTGGTTATTCTTACATGAGGATTTTCTTTTCATACTACTGAAGGAGGATTACAACCGGATGGAATGGAAACCACAGGTGAACCAAGCAGGTTATTTGCCGCACGAAAGAAAGCGCTTCCATGTGGAAGCGTCTCAAGCTTCCTTTGAAGTTGTTCACGCTGACAGCGGAGAACCTGTATGGAGGGGGACGACATCGCCTGCTCATTTCGACGCGGCAAGCGGCGTGAACGTGAGCGCAGGCGACTTTACCGAGGTCCGCGAGCCGGGCCGCTACCGGATTCGCATCGCGAACGGAGAAGAGACCGAGGTTGCGATCGGCGAGGACTGCTATCACGAGCTGCATCAGGCGCTGCTGCGTGCCTTTTATTTTTTGCGCTGCGGCACAGAGCTGACCGAGCCTTTTGCCGGTCCGTGGACGCACGCTGCGTGCCATCAGACTCCTGCCAAGGTTTACGGGCGGGAGGAGCTGCGCGAGGTGAACGGAGGCTGGCATGATGCCGGCGACTACGGCAAGTACACGGTGGCTGCGGCGGTAGCGGTAGCGGACCTCTTGCTCGCCTACGAGCTTAACCCCGCCGCTTTTGCCAAGCCGCTTCCGCTGCCGGAGACAGGCCTGACCGGCGGGATGCCGGATGTGCTTCACGAATGCCGCTACGAGCTGGAGTTCCTGCTGAAGATGCAGGATGAGGACGGCGGGGCCTTCCACAAGGTCACTACATATCACTTCTGCGGCCTCGATGTGATGCCGGAGGAGGATACGGCACCTCTGGTACTGTCGCCCGTTTCCTCGACGGCTACGGGAGATCTTGCCGCGATCCTGGCGCTGGCTGCTCGTCTATATCAGCCTTGGGACGAAGCATTCGCTGCCCGCTGCCTGAGCGCGGCCGAAGCCGCATGGGCATGGCTCGTTCGTCATCCCGAAGGGCTGCTGTTCCACAACCCGCCCGAAGTGTCGACGGGCGAATATGGGGATGTCTCCGATCTCGATGAACGGTATTGGGCGGCAGCCGAGCTGTACCGCACGACCGGACAAGCCCTCTATCACGATGAGGTCAAGCGCCTCGTTCAACAAGGAGGCTTTGACCTGTGTGAGCTGGGCTGGGCTGCCGTCGGCGGCTACGGAACGATCGCTTACCTGCTGATGGAGCGGAGCCAGACGGAGCCGCGCCTCCGCGAAACCTTGCGCACAGCCTGGCTGGCCCGCGCCGATGAGCTCCTTGCGATTGCGGAGGCGGATGGCTATGGAGTCGCCCTGCAGGCGGATAAGTATGGCTGGGGGAGTAACATGAATGTTCTGAACCATGCCCAGCATCTGCTCATTGCTTCATTGGAAGGCAGAGATATACGCTATAGGCAGGCCGCATTGGAACAGCTTCATTACCTCCTCGGTCGCAACGTACTTGGCCAAAGCTACGTAACGGGCATCGGCAGTGTACCGCTGCGCAATCCCCATTACCGGCCGGGAGTAGGCGACGGCATCGAGGAAGCCGTGCCCGGTATGGTGTCGGGCGGACCGAATCCGGGTCTGCACGATGAATACTCTCGGGAGCATCTGGCTGGTCGCGCCCCGGCAGCCAGCTTTGCGGACCATGAGGACAGCTACGCGACAAACGAGATCACAATTTACTGGAATTCGCCAGCGGTGTTCGTGACCTCCTTCTTCGTGTCGTTCCCGACCAAGCTGTAATAGGTTCGGAACAGGATGTCCTGCTCATAGTTGCCGAAGCCGCGTCCGTACAGGGTCAGCCCTCCGACATGGCGGGCTGTCTCCGGAACGGCAATGCGAAGCGTCCAGTCCGAGCGTTGGCCTTCGAAATCCCGTAAGGAGACGGAGGACAGCTTCTGCCCGTCCACGTAGGTTCCGGTCGTCGTCACACGAAGCACCTTCAACCAGCCGTGCTGATTGATTGCAATCGTCCACCAGGGCGGGTTCAGCTTACCGCGGGTGTCGCCGGGGTCGCCGGGGCTTGTCCAGATGCCCAGCAGGAGTCCATTCAAGTAGAAATGGATATCCGAGGGCCAGTCGGCGCTCGTCCCCGGTGCTTCGGAGCCCAGCTCCAGCGAGATCTCGATTTCGTCCAACGCCTGACTGGCCAAGAGATAGTTAGGGATGCGGTATTCAATCGAACCGGAACCAAACCAGAGAATCTCGGCATGCATGCGCTCGGGATCGAGAAAATAGCGGGTATCGTCAAATTGTCCAATCATCCGCTCCCGGCGGGCGAGCCCGCAGGTGGGGCGAACGTCCACGCCGGAATAATGGCCAACCGGGACGGCTACCTCATGGTAGTGACGGACCGTCTGCATGGCCTTCGGCAAGATGATTTCTATCCGCTCTGCGGAGAGCGAACACATCTTATGCGTGCCTCCGCCGCGGCGCTTTAGCTCGGTTTTAATCAAACCGCCTTTTTCTAGCTTCTTAACATGCATGGTGACGATGGCGCTGCTTAACCCGAGCGCTTCCGCCAATTCCTTTACGTTGAGCGGCCCCTCTGCCAGAAGCTTCAAGATGCGAAGCCTCACCTCGCTCGCCAAAGCTTCGTACAGCGGAAGCCATTCCGAATCGGTTGTTGCACGCATGCCGTTAACCTCCTTGTAACCTATGTAAGAATTAGATTAATCCATACGGGTCCAAAAGAAAAGAGAGTGCGAGTAGACGCGCACTCTCTTTTTTGGCTTTTTTGATCTTTGCTTGCTCATGTCCTCAGATACGGCTTGCTGCTAGGCAAGTCACGGCATGTACCGGTTCAGCAGGTTGTTCGCCCGTTTATTCAAATCCGCCACATCCGGTCCGATCGGGGACTCGTCGGTCAAGCTGTATTTTTGCTTCAAGCGAACGATGCGCGTCACGCTCTCATCGAGGCGTTCTGAGCTGATTTTCCCGCTGACCACTGCTTGCTTGAGCGCATCGAGCACAAGCGTCTCCTTGTCCGCATCGTGGCAAACCAGGACGATGTCTCCCCCGGCCAGAACGGCCTGCACGGCTGCGTCCGCCAGATCGTAGTTCTCGGCGACTGCTCCCATCGTCATGTCGTCGGTGAACACGACTCCGTCGAACCCAAGCTGCTTGCGCAGCAACCCGTCGATGACCTCCTTGGAAAAGGAAGCAGGATGCGTTTTATCCAACTGAGGCAGCAGAATATGTGCGACCATGACCGCATCGGCTCCTTGCTCGATCGCAGCTTTGAACGGCACCAGCTCAACCCGGTTCAGGCGGTCCATCCCATACTTGACGACGGGAAGGTCAATGTGGGAATCCACCGAGGTATCGCCATGCCCCGGAAAATGCTTGACGACCGGGACCACCTGCCGCTCGGCGATTCCTCTCATCGTCGCCACACCCAGGTCGCTGACCCGCGACGGAGAGCTGCCGAAGGAGCGGTCCCCGATGACCGGGTTGTCGGGATTGCTGTTTACGTCGAGAACCGGAGCGAAATCGAGGTTGTACCCGAAGCTTGCGAGCTGTTCTCCGATCAAGCGGCCCACGTCACGCGAGAAGGTGGTACTGTCCACCTTGCCGAGGGCGAGATTGGTCGGCCACTTCACAAACTCACTAGGAAGACGCGTCACGCGTCCGCCTTCCTGATCGAGACTCAGCCAGAGCGGAAGTGGATTGCCGGCGTTCGCTTTCTTTAACTGGCGGGAGAGGGCAAGCATTTGCTTGGAGTTCTGCAAATTGGGCTTAAAGAAGATGATCCCGCCTACATGCCTCTCCTGGATGAACCGACGAGTGGTCTCATCCATCTCCGTGCCTTCCATCCCGATCAGCACCAGCTGGCCGATCTTTTCATCAATCGTCATGCGGTTCACAGCAGCCGCAATCTCGTTCTCGGGGGAGGAAATTCCGGTTTCGACAGGAGGAGCCTCCGTTGCGGTCGACGGAGAGGCAACAGGGGAGGAGGAAGGCGGGGCATCCACGCTTGGAACCAACGACGCCGAGCTGGCCGCAGGCGAGGGAGCCGAATTGGATGAGGAGCTTTTCCCCGCGCAGCCGCTAAGGGATGCAGTGAGCAGAAGGGCAGCGAGCGTGAGCGACAAGGACGAATAGCGGGACAAGGGTTTCATGAATCGGCCTTCTTTCTCAGAAAGATGCAGGGGGTGGGGAAGTTTGGTATCCTATCCCTGAATGAGAGACACGTGAAATTGGAGAGGAGCATTCCCACATGAATTTAGGACTTCAAGGCAAAACAGCCCTTATTACCGGTTCGAGCAAAGGCATCGGGTATGCAACAGCCCGGCTTCTCGCCGAAGAAGGGGCCTCCGTCGTGCTGTGCGCGAGGAGAGAGGACGAGCTTCAAACCGCAGCAGAGCGCATCCGTCAGGAGACGGGGGCCCAGGTGCTTGCGGTGAAGGCGGACGTTACCCGCGCAGAAGATTGCCAGAACGTAGTCGATCAAGCGGTTCAAGCCTTCGGCAGGCTTGATATTCTCGTGAACAACGCCGGGACCTCAGCGGCGGCTCCTTTTGATGCCGTCGGTCCGGAAGCGTGGCAGGCGGACCTTGATCTCAAGCTGTTCGGAGCCATTCATTGCTCTCAGGCTGCGCTCGCGCCCATGCGTCGTTCCGGTGGAGGAGCCATCGTCAACATCTCGACCTCCTCGGCCAAAACCCCTCCGGCTTCCACGCTGCCGACGACGGTTAGCCGGGCCGCGGGACTCGCGCTGACCAAGGCGATGAGCCGCGATCTCGCGAAAGACAACATTCGCGTCAATGCGGTCTGCATCGGGCTGATCCGCAGCGAACAGATCGAGCGCAAGTGGCAGGAGTCCGCGCCTGGGCTCCGTTGGGACGAGTTCGCAGCACTGCCCGATCACGGCATTCCGCTCGGACGAATCGGTACCGCAGAGGAAGCCGCCCGGGTCATTGCTTTTCTGGTGTCGGATGGAGCCTCCTATGTGACGGGAACCGCCGTGAATGTGGATGGCGGGAAGGGACCGGCTCTTTAAGAGAGAAAGCCGCCTGCTTGCAAGCCAAAGGCTCTCTGAGCAAATCCGAATGTGGAGAGCACTCTCTCGGAAAGAACCGTCTTAGGATTTCCTTTCCGCTTGAATTCCTTCCGCCAAGTTGCGACTGCGGCCGATGATTTCTGTCCATGGGGGCATGCTAGTCCTATCCCAGCGGCGAGAAGCCGCAGATAGGAGCATTCCTCATGAAACTGGATGTAACTCCGTCGGCCGCCCAACTGTTCAAGAACGAATGGGGCTATCAGCAAGGCGATCAGATCCGCGTCTTCGTCCGTTATGCCGGCGAAGGCGACGATGCCTTCGCCTTCGGGATTGGCCGTGACGAACCGAGCTCTCCTGTGGCAAGTGTGAATCAAGACGACCTTCATTTTTTTATGGAGCCGAATGATCTGTGGTACTTGGACGGACGCGACTTGACCATCGATTGCGGTGAGGAAGGCATCATCTTCAACAAGCTCTAAATCGGGTCTACCTGCACGGAAACCTGCTTGCCGCTCACCTGAATGCCGGTCAGAGGTTTTCCGAACGGCTTCAGCTCGCGAAGCAGGCTCTCGACGAGACCTTTGGCCTCTGCTCCTTGCTTGCTGTTCGTCAGCTTGACGGTGAGGAGCACGCTGTCCCCTTGCTTCAGCAAGCGTTCGGCCTGCAATCGCTTCGTCTCAAGGTCATGCTCTTCGATCTGCGGGGTGAGCCGAAGCTCCTTGACCTTTGCCTTCCGTTCGCGTGACGCGAGCTCCTGATCCTTGGCCTTGCCTTTTCCAATCAGGCGGCAGGGGGGCGGGCTGGTGAGAAGAGATGTGCAGACAAGGTCCACCTTGCTTGCTTTTGCAAGCTTGAGGGCTTCTTCCTTGGTTACGATGCCGAGGTCTTCTCCGTCTAACCCAAACAGGTGGACTTCGGCGGCTTTGATGCTTTCGTTGACAATCATGGCGATCCTCCAGACAGCAACAGGCTGCTCGTTCGCTTCGCGCGGGTGAGCGGCCTGCTTTTTTTATGCTATTATAACACCAAGAAGAATGGAAGAAGAACGGGTCTTCCACCCCACGGTAGGATTGAGGGTTGAAAGCACGCTATAGGAGGATTTGCCATGAATTCAAAAGAGATCGAACAAGAAGTCATTCGCCAGTACCGCGAGGGCGAGGAGATGATGATCCTGGTTTTCGCTCAGTGGTGTGTGAATCAGGGGCTAGACCCCTCAGAGCTGTACACCCGCGCTTATCCCGCGCATCCAGAGAGTCCGGCATTGACGCATGCGCTCGGCCTTACGGTTCCGAAGGAGGAAGCGGGGGAGATCGCCGACGATACGCTGCTTACCGTGCTTTCGTTTTACGACAATCCCGATTTGGCCTTCGTCGTAACCGAAGAGATTGCAAGGAGAAAGCGCGGATGATTCGCATTGGCCTGGCGGGCTGGGGAGACCACGACAGCTTCCACGTCGGGAAAGTGCCGCCGCAGGAACGGCTGAGGGAATATGCCGCACATTTCCCCCTCGTGGAGGTGGACAGCAGCTTCTATGCGGTTCAACCGGCACGGAATTTCGCCAAATGGGTTAAGGAGACACCCGAGCGCTTCGGATTCGTCGTGAAGGCCTACCAGGGCATGACCGGCCATCTGCGGGGAAAGCCCCTATACTCGGACGACATCGAGATGACGGTGGCTTTTCTGGATTCACTCAAACCGGTTGTCGCAGCCGGGCGGCTCGAATGTGTTCTGTTTCAATACCCTCCGTGGTTCGCATGCACCAAGGAAAACGTCGCCCAACTTCGCGTCGTTCGGGAGCGGATGGGAAACCTGCCGTGCGCACTCGAGTTTCGGCACGAAAGCTGGTTTCTAGAGGAGATGCGTGAGCGCACGCTTGCGTTTATGCGGAAGGAACGCTGGATTCATACCGTATGCGATGAACCGCAGGTCTCCCCCGGCTCCGTCCCGCTAGTGCTGGAGAGCACGGATGCTGACCTCACCCTCGTTCGATTTCACGGCCGCAACGCTTCCGGCTGGAGGCAGAGCAACGATGCGAATTGGCGGGAAGTTCGCTACCTGTACCGTTATAAGCCGGACGAGCTGACCGAATGGGCGGATCGCTTGAAGCTTCTTGCCGAGCGAAGCAAGCGGGTCGCGGTGATCTTCAACAACAACTCCGGCGGAGATGCGGCGGACAACGCTCTTTCGCTCATGGCGATGCTGCCGGATGCGGAAGAGGGAACAGGACCGCGTCAGTTGGATTTGTTTTGATGGAAAGTGGAAGAGCCCTCTTGATTAATGCAATCGAAATGGTAGGATGTTAGAGACCATTCCCTTCATGAAAGGAAGATACCTGTGACCGCCCATTATCACGTTCTAGGAGCCAAACAATTCAACCGTCCCGAGCTGGAAGAGCTGTTCGAATCAGCCATCCGCATGGAGAATCGGGAGATCTGGAGCACGGATCCCCGCTATTCCGGGAAGGTGATGACGACGCTGTTCTTCGAATCGAGCACGAGAACCCGGCTTTCCTTTGAATCCGCCATGTGCCGACTTGGAGGCAAAGTCATCGGGACCGAAAATGCTGCTCAATTCTCTTCGACCATCAAGGGCGAGACGCTGGAGGACACGATTCGGATCGTGTCGGGCTACAGCGACGTCATCGTGCTCCGTCATACGGACATTGGGGCAGCAGAGAGGGCTGCGAAGGTGGCCGATGTTCCGATTATCAATGCAGGGGACGGAGCGGGCGAGCATCCTACCCAAGCGCTGCTCGACCTCTATTCGATCCGCAAGGAGTGCGGGCGAATTGACGGCTTGACCATCGCCATGATCGGGGACCTGACCTATGGGCGGACGGTTCACTCCCTGAGCTACATGCTGACCAATTATGAGAACATCAAGATTCTGTTCGTCTCTCCGGAGAATGTGCGGATTCCGACTTACGTCCGTCACTACCTTGAGGAAAAGGGTGTCTCCTATGCCGAAACGGACCGCTTCGAGGATGCCTTGACCTCGGCGGACGTGCTCTATCAGACGCGCATTCAGAAGGAACGGTTTCCTTCAATCGAGGAATACCGGAAGGCAGAAGGGCGCTATATCATCAATGCGGAGATTTTGGAACGGATGCGCAAGGACGCCATTATCCTTCATCCGCTGCCGCGAGCCGGCGAAATTGCTCCTGAAGTCGATGATGACCCGCGTGCCGCCTATTTCCGTCAAGCCCGAAACGGGTTGTACATCCGAATGGCGCTCGTGGAGAAATGTCTGCAATACGAAGGGTAAGCTTCACTCTTATAGTTCTCTTGAATCCCGTGAGCGGTCCATAGACCGCAAGCGGGATTTTTTGATTTCTGAAAAGGGGACGACCTTTACAAATCCTTCATGAAAAATCCATTTCGCCTTTACAGTACCAAAATCATCCAATGACAAACGAATGAGAGAATGAGTTCGAAAGGTACATATCCTGAATCGGGAAAAGGTGAAACCATGAAGCCAAGTTGGAAAAAGACGATGCTTACATTAACGGCAAGCGGGGTTGGCTTTGCAGCAATGGCTCTGCCAGTGGCAGCAGCACAAAAGCCGGTTGTTCAACAAGTAAAGGTTAGCTTGGACGGACAACAGGAGGGCGTTCGCGTCATCGAATCGAACGGGACGTCTCTGATCGCCATTCGAGATCTGGCCAACAGCTTCGGTATCGTGCCGGAGTATGCAAAAGGTCAAATCGTCCTGAACACGGAAGTGACGGTTGAGCTCACGGTCGGCTCGACAGCTTATCGGGTGAATGGAGAAGAAAAAGCATTCACCATCGCTCCTTACGAAGTAGCCGGATCGGTCTTTGCCCCGCTTAACGAACTCGTCGAGGCCCTTGGCGGAACGGTGGAGAAGAGCGGCTCCAACATCCTCATTCAAAGCTTCCAACTGGCAGAAGGGGAGTTCTCGTCAGTTCGCTGGATCAGCAACGATCGCGTACTTGCTGTACGTGAAGATGATCACGCCCTCGTTCTGATCGATACGCTGTCCAAGCGCAGCACGGTTCTGATTGCCGATGCTGATGCAGCCGGACTGGTGCTCTCGCCGGATGGCAAAACCGGGATTTACACGCTGGGCAACGGAACCGTCAAGACGATCAACCTGGCAACCGGTATCCTTCGCACCGTAACCAAGGATTCTTCGGTCAAGACGGATCTCGTCTGGTCGGCGGACGGCAAAACGGTCTACTTCATCCAAGGCGACAACCAAGAGAAGCTGGCCAGCCTGAACGTGGAAACCGGGGTCATCTCGAAGGTTCTGGAGGACAAGGTTACCTACAAGTCCGATCTGCGAGTGTCTGCTGACAGCAAGAAGCTGCTCTACCTGGTGAATATTACGGGTACAGCCAAGAATGACAGCAACAGCACCGAAGAATCGCTCACCATCGACTACAGCACGGCGGGAACGCAATTGGTTTCACTGGAGCTTGGCAAAGCGGACGCGAAACCGGTCGTTCTCACCTTCGATGCAGCCAATAAGCTCTATCCGCAGTTGCTTAAGGATGGAAGTGCTGCCTACATTCGCATCGACCCGGCTGCCGCTGATCCGGTAGGAGCCTTGGAGCTGGTAACAGGTGCGAATCAACAGAAGGAAGCGGCTCTCGGTCTGGATGTTCTCGAAGCTTCTCTGAACGCAGCCGGCGATCTGCTCGTACTCGGTTCGAACAAGAGCGGCCTGCTGGAGCTGCACCAAGTTCAACCCGATGGAACCTCCAAGTCTCTCAGCTCGTTCTCGCTGGATCTTTCGAATGCGGTTGTTTCTCTGGACGGTCAGCATACCATCGGAACGGTGGACGGCAAGGTTGTCCTGGCAGCAGGCAGCAGCGTTCAATACCTGACGAAATAATGGCCCCAAGCCTAGCATCTACCCTAACCATGAGGTGAAATCAAAATGAAATGGTTTAAAAAAGCATCCGTTCTGGCTCTCTCCCTTACTCTTCTGGCATCCACGGCCGCGTTGACGGCAGAAGCGAAGTCGACCCTGAAGGGCAAAATCACGATCAACGGCTCCACGGCACTCCTGCCGATGACCAACCAAGCCAAGAAAGAATTTCTGAAGCTGAATCCGAAGGTATCGATCAGCGTCTCCGGCAAGGGCTCTGTTACGGGTCCTCAATCCGTCAGCAAGGGCATCGCCGACATCGGCGCTTGTGACTGGGATGCGAGCTTGGACGTACCCGGCTTTAAAGCCTTCAAGGGGCAAGTTGCTCACAAAGTTGCAGTTATTCCGTTCGCCGCCATCGTGAACAAAGACGTGAAGGTTAGCAACCTTTCGACCAAGGAACTGCAAGGAATCTTCACCGGCAAAATCACCAACTGGAAAGAAGTCGGCGGTCAAGATGCCGATATCGTCGTCATCAACCGCTCCTTCGGCTCCGGCACCCGCGTCAACTTCCAACTGAAGGCGCTCGACGGCACCGAGACGGTCAAGAAAGACAAGAACTACAAGGAAGTTGGCTCCAGCGGCGACATGAAGACGAACGTTGCTTCGACGCCGGGCGCTATCGGCTACATTGACCTTGCGTACGTGAACAGCGATGTGAAGGCTGTCAGCATCAACGACGTTGAGCCGACGACCGACAATGTCATCAAGGGCAAGTACAAGGTTTGGTCCTACGGCTATTACATGACCAAAGGCCAACCGACCGGCGCTACGAAAGCCTTCATCGAATACGTACAAAGCAAGACGTTCCAAGAAGGTTCCTTGAAGAAGATGAAGTTCATCCCGATCTCCGCTATGAAATAATAGATTCTTAGCCTTGCGAACAACGTTTCTGGGATAACCCGCGGCAAGCCGACCTTGCGACTGGCAGGTCGGCTTTGCTTTACCTGGAGGGGTATTTAATGAAGAAGACGAAACCGCTGCTCATTGTCGACGGCAGTGTATTGGCTGCACCGGCAGCCAAGCGAATGGGGCGGCGAGGAAAACGGACTCGCTTGCAGAACCGGATGTTCCGCCGGTACGTTCAACTGAGCATTGCCTCCCTATGCTTGGTGCTGGCGATGGTGCTGATCCTCGTCGGGCAAACCGGACTGACGGTATTTAAAACGCTGTCGCCCGCTGATTTTTTCTTCTCGCTGGATTGGACACCCGAGGAGGACCGGTTCGGTGCCGGCTCTTTGATTCTGGGGACGTTGATGCTCACGGGGCTCACGCTGCTCTTCGCTGTTCCTTTGTCGGTAGGGGTGGCGGTGTTTCTGTCTGAAATCTGCCCGCCTTGGCTGAAGCGAATCTATCGGACCATGCTGGATATCCTCGTGGGAATCCCGTCCGTTGTCTATGGCTATATCGGACTGACGGTGCTCCTGCCTATCATCCGGCAGGCGTCGGGCGAGAACCTGGGCGATGGTCTTCTCGCGGCATCGCTGGTGCTCACCCTCATGGTGCTGCCGACCATCTGCCGAGTAAGCGACGATGCCCTCACGGCTGTGCCCTCCTCTTACCGGGAAGCCGCATATGCGCTGGGCTCAACCCGGCTTCAGATGATTGCCAAGGTGCTGGTTCCGTGCGCTTCCCGCGGCATCCTCTCCGCCGTCATTCTCGGTATGGCCCGGGCGATCGGCGAGACGATGGCCATCGTCATGGTCATCGGCAACACCGCTCAAATGCCTCGTGACCTCGTGACCCCGACAGCGGTTCTGACGAGCAACATCGTGATGCAAATTTCAAACGTGGAATTCGATTCCACCTGGAGCCATGCCCTCTACATGATGGCCTTCCTGCTGCTCATCCTGTCCCTCGCTCTCATTATTTTGCTCCGGGCCGTTCGGGCGAAGGGAGGGAATGAGGCATGAGTCTTGCTGAACGCAATGTTTCGCGCAGCCTGCGTCACAATCGAGCCGTTCGCTTCTGGAACCAGACCGCGACCTTCGGCTTCTGGCTGCTGGGGGTTCTGCTGCTGTCATTAATCCTGTGGCTGCTCTTTACGATCATGAACAAAGGGTTGTTTTCCATTGACTTCTCCTTCTTGACCAAGCTGCCGGAGGATATGGATGAAGGAGGCGGCATCGGGCCGGTTCTGTTCAATTCCTTCTACATTCTGATCCTTTCCCTGGCCCTATCCGTTCCCCTCGGCATCGGTGCCGGCATCTATCTGGCGGAGTATGCCCCGAAGGGCAAGCTCACGGAATTCATCCGTGTTTGTGTCGAAGGGCTGGCATCGGTGCCTTCCATCGTCTTCGGGCTGCTGGGCATCGCGATCTTCGTAGAAGCCTTCGGCATCGGGCTGACCATATTGGGCGCCTCTGTCACACTCGCATTCTTAAACCTGCCCGTGCTTACGCGAGTCACCGAAGAAGCGGTGCGCGCGGTCCCAGAGGAATATCGCAGCGCGGCCTATGCGCTCGGCTCCACCAAGTTCCAGTGCATCCGCCGCGTGGTTTTGCCTGCAGCGATGTCCGGCATCATCACCGGCATCTGCCTCACCGCCGGTCGAGCCTTCGGAGAATCCGCCGTTATTATTCTGACAGCGGGGCTCAGCACCTCGGGCCGGATGTGGGATTTCAACCTGTTTTCGCCGGGGGAGACGCTTGCGGTCCATCTCTGGTATATCCAATCCGAGGCACTCGTCGCCGATGCTCGCCAGATCGCCGATAAGTCGGCTGCGGTGCTGGTGGTCGTGGTGCTGCTGATTAACTTGGTGTTCCGTATCCCGCTCTGGCTGCGGACCCGCAGAATGAAATAACGACTCGGCTGGTAACGGTCGAAGTAAGCGGTTTTAAGTATGAGGATTGTTTGAACGCAGGGAAGGAAGGGGACGGATTGGGGCCTCGGAGGTTTACTCCATCGGTGGTTCAGGTGTACACTGATGCGGGAGATGAAATTCATGAAAAAGATCACAGCCTTGCTCCTGCAAATCGGGGCCCTCGTTCTCTTTTCCTGGCTGGGCAACCTGCTCGCCGATTGGCTCCATCTGCCCATTCCGGGTACGCTTGTGGCCATTCTTCTCGTGTTTGCTCTCCTCCATGCCGGGGTACTGAAGCTGTCCTGGCTGGAAGCCGGAGCTGATTTTCTCATTGCCAATCTTGTGCTGTTCTTCATTCCTTCTGCGGTTGTGCTCATGAAGCACACGGAGTATCTCGCCAGCCATGCGGTTGGGATTGCCCTCGTCGTCGTACTGGGGACCTTCCTGATCATGGCGTTGTCGGGAACGCTCACCGAGCGTCTCATCAACAAGCGAAAGGATGAAGAGCCGCAATGATCTGGGTAATGGGAATTTTCTATGTGCTCCTGACGCTGGGAGCTTATCTGATCTCCAAGCTGCTGTACCGGAAGACCAAGTTTCTTCTCTTTACCCCGTTCCTGATCGCTCCGCTTGCGATTGCGGCGCTCCTCATGAGCACAGGAGTGGAATACGATACGTACAACCACGGAGCGAAGGTGATTACGAAGCTTCTTCAACCGGCTACCGTAGCCTTTGCCATTCCGCTTTACCGCTATTCGGGGCTGTTGTGGAAGCACAGGAAGGCGATGCTGATCGGCATCGGCAGCGGGATTCTGCTTTCCCTCGGTACGACCTTGCTTCTCACCGCCATCGCGCAGATGGATGCCGGGACGGTTCGCAGCCTGCTGCCGCACTCCGTCACAACTCCGCTTGCGATGCTTCTCTCTGAGACGTTGAAGGGAGACCCGCAGGTATCCGTACTGTTCACGATCATGACGGGGATTGCGGGGATGGTGCTCGGGCCGATCGTCATTCGGCTGTTTCGCATTAAGCATGAGGTCTCCAAGGGGCTATTGCTTGGCGTGGGGGCTCATGCCGCCGGTACGGCAAAGGCTTTCGAGCTGGGAGAGCAGGAAGGGGCCATCGCGAGTGTAGTGACCATCGTCACCGCTCTGCTGACGCTTTTGGTTGCTCCTGCTCTTGTGAGCTTGCTGGGCATTGCCTGATTATCTCTTAACGGAATAAGAGGAACCCGCTGTTTTCCACCTGGGGAAGGCAGCTTTTTTTATGGGAAAAGACGAGGACAAACCTTGAGAAACTGTGATCTGGATTACAGCACCACCCGAAGGCATCCGGTAGTCTAGGAAGGATATGTCGAGAAAGGGAAGTGAAGATCGTGCCAGTGGTGACAAGCAATCGCAAGCTCGCCTCGGATGTATTCGTCCTGGAAGTGGAGGGGCGCTTCGAAGGGCAAATGGGGCAATTCTACATGCTGCGCGGGTGGGATGATTATCCGCTGCTCTCGCGTCCGATCAGTATTCATGACATCGGGCCGAACGGCATTTCCTTTTTGTACCGGGTTGCAGGATATGGGACCGAACGGTTGGCGCGGCTGGAAGCGGGAGATTCAATCGGGCTGGAAGGCCCCTTTGGCAACGGATTCCCGCCTATTGACGGCAAGGTTGCGCTGGTGGGCGGAGGAATGGGGACGGCACCGCTTCTCTACGCGGCCAAGCAGTTGAAAGCCGCAGATGCTTATCTGGGCTTCAGTCGGGAGCCTTTCGCCTTGGAAAGCTTTGAACAAGCCGCTGCGTCTGTGAAGGTGAACGTAGGCGGGTACATTGTGGACGATTTGGACCCTTCGGGGTATGACGCCGTGTTTACTTGCGGGCCGTTGCCGATGATGAGGGCGCTCGCGAAGAAGCTTGAGGGCACGGGAGTGCCGCTCTATGTCTCGCTGGAGAAGAGAATGGCGTGCGGAGTCGGCGCCTGCCTCGTGTGCAGCTGTTCCACGAAGCATGGCAATCGGAAGGTATGCGCGGACGGACCGGTCTTCCGTGCGGAGGAGGTGGAGCTGAATGAAGAGTTCGATGTTCACTGAGATCGCAGGAGTGGGACTGAAGAATCCGTTCATCATGGCTTCAGGTACGTTCGGCTTCGGTAAGGAGTATTCGCGCTTCTATGACCTGAACGAGCTGGGAGGCATCTCCGGGAAGGGACTTACCCTTCATCCGAAGGCCGGGAACAAGGGCATTCGCGTGTACGAGACGGCTGCGGGCATGATGAACAGCGTCGGCCTCGAAAATCCGGGTGTGGAGGCGTTTCTCGCCCAGGAGCTGGATCGGATGACGGCGTGGGATACGGCGATCCTGATCAACCTCGGAGGAGGAACGATTGAGGACTACCGGGAGGGGGCTGCGCTTATCGAGGCGGACCGCTTGAAGCGGGAGAGCGAAGGGCGGCGCGGCGCGGATATGATCGAGCTGAACATCTCCTGCCCCAATGTGAAGGAGGGCGGCATCGCGTTCGGGATCGATACGGAAGCGGCCCGACGGGTCGTCCGGGAAGTTCGCCGCGCGACAAAGATGCCCCTCGCGGTTAAGCTGTCGCCAGGCGCGCGCGATATCGCCGAGATGTCCGCCATGTGCGAAGCGGAGGGGGCGGATGCCGTCTCGCTGATCAACACGTTCAGCGCGATGAAGATCGACGTGCGCCGCCGCAAGAACGTGTTCGCGAACGGCTATGCCGGCCTGTCCGGACCGGCGATCAAGCCCATCGCCCTGCGGATGGTTCACCAGGCCGCCAAGGCGGTCTCCATCCCGGTCATCGGGATGGGGGGGGTCTGCTCGGCGGAAGATGCCGTCGAGTTCATCATGGCGGGCGCTCATGCCGTACAGATTGGCACCTACAACTTCGTCAACCTGCGAGCAGGCGCTGAGCTTGTCCGAGACCTGGCTGCCTTCATGGAAGAAGAAAAGATCGAATCCCTCGATGAAATTCGCGGGATCATTGCGTAACAGGGAGAAGGATGTCCACTGTGGTCCCTACACCCGGGGTGCTGCGGAGGGACATCCTTCCTCCATGATTGCGGATGATTTCTTGACTGATCATCATGCCGAGACCGGTTCCATTCTTCTTGGTCGAGTAGAACCGTTGACCGATTCGGGCGAGCTCCTCCTGAGAGATTCCTTCGCCTTGATCGATGATCTGGATGCGGACGGATTGGTCGGAGGGCTTATCGGTTTGAAGGATGATCTTGCCGCCGTTCGGCATGGCCTCAATGGCGTTCTTTAACAAGTTGATCAGCACCTGCTTAATCTGATTCTCGTCGCAGAGCAGCTCCAGCGAACCAGCCTGATGATCGAGCTCCAGCTCGATCCGGCAAAGGATAGCCTGAGTGCTGATCAAGGTAACGACGTGATCGAGCAAGGGATAGAGTTCAGTTGAGGCGTACACGACCGGCTGCGGCTTGGAGAGAAACAGAAGCTCCTTGACGATGGAGTCGATTCGGGACAGCTCTGATAAGATGATGTCGTGAAACTCGGGTTTGACGGTTCCGCCTTTCATCAGTTGAATGAACCCTCGAATCGCCGTGAGCGGATTGCGAATTTCATGAGCGATACCGGCTGCCAAACCTCCGACGGCATTCAGTTTATCCGAATTGAGTGCTTGCTCATGCATGGTCATAACATCGGTCCGGTTTCGAGCGACCACAAGATAATGCTCATCCGGAGTGGAGTCCAGCGGATAAGGAATGATGACGGCTTCGAGCCAAAACAGAGTTCCATTCTTCACACGGACCCGAAACGTGATCGGCTGTCCCTGGGAGACGTTCAGGTGCGCGCGGACCAATTGCAGGTCTTCAGAAGGAAGAAGGGTTTCTGCGGTGTGACGCTCCAACTCGTCTTCGCTGTACCCGCTAAAAGTATAAACCGTTTGAGAAAGAGCCGATATCCTGAGATCCTTATGGATCAAGCAAACGATATCTTGGAAGCTTTCGTGGATGCGTATGTTAAGCGCCCTATGGCGATGAAGGCTCTCCTTCGCCTGCTCGAGCTCGGTGACATCCTGAAAGGTCCCCGACCATACCGAACAACCGCATTCTTCCGATTCATCCCGCTCTCCTGTGATTAGAATCCGCCTCATGCTATTGTCGAATGCCCGTATACGCACCATGCCGGAAAAGGAACCGCTTGTGCTTGCCGCTTGAATCTTGTTCAGATCCTCTTGATCGGCTCTTTCCAGGACCATCTCTTCCGTTAAATGAGCTGCAGTGCCCGTGATCCCGAGAATTCCGTACAACCCGTTGGAGAAAAAAAGCCTGGGGGAGCGGCATCTGCACAGCTCCCAATGACCGGCTTTAACGGAACGATCATTGTGTTTCGCCAGCGATTTCCACCCGTTTAAGCTTAAGGAGGAGGGAACACAGGAGTGGGTGTAGGAAGCGAGAAACCACGAGGAGGAAGAGGCTGGCCCAGAGTCCAGACGGGATAGAGAGGTGTGAACCTGACGAATCGATCCGTCCGGCAGCAGCCAACGGGTTTCATAAGTCGTCTCCTTGAGCTCGGAAGCGGTAAAGCTGCGGAACCGCTCGCGTTCCTCCCATTGATCTTCATGGTGGGTCAACGAAAAAAGCGGAAATCCGACCACTTCTTTCAGGGGAATTCCGCAAAGGGTCAGGAAAGCATCATTGGCCTGCAAGATGATCGCTTTCCGATTGATAATGGCAATCCCGTACGGGGCGGAGCGAAAAAATGAGGAATAAACCAGTCGAATGACATCGGTTTCCATTGGCGTTCCACAAACCTCCCGAAATAGGCAACATTTCCTATTCTTACTCGATTGTAGTAGCTTCTAGCAAGGAATACAATATCGTTTTCATAATATTTTTCATTCAATCCTTCCTATTGTTCGAGAATCACTCCATACGCAAATGGATCCAGAACCAGGGGAGCGGTTTGGAACGGAAATCCTTTTTTGTGAACATTTCTCGAAATATTTCTTTCCGTGTTAGAGGGGCTGTGCTATACTCGGTGATAGATGGACAATCTGCTTGTCTGTCTATCGACTAGAGGGCTATGCTGGGAAAGGAGAGAACGGCGGATGGATCAAGGACTCCAGCAATTCGTCGGTGCTCCGATCGATATCATTTACCTCGAGCACGACAACCGTACGGTACAGCGCAAAATCGACATTCTAACGGCAGGGGCTCAATGTGTATTTGCCTACTGCTTCTCAAGCAAGGAGCCCGAGTTGTTCCGAAACCAGGACATTCTTGCGGTGCTGCCTGCTTTTCCCGAATCCTAGAAGGCAAGCTCCGAATGCGAACCATCGCTACGAAAACAAAAAACCGGTGACTGCTCTGCGAGCGCGTGTGAAACGCACTCCAGGCGGCCATCGGTTTTTTTAGTGTGTGGATTAAATGCGACAGATATTCGCGGGACAATTCTCGCATTGACAGATGGTGCGCAAGCCTTCGAGATCCTTGATGACGATGTGGCTGCTCTCTTGATCAATGATTCCGTCCTTCTTGAGGTCGCCCAGCATCCGGTTTACGCTCTCACGGGTAGCGCCGATCATATCCGCAAGCTCACTGTTCGTCAGCTTCTTGGTGATAAGAATCTCATCGCCGCGCTTCGAGCCGTACGTATTGGATAGCCGGATCAGCATGGAGCAGAGTGCGCCCGGTTTGCCGAACATCATCAGGTCGCGAAGCTTCGCCTGCGTCATGCGGTGCATCATGCCCATCCATTTCATGAACTCAACGGCCAGCGCTCCGTGCTGCCACATGAGCACTTCAAGGTCCTTGCTCTGAATCGAGCAGATGACGCTGTCCTCGGTTATCTGCGCGTTCATGGTATGAGCGGAACCATGCAGTCCATCCAATTGACCGAAGAGATCTCCGGTTTGGTGCATGTAGAGGATGAATTGCTTGCCCTCGTCATTGGTTTTGGTGATTTGGACGCTGCCTTGCTTGATATAGTAAAATTTGTCGGCAGGATCTCCTTCCCAATACAAATGGGTACCTGCAGCCAATTTAGTCTCGTACATGATTTCCTGGATCAGCTTGAAGTTCTCTGGGGAAAAGACCTCCGTATTGCGGTTTGACGTCACCTCAGAATGAGTATGCTTTGCCATCACAGGCCTCCTCCCTTCAAATTACCATTATTATACCACATGTTCATGCTCCTGTGTGATGAAACTCACTCTTTTGGCGATGATTTGTGAATTAATTCACTTTATGTACACAATTTCGTAACCAATCCGATCGTTACGGAAAAAGGGGATGAAAGCTGTAAAACGATAAATATTCCTGATGAAGTGATAGAAATCATTGTTTGACATTGGGGAGAGTGGTATTCTTGGTTCAACACCATGGACCTTTCTTCATGGCTATGAAATGGAGGCAAACGATCGCGATGAATCAGAACACGGTGCTGGAATGCGCCAGACCTACCGAACTGTCGGATTTGCTGGAAGGGTTGGAAGCCGAACATGCCGAATTGGCTGAATGGCTGGCAAAATGGTCGAAAGCAGCCAATGATGCGGTGGAACGGGGTGGCGGCTCGCATACGGCCCGAACGTTTATGGACCTGGAGAGCGAAATCGTTGCCTTTACTCAGAAGCTGGAAGGCCATCTGAATCGGGCATGCGAAGAGCTGCATCCTTTGTTGAGGAGCTATGTGGGAGCGGAGCGGCTCGCATCCTTATCCCCAGAGGCTTGGACCTATGATAAAAAATATGAATTAGCCAAGGAAAACGCAGCGGCTTTTCACCAAGAAGCCCAGCAACTGACGGAAATTTCCGAATCGGAACGGCTTCAAAGGCTGACTTCGTACTGGAAGCAGGCGCATGAAGGGTTTGAGAACTCCCTGGTCATCGAGAAGACCCTCTTGTTCCCGATTGCAGAAGATCTGCTGACGGACCTTGACTATCTGTTTTCATAAGACGAAACGGGGGAACGAGGCTTGATGCCGAGGGATTACCCGTTACATTTCTCACTCTTTTCAGGCTGATTTTTGCACAATGGCTGGATGCATTCTATAATGGGAGAAGACGAATGCCCGATTGCAGGTGATCCCATGGACAAGCACAAGCGTCCCGCAGCCGTGCGCTTTGCGCAGGCGCCCGTACAGTTTTATCGTAAATTCATCTCCCCTCTCACTCCACCGCGCTGCCGGTATTATCCGACCTGCTCCCAATATGCCCTAGATGCAATGGAAGAGTACGGAGCGGTTCGAGGCAGTTGGATGGCGGCGCGGCGCATTTGTCGCTGTACCCCCTTCCATAAGGGAGGAATCGACCCGGTGCCTCCGAATCCGCGCAAGGAGAACCGGGCTGATCCGACTGCAGAATCGGTTGGGAATCGGCGCGGATCTTGACGCCGCATTGGCGGACGCGTATGATGAGTAGCAGATTGGGTAAAACTTGAATAAAACGCACTTCTATGATGGGATGAGTAAGGAAGCCCCCTGTTTCAGAGAGCCGGGAAATGCTGTGAGCCGGTACAGGACAAACCTGAAGATGGTCTCGGAGAATCCTTTTTCGAGCGGCTGGAGCTTGACGTCCACCGTAAGGGAAGGGCGTATCCCGCGTTAAGGGACGGTCGTTCAGACCGGCGGAGCCCCTCTTTGCGAGAAGGGGGGGAATCTGGGTGGTACCACGTGAGCACAAGCTTTCGTCCCAAGCGGGCGGGAGCTTTTTTTGCGTCCATACGGATGCGCAGTAGAAGGAGGAGCGAGCGATGAGCGAGTACAAGAAGAGCTTTTATCTGACAACCCCGATTTACTATCCCAGCGATAAGCTGCACATCGGCCATGCCTATACGACCGTGGCGGGCGATGCGATGGCGCGCTACAAGCGGCTTCGCGGGTATGATGTCATGTTCCTGACCGGAACGGACGAGCATGGACAGAAGATTGAAGAGAAAGCCCGGCAGAAGGACGTGCACCCGCAGGCTTTCGTGGACGGCATCGTGGCGGGAATCAAGGCGCTGTGGGACAAGCTGGACGTCTCCTACGACGATTTTATCCGCACGACGGAAGACCGACACAAGGAATCGGTTCAGGCAATCTTCTCCAAGTTCCTGAAGCAGGGGGACATCTACAAGGGCGAATACGAAGGTTGGTACAGCATCCCCGATGAAACCTACTACACGGAATCGCAACTGGTCGACGTCGTGCGGAATGACAAAGGGGAGGTTACCGGCGGAAAAAGCCCGGACAGCGGTCATCCGGTTGAGCTGGTGAAGGAAGAGTGTTACTTCTTCCGCATGAGCAAATACGCCGACCGCTTGCTGCAATACTACGAGGAGAACCCCGAATTTATCCAGCCGGAAGCCCGCAAGAACGAGATGATCAACAACTTCATCAAGCCGGGGCTGGAGGACCTTGCCGTCTCCCGCAGCTCCTTCAAGTGGGGAATCCCGGTTCCAGGCGACGAGAACCATGTCATCTACGTCTGGATCGATGCTCTTTCGAACTACATCACAGCGCTCGGTTACGGATCGGACGATCCTCAGAAGTACTACAAGTACTGGCCGGCTGACGTCCATCTGGTCGGAAAAGAGATCGTCCGCTTCCATACGATCTATTGGCCGATCATGCTGATGGCGCTTGGTCTGCCGCTGCCGAAGAAGGTGTTCGGCCATGGCTGGCTGCTGATGAAGGACGGCAAAATGTCCAAGTCGAAGGGCAACGTCGTCGATCCGGTAACGCTGATCGATCGCTATGGATTGGATGCCCTCCGGTATTATCTGCTCCGCGAAGTTCCCTTTGGCTCCGACGGCACGTT
The DNA here is from genome assembly GCF_039888655.1 of Gorillibacterium sp. CAU 1737. Lineage (NCBI taxonomy): Bacteria > Bacillati > Bacillota > Bacilli > Caryophanales > Paenibacillaceae > Gorillibacterium > Gorillibacterium sp. CAU 1737. Next base: position 598,924 of record NZ_JBDQQO010000001.1, read on the forward strand.
CACGCCGGAAAGCTTCGTCGAGCGGGTCAATTACGACCTGGCCAATGACCTCGGGAATCTGCTGAACCGGACGGTCGCGATGATTGACAAGTACTTCGACGGCGTAATCCCGGCCTATGTACCGAATGCTACCGAGTTTGACGCCGACCTTGTTGCGACGGCGGAGGCTGCGGTTCGCAAGGCGGAGGAGGCGCTGGAGCGGATGGAGTTCTCCGTGGCGCTCACGTCGATCTGGACGCTGGTCAGCCGCTCGAACAAGTACATTGACGAGACGAAGCCGTGGGTGCTCGCGAAGGACGAGAGCAAGCAAGCTGAGCTCGGCTCGGTCATGTACGCGCTGGCGGAATCGCTTCGCATCGTCTCGGTGCTGCTGCGGCCGTTCCTGACCTCCACGCCTGCGCAGGTGTGGGAGCAGCTCGGCATCGAAGCGGAGGCCCGCGAAGCGCTGACCTCCTGGGAGAGCCTCGCTGCATTCGGCGCCCTGCCGGCGGGCATCCGCGTGAAGAAGGGGGACCCCATCTTCCCGCGTCTTGACGCCGAGCTGGAAGTCGCCGCCATCGCCGCCGCGATGGGCGGAGCCGCTCCGGCTGCTCCGCAGGCACCGGAAGCGGCCGCCCCGGCGGCGGAAGCGAAGCCGGCTGCCGCACCTGTGGAAGATGCGGAGCCGGGCAAGGAAGAAATCGGCATCGACGATTTCGCCAAGGTCGAGCTGCGCGTCGCTCAGGTGATCGCGGCCGAGCCGGTGCCGAAGGCCGACAAGCTGCTGAAGCTGCAGCTTGACCTCGGAACCGAGCAGCGGCAAGTCGTCTCCGGCATCGCGAAGTACTACAAGCCGGAGGAGCTTGTCGGCCGCAAGGTCATCTGCGTGGTCAACCTGAAGCCGGTCAAGCTTCGCGGCGAACTGTCCCGCGGCATGATCCTGGCGGCTTCCGTTGGCGACCAGCTGACGCTGGCGACCGTACCGGACAGCATGCCAAACGGCGCGATTGTGAAATAAATCGAGCCAACTCCAACCGATTCCTCGCCAAGCTCGCGCTTGGGAGGGATCGGTTTTTTGCAATCTGGCGAAGATAGAATTGACAGGGAACCTCGCAACTCCTATAATTCAGTAAGTAAATCGTTATGATTACGATTAAAGAACGCGAAGAAATGAGAATCCGCTTTTGTTGAGATAAGCTCCATCGGGAGTTTTGTCAGCAAATCAACGGTACTTCTCTCATCGCAGTCTCTAAGAGAATTGAGAGTTGAAAGGGGCTTCTTATGAACTTGCATTTATCCGGCAGACGCCGTTCCTCCTCCATCTTGTTGCTTCTTCTGGCGGCAATCGTCCTGCTTGCAGGCTGTTCGTCCAAGGCTGACAAAGCAGCAGAGGGGAAGGTTGCGATCACGACGACGATCTACCCGCTTGCGGATTTTGCTGTTAAAATTGGGGGGGATCACGTCCATGTTACTCATGTGATTCCAGCTGGCGTAGAGCCGCATGATTGGGCTCCCAAGCTGAAAGATATCAATCGAATGGCAGACTCCCAACTCTTGTTCTACCAAGGCTCCGGGCTGGAAGGCTGGGTGGATGATTTCTTGAAGAGCCTTCCCTCGGACTCTAAGCTGAAATCCATTGCCGTAAGCGAAGGACTCGCGGTTCATTTGGAGGAAGGGGAGCCGGCGGTTGATGCCGAGGATCCCGATCACGAGGGCGAAGAAGCCCATGACCACGATCATGATGAGGAAGGACTTGACCCTCATACGTGGCTGAGTCCGGTTCTCGCCAAGAAAATGGCCGAGCGAATCAAGAACGAGCTGGTTTCCGTTGATCCGACGAACAAAACGGACTACGAAACGAACTTCCAAACCTTGTCCGCTAAGTTCGACGAGCTGGATGCGAAGTTCCGCACGGAACTCGATCCATTGCCTCACAAAGACATTGTTGTTCAGCACGCTGCTTTTGGATATTTAAGCAAGGAATATGGGCTTACCCAGCGTGCTATCATGGGCCTGTCGCCAGAAGCGGAACCGACGGCCCGGCAGTTGAAGAGCATCAAGGATTTCGTGAAAGAGAACGACGTCAAGGTGATCTTCTTCGAGGAGCTGGTATCGGACAAGCTGGCGAAGACGCTCGCGCAAGAGACCGGAGCGAAGGCACAGGTGCTGAGTCCGCTCGAAGGGCTCACTCCTGAGCAGGAAAAGGCCGGGGAGGATTACTTCTCGATCATGACCCGCAACCTGGAGCACCTGGTTGAAGCGCTGAAATAAGGAAGGTAGAAGAAGGGGTTGCCGATGGATACGGGCTTTCTCAACAAGGCCGAACAAGTGCTGTGTCACGACCCGGTCATTTCGATCGAGGATCTATGCTTTTCTTATGAAGGAACCCGCGTCATCCAAGGGTTGAACTATGTCGCGCAAGAAAGGGACTTCGTCGCGCTTGCCGGCTCCAATGGGGCCGGCAAGTCGACGTTGCTCAAGATGATTGTCGGCCTCTTGAAGCCGGGCAGCGGACGAATTCGGTTGTTCGGAACGCCGGTGCAGGAATTTCGCGACTGGCATCGCGTGGGCTATGTCCCGCAGAAATCAAACTTCAATCCGCTCTTTCCGGCTACCGTTCGCGAGGTAGTCACCTCCGGCTTGTACAACCGGGGTACGATGTTTCGCCGAATTGGAGCGACCGAACACCGGAAATGCAATGCCGCACTGGAAGCACTCGACATTGCGGCTTTGGCGGACCGCAAGATTGGTCAATTGTCCGGCGGACAGCAGCAGAGGGTCTTTCTGGCGCGAGCGCTTGTCGGAAACCCCGAGCTGCTGATTCTGGATGAGCCGACGGTCGGGGTGGATGTGGAGACACAGGAATCCTTCTTCCAATTGCTGACCCATCTCCATCAGCACCATCATTTGACGTTTCTGATGGTTACCCATGATCGGGAAATGATCGAATCGACCATGGGGAAGGACCCGGCTCATGTTGCGGGGAAACTGAAATTTTATGTGAAGCACACGCACGCCCCCATGGACTGTGACGTGGAGGATGTCTCGCACGGGGGAGGAACACGCTGATGGATATTTTACTCGATTCCTTTTTTCAACGGGCGCTGGCCGGCGGCATTATGATCGGCCTGACCGCTCCGCTGATCGGAATTTTTCTGGTGCTGCGAAGGCTTTCCATGATCGGAGACACGCTGTCCCACGTTTCCATCGCCGGGGTGGCCCTTGGGATGCTGATCAACATTTATCCGCTCGGAATGGGACTCGTCTTCGCGCTTGCCGCTTCCTTCGCCATTGAGAAGCTCCGCAAGGAGTACAAAACCTACGCCGAGCTGTCCATCGCCATTATCATGTCGGCCGGGATTGCGCTTGCTACGCTCTTTTTCTCACTTGGAAAAGGGTTCAACGTCAGCGTGTCCGGTTACCTCTTCGGGAACATCTATACGCTCGATAAGGTGGATCTGATGATGGTGGCCGGAGTCACGGTGATCACCGTCCTCTTCGTGCTGTTGAACTACAAGGAGATGTTCCTGCTGTTCTTCGACGAGGAAGCCGCTGCGGTGAGCGGGTTGCCGATCCGGTTCTATAACGTCGCGGTAACCATGCTGACTGCTCTCGTCATCAGCGTCTCGATCAAGATCGTCGGCGCGCTGCTCGTCTCGTCGCTCGTGACGATCCCGGTAGCGGCCAGCCTGCGGCTTGCCAAGAGCTTTAAGCACTCCATCATTCTGGTGGTCGTCTGCTCCGAGCTGGCTGTTATTCTGGGCCTTACCGCCGCTGCCTTGTTCGACTTGGCTGCGGGGGCTTCCGTGGTGCTGCTGCTCATCGCCTTCCTGCTCTGCACCTTCCTGGTCAAACGCAAAATTCGTGTGTAACACAAAGACCGGTTCTTCTAGAGCGTGTCTTCAAATCGTGTGAATAGGAACAGCGCTTCAGAAAGAGAGTTGTCTCCGCCCTCCGTTAAATCCAAAACGCTAGAATAACGGGAAATGGATGCGTTTTGGATTTAAAGGTCGTTCTCAAGACAACTTCTCTTCCTTTCGCTTTGTTCCACTTTATATACTGAAAGACCGGTTCATTTGCCCTCAGATGAACCGGTCTTTTTTAATGAAAAGGATCACGTTTACGTAAAATAATCGACAGATGCCTCCGGGAACTTTTCGGCAATGTGCGTGTACAGGAAGTCCTTGAGGAGCCCGGCTTGCTCATCAGGGTACACATATTTGCCTTGCCCCCAACGGCCCCACTTGTATTTGCGGGTTTCTTCGTCCATGTCGAGCTTCGTTTTGGGGTAGCGCTTGAGGATCACGTTTTTCGCTGTTTTCGTGTAGCGGTGCTGGATGAGCTCGAAGGTCAGGTTGGGGAAGACGCTTCGGGGAAGGGCGCGGCTCAGCTTTTCCAAAAGCTCGTAATACCCGTCCTGCCAGCCGTCGTACCACATGATCGGGGCAATGATGAAGCCCAGTGGGTAGCCGGCATCCGCGATCTTGCCCGCTGCTTCAATCCGCTCCGCAAAACGCGAGGTTCCCGGCTCGAAGTTTTTAATCACATAATCCGAATTGACGCTGAACCGAATTCGCGTATGTCCGTTGTGCCGAAGGCCGAGCAGCGGATCGACGTGGTGAAACTTCGTAACAAAGCGGAGACGGCCCAGCTCCTGATCCGCCATAAACTCCACAAGTTCCGCAAGGGAACCCGAGATGTGTTCGAGCCCGACGGGGTCGGAGGTACAAGCAGCTTCAAACCGGGTGATCTCCGGTGCCCGTTCCGAAATGTAGCCAGCTGCCGCTTCCATAATCTGATCCGTGTTTACGTAGATGCGAATATAAGGCTTTGCCCCCAGGGTGGTCTGGAGGTAGCAATAATGACAGTGAGCCATGCAGCCGGTTGCAATGGGGATTGCATATTCGGCGGATGGCTTCGATGTATCGAACTTCAATGTCTTGCGTACGCCGACCACCAAGGTTCGCTTGGCTATGCGGTATTTGGCCAGCTCGCTTTCTCCGGGCAGATCGGTGATCCGGTTGTGGGAGGTCGTCATGTGAATGGGCAGGCCTTGCGCATTGGCCCAGTCGCGGATTTTCTTGCCCTTCGGGTAGAGCAGGGCATCCGGTTCAAAGTACACCAGCTCAGGGATGAAGATTCCGGTTTCAGTGGAGGACCGAATCAGTTCGGCGGTGGTGGACATGGGTTCCGAGCTCCTTTCCTGTAGCGGCTCTCCTTAGCATCTGCTCCTTCCCGCACCCTCAACCGTGCTAAAATGATCCCAATCCGTCCAGCGTTATGTGGGAAAACGGTTCAATCCCCTGCGAAAATGGTTCACTTCCCGGTTACCGTTCTCCCGAAACGAAAGCCCGCCTTCTCACCCGAAGGCGGGCTTTTGTCGAGTAAAATGAAAGCGATACCAATACGGAGAATAGGAGAGCACACTATGGAGCTGCCAACGGAAGGGGTTGTGCCAGCCAAGCCGGCTCCGGCTGCACGACCTCAGAGACAGAGAAAGCTTGCGAACAAGCACAAGCTGTTTTTGATGGCTTTGCCTTTTCTGATCATTACCTTCATCTTCTATTACTTGCCGGTCAGCGGGTGGATCTATGCTTTCTACGACTTCATCCCGGGGATTCCGCTCAAGGACACGCCGTATGTCGGGCTGCAATGGTTTAAATCCATCGTTGCGAATCCGACGCAGACCGCGGAAGTGCTGCGCGTTTTGAAAAACACCGTAGCCATGAGCTCGCTTGGCTTGATCACTTCGGTGTTCCCGGTCATCTTCGCCATTCTGCTGTCCGAGATCAAGACGGGCTGGTACCGCAAGCTTGTCCAGACGCTAACAACCATTCCAAACTTCATCAGCTGGATTCTGGTGTACGCGCTCGCCTTCTCGCTCTTTTCCGTGGACAGCGGCGTTGTGACGGCCATTCTGGCTCAGCTCAAGATCGTGCCGGAGGGGTACAACTTCCTCGCGTCCGACTCCCACATCTGGCTGAAGATGATCATCTGGTACTGGTGGAAGTCGCTCGGCTGGGGGGCCATTCTCTACCTGGCCGCCATTGCGGGCATCGATCAGGATTTGTACGAGGCAGCGGAAACCGACGGAGCAGGGCGCTTTCGAAAAATCTGGCACATTACGGTTCCGGGACTCATCCCCACCTTCTTTGTTCTCCTGCTCTTGTCGATCGGGAACTTCGTCAACAACGGAATGGAGCAGTATTTTGCCTTCCAGAACGCCATGAACAAGGATTCCATCGAGGTGCTCGATCTGTACGTGTACAACATCGCATTCGCCAATAACTTCCCGTTTGCAACGGCGGTCAGTATGCTCAAATCGCTGGTCAGCGTCTTCCTGCTCTTCGCAGCCAACACGCTGTCCAAGCTTGTCCGGGGCGAATCGATTATCTGAGGAGAGGAGAGCAACCCATGCGCAAAAAGCAAACGGCAGGCGATCGGACGTTTCAGGTATGCCTCTACCTGCTCTTCGGCCTGTTCACGATCAGCTGCCTGTACCCGTTCTATTATTTGTTCATTAACACGATCAGCTCGAATGACTTGTCGGCAGCGGGGGACATCAAGTTTTATCCTCGCGGCATCCATTTTAACAACTATGTCAAAGTGCTCAAGATCAGCGGATTAAGCCATGCGGCCTTGGTGTCCGCCTATCGGACCATCTGCGGCACGTTGCTGACGGTGGGGTCCTCCGCTTTCCTTGGTTACCTTTTTACGAAGAAGGATATGTGGGGACGCCAGATTTGGTACCGGTTTATCGTCGTGACGATGTATTTCAGTGCCGGGCTCATCCCTTGGTACATTACGATGAACAACCTGCACCTCACCAACAACTACCTGGCTTACATTCTGCCTACGATTATTACGCCGTTCAACATCATCCTGGTGAAGACCTTCATTGAAGCGATTCCGCCTTCTCTGGAGGAATCGGCAGCGATGGACGGAGCCGGATACCTGCGGTCCTTCTGGAGTATCATCGTGCCGCTCATCACGCCGATTTTGGCTACCATCACGATCTTTTCCGCGGTCAACCAGTGGAACTCCTTCGTGGATACCGCCTTCCTGATGACGGAGACGAAGTATTTCACGTTGCAATTTCTGCTCTGGCGCTACCTGAACGAGTCCAGCTCGCTCGCGGCGCTGATTCGCAGCTCACCGGACATGGCCGCGAGTATCGTGAACATGCAGACACCGACATCGGTGCGCATGACGGTGACCATGATTGTGGTTCTGCCGATTCTGATCATCTACCCGTTCTTCCAGCGCTTCTTCGTCAAGGGGATCATGATCGGCGCCGTGAAGGGGTAAGACCACGCTTACTCGTGTTGCATTCGTCAAGGGCTTTTCTCTGCCGATTGGAGGTTCAGACAGGGTTTGAGAAGCGGAGAGAAAAGTTGGTGCCGGAGGAGCGAAAGCGTTCGCCTTTGGTTTTGAATTCCCCCTTAATAAATGCTTATAAAAGGAATTCAAAACCAACAGCGACTGGAGGCCCAAGCTTTTCTCGTAGCGATTCTCATCAAGCCAATGATATGGATCCTCGAAGGCGGAGTTAATCCAATAGAGCACCGATTTCTTTACTCAAGAACTCATGGGAGGCAAGAGCGATGAGAGTGAAACGGGTATCCCTTCTCCTGATGGCGATCATGATGATCGTCGTCATGGCCGCTTGCGGCAAAGGAGACAAGAAAACGGCGGAATCGCCATCCGCCAAGCCGGACAGCACAGCAAGCGCCCCGGCGGCCAGTACGGCTCCGAGCGCTGCAGGCGAAACCGGGCTGGATCATTCCAAGCCGTTGAAGCTTACAGTATTCTCCACCACGGCAAACTATGCGGGACCGCAAACCGGCTGGTTTGCGAAGGTCATCAAGGACAAGTTCAACATTGAGCTGGACATCGTCGCCTCGAACCTGACGGGCGGGGATACGAAGATCTCGGCCATGATGGCTTCCGGCAATATGGGCGACATCATCATTTTCGGGGACGACAAGAACCATTACCCGAACGCGATCAAGGGGAACTTGCTCCTCGATTGGACGAAGGACGGTCTGCTGGACAAATACGGAACGGAAATCATGAAATCGTTCCCGAAGGCAGTCGACAAAGCAAAGGTAGCGTTCGGCGGAGGGTCGGCCGTCTATGGGGTCGGGAACAGCGTAGCGACCAACCCAACCGGTCCTTCCGAAGGCAAGGACATGACATGGGGGCCGGACCTGCGCTGGGACCTCTATCAACAGATTGGGGCTCCGGAAATCAACTCGGTCGAGGATTACTTGACCGTTCTGAAGAAGATGCAGGAGCTTGAGCCGAAGAATGAGCAAGGCAAAAAAACATACGCGTTCTCGCTCTGGGGAGACTGGGACGGCAACTACAAGATGACGCTCGCCAAGCAGTTCGCGAACATGTTCGGCTATGACGAAATTCCGGATACGGCGGTCTATGTGAAGGCAGATGAAGAAAAATACTATGATTTCCTCTCCGAGGACAGCTGGTACATGAAATCGTTGAAGCTGTACTTTGACGCCAACCAGATGGGCCTGCTGGACCCCGACTCTCTGACCCAAAAGTTTGATGATGTCGTCGCGAAGTATAAGGAAGGCCGCATCCTGTTCTCCTGGTTCCCGTGGCTTGGCGCTTCCAATTACAACACCGCGGAACGGACTGCCGAAGGCAAAGGCTTTGCTCTCGTCCCCTTCAAGGGTGAGCTGATGTACTCCACCGGCTTCAACGTATACGGAGGGAACGGCATCATCGCCATCGGCTCCAAAGCGAAGGATCCCGCTCGCATCATGGAGTTCATCAACTGGATGTACACGCCGGAAGGGGCTATGCTGTCGGCTGGCAGCGGGACGGCGATTCCGAATGGTCCGAAGGGGCTTACTTGGGACATTGATGCAAGCGGCAAGCCGGTCGTGACGGAGTTCGGCTGGAAAGCATACACCGATCAACAGAACACGAAGATTCCGGAAGAATACGGCGGCGGGGACTACTACTACGGTTCGAACCAAATGAACTTCTCCTTTGTTGTACCGGCTATGGTGAACCCGGAAACGAACGAGCCGTACGACCACAACCTGTGGAAGACGACGCTGGAGCGCAACCCCACCAAGCTGGAGAGCTCCTGGAGAGAGAAGATGGGCGTGCTGACGGCAAAGGAATACTTTGAGAAGAACAACCTGCTTGCTGTCGCTCCGCAAGGCTTTACCGGCAAAGAGCCGTTCATGATGGACAAAACGTTGGAGCAAAAGAACAAGCAGATCGGCACGGTCATTCAACAGATGTCCTGGAAGATGGTCTTTGCCAAGAACCAAGCTGAATTTGACAAGCTGAACAAGGAAATGCACGACAAGGTCAACGGACTCGGCTATGCCGAAGTGCTGGAGTTCTCGATCAAGAAGGCAGAGGAACTGTTCGAGGCTCGCAAGAGCGTGAAGTAATTCGCTAGCAGTGTAGAGGAGATCAGGCTGGGGTGGCATCGCCGTCCTGGGCCTGGTCTCTCTCTTCTTCCAAAATCCTGTCCGCCGTTTGAAGGGTTTATGGTATTCTTGGAGGAGATCAGAATGATAGCGCTGTCAAGGGAGAGAGGCGAATGATCGGTAGACGCAAATCCGCGAGCTCGTCTCGTCCGCGCGTCAAGTCTTTGCGAAGAATTCTCGTATTCTATCTGCTCGCTGCGGCGCTGCTCCCCCTGATCGTCGTCGGAGTGACCGCGTACTATTCCATCTATTCCATTCTGTCCGGCAAGATCGCGAGCGGCATCAATGCCGGTCTGGAGCAGCAGGCCTATCGCTTGGAAAATGCCTTCGATAACCTGGATTATGCCTCCAAGCAATTCGCGCTGGACGGACAAATAGTCGAAGAGATGTCTTCCTTCTTGCAAGAAAGGCAAATCTATCGAAAAGCTCAGTTGATGACCTCCATCAATGAGAAGATCAACCTTGTGAATTTTACGAATCCCTATATCGGGCTCACTGCTTATCTGGCACCGGAGAGTGCGGACCCGGTTCTGGTGACCAGCCTGAGCGCCCGCCGAGATTTTGATTTTGAAAAGCTGCCGCGCTTCATGCATTACAGTGGAGCGGATTATTATGGTCCACATCCGACTATGTATTCGGTTGGCGATAATCTCGTTCTGTCGGAACGCCGCGCCGTGAAGGTGAGCGGCTATCCGGTATACATCTACCTGGAAACCAACTACAGCCTGCTGCGCCGCGTATTCGACCAAGACAGCTATGGGATGAAGATGCAGCATATGCTCGTCAGCCAAGACGGCGGTCATGTCCATGTGATCGAAGGCGAGCTTCCCGAGCGGGTAACCCAAGCAGCTGCGCTTCCTTCCACAAGCTCTCATGACGAAGTGGAAGGCTATCATTTGTTTCGCTACACCAGCCCTCAGGGCTGGCAGCTTGTTGCCGTCGTCAAGAAGACGGTGTTCAATCGGGAAATCTACGACTGGGTCGTCAAGGTCGTCGTGCTGGCTTTGTTCACCCTGCTGTTCGCTGCAAGCCTGGGCATTCTCGTCTGGCGCCGTATGTATGCACCTCTCCGCAAGCTCAACCAGGAAATCAATCGCATGGCCGAAAATGTCACCGCTCCCGTGACCTTCACACAAGTGGAAGAATTCGACCATGTGCTGAATAACTTTCAACAGATGAAGGAACAGGTCAATGAGCTGATTCAAGCCGTAGCCCGCAATGAAAAGCAAAAAAGCCAGTTCGAGGTGGAGAAGCTTCTCAGTCAGATCAACCCTCATTTTTTACACAACACCCTCAATACCGTCCAATGGCTCGCTAGACTGAACGGGCAGAAGGATATCGACCGCCTCGTTACCCTTTTGGTGAAGGTGCTTCATTATAATTTGGGCAAAAACAGCCTGATCGTGACCATCGAGGAAGAGATGGAAGCCATTCGCAATTACATGGAGCTTCAGCGCATTCGGTACGATTACGAATTCGACTTTCGGGTTGAAGCGGATGAGGATGTCCTTTCGGCAGCGGTTCCGCGATTTCTACTGCAGCCGCTCGTGGAAAACTCGATTTATCACGGAATAAGCGACAACGGGTGGGTAGAGGTGCGGATTACCCAGGACGGAGAATCCCGCATTTTGCTGCGAGTGAGCGACAACGGAGCCGGCATGACCGAAGAGGAGATTGCGAAGCTCCTGGCCGGAAAATCAGAGGAGAAAAAAGGGCTTGGCATCGGCTTTTCGTATGTCTCCCGCATGCTTCATACGTACTTTGGCTCCGAGATGAAGCTAGATATCGTCAGCAAACCGGAGGAGGGCACCACCGTCAGCATTCTCATTCCTCGCAAGCGAAAGGAGGATCTTGATGATACGAGCGGCAGTCGTGGATGATGAACGCCTCGTGCGAAAGGGCTTCATGTCCCTGATCGATTGGGCAGCCTTCGGCGTCATGATGGTCGGAGAGGCCGGGGACGGGAAAGAAGCGCTCAAGCTGATCGAAACCGAAGCCATCGATTTGCTCTTCGTGGACATCTCCATGCCCGGCATGTCCGGTTTCGAATTGATCCGACACATCCGGCAGCTTCACCCTCATATTCATTCGGTCGTCCTGACCTGCCATCATGAATTTGACTACGTGCAGGAAGCGCTGCGGATCGGGGCAGTGGACTATATCGTGAAAACCTTGCTTGAGGTGGAAAATGCCGATGAGACCATCGGCCGGATCGTCGATAGGCTCAAGTGGGAGGAGAACATGCGCAGCGGCGGCTCGCGAGAAGGAGCAGGACGCCTCTCCGCTGAGAAAGCCATTGTCTACTTCCCGCTGGATCGAAATCAGGGAGCGGAGAAACTGATTTCGCTTCCCATCGTGAAGAATCACCCGCTGATTGATCTGGGAGAGCTGTGGCTTTCTCCCTTGCGGCAGCGCATTGGTATGGAGGAAGCGCGCAAAGAAATTCGGGACCGGCTCGGGGACGCCTGGCTCACTGTCTTGCTCACAGAGGTCCGGCCTGTCCCGTTTTCCGAGCTTGCTGCCCTGTGCTCCGAGAATCTTCAGCAAGCTCTCTTTTATCATCCCGAAGGGCATCTCCCGCTTGCAACCTTGTCCTTTAAGGATCTGCGGGCAGCGGCGGAGGCTCCAGCGGCAAAGGGGGACAGCGGGGTGCTGGACCAAGCGCTTGATCTCGCTTGGTCGCTCGTTCCGGCGGAATGGGATCGCTTCTTCGAGCAATTAAGCAGGCAGAGGCCCCCGTATTCAAGCGTGCTCGCTTTCGGACAGAGGCTGCTGCAGGATTGGGGGCCCTTTTTGCCGGATGGGGAAGAGCTGGCGGCCCTACGCAAGGCACTCCTCGCGTGTCACAATATGCAGGCGTGGAGGGGATGGCTGCGCGGCTTCGCCGATCTGACTGCCCGCCGCATGCTGGAGTTGGGCTTCACGCGCGAAGTGATGCAATGCATGTTTCGGTCTGTTCGCTACATGCAGGCGAATGCGGGGCAGAAGATCAACCAGAACGAAGTCGCGGCTTCGATCGGCATGAGCCGGGGGTATTTCAGCCAGTGTTATGCGCGTTTTGCCGGCATCCCGTTTGGGGAGAGCTTGCGGAACATGCGCCTGAATCAGGCGAAGCGGCTGCTGCTGGATACGGAGCTTCCCATATGGGAAGTGTCCAGCCGCTCCGGCTTTGAAGACGAGCGCTATTTCAGCAGGCTGTTTCGGGAACACGTCGGCAGCCTGCCCAGCGAATTTAGGACGAGAGGGGGAAGGGAACGATGAGGAAGCGTAAGCTCGGTCTGGCGTCCCTGCTCCTCCTGGCTGTGTTGGCGGCCGGGTGTCGCGAGGATGCCGCAAGTTCGAATGGGGAGAAGCCGGATGCTTCGTCGGCTCCGCTGGAAATGGAGGCTTACGGGAAGATGCCTCGGCCTGTTACCCTTCGCATCGGCTTCAAAATTCCCGATGCTCAGATCATGATGGGAGACAGCAACGACAACAACACGGTTACCCGGTATCTGGAGAGCGTTACGAACATTCGGGTGAGCCATTATTGGGAAGCGAAGGGCGATGAAGCGTTCTTCCAACGGGTTCAGATGGCCATCGACAGCAACGACTTGCCGGATGCGATGGTGGTGGATCGAGAGCAATTGGAACGGCTGATCCAGAACGACATGATTGAAGATTTAACGGATGTCTTCGACAAGTTTGGGTCATCGCTCATCAAGAACATGTATCGATCCACGGAAGACCAGGTGCTGACGGATGCTTCTCGTGACGGCAAGCTCTACGCGCTGCCGAATGTAGCGCTCCAGGCGGATTCGGCAACCCTCCTGTGGGTGAGGGAGGATTGGCTGAACCGATTGGGACTTAGTCCGCCCGAGACGCTGGATGATATTGAGCGGATCGCCAAGGCTTTCGTTGAGCAGGACCCGGACGGCAACAGCAAGCGAGATACGGTGGGCATAAGCGGATATCGCAACATTGTCTACGGGCAAAAGCCGCACATCAACGGCTTTGACTCCGTCTTTTATGCGTTTGGTGCGTATCCCGGCAACTGGATTCGGAACGAGCAAGGAGAGATCGTCTACGGCTCCGTCACTCCCGAGACGAAGGAGGCGCTGGGCAAGCTGGCGGACTGGTATGGGCGCGGGCTGATCGATCCCAATTTTCCGCTCTATAAGGAGACGCAAGAACCGATCATCGCAAGCAAGACGGGGATTTTCTTTGGCCCCTGGTGGATGCCGTATTTCCCGCTGTCGGACGCAATTCGCTCCAATACAACGGCGGAGTGGCGTGCCTATGCAGCACCGCTGAATGCCGAAGGACGCTTCGTCATTCATCTCGCCCCTTCGACGGATCGGTTCCTCGTCGTGCGCAAGGGCTACGAGCACCCGGAGGCGGCGATCAAGCTGGTCAACGCCTTCACCCGATTGGAACGAAGACAGGACCCGAATGAAGCCGCGAAGGAACTGGATGATTTTTCGGCCAAGACCGGTATTCAACCTCGTGCGTATTACCCCTTTGACTTATTGATCGATTATTCGGATGCCATTGAGAGTCACTACGCCGATCTCCAGCAAGCCCTGCATGGAAAAGTAGACCCGGAGCAGTTGAATCCGGAAACTCGCCTGCTCTACGACAAATTCAATCAGGAGACGGAGCAGCCGAAGAAGGACATGGAAGGCTGGAAAGCCGTCAACGCCTATAAATACGGGATGGGGGTTCTCGCCTCCACGCCGAGCGTCAAGGTGAAGAGCATCTTCTCCGGGGTGACGAAGTCGATGCCGGGGACCTGGAAGGACCTGCAGAGGATGGAGAATGAGGCCTTCTTGAAGATCATCGTGGGGGATTCACCGCTCGAGGAATTCGACAATTTTGTGAAAGAGTGGAAGCTTTCCGGCGGCTCGCAGATCACGAAAGAGGTAAACCAAGCCATGCCGAGTCCATAAAAGAGGTTCCTGCTCCTGTTCATTCGAGAGGGTTCGACGGCAGCATCCGAGCATTCGACACCTCTCCTCGGGAGGGTTCGACTGGAAAGTCCGGTTGTTGCGCTCGCCGTCGGATTCTTTTATGATGAAGAGGGTTGAACATAAGGAGGAACACGCATGGTTGCTACGCCGAGTATGGAAGATTACTTGGAACGGATTTACAAGCTGATCGATGAGAAGGGCTATGCCCGGGTTTCGGATATTGCCGAAGGGCTGGAGGTTCATCCTTCGTCCGTGACCAAGATGATCCAGAAGCTGGACAAGGATGATTACCTGGTCTACGAGAAATATCGCGGCCTCATCCTCACGTCCAAGGGTAAGAAGATGGGCAAGCGCTTGATGGACCGCCACAAGCTGCTGGAGAGCTTCCTCACCGTCATCGGTGTCAAGGAAGAGAACATCTACCCGGATGTGGAAGGAATCGAGCATCACCTCAGCTGGGAGTCGATCACCTGCATCGAGAACCTGGTTGACTATTTCACCTCCAACCCCGAACGGCTGGAAGAGCTGATGGGCCAGTTGCATGGCAACGCAGAGCCTGACCCCGCCGCCAAATCATCATAGAGCGCCTGACGAAGACGGGAGAATCCCGTCTTTTTTGTTGTGGGTGGAGATTAAAAGGAACAATCATCCGCATGGGAGGACGTGCATGCAAAAGCAAATTCTGATCGTGGACGACGACCTGGACCTGTCCGCTATACTTGGCGAGATGCTGGAGAGCTACGGGTACGGAGTGGCTTATGCGAAAAATCGGGAGGAGGCCTTTTCCAGGCTAACCGACAATACTTACCACCTCATCCTGCTGGATATCAACCTTCCGGAAGGGACCGGATTTGACATATGTGAGGAGCTGCGCCGGGTATCCACCGTCCCGATCCTGTTTGCCAGCGCCCGGACGAGCGAGCAGGACCGGATCACCGGTTTGGATATGGGTGGCGACGACTATTTGGCCAAGCCCTATTCCCTGAAAGAGCTGCTCTCCAGAGTGAACGCGCTGATGCGCCGTACCTATGGATTCTCGGAAAAAGAACGATTGGTTTCCTTCGGGACCATCTCGGTGAACCCGGCGGCTCGAACGGTCGTGAAGGCGGGCAAGAGCCTTTCCTTGTCTCTCAAGGAATTCGATTTATTGGCATGTTTGTGTCGAAAGCTCGGTACGGCGGTTCCCAAGGAAGAGCTGCTTTCCGAGGTGTGGGGGCCCTTCAATCTGATTGAACCGTCTACGCTAACCGTTCACATTCGTTGGCTGCGGGAGAAGCTGGAAGATGACCCGGCTACACCCCGTTACATCAAAACCGTGCGCGGGGTCGGGTACCTGTTGGAGGTGCCGGATGAAACGTAAACTCGTGACGGTTACGGTGGCGTTTGGGTTCAGCATTCTCCTTGTCATGGCGATCCTGGCAGGATATTTACGGGACAATGGAGCATCGGAGGAGAAGGCGGAGCAGATCATCGCCCTAAACGAGATCGGACAGCTTGCTCGGGCCGCTCTTACCGATGGGGACGAGCAACAGCTGCTTCGGATAGATGAAAAAGTCGAAGCCCTTCAAAGTCGTTTGCGCCAGGCGACGAATGATCCGACTTCATCAGGCTACCCGACTTTGATTCTAGGGGCGGGAATCGCTTGCTTGGCCTTCCTCATTCTTCTTATTGGTTATGTGTACGCTGCGATTCTCTGCCCCTTTGACAAGATGAAGCAGTTCGCGGAGAGCATCGCAGCAGGAAATTTCGATTTGCCGCTTCGTTATGAGCGATCCAACTATTTTGGCGCCTTCACGTGGGCGTTTGACAGCATGCGTCGGGAGATCATCCAGGCACGGTCTTCGGAGAGAGAAGCGATCGAGAACAACAAAACCGTGATCGCGACACTGTCTCACGATATCAAGACCCCCATTGCCTCGATTCGCGCTTATGCAGAAGCGCTGGAAGCCAATCTGGACAAGACGCCGGAAAAGCGAGCCAAGTATCTGGAGGTGATGATCCGCAAATGCGAGGAGGTCGCCCGGCTGACGGACGACCTGTTCCTTCATTCCTTGTCGGACCTGGATAAGCTGAAAATCCATCCCGAGCGAGTGGAGCTGGCGGGGCTTCTGGAGCAAGCGTTGGAGGAGCTGTCTACGGAGCAGGATATCTCTTTTGAGAAGCCGGCCTTCGCTTGTTATACCTGCGTGGATCGCAATCGAATAGTCCAGGTTATCGAGAACCTGGTAGCCAATGCGCGCAAATACGCCAAAACTCCCTGTACGGTTACATTGGAGAAAGAAGACAGCGAGTTGACGATCCGGTTTCGAGATTATGGAGAAGGCATCCCCGATGAGGACCTGCCCTTCATCTTCAACAAATTCTATCGAGGTCGGAATTGCGGTAGCGAGCCGGGTTCAGGACTCGGCTTGTCCATTGTCCGATACATTATGGAGCAGCACAAAGGCAGGGTTGCACTGCGCAACCTTCCCGACGGGTTGGAGGTAACGCTGACCTTATCCGAAGCCGTCTCTTAAGGATTTCTTAAGGTAAGCTCAGGTAAAGTGAGGGCATCACGCAATCCATCCAACCTGGAAAGGAACGGTTCGATGAAGAAACCGATTCTATCAGCAAGAGGCCTGTGTAAGAGCTATGCTCACAACAGCGTCCAAACCCACATCTTGAATCATGTGGATGTGGAGCTTTATGAGGGAGACTTTACGGTGGTCATGGGCCCCTCGGGCTCCGGTAAATCCACCCTCCTGTATACCCTGAGCGGGATGGATCATCCCACCGCGGGTCAGGTGCTGTACGGAGGCGAGAACATCGCCGCCTATCCGGAAAAGAAGCTGGCCCTTCTCCGGCAAGGGCAGTTCGGATTCATTTTCCAGCAGATGCATCTGGTCACCAACCTGACCTTGTTTGAGAACGTGGCTGTACCAGGTTATCTGAACAAGGACGTCTCGACCCTGGAGGTCAACACGCGCGCGAAGGAGCTTCTGGAGAAGATGGGGCTGGTTGAACTGATGAATCGATTGCCTTCCCAAGCTTCTGGCGGGGAGCAGCAGCGGGCTGCGATCGCACGAGCCGTCATCAGCCGTCCCAAGCTTCTGTTTGCTGATGAGCCTACCGGAGCCTTGAACCGAAAGAACACGACCGAGGTACTGAATTTGCTGAGTGAGATGAACAAGGAGGGGCAAAGCCTGCTCATGGTCACGCACGATCTGCGCGCGGCCCTTCGAGCTGCGCGAATTCTGTACCTGGAAGACGGCAAGCTGATCGGGGAGCTGTCCTTGCCTCCCTATTCTCCCGATGATGAGAAGAGCCGCGAAACGCAAGTAAACGCCTGGCTCTCCTCCTTGAAGTGGTGAGGTGGCCGATGGAAACCTTTATCCTGCTGAGAGCCGGAATTCGGCATAAGAAAGGCGCCTTCTGGAGCATCGTCGTCCTGATGTTCATCATCACCTTTTCCATCACAGCCATCATCAGCGTCAACGGCAATATTAAATCCAACCTGGAGCACGCCATGGCTGAGGCGGATGTAGGCGATGTGGTGGCGTTTGTGTGGGCGACACCTGGCAATGCGGACATGGTGAGCAAAATCAGGGAGAACGCCCAGGTGGATCGATTGCGGGAAGAGGAAGCACTCACTGCCACGAGCATTACCATCAACGGCAAAAACTCCACCAACCATACCCTGCTCCAACGATACGTTCCCGGGACTTTCCAATACCCCGTCTTTAATGAGTCACGAAATGGATTTGAGAAGTCTCCCAGCCCATTGGCCAAAGGCGAGATTTTTGTCCCGCTCAGCTATGCGTCCCTATACAACTGCAAGGTCGGCAGCTCCCTTGTCGTCAAAACGAACGCTGGAGAGAACGTGTTCCGAATCAAAGGTTTTATCCAAGAGCCTTTTGTCGGTGCGTATTTTATCGGGATCAAAAGCCTTTTCATCACAGAAGATGATTATTCCGAGCTGAAAGCTCGAGTGGACAGCGAGACCGAGGCCGTTCAGTTGCTGCTGGACTACCGTCTCCTGCACATTTTTCAAGCGGATTCTTCCGAGCTAACTGTTCCTCAGTTCAAGAAGCAGCTCCACGCGGAAACCGGGTTTCTCGATTACTCCTTCGCTACCTTGCTCAAGGAGGATTCCATTCGCTACAGTCAAATTTTTACGAAGATCGGAGCTGGCATTCTTACGGCTTTCGTCATCCTGCTCTTCCTCATCGTGATCATCATTATCGGGCATAGCATCAGTACCGGAATTGAAATGGATTCCGTCAACATCGGCGTTCTGAAATCTCAGGGGTTCACGAAGGGGAAGCTCCGCCAAGTGCTTACTCTTCAGTACTTGAGCGCTCAGTTGATCGGGGCCGTAATGGGGAATTTGGCAGCAATTCCGCTCATTAAGTGGCTCGGAAGAATCTTTCAGCCCATCACGGGGATGCTGGCAACCGCCGATGTAGCGGTCGTCAAAAGCTGGGGGATGAGCCTTGCGATTTTGCTCCTGGGAAGCCTGTTTGTGTTTGGGAAAACCGCACGAGTGGGAGCCATAACACCGCTTAGGGCGATTGCAGGAGATCGGGAGCCCATCTACTTCGACAGTCGGTTGAATCTGGCGGTCACCAAAAGGGGGTTGGACGCGCTCATCGCCTTCCGTCAGTTCACCTCGGATAAGAAGCAATACGCCGCTCTCCTGATCATCGTCGGGATTCTGGTTTATTTCATGATCAGCATGACCTTGCTTACCCAAAGCATGACCCCTCAGTCTGTCCGGGAAAGCTACGGTAATTTTCAATCGGATGTTGCCTTGACTCTAAACAATCGGTTTACGCTGGATCAAACGGCTGCCTTGGAGGAAGAGATCGGAAAGCTCAGTCCCGTTAAGTCTTCTCTCTATACCGCTAATTTCTATTTGACGGTGGATGGCAGCGAATACCACACGACCCTGTACAACGATCCAACGAAAATCAAAAGCGTGACCAAGGGCAGGGCACCTCTGTATGACAATGAGATTGTCGTGACCGAGGTGCTGGCGGGAGAACTCGGTAAGGCGTTGGGGGATACTGTCACCATTAGCTACCGAAGCGGCAAGGCGGACTACCTCATCTCCGGCTACTATGAAAGCATGAATGATGTAGGCAGAAGCCTGGCGATGTCCTTGGCTGGAGGCGAGAGAATCTACCCCATGAAGGCGCAAGAAGGCCATATTCAACTGGCGAAGCCAGACGAAAAAGAAGCGGTCATCTCCATGCTGAATGATCGGTTTGGAACGGTTTTGACGTCCAAGGACGCGGAGGATGGAATGGACGTCGACCTGATCTCGACGGCTCTTGACGGGGTCACGATGTTTATCTTCGCAGTTTCCGTGGTGTTCGCCTTCGTCGTGGTGTTCATGGTCTGCAACCGAACGTTTCTCAAAGAGAGGCCCAACATCGGGATTTACAAAGCAATGGGCTTCACCTCTGTAAGGCTGCGGCTTCAATTCGCCCTGCGTTTTCTGCTGATCTCGGCGATGGGATCGGTTATCGGCATCCTCGCAAGCGGGATGCTCAGCAATCGCATGATCTCGACCTTGCTCCGATCTCTGGGCATCACCAACTTCAAGGCCTCTTACACCCTGTTTAGCCTGTTCTTTCCGGCTATGCTGATCGGCTTATGCTTCTTTGTGTTCGCTTACCTGGCTTCTGCAAAAATTAAGCATGTAACGCCGAAGGAGCTTATTGTGGAGTAGGTGTTCAGCAAAGGCGGACAACGCGATTCAGGGTTCAAGGACGTAACCCTAGAGGAAGCCGAGCAGCATCCCGCCGAGAGCCCCTGCAATCACCACAATCCATGGCGGGAGTTTCCAGAACACGAGCATCAGGAAGAGGATCGAAACCAAGGCGAAGTCAGCTGGTTCAACGACCGCTGTCGTCCAGAGCGGATCATAAATTGCCGCCAGCAAGAGGCCGACGACCGCCGCGTTCATCCCGATGAAGGCTCCTTGTACCTTGGCGTTCTGCCGCAATGCGTTCCAGAACGGCATGGCCCCGACAATCAAGAGATAAGCTGGCAAGAAGATTCCGGCTGTCACGAGAAGCGCTCCCTTGATTCCTCCCATCAGGGCACCCAGATAAGCGGCAAACGTAAAGAGCGGGCCGGGCACAGCTTGAGCCGCGCCGTAACCGGCCAAGAAATCCATTTGGCTCACCCAACCGGGTGGGACGACTTCCCGCTCCAGCAGCGGCAGAACGACATGTCCGCCGCCAAATACAAGGGAGCCGGACCGATAGAAGCTGTCAAACCAAGCGAGGCTACCTGCCTCTGCTCCCTGCCGAAGCAGAGGCAGCAAGAGCAGAAGACCGCCGAAGATAGCCAGACATAGAGCTCCCCAACGACGATGGATGGGAATGGTTAGGGGAACGGTAGGGGAAGCACTCTTGCTTCTGTAGAGCAGGACGCCAACAAGACCGGCTAGGGCGAGCACCAGAACCTGACTGAACACCGAATGCCACAGAAGGGATAGGGCAGCGCTCAGTACGGCGATGGTTGCCCTTGTTCTGTCGGAAGCGAGCTTTTGCCCCATGCTCAGAATAGACTGGACCACGATCGCTACCGCAACAAGTTTAAGACCATGAATCCAGCTCGCCCCTCCCAGATCGAATCCTTGCATGAGAAGTGCGAACAGAATCAGTGCGATGACGGAAGGCAGGGTAAACCCCAGCCATGCGACGACCCCGCCGAGCATTCCCGCGCGGATGATGCCGATACCGATGCCAACCTGACTGCTGGCCGGACCGGGGAGGAATTGGCACAGTGCGACGAGGTCCGCGTAGTGCCGTTCGTCCATCCACTTGCGACGGCGGATATACTCTTCGTGGAAATACCCAAGATGAGCGATCGGTCCTCCGAACGAGGTGAGACCCAGTTTTGCAGAAACCAGGAAAAGCTCGAGAAGACGCTTCCGGTTTCGTCGGGGAATGGGTTGTGACGGATCGAAGGTAGGGTTCATTCGCGGTGCGCCTCCTTTTGCATAGGAATGATCGGTCTTATTATAGCTCGCGCTTCGACAGAGAGCATGAGTTCCATCTTCATATTCAGAAGGAATGCGGACATTCTCTCGGCTCATAGGGTCTTACAAGGCCAGTTGAGCGAAAAAGGAGAGGGCGCCCAGTGGAGGTCAATGCGGTCTTTCAAGGAGGCGGGGTCAAGGGGATCGGACTTGCGGGAGCAGTCTGCTCAGCAGAGAAGCACGGAGTCGTCTTCGAAAGGCTTGCCGGCACGTCTTCCGGCGCCATCATCGCAGCCCTCCTGGCGGCGGGCTATACCGGAGAAGAATTGAAAGAGATCATTCTAAAGACCCCCTTTTCCACCTTCTTGAAGCATTCGCCCCTTCATCGGGTTCGCTGGCTCGGTCCGGCGGTTCGACTCTATTTCAAGAAGGGGCTCTATTCGGGCGATCGAGTGGAGAACTGGGCGGCCGATCTGCTTGCGGCAAGGGGGATTCGTCGATTCGGGGATCTTCCTCAGGGAAAGCTGCAAATCATTGCATCAGATATCAGCAACGGCCGATTGCTTGTTCTTCCGCAGGACATCGTACGCTATGGCATGGCGCCGGAACGGTTGTCCATTTCGCGTGCGGTGCGGATGAGCACAAGCATTCCGTTCTTCTTCGATCCGGTCATTCTGCGCAAACGCTATCGAATCGGGGAAAAAGCGGAGCCGTTTCGCGACCAATTCGTTTACGTGGTGGACGGGGGCTTGCTGAGCAACTTCCCCCTATGGCTCTTCGATAAGGATATCCATGATCCCGTCGATCCGGTACCCACGCTCGGCTTTCAGTTGGTCGGCCGCGTCGAGCAGGCTCCCCATCCGATCGTGGGGCCGCTGACAATGTTCCGGGCATTGTTCAGCACGATGATGGATGCCCATGATGAGCGCTACATCGACGAAGCCGAGGGGTTTCGAACGATCAAGATCCCATCGGCAAACGTGCATACGACTGAATTCGAGATCAGCGGGGAGAAGAGCCTGGAGCTGTTTGAGGAAGGGAAGCAAGCCGGAGACAAGTTTTTCCGCAAATTCAGCGTGGATCGCTATGCCAAACTCTATGCCCAAAGGATGAAAACTTCCAAATGAGGTTGATTCTTGCCAAGAGAGCGGTATAATAAGAGGAACAGGATATACGTGAAGACGGAAGCACCGTCTTTCCTTTTAGGTAAAGGGAAAGATGGTGCTTCTTTTTTGTGTTGGGCGACATGAAAAGGAGGAAATGACCGAAATAGGAAGAAATATGCTGAGAAACCTTCAAGCGGGCGTGAAGTTCTTGTTTGATGGTGTCGGATTGACAGAAGATCAGGTGCAAACCATTCCATAGAAAGAGGGAACATCCTTATGAAGAAGATGGAGAACGGAAGACAAAGACATTCGGTTGGTCTGCGAATTGGAGCCTTGTTGGTTACGGCGGGGCTTGTTATGAACACGGGGGCATCCGTCCAGGCGGATGCGACTCCTGTGGGGCAAGTAACGGGAGTAGCCGCTTCAGTGACGTTTAAAGACATTTCTTCTCATTGGGCGAAGGCTTCCATTGAACAAGCGGTGAAGAAGGGCTATGTAAATGGATATGCCGACGGAACCTTTCAGCCGAATCGGCAAATCAGCAGGGCGGAATACACGAAGATGCTCGTGAGTGCGCTTGGCTTGGAAGTTGTGCCGCAAGAGGGCGGCAAGTGGTACGATGCCTATTTTGCGGCGGCTTCTCAGGCCGGGATCACCTCAGCCGCAGAGTTCAACAACAACGTAGACAAGGCCTTGACTCGCGCGGAAATGGCACGACTAGCCATGAAAGCCTTGGGCGAGAAGAACACAGACGCCAAGAAGTGGATGTACCTGACAACCAAGGCCGGCATTATGAGTGGAAGCGGTGCGGGCGATATTGGAGCGGATAAGACCACGACCCGGGCCGAATCAATCACCGTGATCGAGCGGATCTTGACCGTGAAGAACGGCGCAACGTTGAAAGCGGATAAGTACGCCGTACAGGCGGCGGAGCTCTATTGGCACAAGACCAATATTTTCACGGTAATGCCGGAGTTCTTCACGGATACGAAATATCCCACCATTTATAATCCGAATGACTTGTTTATTGAATCGACGGATAAACAGTATTACGCCGTAGTCGATGCGATAGTAGCTATTGATCTGGCCGATCCAAAGGATCCGAATTTGAAGCTTTTACCACCACTAAAGAGCTTGAGATGGGATAATAATGTACGAAATGGTGGAATGCCTTTAATTAACTACAAGGATAGCTATGTGATCCTTGTTCAAAAACACATTGTTCGAACGAATGAAAAGTATGGAAACGACTTGCTTGCAATTTTTTATGGATTAAGTGACCAGGGAAAGAATGATGAATTTCGTAAAGGAATCCTAACTAAGCCGGCAGGCCTTTATGAAGAAGGTGGATCTAAGACTGCTATCTGTGCGACTGTTTTTCCTAAGAAAGGAAGCAAAACTGAAGACGGGGGATTCCGGCTTGTCCTTAGCCCACCAGTCAATAACTCCAATGTAAAATCAGTGCTGTTTGCCAATCCTAACTTCTAAAGGAGGCAAAAAGCTTGAATAATAAAAGGAAACTCGGAATTGGCGTTATCTCTTTTCTAATAATGGCTATCTTCACGCAATTGATGTTTAGCCTGACCGGAGGATCTGTCGCTAATGCGGAGTCGGTGACAGTTCCTTTTTCCTACGACTCCAGTGTTCAGCGCCTAGGGGATGGAAGTTATGGGCCAAACTCGTTTGCGACCGCAAAGGTCTCATTCTCCAAGCAGGGGTATACCATAAAGCGAGCATTTTACAAGGATCTCAAAACTGGGTATGATAAACAACTGGTTTTAGACAAGACCGGGAACTGGTCCGGCAACGTTGATGGTCTGGAAGTTCAAGTAGAATCAAACGACAATTTTAATCAAGGCTGGTATGCATGGGATCGTTCTGGGGGAGCTTCTTCTAATGTTTGGAGAGCACAAGGGTCCGGCGCTTGTACAGTTGCTCCCTTAACAGCTAATTCCGGAGGCTGTCTAAAAAGTAGTA
The DNA here is from genome assembly GCF_039888655.1 of Gorillibacterium sp. CAU 1737. Classification (NCBI taxonomy): domain Bacteria; kingdom Bacillati; phylum Bacillota; class Bacilli; order Caryophanales; family Paenibacillaceae; genus Gorillibacterium; species Gorillibacterium sp. CAU 1737. The sequence goes on from NZ_JBDQQO010000001.1 coordinate 623,381, forward strand.
CCCCGGTAACGTATAGCATGGTGAGTGGATATAAGGTGCCGGATTTCCCAGGAGTAGTCGATACCCAAATATCCTATAAAAACAAGATAACAATGTCTTACTTTCGAAAGGGAACTCAGGAGCCCGTAAACCCTTCTATAGTTGCAGCACCAAAAACAGGGGGTATAAAAGTATATCCTGATAGTTCACGCCAAATAATTATTAAAATGAATGATAAATGGACTATTAGTGAACGGATGTCTATGCCCGATTCCTCCATCCAAAACCTCCGTGTAACAAATGTCACGGATAGCTTAAACTACGAAATCCGTATGAGCTTGGACTTCAACCAAAAGGATATTTACCAGCCATGGAGTTCTCCTGGTGCTGCGATGATGGTTTACATCTATTCCTTCAAATCTACTGCGGAGTCCGTCACCTACCGCTATCCCTATGAGGTTACCTTTGAGATAGAAAAGGACCCACCGCTAACCACTCCGCCCATCACCACTCCTCCACCAGGTCAGACCCCAACGCCTGAAGCAGCTTCCATCACCGGAGATTTCGACATTCTCCCCGGAAACACCATTGAGTATCGGGAGTCGGTTGCTCTGCAGCCTAAGGACATACGAACCACTGGGACTTGTACCTATCGGTATCACGAGTTCAGAATGGTCAATGGTGCAACATGGACTTCCAGCAAGCAAACCGGAAAAACTGATCGGATATCGTTCACCTACCCCGACAATTATCCTGCCCCAATAAGCGCAGGGACCGTTACCGTGCAAATGAAGGTCACCGGATCCAACTGCTCAACGGACTGGATCACGAAAACTCTCTATGTAAAAACACCAGCAAACAACCATCCTCCTTTCTTTAAACTCGGATGGTTTATCGATGGCGACTATACTAGCACGATTCCCCTTACCCGAGTCGTTGAGGGAACAAAGGTAATGGTACGGATCATCGATGACCCGAATTCCAACCCTGTTTCCCCCAGTGATCCAGATGGGGACCCATTCAACTTAACAGGATGGGATTTTAGTAAGAGCACGAGCTGGGTATCCAGTCTGCCGGACCAATACTCGTTCGATCCACTTGCGGAAGTATTGAGTGGGATTGAAACAACGTCCGTTGGTTACCAGAGGGTTTATGCAACCTTGGCAGACACATTCGGGGCTTCGTACACGGCAGGAGCATCCCTGGAAGTCGTGCCTAAGAACCCGATACCTGTAATAGAAGGCCCTAAGGTTGTTAAAGAGAATCGCCCGGTTCCAGAGGACGCTTTCAGCTCAGCGAAGAGCTACAGTCCAACTGGCCGGAAGATCGACCATGCTAAGGACGAATGGACCAACAAGCAGACGATGTACACCAATGGAACTGACCATGACATTCAGGTAACCGTCAAGCTCCATGTGTGGGATGATGGGTCGCCTGCGCTCAAGTCGCTTTCTCCTGCAGAACATATTCTTACCGTTCAGCCTGACTTACCCCCGATCGGCAAGCTGGATGTTGCTCCGCTTACGTTACGCGGGCTTCCGGTCACGATCTACAATAAATCCTACAGTCCGGACGGAGATCCGCTTGTAGCGGCTTACTATTGGTACAAGTACGATGCCAACAATAACGGCTTCGATGATGATGGATGGCAATCTCTTCCCGGAACAATGGAGAAGGCCACCTTTACACCAACCAAGGTAGGCAAGTACCTCCTCAGGGTTCGATCCGATGAAGAACGGAAACAGGGGAGCTATGGAGAAGGGCAGTTGGACACCATCAACCAAGCGCCAACAGTATCCTTTGTTATCGAGGGGAAGAACGAACAACCTCAACCACCGAATCGGCAAGAATATCCTGAAAATACGATCCTGACCAAATGGTCACTGATGCAAACCAATACGAATACGCGGACCCTGCTTAATGGGTGGGGGGATTCGAACAACGTTCTTACTGGGGGGAGTGGTAAAAAGGCTGAGGACTTTAAAGGATACATGATTGATAAAGATTGGATGGGATATCGATTGTCGCGGTCATGGGCAAATTACTATACCGATGCTGGGTATGGTTCGAATGGGTTAAACCCTTATCGCACAATGACGAACAGCATAGCAAGCAAAAGTCAGCCTTTGCTTGCGGATAAGGATGATGGTAGTGGATTAACCATTGTGTCTTATACTGACCCTTCTAAGGCCCGTGTGCAGACCACTAGAGATCGAATCTACTACGAGTACCATGGTGCTCTTTACGCAATGAATAAAGAGCGCATTCCTGATTATGAGTTAGTTAATGTCATTGATGCCAGTGGTCCAGCAGTAAAGATCCAGTCATCCCCTACCTACAAAGGGGCAAGTCCAATCGATTACAAAATTATCGCTCCGTATTCGTATACAGATTACGAGTATAGATATCAGGTCGCTGATAGCACCATTTATCAAGTGATTAGGCGGTGGGATGCGGGAGCCTACAAGTATGAGATCCGAACTTATGATCTCAATACGGGTCAATTTATAGCGAAGAGAGATGGACTTTATGGCTATGACTGGAATGTTTTTGGACATAAGGATAATCTCCAACTCATCCTCTCCCAATTCGGCGGGTGGGCACCCACGTATAAAGGAACCACAATCGATAGAAACGCAAATATAGTTAGAGAAGCAACATTGCCTCTAATGGAAAACATAAGATATAAGAATGAGAACTATGATACGGTAGAGGACACCTATCGACCTTCTGAATTCTTTCAAGGTGTTGACGGTGAATTCTATATTTACGAGATGAAGTACAGGTCTTATGAACCTTTCTATAGTAGTTCTACCGTGGAAGTTTATATCGATCGTTTCAATTCTGATTATTCTTTGGCATGGAGAACCAGATTGCCGGGTCCCTATGCTGATTACAGTTACACTTTTTCAGGTGCAGCAAGTGATCAGCGCGAATCACTCGCTACGATGTCTGTGAATCCGATAACCAGGGAATTACTCGTGAGGTCATACTCCTCAGATTTCATGGGGTACATTTCTTACTTTAATTCCATCAACATGGATACCGGGGCCTCTGTCTCAACATCTAGGCAGGTTTCTGTCTCAAGTCCAACGTACAGGATTGAATCAGATGGATCCTATTCTGATGGGACGTTCGGATATGCCAACAGTGATGGGCTATACACTTCTGGCAAGTCGGTTAAGGACAGGAATGGTAATACGGTTTTAGATGGAGACAGTGTATCAGCCGGAGGGACGATAAACTTCAAAACGGATGGATATTTCGGATCAGCAGCCGGAACAAACGAGCTTTTTCATTCTCAATATGTTGGGGATGGGATACTACTATCCTATTTCACGGAGAAGGGATCGTATCCTGGAGGATACGCCTACACCAGTCTGAATTACATCCCCTGGTTGAGTGTGGGAACGCCGTCTACAACCCCTCAGACCTTCAGGGGCTTTTCATTGGGGCAATTTATGTCCAATACAGTGGAAAGTGATACTGAGTTCAGTTTCATGTTGACAATGGATAACGCACAGAAGTACCAAGAGGATCTGGCAGGATTTTCATTCCGAATGCAAGACGGTAAAAATCGTTATGCGGTTGAGACGAGTGGAACGACACTATACTTGGTCAAGTATATAAACGGGACTCGCAGCGTGCTTTCCAGCCGGCCCTATCCGTTCCAGAACAAGGAACCGTACAACTTCAAGCTGAAGGCTCTTGGGTCAGCGCTTACTGTCTCGGTGAATGGAGTGCCGATGCTATCCGCAAGTGATAGCACCTTTGCATCGGGAAAATTCGGGCCATTCTCGGATAAGGAACACGTGAGTTTTTCTGGAATCAGCACGCTCCAGGTGGTAGAGCCTGATATTGACTGGTTCACCGGCTACGCCATATGGGAGCCAGCGACTGGGAAAGCGGAGGTTCGGTACAGTAGCATTCTTTACAGCGATCCAGAAAACGATCCGAAGAGTGGAGATAGTAAATGGAACTATCAACACAAACCGCGCTTCTTAAACAATCAGGGCTTGTCTGCCATGAACGGAAAGACGTTCACAGGTCCCCAGGTTTCCTTTGACAAAGTAGGCGATTATCTCATCACGCTTCAGGATCGAGACGACCCGAATCCCGATTACCTTTACCCGAACATGCGCTTTGCTGAGTATCGGATGGATTCAAACGCCTATCAAGTCAAGATGACCGTGCATCGACGTCCCGTAGCGGACTTCACGTTGAAGGGTAATCCAGACGGTACGATTTCCTGGACGGACACAAGCTATGATCCTGACAGATGGATCAGCGATTCGAACTACTCCACGGAGTCCACAGGAATTGATTACAGGGCTACCAGAGGCATAATGGAGCGAAAATACACCTATGCATCTCCCAGCGGAGTAAAGGGGACGGAGAAGCTCGTCCGGCCTACGGAAAAGGGAGTGTACAGCGTCACACTTCAAGTGAGGGATGAGTACGGCGCATGGAGTGAGCCTGTTACGAGGGAGATCGGAACAACGGTCATTCCGCCGGCGAATATCCGGCCTACCGTGTATCTCACTCATCCGAGCGGTGCCAAGGCCAGTCCGAGCTTTACGACATCCACAAGGCCCACCGTATCCTGGAATCAGTGGGATGACAGCGGGTGGATCCGCGGGTACCAGGTCAAGGTGTCGAGCGAATCCGGAACCCCCATTTCCGAAAGCGGGGAAGTCAGCATCGCCACCACAGCTGGCAGCTGGAGCTGGCAGACGGGAACCCTTCCTCGTGGCCAGAAGCTTCAGGTGCAAGTGAGGGTCACGGATGGAGAAGCTTGGTCCGACTGGTCCAACATCGGGTGGATACAGGTCAATCAGCCGCCTTCCGTCACGCTGACGAACCCCATCGGGACCAAGGAAAATCCACAAAAGATACTGGACGAGCTGAGACCAACCCTCCATTGGACGACGGGGGATCCGGATGTCAGCTTCGGGGCGAGGACAAAAGCGTTTCGTGTTCTCCTCCAAAGGGCAAACGGCGATGTGGTCTATGACTCGGGTACAAAAAGCGGGGATTGGCCGCTAGGCAACCAGTCGATGAAGGTTCCCCTCGATCTGCCGACCAATGTCCCCCTTAAGGTTATGGTACGCACCTATGATGGGGATCTCTGGTCCGAGTGGTCGAACGAGGAATGGCTGTTCATCAACCGACGGCCTTCGGCTCTCATCTCTTATCCGGCTGGAACGGCGGGTAACCCAACGGTCGTCGCAAGGTTCCCCTCAATTGTTTGGACACAAAGCGACCCCGATCCAAGAGCGGTTTTTCCCTTGTTCCGCGTACAAGTTTATACCATAGCGGGAACACAGGTTTATGACTCCGGCAATCTAGCAGGAGCGGAGGGAAGCGAAACCTGGGAAGAACGGGCTCATGAGCTTACCAAAGCATTGACGCCCGGGCAGGTCTACAAGGTTCAGGTCCGTGTTTATGACGGATACGATTGGGGAGAGGATTCACCGTTTGCCTATATGGTGGTGAACCGTGCGCCAACGGCGGAGCTTGTTATTCCCTCCCCAATCTATGAACAGGATACGCCTACCTTCGCGTTAAAAGTGTCTGACCCGGACGGGGATCTGCTTCATGTGACCGTGGAGGGAGTCTTGAATGGAGAGCGTGTAGAAGTGGGGCGCTGGTTGGCGGTTTCGTCCGGGACGACCCTCACGTTCCCGCATGGACCGCTGCCTGCTGGGATGCATTCCCTCTCGGTGAGGGTCACGGATCCTTACGAAGAACGGTTCGAACGAACATGGACGTTCCCGGTTCTTCCTCTCGCGATAACGGGTGAAATTCACCATACACCGGAATGGGAGAACCAGCGGGAACGATGGAACGCCGCTCATCCGAAGGTGCAGCGGGCCGCAGATGTCTTCTGGGCGGGAGAGGCGCTTGTCCTCCAAGCGGTTGTCACGGACACGGGAACAGACACTCGTCCAGAGCGTGTTACCGCCAGGCTGATGACCCATGACAAGACGATTGCTCTCTTGGGAAATGACCGCGTTCATTTTCGCGGCACGTTGAACGATCCTGCCCTAACCAAGTTGGATAACGGCGAGCATTGGGTTCGTTTTACGGCCTATTGGACCAACGGCGCGATTACGACGACAGACGTTCCCTTCCGCATCAAGGGGAGCCTCTACCAAGTAGTCGTCAACCAGACTCGACATTAGTCTCTCTATTTGGAAGTCTTACTCCACAGTCCACACAAAAGCCCCGATCAAGAGAATCTTGATCGGGGCTTTGTTTAGTAGCAAGCTTCTATTCAAGCGATGCTGGGTTCCATAGAGACTGCTGCGAAACAAGGTGCCGCTGCTCCTTAGTGGTAACGAGGCGGCTCGTCCTCCGAGTCCTTGTTTCCGGGAATGACACGGAAGGGGACGGTCTTGCTTTTCTTCCGCGCTTCCTCGTAGCGACTCGCCGAGGGACGAGCACTTCCTGATGGGCGATAGCCGCTGCTGCGCGCTCGATTGCCCAGATAACGATTGTAAGCGAACAGCCCGCCAATCAAGAGAATCGGGAGCAGCAGAGTGAACGGGTTGGAAATCAGACTGACCAGGACACCCCAGATGGCGAGTCCATAAATGATGTAATCCGTTGTGGAGAAGTACATCCTTCTGCGGTTCATGTGCGATTCCTCCTTTGGAGTTCCCCGGTGATGGGGCGGCGAACTGGCGAGTTGTGGATCGAGAGGAAGGTCAACTGGCGATGCTGGGCTGCGTTACTTCCACAGCAGCAAGCTCTTTGTCGAGCTCCAGCATCCGGTTGAAGGAGGCCAGTGAGACTTCGACCATGTCGTCCTGAGGTTCTTTGGTGGTTAACAATTGCAGCCACAGGCCGGGGTATCCCAGAAAACGAAGCACGGGGATGTCTCGCACAGAGTTGGTCAGCTTCAATACCTCGTAGGAGACGCCGATGACGACGGGAATGAGCGAAATGCGTTGAATGGTCCGCTCCATCAAGCTGTGGTATTCAAAGATCGGGAAGGAGTAAATAATAACTCCCGTGATGACCGTCAATACCATGAAGCTGCTTCCGCAGCGATAATGAAGACGACTGTATTTCTGAACGTTGTCAACGGTCATGTCGGCACCCGCCTCATAAGCGCTGATTACCTTGTGTTCGGCTCCGTGATATTGAAACAGCCGTTTCACAGGGGGAGTCAATCCGATCACATAAATGTAAACGAGCAGAAGTGCAATCTTGATGATCCCTTCCAACAAGTTGTGAAGCACGAAGTTGTCGAATAGCCTGCTGAAGAGAAGGGACTCCACAAACATCGGAACGAGCGTGAAGAGCAGCTTTCCGGCCAGGAAGGAGAGAATGCCGACGACGGCTACTCCGAGAACAAGTCCGAATCGTTCGAAGAAGCCAGGCTCCTTCTTGGCGGCCTTCTCCTCGTCGCTTTCTTCTTCGGCGAAGATATCCGCCGAAAAGTTCAGATGCGCCGTTCCTTTAATGGAAGAATCGATAATGGCCACGAGCCCGCGCAGGAAGGGAACCTTTTTCAGCGTTTGAACCCAGCTTCGTTCCACTTTGGGAACCTCGAGAAAAGCGAGCTCCGAATTTTTGCGGCGCACCGCGGTAACATTTGCTTTTTGACCGCCGAACATGACGCCTTCAAGAACGGCCTGACCTCCGTAGGATGGAGTTTTTGGTTGAGACAAGGGGGTCACCTCTTTGCTTAAGTTCAGCAGGATAGATGCTTTCTTATATTGTAACCATTTTGGAGAAGAGTTGCCACTTGTTTGCGAGAAGCCCAACTGTAAAAAGAAGTTCTCAAAACCGGGACGGCTATGGTAAAATGGCTAAAGTTAACCGTGTCAACGGGATGGAGGACGGTCATGCGCAGCATCCTAGTGCTTAACGGTCCCAATCTGAACATGCTTGGCGTTCGTGAACCGCATGTCTACGGATCGGAGACCTTGGACGATATCGAAGTCCGGCTGTCGGAGCGGGCAAGAGAGCTGGGGCTGGAGCTGGAATTCGTGCAGTCCAACTACGAAGGCGATCTCATCACCAAAATCCATGAAGCTTACGGCACCAAAGACGGCATTCTGATCAACCCGGGAGCGTTCACCCATTACAGCTATGCGCTGCGGGACGCTCTTTCTTCGGTTCAACTGCCTGCCGTCGAAGTGCACCTCTCCAACATCTACAAGCGGGAGGAATTCCGCCACCATTCCGTGACGGCTCCCGTCGTAATCGGACAGATCAGCGGCTTTGGGTCTTACGGCTATGAGCTGGGCCTCGCTGCTCTTGTCCGCCATTTTGAAGAAAAAGGGTGACGACCATGGATGTAGTACGCGTGACAAAACTACGCAAGGAACTGGAGGAGCGCGGACTTGAAGCGATCCTCATTACGAATGAGTTCAACCGCCGCTATATCAGCGGCTTTACCGGAACCTCGGGCTACGTCCTCGTGACAGCTGATCGCGCATGGTTCCTCACGGATTTCCGTTACACCGAGCAAGCGGCAAGCCAAGCCGTCGGCTTTGAGATCATCATGCACCAGCCGAATGCGATTCTCTCGGTGAAAGAGCTCCTCGAAAGCGTACATATCAAGAAGCTGGCCTTTGAACAGGACGACCTCTCTTATGGAACGCATCAATCGTATGCTCGCGATCTGAGCGGCATTGAGCTGGTACCGGTATCCGGTCTCGTTGAAAAGCTTCGCATGTTCAAAGATGAAGCCGAGCTCGACATTCTCCAGCAAGCGGCGGATCTGGCGGACCGGACCTTCTCGCACATCCTGACCTTCCTGAAGCCGGGCGTAAGCGAGATCGATACGGCTCTTGAGATGGAGTTCTTCATGCGCAAGAACGGGGCGACCTCGTCTTCCTTCGACACCATCGTAGCTTCCGGTGAGCGTTCTGCTCTTCCGCATGGAGTTGCATCGGAGAAGGTGGTACAGACAGGCGAACTGGTCACGATGGACTTCGGCGCTCTCTATAAGGGCTACTGCTCCGACATCACCCGCACAGTCGGGATCGGTAAGGTGAGCCCCAAGCTGCGCGAAATCTATGACATCGTGTTGGAAGCAAACCTGAATGCCCTCGCCCATTTGAAGCCGGGTATGACCGGCAAGGAAGGCGATGCCTTGGCACGCAGCGTGATTGAGAAGGCTGGGTACGGCGACCGCTTCGGTCACGGAACCGGCCACGCGGTTGGGCTGGAGGTTCACGAACACCCCCGACTGTCCCTTTACTGTGACACGGTTCTGGAACCGGGAATGGTGGTTACGGTGGAACCTGGCATCTACCTGCCAGGCATCGGCGGTGTCCGTATCGAGGACGACGTCGTCATTACCGAAACGGGCATTCGAATTCTTACCCGCTCCACGAAAGATTTTTTGGAAATTGGGTAAAAATTCGGTATACTGGGGACGCTTGCTGGCAGCGAGCGTCCTAGGGTGAGAGAATTCCGGCTCACCTGAACTGGCAAGTCCCCATTTTTGAGGAGGTTGTACTAGTGATTTCAGTTAACGATTTTAAAACAGGCCTTACCATTGAATACGATGGAGATTTGTTCTCGGTTGTCGAGTTCCAACACGTTAAGCCGGGCAAAGGCGCTGCATTCGTGCGCTCCAAGCTGAAAAACCTTCGCAACGGCAACGTTGTTGAAAAAACGTTCCGCGCCGGTGAAACCGTAGCCCGCGCTCACGTAGAAAACCGTTCGACCCAGTTCCTGTACTCGGCTGGAACCGAGCATACGTTCATGGACACCGAAACCTACGACCAATTCGTCCTCACCTCCAAGCAATTGGAATGGGAATTGAAATTCCTCAAGGAAAACATGAGTGTCAACATCATCAGCTACCAAGGTGAAATCCTCGGAATCAACCTCCCGAACAGCGTAGTGCTGAAGGTCACCGAAGCCGACCCGAGCGTGAAGGGCAACACCGCTACCGGTGCCAGCAAGAACGCGACGGTGGAAACCGGCCTGGTCGTTCAAGTGCCGCTCTTCATCAACGAAGGCGACGAGCTTCTGATCGATACCCGGGAAGGCAAATACATCTCCCGCGCGTAAGCGATGCGGCAGAAGTGACGGGGGAAGGGGCGGACCTTGCGGGCCGCCCTCCTTTCTATACCCGTATGCCTTTTTTTGTTGAAACGTAACTTTACTGCCGCAATGCGGCATTCGTATAAAGGATTATTTTGGCGTTGAAGATTATGTTTAGGGGAAGAGGTGGACGCGTTGTCCTTGGTCGTGATGAAATTTGGGGGTAGCTCGGTTGGGGATGCCGAGCGGATAAAGCGAGTGGCATCTCGGATTGTGGAACGCAAGAAGGAGGGCAACCGTTGCGTGGTGGTTGTATCGGCCATGGGAGACACAACCGATGACCTCGTTGAACTGAGCCAGCAGATTGCCGGCAATACACCGCCTGCACGGGAGATGGATATGCTGCTCACCACCGGGGAGCAAATCTCGGTGGCGCTTCTCTCCATGGCCAGTCAACAGCTTGGGGAAGAAGCCGTTTCGTTTACCGGCTGGCAAGCCGGAATTCAGACGGAGGCTGTGCATGGCAAGGCGAGAATCCAGGAGATCAACCCGGAGCGCGTGCTGAAAGCACTCGAGCAGGAGAAGATCGTCGTCGTGGCCGGCTTTCAAGGGTTTACCGAGGAAGGCGAAATCACGACGCTCGGACGCGGAGGCTCCGACACAACGGCGGTTGCGGTTGCGGCTGCGATTAAGGCCGATCTGTGTGAGATTTACACGGATGTGGACGGGATCTACTCCACCGACCCGCGCATCGTCAAGGTCGCGCGCAAGCTGAAGGAAATTTCCTACGATGAGATGCTGGAACTGGCCAATCTCGGGGCAGCGGTGCTTCATCCGCGAGCCGTGGAATGCGCCAAGCACAACAAGGTGAATCTCGTCGTTCGATCGAGCTTTACCCATAACGAGGGCACGCAGGTGAAGGAGGAAGCAGTCATGGAGCAAGGGATTGTAGTGAGCGGGATCGCCTACGATAAAAATATCGCACGCATCAGCATTCTGGGAGTACCGGAGCGGGCGGGACAGCTGGCTGCGGTCTTTACGGCGCTGGCAAATGAGAAGATTGACGTGGATATCATCGTGCAAAGCGGAATCGTAGAGAATCAAGCGGAGTTTTCCTTCTCCTTGTCGGGTTCCGATGTCGATCGGGCACTTGCCGTGATCGAAGGCCTTCGCCCCACGGTTGGCTTCCGCAGCGTAAACTCCGAAACGGGCTTGGTGAAGGTGTCCATCGTCGGAGCCGGTATGGTCAGCACACCAGGTGTAGCGGCGAAGATGTTTGCAACCATCTCCGAGCTCGGCATTTCCATCAACATGGTCAGCACCTCGGAAATCAAAACCTCCTGTGTCATTAACGGCGAACGGCTGAATGAAGTGATTCAGGCCCTGCATACGGCATACGGACTGGACACCGATTCGGCCGTCTTTGTCGGCGGTCCATCGGAGCGTCGTTAATTCGTTCTCATAAGTTAGAAGGAAACACCTTTAGGTGACCACGCTCTTGATCATTCGGAGCAGCGGACACCTGAAGGTGTTTTTTTCTTCTCATGCTGCAATTTGTTCGTTGGTTTTTGCTTTGGCGATGACGAGAATTCCCATCACGATCGCGCCTCCTCCAAGCCATTGGACACCCGATATCGTCTCTTTTAATAGAAAATAGGAGAACAGCATGGAGCTAAATGGCATAAGGCTGGAATAGGCGGCCGCTGTATACCCGCTGCATCTTTTTACACCCCTGTACCATAAAACATAAGACAGCAAAGTCACGACCAGGCCATACCAGACCAAGGACAACCACCCCTGGACATCGAGATGAACAAGAGAGGAGACGGGATGCTCAAAAAGAGCAAGAGGGAGACAGGCGGCCAGTGCTAATGCCGATACAAGTAGAGATTGCTCCAATGGGGTCAGCTTGTTGCAGGAATTACTTTTCTTCCGGGTCGCCTGGATTCGAGACAGAAGTGAAAAGAGCGCTTCACTTGCGGCGGCGCACAAAACGAGGGCATTGCCGACTAAGCTCGAAGTGCTAAGCTTCATCCATTGGATTCCTTGAATCAGGAACAGACCAACCAGTGTACAGAGAATTCCCGCTGCCGCTATCCTACCCGCCTTCTCCCTGAGAGCAATCCGGATGAACAAGCAGGTGAGCGCAGGTGCGCAGCCAATCATGATCCCGGCTTCCATGGAACTCGTGAAGTGCAAGCCAACCAACAGAAAGGCCCGAAACAAAAATATTCCAAAGAAAGCCTGCAAGCCTATCATCATCCAGTCTGCTTTACGCAACTGACGAAGGGAGCAGACCAGGTTTGCTGCACAGAAGGGGAGGAGGAGAAGGAGCGCAAGAAGAAGACTGCATGCCGTAATCGTAAAAGGCTTCAAGGTGGGGAGGAACCGGACTGCAATGACAGAGGTTCCTGCCAGGGTAAAAGATAAGAATAAAGAAAGCCTGCCGCTCGAAATAAAAGCCATCGCTGCCACTCCTTCACGGGTAAAAAAGACTATGCTATGATCCTAGCAAGCCGCTTGGATGGCTTCCATATCCAGTTATGGTCATTTATTTCATACCAGTTGGAGGGTCTTATGTGGGATATTGTCTTGACTCGGCATCGGGAGCAATCCCTTTCCCGGCAGCTTTTCTTTCAGATCAAGGATCTGATACTAGAAGGAAAGCTGAATGCTGGAGAATTGTTGCCCTCTAGTCGGTTCCTTGCCAAGGAGCTCGGCATTTCTCGAAGCACCGTTACAGAAGCCTACGACATGCTGCAAGCCGAAGGCTTCGTGGCCGGTCGGCAGGGCGCTCGTCTGAACGTATTAGAAGGGTTAAGCTTGCATCAAGGATCAGCCAAGCGGTTGGGGTTGGAAAAGGGGAAAGAGCGCTGCGAGCCAACGCGCCCCTTCTGGATTGACTTCAAAACGGGACAACCGGATGTTCACCAGTTTCCTCATTCCAGGTGGAGGCAATTGCTGACACGGGCTTGTGATCGGTTACGCGAAGAAGATATGGGGTACTCGGATCCCGCAGGGTATGAACCGCTCCGCAATGAGATATGTGAATGGCTGTTTCGAACACGAGGAATAAATGCAGTCCCCCAAGATCTCTTCCTTACAGCGGGAACTACCCATGCCCTCAGTATCCTCGTTGACCTGCTTGCAAGCAAGGAGCTCCCGATTGCGGTCGAAGATCCATGCCATTCAGCAGTTATTGAAATCGTAAAGAGCCGGGGGTTCCCCTATACAGCCATCCCGGTGGACGAGCATGGACTCCAAACGGCTTTCCTTGCAGCCCATCCGTTTGCTGCCCTATCTGCCGTATATGTAACTCCCTCTCATCAGTTCCCGCTCGGCGGGATTTTTCCAGCCGAGCGCAGAGCGCAACTGGTTCGCCGCGCTCGCAGTAAGGGGTTCTACATCCTAGAAGATGATTACGACAGCGAATTTCGTTATGAAGGAGCGCCCATTACGCCCATGTATTCGATGGACCGTGAGCGAGTGCTTTACATGGGTTCATTCAGCAAAACGCTCTTTCCAGCCCTTCGGATAGGGTTTGTCCTGCTTCCGCCCGAGCTGCATGGGCCGTGGCTGCATGGCAGGAGATACCTCGATGTGCAAAATTCGATTCTGGAGCAAGCGGCGCTGGCCGAGTTTTTGCACACGAGAAAGCTGGACGCTTATATCAGGCAAAGCAACAAACGATATGCGGACAAGCGAAGGGTTCTTTGTGAGAGCATTTCGCACTATTTTGGGAGCAGAGCCGTCTTTCATGGGGATCGTTCGGGCCTTCACCTTGTCCTGCAAATCCCGGGAATGGCTTTTGGGGAGGAATTTCTCGCCAACTGCAAGGAAAAGGGAGTTAGGGTGGAGCCTGTTGAACGATATTGTCAGGAAAAAGGGAGGCATCCCGATAAGCTCCTTATGGGATACGGGCACTTAAGCCTTGAAGAGATTCCCATCCAGGTGGAGAGTTTTTATCACTTTTTGAGTGAGGTTGATCGTGGAATCCGATAGGAAATGACGATCCCAGCCTATAATAAAAACCCCCCGGCTATTGAGCGAACGAGCGCTTAATAGCCGGGGGGTTTTGATTTTTATCGACTGAACAGAAGCTGGAACGCCTTCAGCAAGAGGGAAGTCAAGCCCGCGGCGAGCAGCGGGCCGACGGGGATGCCGCGCAGGAAGATGATGCCGAAGATGGAGCCGATGACGAGGCCGATGACAATCTGAGGATCCAGCTTCAAGAGGATCAGCCCGCGGCCGTTCAGATAAGCGGCGAAGGCCCCGCCGATGAGAGCGAACAGACCGGCGGGAGTCAGCAGGACCGCCCCCACGTCGCGAAAGGTGATTCGACCGCTGGCAAAGGGCACGAGTACGCCGATGGTCAGAAAGAGCAGGCCGAGCTCGAGTCCTCTGCGCTCCAGCATGGGCAAAAATCGCTCCAGCTTCATCAGGTTGAAGGCGAGCAGCACACAGGCTGCCGTGGTGATGATGCTGGAGCGGCCGGCAAGGCCGACGACGATTAAGATCAACAGCATGAGGTTGCCGTTCATCACTGGAACATCAACTCCGCTTCACGGGAGATCCGCGCGCTAGCCGCGTGCTTCATTAAATGGCGTCTTGTCCCTGTAATGTATGAGCGGGTTGTCCGTGGTAGAACAAACGCCTAAACCAGGGGACAGGCGCATAGGCTAACAGCAGAGGAATGACAAGATTATCTTTTTGAATCACTCAAAATGAGAGAGTACTATTTTTGCGGACGGGGCATATATTGGGATCAGACAGGCAAGCGGCTTGACCAGATGCCACAGGAGGGACGAACCATGAACGATTCCATTCACGATCTGCTTCCGCCCGGAATCCAAGCGGTTCTCTCCAAGCTGCCTGGAGAGGTCGTGCGAACGCTGGAGGAGATTCGCATCCGCGAAGGCCGGCCGCTTGAGATTCTCTATGGAAGCCGGCACGGGTTCCCGGATGCGTTCGGCCGACTTTCGCCTTTCCCCGAACAAGCCTATATCCCGAGTAGGGAGGAGTGCGTCCGACTCCTGGACGTCTTGACTCGCCACTCCCTCTACAGCTTCGAAGAAGAGCTTCGACGGGGGTACATTACCGTAGCCGGAGGCCATCGCATCGGGCTCGCCGGACGGGCTGTACTGGAAGGCGGCAAGGTCAAGATGTTGAAGGACGTGACCTCCTTCAACATTCGCTATGCCCGCCAGGTGAAGGGCTGCGGCGGCCGAGTGCTTCCACAACTCCTCGACCGGGATGCAACCACGGTTCATCATACGCTGGTCCTTTCCCCCCCGCAGCAAGGGAAGACCACGCTGGTTCGCGACCTGGTGCGCCTGATCAGCGAGGGAACGCGCGAGCTTCCCGGCGGCCGGAAGGTCGGGGTTGTGGACGAACGGTCGGAGATCGCAGCCTGTGTCCGCGGAGTGCCGACCTTCGATCTCGGTCCCCGGACCGATGTGCTGGACGGCTGCCCGAAGGCGGAGGGCATGATGATGATGATCCGCTCCATGTCGCCGGAGGTGCTGGTGGTAGATGAGATCGGGACGCTCCAGGATGCCGAGGCGGTGTGGGAGGCGATGAATGCGGGGATTCGCGTCATTGCCACCGCCCACGGCCGCGACTTGGAAGAAAGCGGCGGTCGTCCCGCTTTGCGGAAGCTCTTGCAGGAGGGAATCTTTCGGCGCTTCGTCCAGCTCACCCGCCAAGGAGAACGCTTCGATGCAAGGGTGAAGGAGCTGGCCGGGCCAAGGCTGCGACAGGCACGAGCGCCTGACGAGCTGGAGGTGAGGCGATGCTGAAGACATTTGGCGCGCTCCTGATCCTGATAGCCGGGATCCTCTTCGGGCTCTTTCAATCGCAAAGCCTGGCTCGGCGGCCCAAGCAGCTTCGCCAGCTGGGGCTGGCCCTCAAGCGGCTGGAGACCGAGATCGGCTACGGCGCAACGCCTCTGCCTGAGGCGTTGAAGACGAGCGCCGTCTCCTTGTCCCCGCCGCTTGCGGCAATCTTTCTCGATGCGGCGGAGCGGATGACGGAGCCCGGCACCGTCCGGACGGCAGCAGAATGCTGGAGCGCGGCCGTTCAAAGGGGCTTTCCGAGGACGGCGCTCAAGGAGCCGGAGCGGGAAGCGATCCTGCAGCTCGGCGCCACGCTCGGCATCTCCGATACGCAGGATCAGTTGAAGCACCTGCATCTCGCCCTGCACCATCTGGCTGTGGAAGAAAGCCATGCATCCGACGAGGAGAGGCAATACGGCAAGATATGGAAAAGCCTGGGTGTGCTAGGGGCGGCGCTCGTCGTCGTGATCATGTTGTAGGACTGAGGTGCCTTATGAATATCGATGTCAACGCGATATTTCAAATAGCCGGAATCGGCATCATCATCGCGATGATCCATACCGTGCTGAAGCAGATGGGCAAGGAGGACATGGCCAGCTGGGTGACGCTGATCGGCTTCGTGGTGGTGTTGTTCATGGTGGTGAACATGCTGAGCAGCCTTTTCAAGGAAATCAAAACCATCTTCTTGTTCCAATAGGAGGACACCGTGGAAATCGTTCAGCTCGTCGGCATCGCCATCATCGCCACCGTCCTCGTTCTCATCGTGAAGGAGCAGAAGCCGATGTTTGCCTTCCTCTTGGCCATGTTCACGGGCATTCTGATCTTCCTGTTCCTTCTCGGTAAAATCTCATCGATCATTCAGGTCTTGGAGGACCTGGCCGCCAAATCGCAGGTGAAGCCGGTGTTCTTCAAAACCATCCTTAAGATTATCGGGATCGCTTATATTGCCGAATTTGGTGCCCAAATTGTGCGCGATGCCGGACTGGAGGCGATCGCCTCCAAGATCGAACTCTCCGGCAAAATTCTCATCATGGTCATGGCGATCCCGATCATCACCGTCATCGTCGAGACCGTCATTCGTCTCATACCTGCATGACGGGCCAGTTCGCTTCACCGGAGGGATGCCGACGTGCGCTCAATGAAATCGATCCTGCTCATTCTCGTTCTCTATCTACTCGTCGCATGCGGCCAAGCGTTCGCCGCCGAACCGGAGCCGACCGCTCCCGCCCCTTCAGGAGCGCAAGGCGTGAAGACGGACGGCGTGGAAACCTTCTGGAACCAACTCATGCACGATTACGGCGGATACCTTCCAGGGAGTCAAGTTCCTTCGTTCAAAGAGGTACTCGCCGGACACGGACCGGGAATGAAGTCCATGCTAAGCGGTCTTCTGAACTATCTGTTTCATGAGATTGTTGTCGGAGGCCGCCTGCTTGCAACCCTTGTTGCCCTTACCGTGTTCAGTATGATTCTGGAGACGCTCCAGACGGCTTTCGAAAAACAAGCCGTAAGCAAGGTGGCGTACTCCATCTGTTACCTCGTGCTGATGATCCTCGCGGTGAACAGCTTCAACCTGGGCATCAGCTACGCCAAAACCGCGATTACCAGTATGGTGAACGTCATGATGGCGCTTGTTCCACTGCTGCTCTCCCTCACAGGGTCGATGGGCAATGTGACATCGGTGACGGTGCTTCATCCGTTTATCATCTTCATGATCCACACGGTCAGCACGCTCGTGCACTTCGTCATCTTTCCGCTCCTGTTCTTCTCGACGCTGCTCAGCATCGTCAGCTCGATCAGCGACCGCTACAAGGTCACCCAGCTCGCGAAGCTGTTGCGCAATGTAGGAATCGGCGCGCTTGGCCTCGCCGTAACGGTCTTCCTCGGGGTGCTTTCGGTTCAGGGGGCGACAAGCGCGGTAACCGACGGGGTCACGCTGCGAGCGGCCAAATACGTGGCGGGCAACTTCATTCCGGTCGTCGGCCGAATGTTCACGGACGCGTCGGATACCGTCATCGGAGCTTCGCTGTTGGTGAAAAACTCGATCGGCCTCGCCGGCGTGTTCATCCTCATTCTGATCTGCGCGTTTCCGGCACTCAAGATCATGGCCCTCGCCTTCATCTATCAGCTTTCGGCCGCGGTCATCCAGCCTCTTGGCGACAGTCCAATCATTGGCTGCCTGCAAACCATCGGCAAGAACATGATGTACGTCTTTGCCGCGCTAGCCGCGGTTGGCCTCATGTTCTTCCTCGCCCTTACCATCCTGATCACGGCGGGGAACGTCTCGCTCATGATGCGGTAAAGGAGGGGTAGCGATTGGCCTGGCTTAGCTCATGGATCAAGGAGATCATCGTCGTGGTCCTGCTTGCGACCTTCGCGGATATGCTGCTGCCGAACAAATCCATGCAGCGGTACGTGAAGACCGTCATCGGTTTATTCCTGCTCATGATCCTGCTCACGCCCGTCCTCCATCTGTTCCGGATGAATTGGGACACGGACCGGCTGCTTCAATCCATTCGGGAGCAGTCCGGGAGCGCCTTGGTCATCCCAACGAACGGGCAGGCGGCAAGCACGTCACTGGGAGCCATTCAACAGGAAGCCGAAAGACTCAAGGCCATGGACGGGGCGGCAGCCAAGCAGATCGTAGAGGACAAAGCGAAGGCAGCCATCAAGGAGGAAGTGGAGAGCCGGTTTGGAATGACGGCGAGAGAGGTGGCCGTGACCACAGAGGTGGACTCGGCGGGAACCCTTCTACTCACTTCCGTTCACATCACGCTGGAGGAGGAGAACAGCCAACTGTCAGTTCGGGCAGAGGAGAAGGCTGGGTTTCGCCCCATTGCTCCGATAGCGGTTATGGCTCCGATCGCTCCCTTCGACCAGTCTGCAGGAGAGGGAGAGGAAGCGCAAGAAGCATTGGCCCCGAGCAGGAATGAACTAGAAGAGCGAACGCTCTCTCGGAGGGCGGACCCGATCGTGGACTATATCGCTTCGACTTGGCAAGTGGAACCCGAGCGCATTGCCGTTGTCCGGGAACGGACGGAAGAAGGAACGAGCAGGAGGTGAGGAGTCGAGATGGCCGATTGGAAAAAGAAGCTGGACGACTGGCTCGGAGGAGGAGAAAAGGGAGAGAAGCGCCCGAAGCTGATGCGCTTTCTCATCCTGCTCGGACTGGTTGGGGCCCTGCTGATGGTACTGAGTCAGATGCGCGTGAAGCAGGTAGATCCCGGCGCTACCGGACGGGCATCGCCGCCGGGAGCGACGGAATCGGTCCAGCCTGCTTGGGGAGCCGAAAGCAAGAGTCAAACCCCTTTTCATGATTACGAGCAGGCTTATGAATCCGAGTTGAAAGAAATCATGGAAAAGATTGTCGGTGTCGGTCAGGTAGAGGTGCTCGTCACCATCGATTCTACAGAGGAATCGATTGTCGAGAAGTCGGTCAAGCAAACCCAGCAGACGACGAATGAGAAGGATCAGGCGGGAGCAACCCGCCACGTCACGGATGTTTCGAACAGCGGAGAAGTGGTGCTCTATCAGGTGTCCGGCAACCAGGCTCCCTTGATTGTCAAAACCATAAAACCGAAGATTCGCGGGGTTGTGGTCGTTGCGGAAGGGGCGGAGAACCTGACGGTCAAAAAGCTGCTCTTGGAAGCGGTCGAACGGGGGCTTGACGTTCCGGTAAACCGAATCTCGGTCATACCCCGAAAGCAATAATTCATTCTCAAGGAGGAATTGCACAATGAATACGAAAAGACAAACAATTTGGCTCGTCTCCATGCTCAGCTTGATGGTCGTCCTGTCCGCCTACTACCTGTTCACCGAGGATGTGGACAAATTGAAAGGAACGGCTGCCGACCCGGCCGCTTCTGAACAAGTGAATCTCACCCACCAGGATGCCACCGACGCCGCAGCGAAGAACACCGCCAAGGACTCCGACAGCAAAGGAACGGCCCTCGACAGCCTGACCGACCCGACAGCAGCAGACCCCGCCGCTGTTTCGACCACAGGATCGGAGAAAAATGCAGAGAAGACCGCCGATAAAGCCGGAGAGCCGGCAGATGTTCCCGCCACTGCGCAGGAGCATACCGACGCTGACGCCAATAAGCTGACCGATGAGCAGATCTTGGATAAGGTGGCGAACCAAGCCAACTCAGAGCAGGATTTCTTCACCTACACCCAGATCCAACAAAACGATCAATTGGCGAAACAGCTGGATTCTCTTCAAACCGTCATGACGGATTCGACCCAAAGCTTCGAAGCGCAAGCCAAGGCCAATGAAGACTACGACATGCTGGAGAAGCAGCAAGCCAAAAAGACGAGCATCGAGGAGCAGCTCCTCAAGGACGGATATGCGAACGCGCTCGTGCAGCAGGAGAGCGGCAAATGGAAGATCATCGTCCAGTCCGGTAAGCTGGAAAAGAGCCAGGCCGTCAGCATCATCGACCTCGCCTCCCAGGTGCTGAACGTTTCCCCGGATAAAGTCGTCATCCAGTACCACAAGTAGAAGCATCGACCCGATTCGAACGGGTGCATGAAGTCTGCCGGGTGAGCTTCTCCGGCAGGCTTTCTCTTCTTTTTGGCCTGCTCTTAATAGCAACTCATAATTAGCGTTAAATTCGGATAGGATATATGATATAATACGAGCGTTGCAAGATGGGTCGATGGATGTCCCGCCTGGTGCGGGCCTCCGTTAGTAAGGGAAGCATTCGCCGACAGGCAGCATTATCAAAGGAGTGAAAGCCCTTGTTCAAGCTGAATGAAATCAAAGAATTGATCAAAGTGGTCGATCAATCGTCCTTGCAAGAATTGGAGATCCAAAACGAGGGCTTCAAGCTCTTTTTGCGTAAACCCGGCAAGACCGAATCCGTTCTTGTTTCGTCTACCCCGCTCGTATCGGGATACAGCGCTCCCCAAGCCATTCCTGCGCAAGCGGCTCCCAAAGCCGAGGCTACCACGGCTTCCACTTCCGCACAGGAGGCAGCACCGGTTCCGGCAGCGGCCGATCTCCATACCATTGTCTCTCCCATGGTAGGAACCTTCTACAGCTCGCCGTCCCCCGATTCTCCTGTATTCGTGAACCCGGGAAGCAAAGTAACCGAGAAGACGGTCGTTTGCATCATCGAGGCGATGAAGCTGATGAACGAGATCGAAGCGGAAGCGAAAGGGGAAATCGTCGAGGTGCTCGTGGACAACGGACAGCTCGTCGAATATGGACAACCCCTCTTCCTGCTGAAGAAGCAGTAAATCGGGAGGACAATTCATGAAATTTCATAAGATTCTGATCGCCAATCGGGGCGAAATCGCGGTTCGGATTATCCGAGCCTGCCGGGAAATGGGCATTTACACCGTAGCCGTATACTCCGAGGCGGATCGCGATTCGCTGCATGTAAAATTGGCTGATGAAGCCTACTGTATCGGTCCGGTTCTGTCCAAGGACAGCTACTTGAACCTGACGAATATCATGACCGTTGCTACCTTGACGGAAACGGATGCCATCCACCCCGGCTACGGCTTCCTCGCGGAAAACGCCGACTTTGCGGAGATCTGCGCACGCTGCGGGATCGTCTTCATCGGTCCGTCTCCCGATGCCATCAACCGCATGGGAGACAAGGCGGTAGCCAAGCAGACGATGAAGGAAGCCCAAGTGCCGGTCATCCCCGGTTCGGACGGCCTCATAGTGGACGTGGAGGAAGCGGTGCTCATCGCCCGTGAAATCGGCTATCCCGTTATCATCAAGGCAACGGCCGGCGGCGGCGGCAAGGGGATTCGGATTGCTGAGGACGAGGACACCCTCGTTCAACAGATCACCATAGCACAGCAGGAAGCTCAAAAGAACTTCGGCAACGCAGGGGTCTATCTGGAGAAGTTCTTAACGGGCATGAAGCATGTCGAAATTCAAATCATCGCGGACAGCCACGGAAATGTCGTCCATTTGGGCGAACGAGACTGCTCCGTTCAGCGGCGGCGGCAAAAGCTGGTCGAGGAAGCACCTTGCTCAACCCTGACTCCCGAGCTGAGAAGTGCGATGGGGCAGGCCGCGGTACGTGCTGCAAAAGCCGTGAATTATTCAGGTGCAGGAACACTCGAGTTCCTCCTAGGGCCGGACGGCAACTATTACTTCATGGAGATGAACACCCGTATTCAGGTGGAGCACCCCGTTACGGAATACGTAACCGGTGTCGATCTGATCAAAGAAATGATTCGGGTTGCGGAAGGCGAGACGCTTTCTTTCCGCCAGGAGGACATCCGCTGGAACGGCTGGTCTATCGAATGCCGCATCAACGCCGAAGACCCGTCCCGCAATTTCATGCCATCACCCGGTCAGATTCGCTTCTATTTGCCGCCGGGCGGGCTCGGTGTGCGGGTTGACAGCGCAGCATACCAAGGATACTCCATTCCTCCGCACTACGATTCCATGATCGCAAAGCTGATCGTATGGGGGCAGACACGGGAAGAAGCGATCGACCGGATGAAGAGGGCACTGAACGAATTTGCCATCGAAGGCGTCGCGACGACCATCCCGTTCCATCTCAAGTTGCTTGAGCATGAGGTCTTCCTAAAAGGGGACTTCGACATCAAGTTCCTTGAGGAGCATGATGTGAACGATCCGACTTCTTGACGCTTCGGAAGCGGCATTTTTCGGGAACGATCTCAAGTTTGTCATAATTCCCTCGAAATGCTATAGTAATGAAGTAAGACAAACATTGCCTGCAATCCCTATCGGATGGTTATGGACCCATGGTTCGGCAGGCGGTTTGCATCGCTTCACGTGGAGGTTAGAAGAAGATATGAGCACAATTATCCCGGATTACGAGAAGACGGATATGGGCAATATCCAAATTGCACCTGAAGTCATTGAAGTCATTGCCGGTCTGGCTGCTGTGGAAGTAGAAGGCGTTGCCGGCATGAGCGGAGGTTTCGCGAGCGGAGTTGCTGAGCTCCTCGGCCGCAAAAACCTGGCCAAAGGCGTGAAAGTAGAAGTCGGCCAACGCGAAGCGGCCGTCGATGTGTCCATCGTGATCGAATATGGCTTCAAGATTCCGGAAGTAGCCGGCAAGATTCAAGACAATGTCAAGAAGGCGATCGAATCGATGACCGGTCTCGATGTGGTGGAAGTGAACGTACAGATCCATGACGTACAGTTCAAGAACCAAGAGAAGGTTGTTGAAGAGGATACGCCAGTCAACCGCGTCAAGTAAGCAAGGTAACGCTGTTGCCTCACACCAATTGATCGGAATGAACCCCCTTAGCTTCCGCATGCCCGGATAGCGGGGGGGTCCTTTAGTTCAGGAGGGACATACCACCGTGGCCAAAATCATTGACCGCTTTTTGCTCTTTATCTTCAGCCTGGTCGCCATCTTTGCTATGGTCGTTCTGCTTCTCTGCTCCTTCGGGGTCATCGCGTTTGAAGACTCCCGTACGTTCCTGAGGGATGTCTACTTCGACCGTCAGACGTCTGCCATCGTGATCGCGGGAAGCTGCCTGATGCTCATCGTAGCGGTGCGGCTGTTCTACCTGTCGATTCGCACCTCTTCTCCGGCGATCCCTTCGATCGATCAGCGAACCGAGCTTGGTGATGTTCGCATCTCAATCGATACGGTCGAGAATTTGGCGCTCAAGGCAGCTGGACGTACACGCGGGCTGAAAGATTTGAAAGCCCGGGTGAAGGTGGATCAGGCGGGGCTCGAAATCGAGATCCGTACCGTAGTGGATGGAGAGACTTCGATTCCGGCGATTACGGAAGAAGTTCAGAGCTCCATCAAATCTTATATTGAAGAGATCACCGGTATTCCGGTAGCCCGTGTATCCGTGTATGTGGCGAACGTCGTTCAGAGTGCGCCTGCCTTCAAGAGCCGGGTGGAATAGGAGGGATCGGGCTTCATGTGGCGTGAACTATGGGAGCGGCACAGCGGTAAGCTGATCGGCTCCGCATGCGGCCTGGTGCTGGGAATCGTCTATCTCATCGCTGGGTTTTGGGACATGCTGATCTTTGCTTTCCTGGTCTATATCGGTTATTATGTGGGAAGAAAGCTTGACCGGCGGGAGCCGCTGTTTGAACGTGAGGAGCTTCTTCAGTGGCTGACGGAGAGATGGCGAATGTTCAGATGAATCACAGAGGGACGGCCTTTTTGGGCTGTTCTTTTTTTGGAGGGTAAATGTAGATGAAACGAAGAGTAGCACGAGAGATCGCAATCCAAAGCTTGTACCAGATGCAGATGAACGAGGTCAGCTCGCACGATGCCATCGTTGCGGCGGTAACCGAGGCAGAGCATGACAATGAAGCGGAGCTCAAGGTCGAAGGGGAAGCCATCGCCATTGAGTTTATTCAAGAGCTGGTGGAAGGAACCACGGCAAGGCTGAGCATTCTAGATGAGATGCTGGGCGACTATTTGAAGGGCTGGAAGATCGACCGCTTGTCGAAGATCGACCGCGAGGTCCTTCGCCTTGCTGCCTACGAGATGGTGTTCCGCGAGGATGCGCCCCCTAAGGTCGTCGTAAACGAGGCCATTGAGCTCGCCAAGCATTTTGGCACCGAGGAATCCGGTAAGTTCGTTAACGGGGTCTTGGGGAAAATGATTTTGGAGCTGGACGCGCTGAAAGCCAAGTATTCCGGAACGACCGCCTCTTAAACGCATCCAATTTGGATCATACCGACGAAGGGAAGGGGAGAGTTCGCATGACCGCACAGATCATCAATGGAAAAGAACTGGTGCAATCCATTCGCGAGGAGATCAAGCAGGACGTGCAAAGCATGGCCAACCAAGGCAAACAGCCCGGGCTGGCTGTTGTGCTTGTGGGAGACGATCCCGCATCCGCCGTCTACGTTCGCAACAAAGCGAAAGCTTGCGAGGAGGTAGGCATCTACTCGGAGGTTCACAAGCTGCCCGCCGAGACGTCAGAGTCCGAGTTGTTGACCATGATCGGACAATTGAACAAGGATGACCGCATCCACGGCATTCTGGTTCAGCTTCCCTTGCCCAAACACATTCATGAGGAAACGGTCATCGACAGCATCTCGGTTCACAAGGATGTAGACTGCTTCCATCCGGTGAATGTCGGCAACCTGATGGTTGGAAAAGACGGCTTGCTTCCCTGTACGCCTTCTGGAGTCATTCAAATTCTCAAGCGCTTGGAGATTCCAGTTGCAGGCAAGCATGCAGTTGTCATTGGACGCAGCAATATCGTCGGCAAGCCGATGGCGATGCTGCTTCTTCGCGAGAATGCGACGGTAACCGTCTGCCACTCCCGCACGAAGGACTTGACCGAGATCACCAAGCAGGCGGACATTCTCGTGGCTGCCATCGGCCGCGCCAAGATGATCAAGAAAGAGCATGTGAAGGACGGAGCCGTCGTCATTGACGTCGGGATGAATCGCGACGAAGCCGGCAAGTTGTGCGGAGACGTAGACCTGGAAGATGTCCGGGATACCGCCAGCTACGTTACGCCCGTACCCGGCTGTGTCGGACCGATGACCATCACCATGCTTTTGCAAAATACCCTTCAAGCGGCTCGGCAGACGGGATCTTATGTTTCCGCCGAATGAGGCGAAGCCGGACGGTCAGGGACAAGCCGTCCTGTCCATTCGTGACCTGAACCGGCTCATCAAAAGGAAGCTGGAGGGAGAGCCGCTCCTTCAAGACATTTGGATTCGAGGAGAAATCTCGAATTTCACCCATCACTCCAGCGGCCATATGTATTTCACGCTGAAGGATGCGGACAGTCGTCTGAAGAGCATCATGTTTTCCTCTTATAATGCGAGACTGCCGTTTCTTCCTCGCGAGGGGACGCGGGTTCTCGCCAGAGGCAGCGTCTCGGTCTATGAGCGGGACGGGCAATATCAGTTCTATGTGACCCAGATGCAGCCCGACGGAGTCGGCAGCCTGTATCTGGCCTATGAGCAATTAAAGAAGAAGCTGGAGCAAGAGGGGCTGTTTGCCGCGGAGCGCAAGCAGCCGCTTCCTCGCTACCCGCATACCATCGGCGTCATCACATCGCCGACCGGAGCAGCGGTTCGGGACATTCTGATCACGCTGAAGCGACGCAGTCCATCCGTTAACATCCTGCTGTACCCGGTGCTCGTGCAGGGTAAGGGGGCCGCTCCATCCATCGCCGCTGCCATTGACGAGATGAATCGGATGGGCGAAGCCGATGTGCTGATCGTCGGGCGCGGCGGCGGCTCGCTGGAAGAGCTGTGGGCCTTCAACGAGGAGATCGTCGCCCGCAGCGTCTATGCGTCGCGCATCCCGGTCGTCTCAGCCGTAGGGCACGAGACCGACTTTACCATCTGCGACTTCGTAGCAGATCTTCGCGCGGCGACACCGACAGCCGCAGCCGAGCTGACCGTTCCGCATCACCTGGAGCTGAAACAGCAGGTGGCGATGCGGACAGCCCACATGCAGCGCGCGCTCGTTCATCAGCTGGAGCGGCAGCAGGAGCGTCTTGCGAAGCTGCGCCGCTCTCAGGTGCTGAGCCAGCCGGAGCGTATGCTCCAGCAGCCTTCCCAGCGACGAGACCGCTTGCAGGAGCAGCTGGTCTTCCGCATGAAGGGGCTTGTCGCTTCGCAGCATCAGCGCCAGCTGCGCATGGAGCGGAGGCTCGAATCGCGCAGCCCGAAGGAGCAGGCGAGCCTTGCTCGCACGCGCACGAATGTAGCGGCCAAGCAGCTTCAGCAAGCGATGGCTTCCATTCATCGCGCCAAAGCGAGGGAATGGGAGGCAACGCTGCGCCAACTGGATGCCCTCAGCCCGCTGAAGGTGATGAGCCGCGGCTACAGCCTGGTCTACGAGGAGGACGAGAAGAAGCTCGTTCGCTCCGTCCATCAGGTTCAGCCCGGCGATCTTCTGCGTGTGCGGCTGGGAGACGGCAAGCTGACTGCTTCGGTCTGGGGGATTGATTCGACCGAGAGCGGCTCAGACGGAGAGACAAGGGAGGAGAAGCAGGGATGAACGCACAACCTCAAGGGGAGAACGAGGCGGCTGCGCTTTCGTTCGAGGAGGCCATGCAGCGGCTGGAGGAAATCGTCAGCAGGCTGGAATCGGGAGACGTTCCGCTGGAGCAAGCCATCGAGTGGTTTCAAGAGGGAATGAAGCTGTCTCATCTGTGCGGCCAGAAGCTTGAGCAAGTGGAGCGCAAGATCGAAATGCTGGTCTCGGAAAATGGCTCCCTGGTGAAGAAGCCCTTCGCTGTCGAAGGAGACGATCGGCCGTAAGCAACCAAGTGAAGCCTTCCGGGAAATACGGAAGGCTTTTTGCTCGGATATACCAGATTTCGCGATGGGGGAGTCAAGAACGATGACCGAGAAAGCAAAGAGCTTTACGCAGTACTTGGCGGAACAAACGAGCCGCGTCGAAACTCATCTGGCGGCATCGGTCTGGCCAAAGGGATGGGACCTGCATCCGAAGCTCAAGGATGCGATGACCTATTCTCTATTGGCCGGGGGCAAGCGGATGCGGCCTGTCCTGACACTGGCTGCGGCAGAAGCGCTCGGCGGGAACGTGGAAGCCGCCATGCCGGTTGCTTGTGCAGTCGAGCTTGTCCATACTTACTCGCTCGTTCATGACGATCTTCCCGCCATGGACAATGACGATTACCGGCGAGGGCGCCTCACCAACCACAAGGTGTTTGGCGAAGCGATGGCGATTCTGGCAGGGGACGGGTTGTTGACGCATGCATTCCATCTGATAACGGAGGCAGGCAAGCTTGGAGCTCCTGCAGATGTGTGCCTGAGCATCGTGGAAGACCTTTCTCGTCTGGCAGGCCCTCTGGGCATGGTCGGTGGGCAGGCGGCCGATATGGAAGGGGAGCAAGGCGTTACCGACGTGGAAGGCCTGCAAGCCATTCATACGCACAAAACCGGGGATCTCATCGTCTTCTCCCTTCTTGCAGGAGGACGCATCGCAGGAGCCACGGAACGGCAGCTAGAAGCCTTAAAGACCTTCGGGTACTCCATCGGGCTTGCCTTTCAGATCCAAGATGACATTCTTGACTTGACCGGCGATGAAGGGAAGCTGGGAAAGCCCGTGAAGAGCGATGAGCGGCAGCATAAAGTGACCTATCCCTATTTATTGGGGTTGGAAGCCTCTCGCGAGCGCGTAACCGAGCTTACCGAAAGAGCGATTCGAGCGGTGAGTGAAGCAGGTTTTTCCCAGCCGGATCGGTTGATCGAGCTAGCCCAATACTTAATGAATCGCGACCATTAACAGACGCCTTATAGACCGTCAGGGAAATAATCCTAACGGTCTATTTTTTATGTATGACCCTCTCGGAACCTTCGTGTCGTACAATATCACTTATCCGACTTTTCTCCCCATTTTTTTCATATGTCTTTACTCAAATAATTTTCCATTTTTACATTATATACTCTTGTAAGCTGTCGTGCACGAAATCAGGTGCACCCTTTTTTAGTTGTTCGACTGTATGCAGGTACCGCTGGGTTGTATTGATGTGAGAATGCCCCAACGATTCTTGAACTTGCTGGAGCGAAGCTCCTTGGAGCAAGGCAAGTGTCGCATTCGTATGCCTTAGCCAGTGAGGAGTAACCGGTTTCTCGATGGAACTCGCACGAGCCGCGTTCTTAATGATGCGTTCGACCTGGCGGACCGTTATCGGGAATAGGGGGAAGTCGTCATGGAGGCTTTCCATCCTTTCTGCAGCGCATGACTTCGCGTAATTACGGAAAAGATCCCATAAGAACGCGGGAATCTTCACGTCTCTCGTCTTACCGCCCTTCGCCTTTTTTATGCTCAGGTAGACGGAGGATTCAAGCAAATCGGCTTGAAAATCACCCCAACGAATGTTCACAAGCTCGGACACCCGGAGGCCCAAAAGCAAGAGAGAAAGCCCGATCAAGTAGTTGCGCATCCCGCCCCCCTTCAAGGAATGAAGCAGTTTTCCGACTTCTTTTTTCGTGAGGTAATGGTTCCGGCTCGTGACCGCGATGGTTGGAATCCGGACTGTTAAGGTAGGATTGGACGAAAAAAGGGCTATGCTCGGATCGCTTCCCCATCGATAAAAGGACTTCAGGGGAGCCAAAAAAGCAGCAATGCTGGCAGGAGCAAAGGCTCGATCAGGAGCAATTCCATGTTGAAGAGAAAGCTTGAACGCTTCGATTTCGCGCCATGAGACCTGCTTTAGGGGCAAATGGGGGATGAAGTCGCGAAATCGTTGGATGGCTCGGCTGTAATTTCGTTTTGTATTTGGCGAAGTGCAGCAAACAGTCAGGAACATTTGAACAATTTGATCATCAGAATATGACTTCCCTTTTCTGGATGTGTCGGACAGCCACTGATTCGTATTCATGTTGTTCATGGTTGAAAATCTCACCCTCTGGTTGTGATGTGTCGGATAAGTGATATTGTACGACATCCTGGAAATGGGCGGACAATAAGGCATTTAAAGGAGAAACAGAACCTTGGACGGAATGCATTCCTTCAACGATTTTTTTCGATTGGGCCCAAAACAAAATGCTATGGAATGGATGGAGTTTTTGTCAAGAAAGCATCCAGCTATGTATCGGCATTGCGTTAGGGTTGCCATCTTGGCGGACAAGCTGGCGGATGAACTGGCTTTGGATGATGCCTCCAAGAGGGCGCTCATCATCGGAAGCTTTTTGCATGATGTCGGAGTTGGCTTGTTCCCCTCCGAGCTGTGGATTCCTCAAGCGAAGCTGACGAGCGAGCAACTCAACATCCGCTTACTGCATGCTCAGGCTGGAGCGGATTTAATGCGCTCTCATTCGGAGCTGGGACCGGAGGTGCTGGAGATCATTCGGCATCACCATGAGCACTATGATGGGAGCGGGTACCCGGATGGCCTCGCAGGTGAAAAAATTCCCTATCTGGCCCGGGTGTGTGCTGTTTTGGATGATTTTGATCGATTGGTCAATGATTCCTTTGAATCGGGCGGACAGCCGTGTAGGGTCGCACAAGCGCGAGAGGGGATTCGGGAGGGGGCTGGAACCCGGTATGACGAAGCGATCGTCGAGGCGTTCATGGATATTCCGGTTTCGGTTTTACAGCTGTATGTTCTATCACCACCGGTGTAGCCGTCACCCCTTTGTCACAAAAATGCTCCTTCGTTGAGTGTGTTTCCCTTGTTGTGGTATAATGGACGTTGCGATTACAACGAGAAACGGGGGAACCTTACGTGCTCGAACGAATTCAGGAGCCCAAAGACCTGAAGGCTTTGTCGATCGAGGATATGGAGCCGCTCGCCGAAGAAATTCGACGGTTCTTGATCGAGAAGTTGTCGGTTACTGGCGGGCACTTGTCCTCCAACCTGGGGATCGTTGAACTGACCCTGGCGCTTCATTACTATTTTAACAGTCCTGATGATAAACTCATATTCGATGTAGGCCACCAATCGTACGTTCACAAAATCTTAACCGGACGTAAGGATCAATTTGACTCGCTGCGGAAGTATCACGGGATGTGCGGCTTCATCAAGCGCTCCGAGAGTGAGCATGATGTATGGGAAGCCGGACACAGCAGCACCTCCTTGTCTGCTGCGATGGGGATGGCCATGGCCCGCGACTTTCAGGGCCGAACCAATCAGGTTGTAGCCTTGATTGGGGACGGAGCTCTGACCGGTGGAATGGCTTTTGAGGCCTTGAACCATATCGGACATGAGCAGAAGAAGCTCATGGTGATCTTGAACGACAACGAGATGTCGATTGCGCCAAACGTCGGGGCCATGCACAACTACCTGATGAAGATCCGGGCGGGCCGCCATTATAAAAAGGCCAAGGAAGAGATTGAAGCTCTCTTGAAACGCATCCCCGCCGTCGGAGAAACGCTCGCCAAAACAGCAGAACGGTTCAAAGACGGCATGAAGTATTTTTTGATTCCGGGCGCTCTTTTCGAGGAGTTGGGCTTTACGTATTTCGGCCCTGTGGACGGGCACAACATTTCACAACTGCTCGATACCTTCCGCCAGGCGGACAAGGTGAACGGTCCGGTATTCATTCATGTTCTCACGCGCAAAGGAAAGGGCTACACGCACGCCGAAGCCGATTCCCACGCCTGGCATGGAGCGAGCGCCTACAAGATCGAGTCCGGCCAAATGATCAAAGCGGTCGGTGCGCCAATGTATACGGAAGTGTTCGGTAACATGTTGATCGAGCTTGCGGCTCATGACGAGCGGATCGTCGCCATCACCCCGGCTATGCCGGGCGGCTCCGGGCTTATGAAGTTTGCGGAGCGCTATCCGAAGCGGATGGTGGATGTCGGCATCGCCGAGCAGCATGCGGCAACGGTATGCGCTGCACTCGCTCAGGAGGGCATGAAGCCGGTCTTTGCCGTCTATTCGACCTTCCTGCAGCGGGCGTACGACCAGGTTGTGCATGACATTTGCCGACCGAAGCTGAATGTCACGTTCGCGATTGATCGGGCCGGGTTTGTCGGGCCGGACGGGGAGACGCATCAAGGGGTTTATGACATCGCCTTCCTGCGGAACCTCCCGAATATGGTCCTCATGATGCCCAAGGATGAGAACGAGCTTCGCCGCATGATGGTGACGGCTCAGCAATATGATGCAGGTCCCATCGCCTATCGCTATCCGCGAGTCAACGGTACCGGCGTAAAGCCGGAGGAGATCATTGAACCGATCCCGATTGGCACCTGGGAGACCGTTCGCGAAGGCGAACGGATCGCCGTGCTGGCTGTTGGCCCTATGGTGCAGCTGGCGGAGGAAGCAGCTGATTTGCTTCGTCCCCTTGGAATCTCGCTTCATATCGTCAATGCACGCTTTATCAAGCCGCTTGACGAAGAGATGCTATTGAGGCTGGCCAAGGGCCGGTACCAGATCCTCACGTTGGAGGAAGGCGCGCGGCTCGGAGGCTTTGGCAGTGCAGTGCAGGAATTCTATGCCGACCACGGCCTCACCCTTTCGATCAAATGCATGGGTGTGCCCGATTATTTCGTCGAGCATGGATCGATCAAGGAGCAGCGGCAGGAAGTGGGCCTCACCGCCGAGAATGTGGCGGCTCAGGTTCAGCAGATGCTTCCCCGGTCGAAACGGCAGAGAGCCTGAGCCACTTAGCTCAAGCTCCGTTATTGAAGAGAAGGAGACGAATCCCCTGAGCGACAAAGAACGAATCGACGTCCTGCTCGTGGAGCAGGGCTTCTACGAAAGCCGCGAGAAAGCAAAGGCCGCCCTCATGGCAGGCCTCGTCCTCGCGGATGAACAGCCGGTGGAGAAGGCGGGAACCAAGATCCCCCGAACCTCAGTCCTGAAGGTCAAAGGAGCGCTGCATCCCTATGTAAGCCGTGGCGGATTGAAGCTGGAGAAAGCGATCAAGCATTTCGGACTGGATGTGACGGGGGCGGTCATGCTGGACATCGGTGCCTCCACCGGGGGCTTCACCGATTGCGCTCTCCAAAACGGAGCCAAGCACGTCTACGCTGTAGACGTGGGGTACAACCAGTTGGACTGGTCGCTTCGCAACGACCCTCGTGTAACCGTCATGGAACGGACGAATTTCCGCTATCTGACGCGTGCTGACCTTCCGGAGGAAACGCCGGATTTTGCGACCATCGATGTTTCCTTTATCTCCTTGAAGCTCATCCTTCCGCCGTTAGCTGGCATTCTCGAGCCGAACGGGAAGGTGGCGGCCCTGATCAAGCCGCAATTTGAAGCAGGCCGGGAGAAGGTTGGCAAGTCCGGAGTCATTCGGGATCATGGGGTGCACCGGGAAGTACTCGAAACCGTGCTTCGGTTTGCCGCTGATACGGGCTATGGCCTAAACGGATTGACGTTCTCTCCCATCACCGGCGGCGAAGGGAACATTGAGTTTCTTGCTTTGTGGGAATGGATTGGGGAACCGCAGACTTTAACAGGAGATCTGGATCGCCTGATTGCCGATACGGTTGCCCAAGCAGCCGGAACCTTTGGCTCCTAACCCCTATAAGCTCAGGTTGATGAATTGCATATATTCCTCATGAACAGGCTCATCGAAACGCGATGAGTCTTTTTTTGAAAGATCGAAAGCTTTTTTCCTGGAGAAGGATTTCGACGAAAAAAGGCGAATATATATTCGGGTGATGGGAATGAAAAATGGAGATGGCTACATTGTCATCCTCTTACTGGTGCTTTTTGTGATCTGGGGGTCTTTTCAAATCAGGCGCTGGTGGAATAGGCTGCCGGATCGACCCCTGCATATAGAACCTGATGAGGAAATACCGGTAACCGACGCCGTTGCCTTGTTAGAGAATGCCGGCTACGAGGTGTTGACCGTCAAGCGGCGCATTCCGCTCTTCATTCAAGTGGATGGAGGCGCAGACGCCGGCGGTGCCGAATGGGAAAGCCGCCTCTATGTGGACCATTGGGCTCAAGTGGAGGAAGACCTGTACCTCGTCAAGGTGGAACGAGAACGCCAGCCTTACGAATGGACAGGCAGCAGCATTCGGGATCGATTGCTCCCCTACGCTTTGCTATATGAAGAAGCGGCTGGGATTCTTGTGGTAAGTCCCCATAACGGGAAAATTCGCAAAATTGAATTCGAAATTGATCGCCAAAGCTTGGAAAAGAGAGGATAACGGGTATGAAAGGAAAACGACATCTGAAGATCAAGGAAATTTTGACTTCCTTGGAGATTGAAACGCAGGAGGATCTCGTTGAATCTCTGAGGGAAGCTGGGTTTAACGTGACGCAGGCCACCGTCTCCCGAGACATCAAGGAAATGCACCTGATCAAGACGCCGACCGTCGACGGCCGCTATAAGTACGCGGTTCCGGCCGAGCAGCGGTTTAACCCGGAGCAAAGACTGAAGCGGGCCCTGATGGACCAATTCGTGAGCATCGACTTCACGGAAAACCTTGTCGTCATGAAGTGTACGCCCGGAACGGCGAATGCCCTCGGCGCCATCCTTGACGTCATGGATTGGGAAGGCATGATGGGCACGATCTGCGGAGACGATACGATCCTGGTCATCTGTCGAACCAAAGAACGCAGCGAGGAATTTGTAAACGAAATCATGAGTTTGCTGGGGTGATTCAACTTGCTGAGGGAATTGACAATCCGCAATTTGGCGGTTATTGAGTCGGTCCATCTGACGTTTGACCGAGGCTTTCAAGTTCTGACAGGGGAGACCGGCGCGGGGAAATCCATCATCATTGATGCGCTTGGCCTGATCGCGGGAGGACGTGCTTCCACGGACCTCGTCCGGTACGGTCATGAGAAGGCGGAGATGGAGGCCATGTTCGACCTGGACCCGGATCACCCTGCATGGCAAGCGCTTGAAGGGATCGGGCTTGGAGCGGACCGCACAGAGCCGCTCATGATCCGCCGTGAAGTGACGACGGCCGGCAAGAGCACCAGCCGCATCAACGGGCAACTCGTAAACCAGACGATGCTGCGTGAAATCGGGGAATGGCTGGTCAACATCCATGGCCAGCATGAGCATCAGTCGCTGATGCGCCCGGAAGGACATATCGGCTGGCTGGACCTTTTTGGCGGGGAAACGGTAGCACAAGCATCCGCCAGCTATCAAGCAACGTATGAGCGCTACACGACCATACACCGGCAATTGAGGGAACTGCAGGACAGCAGCAAGCAGGCTCTGCAGATGCAAGACCTGTATCGGTTCCAGGTGGAGGAGATTACCGGTGCCAAGCTGAAGCCGGGGGAAGAGGAAAAGTTGCTCGAGGAGAAGCGTAAGCTGGCAAACGCGGAGAAGCTGTTCTCGAGCGTTCACGACTCTTATGAAGTGCTAGCCACCGGCAAGGGACTTCAGGCACTAGGTAAGGCCATGCAGAAGCTTCAGGACATTGCTGCCCTGGATCCTGCGATCCTTCAACCGGTGCTGGAGCAGATCCAATCCGCGTATTACCAGGTCGAGGATGCTTCGTTCCAGCTTCGGGATTACCGCGATCAGATCGAATTCAATCCGGCGCGTATCGACCAGATTGAGCGCCGCCTGGACGAGCTGTCCACCCTGCGAAGAAAATACGGGGACAACGTCGAAGAAATCCTGGCTTATGTAGAGAAGATTCGGCACGAGCTGGAGCTCATCGACAACAAAGACGAGCATGTCGCCAAGCTGCAAGTCGAGCTGGAGCGTGAACGCAAGGTGCTGCTTGATTCCGCTGTTACGCTCTCCGCTCTTCGCAAGCAAGCGGCAAAGGAGCTAGCGGAGGCGATTGAACGCGAGCTGCAGGAGCTGCAGATGCAGCGCACTCGCTTCGCCGTTCGCATCGAACAGATGGACGACGCGGGCGGACCGGAGCTGGAGGGTCGTCACATCCGGTTAACCCCCACGGGGATCGACGACGTGGAGTTCCTCATTTCCGCGAACCCGGGAGAACCGCTCCGCAGCATCAGCCGAATCGCCTCTGGTGGTGAGCTGTCCCGGATTATGCTGGCGATGAAGACGATCTTCGCCAAGGTCGACCGCATTCCGGTCCTCGTCTTTGACGAAGTGGATACCGGGGTCAGCGGCCGAGCGGCTCAAGCCATTGCCGAGAAGCTGTCCCGACTGTCAGCCGATTGCCAGGTGTTCTCCATTACGCACTTGCCGCAAGTGGCCTGCATGGCGGATGAGCATTACCTCATTCAAAAGGGTGTTGAAGACGAACGCACCTATACGAGGGTGTATCGACTCGATCACGAAGGCCGGGTGCTGGAGCTTGCCCGGATGCTGGGCGGCGTCGAGGTAACGGAGACGACGAAACGCCATGCGGAGGAAATGATCTCCATGGCAGCCCGCCAGAAATCTCCTGCGTAAGTTGGGAAAACCCCAGGAATGACGCGGGTTTCCCGGTAACATTTTGATTCATAAAACCGAACAGCCGGGGTTACCTTATAGTTACGCTGATGACGAAATCCATCGCTCATCGGGCAGTAAAGATAAGGAGCGTGATCCGCTTGAACTCCGGCAATCGGTATCAATGGGTGGGTATCATCCTCTCCCTGGCGATCATCCTCTTGGGATTCTCCGCGCCTCTCCAAAGCTTGAGCACCATGCCGTCCCATTACCGCATGTTTAGCGGACAGGTAACCCGGCTCCCCCTCTCCATGCCGGTGCTGGCTCAAGTCTCCGTCGATCATCCAGACGTTCTTCAAGTCAACGGCCTCCATCAATATTTTTCCCAAGTTAGCTTAAAAGAACCCATTCAAGTCGCCTCTGCCAAAGCCGGTCACACGGATCTTCGGTTCAAGGTAGGAAAAATTCCTCTGCGTACCGTGCATGTCCAGGTCATCCCGGAGGTTAAGGTAATTCCCGGGGGGCAGACCATTGGCGTGAAGCTGAAGTCGGCCGGTATCCTCATCGTCGGCCATCATCAAATCACTGTTGCAGGCAACCAAAAGGTTTCACCTGGGGAAGAAGCCAAGCTTCAACTCGGGGACATGATCATCAGCATGAATGGCGTCCCCATTCAGGAAGTGGAAAAGGTCGGGCGTTACACCGAGGAAGCCGGAAAAAGCGGCAAGCCGCTAAACCTCGTTGTCATTCGACGCGGGGAGAAGCTGAACATCAAGCTCAAACCGGCTTATGACATTCTGGACCGATCTTATCGGCTGGGGCTCTATATCCGCGATTCGGCGGCCGGTGTCGGAACCTTGACGTTCTTCGCTCCGGACCGTCAAACGTATGGGGCGTTAGGCCACGTGATCACGGACATGGACACCCAGATGCCGATTGCCGTCGGCGGAGGGGAGATCGTTCATTCCAACGTGACGTCGATCGCCAAAAGCCAAAATGGCGACCCCGGCGAGAAGATCGCGCACTTTTACCGAGAAGGGAAGACGCTTGGCAACATCGAGAAGAATACGTCCTTCGGGATCTTCGGCAAAATGGAGGACGTTCCCGATCATGGTGTTCAGGAGCAGGCGATCCCCGTTGCCTTCGCCCACGAAGTAAAACCAGGGCCCGCGCAAATTTACACCGTGGTCAGCGGACAGAAGGTCGAGAAGTTTGACATCGAGATTACGCACGTCTCCCGGCAAGACTTTCCCGCGACAAAAGGGCTTGTCCTCAAGATAACGGACAAACGGCTATTGGAGCGAACCGGCGGGATCGTGCAAGGGATGAGCGGCAGTCCCATTATACAAAATGGCAAGATGGTCGGCGCAGTCACCCACGTGTTCGTCAACAATCCGGCCAATGGCTATGGCTGCTTCATCGAATGGATGCTGCGTGATGCGGGTCTCATGGAGGAAGCGTCTGCAGGCCAGAGCCAGCGTACCGCGAGTTAGAACAGGAGGATCGCTCCCGACATCGGTCGGTTCCCGCAAAGGGGCCAGGCGATTCGGGGGCTTTTGCACAAACAGGATGAAACCAAGGGGAAGCAGAGAAGATGGTGTCGATCGAAGTCGGAAATAAGATAAAATTATTAAGTATACTCAATTTTTCAAAAAAATGAAATAAAAAAATGTTTCGACAGAAGGAATCTGCTTTGCCGTGTCGAATACATATCCTGGAAGGGGCGAAAAGAGGAAAGAGGAGGATATTAACTTGCAAAAGATCGAAGTGGTTTTGGCAGATGACAACCGGGAATTTACAAACTTATTATCGGAATTCATCAGCGATCAGGAAGATATGTCTGTTGTGGGGGTAGCCTATAACGGGAATGAAGTCATTCGCTTCATGGAACAAGCGAAGAAAGTTCCCGATGTACTCATTCTGGACATCATCATGCCGCATCTGGATGGCTTGGGCGTATTGGAGCAGCTTCGGGAAATGAACCTGCAGCCGCAACCCAAGGTCATCATGCTGACGGCGTTTGGCCAAGAGAACATCACCCAGAAGGCTGTTCAACTCGGAGCATCTTATTACATCCTGAAGCCGTTCGACATGGACGTGCTGACAAACCGGATTCGTCAACTCGCAGGTACCGCCCCAACATCGGTGTCCCATTCGATCTCCTCCAAGACCAACGTCGTTCCGATGAACAAGGGCAAGAACCTGGATGCGAACATCACCAGCATCATTCATGAGATCGGTGTTCCTGCCCATATCAAGGGCTACCAATACCTCCGGGAAGCCATCACAATGGTGTACAACAACATCGAAATCCTGGGTGCGATCACGAAGACGCTGTACCCTGCGATTGCCGAAAAATACAAAACGACGCCTTCCCGCGTGGAACGCGCCATTCGCCATGCAATCGAGGTCGCCTGGACGCGCGGCAATATCGACAGCATCAGCTTTATCTTCGGCTACACGATCAATATCAGCAAGTCGAAACCAACCAACAGCGAATTCATCGCGATGGTCGCCGACAAGCTGCGGATTGAGCATAAGGTGAGCTGAAGCCTTACAGGCAAGGTTTGAACGTGTCATGGCTATTAGCGCCATTCCTCCGGGAATGGCGCTTTCTCATTTCCGTAATCCAGTTATAGATCATATCGACGAAGCTCATAGGAGTTCCAGTACAAAACATAAGGCTGACTGCCTTGCTGAAGATACAGAGGCTTCAGTTGCGCGGTGATGGTATCGCGCTTCGAAAAAACATTCAAATCCACAGGAAGGGGTACGGGCTTCAAGGTTACCGGGTCCAGCAAGCGATAGCCTGTATTCTTGTAATTGGAATTGTACTCGCCTAGGAACAGGTAGGGATCCGCCATATAATCCCTTCCTTCGTAGTAGCTCTTGTTCATAACCGCCAGCACTTGAGAAGAGAAGCTTGCGGTTGTCTTACCAGTGGCGGGGTCGATTGCCGTCAGTTGACGGTCTCGGCCGTCCGCGTTCGTGTTCGTGTAGACGAAAGAATTCCCGAATCGGTATAGGTTGCTGCCTGCATCGGCTTGAAGGGTCCATCTGGTTTTTCCGGTATTGTGGATCCCAACCAATCTCGTCGCAACACTGGCGCCTTTCTCGATGGTTCTCACTTCAGCAACAGCCGAACCATCGCTTAAGAAGCGAGGGCTGTAGCGCTCATTTGTCTTTTTGGATATTCTCCACAGCTTGTCGCCTTTCAAGTTATAAACCTCAACATAGGAGGCTTGGTGTACCACCACATGATTGTCGATGATCTCCATGTCATGCGTTACACTAAAGGTTCCTTTGGGTGCCTGTTGAAATCCCTTTCCTACAGGCTTCTGCCAAATCACCTTGCCTTGCGCGTTATACTGAACCAGACGGATCGTTCCATCCTTTTCGGCTCTAGCGGCATAGAGGATGCCTCCGTTCAGGTAAGTTATGCGGAAAGCATTGAAGTTCTTGATGGCGCCGGTCATTCGATATTCCGCTTTCGGTTTACCGTCTGTACCAATCCGTTGGACCGTGATGTCGTTCTCGGTATGATATTCCATGAAGACATTCCCGTCCGGGGTGGCGCGAAATAGATTGCCCGGAGAAACGACGTTATAACTGATATCTTTAAGGGCAACCCGATAAACCCAGTTCACCTTTCCGCTCGCGGAGATGGAGATAAGGCTGCTAAAGGCTGAGCCGTTCACGGGCCTCGACATGAAGTAGCTTGTCCCGTCCTTTGCAAGCTGTGGATCGGAGTAGCCGTACTTTTGAATTCCATTGATTTTGTCCAGGTTCACGGTCCATTTCAATACTTGCTTGGAAGCTTCAGCGGCTTTCGTTTCTTCTGCATGGAGGGAGCTTGCCGAGTGGCCAAGCAGAGTCAGGCAAAGGGTGGAAACCAATACCTTGTGGATGAGTTTCATTTTTGATTCACCTCATTATCGTCAGTTCCGTTCAACGTCATTCCCATACATAGCACACGACATCAGGAGAGGGCAAGGTAAGATAAGGAAATCTGGCGGAAAAGTAATCCTATCTGACGGCTAGCAGTGTTCCGTAGACAATGTGGTATTCGACCGTCATCGGCAATAGAATCTACGCCAATACCCTCTATTTCACGGGTCAAACGAGGAATTAATCAAACGCTTCCTTGCCTAACGAATAAAGGAAGAGCCCAAAAGACGTCCTGGCTGACAGGAACGTCTTTTTTGTATGGTAATTTTGCCCCGCCGGCTTGCTGGACTTGGATAATTTCGTTCAATTGGATAAGATGATAATGTAGATGGAAGGATGAAAGGGAATCATGGAGGGAATGGAAGATGTTTAAA
The DNA here is from genome assembly GCF_039888655.1 of Gorillibacterium sp. CAU 1737. Classification (NCBI taxonomy): domain Bacteria; kingdom Bacillati; phylum Bacillota; class Bacilli; order Caryophanales; family Paenibacillaceae; genus Gorillibacterium; species Gorillibacterium sp. CAU 1737. The sequence goes on from NZ_JBDQQO010000001.1 coordinate 663,223, forward strand.
CAAGAGTTGCTTGCCCGGCACTGCTCCTATCAAATAGGCGGAACGGCTCACTATTTTTCAGCACCACCTTCGCAAGATGAATTAATCGCCGTATTGCAAGCGTGCAAATCACATGGTCAGGCCTATACGATATTCGGAATGGGCTCAAACCTGCTTTTTCCCGATCGTCCTCGCGAAGACCATGTATACATCTCGTTAAAAAGGCTTGCTTATTGGGAAAACCGCGCAGCTTCCTGGTTTGTTTCCGCGGGGGTCCCCATGTCCATGCTGGCCCTTGTCGGCCTTCATTCTCGTATTCCCGACTTTGAGAGAACCTATCTGCTGCCAGGGAGTTTGGGTGCAGGGATTTATATGAATGCCAAGTTTGAGCAGTTCCAAATCAGCGATGTGATAAAACGTGTTTGCTTCCTCGATTTGGACCAGGATCAGTTGATCCCCCAATGGATCGAGGTCTGCGACTGTCAGTACGGCTATAAAAAGTCCATTTTTCAAGAGCACAACTGGCTCATTCTTGGAGCGGAACTGACGGTAACCCCTGCCGGAGAGAAAGAGCATGATTTGCAAATGGCGTTAAATCGGTGGCTGGATCTACCGGATTCAGCAAATCTGAAGACCTTTTACGATTTCTTTTCGCAAGAAGTGAAAGGGCTTGAGGATAAAGGGACCCCTATTCCCGATACGCTGAATCGAATTGAACAATATCGCAACGGCAAGTATCATTTCTCTTATCCGTCCTGTGGTTCCGTATTCAAGAACAATTACGATTATGGTACGCCCATTGGGGCCTTGGTGGAGCAGCTCAATCTGAAAGGACTTACCCACGGAGGAGCGATGATTTCACCGCATCATGGCAATATCATTGTGAACAGCAACCAGGCAAGCGCTCAGGATATCGCTTCTTTGTTAACCGTTATCATAGACGAAATCCATCGGAACTTTGGTTTTGTTCCAGAGCCGGAAGTCGTCATTCTTAATTAGCACTAATAAAGAGAAAGAGGGGAATCCAAATGAAACTTACGATCTCGGATGCCGCAATCCAAACCTTTCAAGAGGAATGGGGATTCCAGGATGGCCAACAGGTACGAATTTATGCAAAGTATGCGGGAGGCGGCAGCGACGCATTTTCAGCAGGGATTAACATGACGGCCACTCCGATTGATCCTGCCTTTGTCGAATCCATCGGCGGGTATCACTTTTTTGTGGAAAAGAGTGATGAGTGGATCGTGAAAGATAAGCAGGTTAAGATCGACAGCAACCAGGAAGGGATCTTCTTAAGAAGTGAATGAGGGTAGAGATGGAACCAAATCCAATTCTTAAATTCCATAGAAAATAAATACCACTTGATCATTGGTTCCCAAAACCAAATGACAAGTGGTATTTTTTAGACATGCCATAGACTGATCTCAACAAGCAGTGTCTCAATGTCTTCCCTACAGTGTTTGTTTTCAGAATACACTCTTCTATCCCTAAAGACATGAGCAAGGAGCTTCTGATTTAATAAAGAGAGGCAGAGAGAGTAGATCCGCTAGGATCAGAGGATGATACTCCGCCTTACATTCGTTTATTAATTCAAGAACATCTTCCTTCAATCCATTCACTCCCAGCTTACTGTCCATGGATAAGTCGCATGATAGCTTAGGAGATCCTTCCTGAAAGCGGAGATGAGAGGACAAGAGAAGCAACCGTCACGGTTCTCGCTCCAGGGGTATCTTGGGCTCCAGCCGCCGTGTAAACCCATTCAGCAGCCGGTCCAGCTCTCTTGATTTCTTGAGCACGCGGGGATCGGATATCCCATACTTCTGTGCCAGCTCATGCATTTCTTTTCGTTTCTCTTCTATGCTACCATCCATCGTCTTCGTAAACCTCTTTTTTTCTTTTCTCTTCCTCATTTTAGTTGTAGTTACCAAAAAGAGAGAAAAAGAATCTTTACATGTAAATAGGTGCTTTCCTTGCGAGGAGGGTGCCTTTTTGTCATAGAAAACTAGAAATAGAGATTTATGAATATTATTCTTGATGTTTTAATGATTTTGGTATACACTTTTGATACGGGAAGTACCAATTATATGAAAATTATGATAATGATAGGGTAAAGTGTTCGCAGAGGTGAAAAAAAAGACATGCTCCATCCGATGCATTTCGAGAAACGCGATCTCTATCAGGAGATAAAGAAGGAAATAGAAGCGCAGGGCTATACGCTTTCCAGCCTATCTCAAAAAATGTCGGTTAACCGCGGCCTGCTAAGCGGAAGCCTTAACCGTCTATCGAAGCCGATCCCCATTTCGTTAATGGACCGGCTAGCTCTTGCGCTCGATCATCCTGAAGGATGGCTGTACCCGGAGTACATCGAAGAATGCTTCCAGGAGGGGAAGGCTCATTGGCGACGGATCAAGGCTCTCCTGCTTCGCTGCCTGGATCTGAAGAAGCATGATTTGGTCAATACCATCCTGGATCGGCTTATGGAGGAGCCCCAACACCTCGCAGCGGTGTTTAAAATGGCGGAGGAGCTGTTTCTGGAGGGACGAAGAACAGATTCGATTCCGTTTTATCGATGTGTGATTGAGAATGAGATCAAGCAGCACTCGGAACGCTTTGCGATCAGCCACTACCGCTGGTTCCGGGCCGAGATCAGCAAGAAGCTGGATGTGGAGGGTTATCAGGAAGCGGTAATGCGTTTTGCTCCCTTTCGAAGGCGGCTGCCGGAGCCTTACCAGTTGGACGGATTGCTGCATCTGGCCAATGCTTGCTTCCTCCTTCACAAATGGGATGAGGTGAGGGACTTGGCTGCGGAGATGCTGTCTCTCGTTAAATTAATCTTAAATCGAAATAAAAACCGCAAAAGAAAGGAAAATAAGACAGAGTATTCCATAGAAAGACATTTAGTGGTATATTATGGACATAGCTACTTGTTATGCGGCAACACCCTCGAGAAGCAAGGCAAGTTTGAGCAGGCGCTAGAGTACGTGTCCGCCTATCAGGATTTAAGCTGGTTTGATGATCTCGATGATAGCGGCCGGGAAGACGTGAGACGCTTTTCCATCTTTGCCGATGCCAATCGACTCAACTTGTACATCCTCATGGGGAAATTCGAGTACCTGTCGGAGTATCTAGCGTTTCTGGATCGTCATCCCGAGGAGAAGCTGCCGGGGCTGCTCACGTTACTGGAATCCTCGCTCTATCATCAAGAGAATATCGATACCATCCTGCCGTACTTTCAACAGGATATTACGGAGCTGGTAACCCGAATGGATGAGGACGAGGGCCGCACTTATTACGCTCCTTCGTTTCATCGGAACCATTGCACGCAGCTTCTGTATGGACTGGCGATCTACAGCATCACCCGAGGACGTCTGGAAGAGGGAATCGATTACTTGCTATTGGCCCTGCAGCAATGCTTTTCCTCAAACAACAAGCATCTTGCCATCGTATGTGCGGCCTGGTTTGAAAAATGCAGAGACCAAGTGAGCAGAAACCAGGTCGAACGATATGAAACCATAATGGAGGGGGTGATTCAAAATGAAAAAATGGATGTCGGCTTTGTTGCTGGTCCTCGTTATCAGCGCTTCGACTACTAGCGTTCTTGTGAAGGAGCAAGTGCCTTCCGGAATCGCAAGCCTTAATTCGCATGGAGAAGGAACCTAATGATTGATCAAGAAGTGGACTCCCCCACCTTTATCCGGTTTTAAGCCGAATAGAGGGAGGGGGAGCTTTTTTTATATAGAAAAGCAGCTCTACAAATGGAAAAGCAAATGGTATTTTAATAGAGTGCGAGCAGCGTGAGAGAATTTTCCTTCAAGATAAGGAGTGGATCAATTGAACGAGACAGAGGTTCACCAACAGGGATGGGAGCAAGTCAAGCAAAAGGTAAGCGAGCTGGGAGCGACCGATTCGGATACACGGGAAGGGGCCTATTCCTTTCTGTCCTCGTGGGTGATGCAGGAGGATGAACGGGGCAAGCCTCAGTTGGATGAACTCTTGCAAGAATCACTGTCGGGTCGGGGGCTGTTCCTCGGGATCGGAGAGAAGGAGGGCGATCACGTCTTCAAGCGTACATTCAGCTCCTTGCTGATTGCCTTGCTCCTTGCGCGCGATAACCGTGAATCCTATTTATCGAGAGATCGCTTTCAAAATACATTGCAAGCTCTCGTCCATTATTGTCAGCAGGAAAACGACTTTCGCGGATATGTAGAGGGCAAAGGATGGGCGCACTCCGCTGCGCATGTGGCGGATGCCCTCGACGAATGCGCGTTGAGCCGTCATGCAGGCGGCGAGGAGTGTGCCGAGATCTGGGTGGGGATGCGTGCTCTCCTCGAAAGGCCGGAGGAAGTCTACCAGCGGGAAGAGGACGAGCGGCTTGCTACGATCATTGTCTCGATGCTGGAGAAGGAGAAGGTATCCTTTGACACGGTTTGCGAATGGTTGAAGCAGATGGAGCCGGCGCAATCCAGGAGCTTGGAAAGCTATACCCGGAACACGAACCGTAAGCATTTTTTGCGCTGTTTGTTCATAAGGCTTTATGACGCAGCGCTTGATTCGGGTGGATCGGAATGGAAGCTGAATCAGCTGCTTGAGCTGGAAAAATCTTTTAATCGCTTTCGATAATAGGGCGCTTGCCCTTTCGTACAGGGTGAGAGTTTCCCTTCCGTACAATTTCTTTTTTGGCTGGAATGGGTTACGATAAGGGAAGCCAGGCAGCGAGCTTTGGCAAAAAAGGAGATTGATGAATGGCCGTACGAATTGTTACCGACGGAAGTGCAGATTTGCCTCAGGCGATAATGGAAGAATTTGATATCATCCAAGTTCCTTTATTCGTATGCTTCAAGCACGAGCAATTCCCTTCTACGATGGATCGGCAAGTCTTTTACGAGAAAATGAAAACCGAGAAGGAGCTCCCGAAGACGAGCAGTCCTTCTCCGCATGCCTTCTATGAGCAGTTTCAGACAGTGGACGAAGCCGATGATATCATCTGCATCTCCTTGTCTTCTGCGCTCAGTGCAACTTACCAGCATGCGGTCATGGGAAAGCAGCTTGTGGAGGAGGAGAGCTCGGGTAGAGAACGCATTCATGTGATCGACAGCAAGAACGCTTCTCTCGGTCTCGGTTTATTGGTGTACCAGGCCGCTCGTCTTGCCAAGCAGGGAAGCTCCCTGCAGGAGCTGCTCCAGTACATCGGCAAAAGCATTCCGGAGGTGAAGAACTACTTCGTACTGGATACGCTAATGAATGTCGTCAAGGGGGGGCGCCTGGACCATGTCCGCGGAGCGATCGCCTCTGTTCTTAATATCAAGCTGATCATGAAAGCGAGTGCGGAAGGCAGTCTCGAAGTCGTGGAGAAGGTGCGCGGCTCGCAGAACGCGATCCTGAAGATGATCGACCGGATCGGGGAGACGGTCAAGAACGCAGAAAAGACGGTGCTTGGCATCGCCCACAGCAACTGCGAGCAGAAGGCCAAGGAAGTCATGCGAACGATCCTGTCCAAGTACCCCTTCAAGGATATCATCTTCTCGGAGATGGGACCGGTCATCGGAACCTATGCAGGTGAGGGAGCCATACTCGTGGCCTGCATGGATTAGTACGAAAGAGAACAAACCTAAACCGTCCGTTTTATCGTTTCTTTTTGAAGCGATGAAGCGGGCGGTATTTTTTTGGATGGAACATGAAAATACTAAGGAAACCTTATCCATTTGGAGGCCTTCATGCAGAGTTCCTTATTCCTCACTCCCTTAAAGCTGAGCATGTTTATTCAGGCGGGGTGGATCACCCTCGTTCCTCTTCTGATCATGCTCACGGTGCGAAAACTGCGCAGCTACGAAAAGGGTACCGCTGGGATGAGCCGCACGGGGCCGCTTGAGGCCGATCCAATCGAGGACAGCGGTGCGGCGCCATCTCAAGAGCAAGGCCTCCTGAATGACGCTCCGGGGGAGTATCGAGGATTCCTGCAGCAATTCCGAGATGCGTCTCAAGATATGGCGGATGTGAATGAGCATTCTCTATATTTGAAAAACTTGAAAGCTCCCGCAACCTTGTTCTTTTTGAACGGATTGACGGATAAGCCCAGCCTGGACCAGTTTGTCATGCGGCCTTTACTGGAGTGGGCCAACCAAACGGAAGGGGAGAACCTCCCAACAGGGGGAGACTTGAGAACGCTGCTGATGGAGCAGGTGCTGCTCGTTTCCGAAATGGAGGCTGTCCCCGATGTGGAGACCGCATTGACGAGTGTGCTGTTTGGATCCACCGTTCTTTTACTGGAAGGGCTGCCCGGGGTGCTGATTTTGGGCTCGTCGAGAGGCAACACCCGTTCGATAGAGGATCCGATCTCCGAATCGATCCTGCGCGGTCCGCGAATTGGCTTTACGGAAGCGCTCAGCGACAATACCGCTATGCTGCGAAGGCAGGGGAAAAGCAAGCATTTGGCGATGGTATCCTTCCGGGTGGGAACCAAGGTTGAGAAAACCTTGATCGTGGCGTACTTCAAAGACATTGCCGACCCCGAGCTGGTGGAAGAGGTCAAGCGGCGTGTTCAAGCCATTGAGATGGACGAAGTATTGGAGACGGGGTATGTCGAGCAATGGATCGAGGACGACTTCCTCAGTCCTTTTCCGCAGGTTCAAAATACCGAACGGCCCGATCGAGTCATCGCAGCCTTGCTGGAAGGAAGAGTCGCCCTCCTGCTGGATGGTTCTCCATTTGCGCTGTTGGTGCCGGTTACCTTTTCCATGATGCTGCAATCGCCGGAGGACTACTACGAACGATGGCTGCCCAGCTCGTTCATCCGCATGCTGCGATTTGTCGCGACCTGGATCTCCTTGTTTGCTCCTGCACTCTATATCGCGTTCATCTCCTTTCACCCGGGGCTGTTTCCGACGAAGCTGGTGCTGTCGATCGTCAGTACTCGAAAAGGAGTCCCCTTCACAACCCTGATCGAGGTGCTGATCCTGGAGGTGTCCATTGAGATTTTACGAGAAGCAGGCCTGCGGCTGCCGAAGCCGATCGGTCCTGCGATGGGAATTGTCGGCGGGTTGATCATCGGCCAAGCAGCGGTTAACGCGGGAATTGTCAGTCCGATTCTGGTCATCATCGTCTCGGCCACCGCCATCTCGTCCTTCGTAGCGCCGATCTATAGCGCAGGAATCGTCATGAGGATGCTCCGGTTCCCTGCCATGTTCTCGGCTGCCCTGTTCGGTCTGTATGGATTGATCATGTTCTTCCTCCTGCTGTGCATTCACATGACGAGGCTTCGAAGCTTTGGTGTCCCTTATACGCAGATGCTGGCGCCGAAGAGCTATGGGGATTGGAAGGACTTCTTCCTGCGAGCTCCCCTGCGCTTCATGAGAAATCGACCAGCTGTGTTTCGGAGCCAATCGAGGAAACGGAAATAAGAACTGGAAGGAGCGATGTCATGGAACTGGATAAGAAAAACGAACGATTGACGACGGGACAAGCCCTTTTCCTGTTCATTGGCTCCATGATGGGCTCGGAGCTGATGACGCTTCCTCGGGAGGTTGCTCAAACGGGGAAGGTGCCGGATGTTTGGATATCGATCATCATCAGCGGGTTGTTTTACGCATTCATCTCGTGGATCATGGTCAAGCTGGCGGAGTGCTATCCGCAGCAGACGTTCTATGAGTTCATTCAAAGGCTGATCGGGTCGTGGGCAGGGAAGGCAATCGGACTGCTTCTTGTGATCTACTTTCTCGTTTTTGCCGGATTTGAGCTGCGCTCCGTGAACGAGGTAACCTCCTTCCTCCTGCTGGAAGGGACGCCTACCTGGGCGATATCCAGCGTTTTCTTATGGCTGTCTCTCTATATGTGTGCCGGTGGTCTATTTGCCATCGGTAAGATGTGTCAAGTGGTCGTTCCCATCTTTCTCTGCGCCTTGACGGTCATTTGCTTGATCGGCCTCTTCCTGTTCGATTCGAATTATCTCCGGCCTGTTCTGTCGGAAGGAGCCATGCCTGTTATCCGAACGTTACGAACGACGCTCTTTTCCTTTTCCGGGCACGAGTGCCTGCTGTTTATCCTCTATCAAATGGAGAAGCCCCGCGAAGGAAGGAAGGTCGTCGGATACGGGATTGGCATCACCCTGTTCTTTTACGTGGCTTCCGTAATCGTCAGCATTGGAGCTTTCTCAGTAAAAGGTGTGGTGACGAGAACCTGGCCGTTTGTGGATGTCATTCGAGGCGTCGAGCTGAGTTTTCTGTTTCTGGAGCGTCTTGAATCGCTCCTGCTGTCGATCTGGATCATGCAGGTTTTCATCACCTTCAGCATCTGCTATTATTTGGCCGCGCTTGGCGTATCCAAGGTATTACGTCTGCCGATAGCCGCCGCTCTGTTCATCCTTCTTCCCCTGGTTTTTCTCCTCTCTCTATTGCCCAAGGGCATCTCGGACTTGTTTGCCGTCGGTCAGTTGCTCGGGTTGGTGTCCTTCCTGTTCTTTTCCATTGCTTCTGTGCTGCTTCTCTTGATTGCTAAGGCGAGGAGTTGGAGGCATGGATGATGGAGGGAAGCGCAAGGGTTGGGTTTGCCTGTTTGTCATCGCGGGTATGGCTGGCTTGCTGACGGGCTGCTGGAGCGGAGCCGCGATTGAAGACCGGAATCTGGACATTGGCGTTGCCTTCGATCTGGTCGAGCCAGGCGGAGACGAAGTGAAGCAAAAACCGATTGGCAGCACCCCCGAGAAACCGATCATCCAGCGAACGGTGCAATTCGCCCTGCCTCAAAGCGGGGGCTCGTCCGGCGGCTCTGAATCGTCGGGTGCCCCTAAAACCTACTTCAACCTCGAGCAAACAGGGGAGTCCATTCTGGAAATCATTCGGGAGGTTAACCTGAGGGCCAATTCGTCCGCCGGCTTTCATCTGAAGAGCATCATCATTAGCTCCAAGCTGCTGGAGAAGTTCCCGATGCATGATTTGCTTGATTTCTTGCTGGCTGACAATGACGTGCGGCTTAGTCCGCAAGTCTTCATCAGCACAGGAAAGGCAGCCGATGCGCTGCGTACGACTACCGTACCGGATCAAATCCCTGCGATTAGCCTGCGCGATATTCTCAAAAATCGCAACAAGACAGCTCGGCTGGTCAAGCCGATGACACTGGCAAAAATCATCGGTCCTCTGCGCAACGAAAGCAGCTTTGTGCTGCCGAACGTGCTGACGGCCAACAAGCAAGTGAAGATCGCAGGAGCCGGGATTATTAAGGGAGGAAGCCAAACCTACGGCGGCTACCTCACCGAAAAAGAGGTCGAAGGGCTTCAGTGGCTGCGCGGAGAGGTGAAGGGAGGCATCGTCAAATGCAAGCCGAGCCCAGGCAATCAACCTATCCAATACGAGGTTTTATCGGCGAACAGCAAGATCAAGGCGATGCTTCGAAAGGGAAAACTGTCGTTCCGCGTCTCTATCACTACAAGCGGTCGGTTATCGGAAAGCTATCGCTCCGTTCAAGATAAAGGGAATCCTGGCCTTGTGCACGAAATCGAGAAGGAGACGGCGAAGGAGATTCAAGCCCTTGCGCAAGGAACGGTCGACCGAATGCATCATCTGCATGTAGAGGTCGCCGGATTTGGTAACGCATTGCGCCTGCAAAACACCAAAAAGTGGCGGGAGGTGAAGCCGCAGTGGGATGAGGAGTTCGGGAATATTCCCATTCGCATCGAGGCGAAGGTCCGACTCGTGGACCAGGGAGCATCGACGATGAGTGCTGAATAAAGGGGTGCATGACGATATAAGGCTAAGTAAGCTCATATCTGATTGTATTTGCTGATTTTTTGCTCATTTATTCTCGGAAAGCGCTTTACAAAAAAATGATGAGTACTTATAATCATAAATGAGCAAGACAAACACTTTATGTAAGCGAATACAGATATACATCATCACAAATGAGCAACAGCATAGTCGGGAGGGATTCACTCCATGCTATTTGAAGAAGAACGCAAGCAAGCAACAGCCGAGTATGTCATGCAGCAAGGACGGGCCTCGGTTCCGGAGCTCGCCCAGCATTTTCAAGTCTCGGAATCCACCATTCGAAGGGATTTGCGCGATCTGGAGGCACAGAAGCTGCTGCGGCGTACGCATGGGGGAGCCGTGGCTCTTAAGCAGCTGGAGGCGGTGGAGCCGACCTTCGTGGAGAAGGGGGACCGCTACCAGGATCAGAAGAAGGCCATCGCGCAGGCAGCACTGGCTATGGTGGAACCAGGGGACTCGTTGTTTTTGGATTCGGGAACGTCCACCTACGAGCTTGCCAAGCTATTGAAGGGCTTCTCGGGCACGCTTCGGGTGGCCACCAACTCGGTCATGGCAGCCTATGAGCTGTCGAACGAGGCCCATATCGAGCTCGTTCTTACCGGAGGGATGCTTCGCCCCGAGACGATGGCCATGGTCGGCCCCTTCGCCGAGAAAACCATTGGCGCTTTGCGGTTCGACAAGCTGTTTCTCGGAACGAACGGGTTTGATGCCGACAACGGGCTGACCACCCCGAATGTAATCGAGGCCGCAACGAAAGAGCGCATGATTGCATCGGCCAGGCAGGTCATATTGCTGGCGGATCACAGCAAATACGGCCACGTCAGCTTCGCCCGGTTCGGAAGTCTAGAGGATGTCACGACGGTCATTACAGATGGCAGCCTCTCTGGAGCCGCTCTGGCTGAACTGGAAGCCGTCGGGATTGAAGCCCGGCGGGTCGAATCAGGAGGAGATGAACATGAGACGAACGGGTCCCGTATTGACGGTTACGCTGAATCCGGCGATCGATAAAACCGTAACCTTGCCCGCTTTTGAATACGGCGGATTGAACCGGGTCCAGCAGATGCGGGTAGACGCCGGCGGCAAGGGCATCAATGTCGCGAAAGTATTGAATAGCTTTGGCATCCCCGTAGAAGCCTGGGGCTTCGCTGCCGGGCATCAGGGTAACGTCATCCGCGAAAAGCTGAATGCGGCGGGCATCCCATCCAAGCTTCTGGAAACACCAGGGGAGACGAGGGTGAACCTGAAGATCGTCGACGAATCCACCAAGGAAACCACCGAGCTAAACGAGCCGGGCGTTCCTGTGGATGAGGAAACCTTGCGGCGCTTTGAAAACGAATTCAAGCAGGCCGCTGAGCAAGCCTCTGTGGTGGTCCTGGGGGGGAGCCTCCCGCCGGGAGCCCCGCCTGATTACTACCGACGGCTGATCGAGCTCGCTAATGAGCAAGGGGCCGCCGTCATCCTCGATGCGGATGGAGAGGCACTAGCGGCCGGAGTCAAAGCAGTACCTTATGCCATCAAGCCCAACATCCATGAGCTGGAGCGGCTCGTCCAGCAAAAGCTGGACTCGACAGAAGCCATCATCCGCACAGCCCGAACCCTGATCGACCGGGGCATCACCTGCGTGCTGGTCTCCATGGGAGGAGAGGGCTCGCTCCTCATTACGGCAGAGCAAGCGATTGCCGCAAAGCCGTTCCCCATTACCCCGCAGAGTACGGTAGGGGCAGGAGATTCGATGGTAGCGGCATTGGTCTACGGTATTCTACAGGAGCTGGATGCGGAAGCAATCGCCCGCTGGACCTCGGCGGCGGGGACGGTGACAGCCTCAAAGCCGGGAACGCAAGTCTGTACCCTTGATGAAGTGAAAGAATCGTTGTCCAAAGTCCCGATCACTCATGAATTGACTAGCTAGAGCAAAACCTAAGGGGGCGAAACGAAAGTGAAGAAAATCCTCGCTGTAACCGCGTGTCCGACTGGAGTGGCCCACACCTATATGGCTGCGGAATCGTTGCTGAAGACCGCCAAGAACAAGGACATTCCCATCAAAGTGGAAACCCGCGGTGCCGTTGGAGTGGAGAATGAGTTGACCCCGCAGGATATCGCAGAAGCCCATGCCATCATTGTAGCAGCCGATACCGACGTGCAGGAAGCTCGTTTCGCTGGCAAACCAGTAGTGCGCGTGCCGGTGGCCCAAGCGATCAAGAATCCGGCCGGGCTCCTGGAGGAGGCGCTGAACAAGCAAGCATCGGCTGCTGCAACACAGGCGGATCTGGGCAAGCAGGTCGAGGATCTGAAAGCGGCCCGGAGCGCTACCCGCAGCGGAGCGTATAAGCACCTGATGACCGGTGTCTCTCATATGCTTCCGCTCGTCGTGGCAGGCGGGTTGTTGATTGCCCTGTCGTTCATCTTCGGTATCGAGGCCTTCAAGCAGGAAGGAACGCTGGCCGCTGCTCTCATGAACATTGGCGGCAATGCAGCCTTCGCCTTGATGGTCCCGATCCTCTCCGGCTTCATCGCCTTCTCGATTGCCGAGAAGCCAGGCCTTGCTCCCGGACTCATCGGCGGGATGCTCGCATCGAGCACCGGCGCCGGCTTCATCGGCGGAATTATCTCCGGCTTTCTTGCCGGGTATATCGCACTCGCTCTTAAGAAATCCATCAAGCTTCCTCGCAACCTGGAGGGCTTGAAGCCGATTCTGCTCATTCCGCTGCTTGCGTCCGGCATTACAGGTCTGCTCATGATATATGTCGTTGGCAAACCGGTCAGCGCGCTCATGACGGCCCTTACCACCTGGCTCAGCGGGCTCGGAACAACCAATGCGATTGTGCTGGGCCTCATCCTGGGGGCCATGATGGCCTTCGACATGGGCGGGCCCTTGAACAAGACAGCCTACACCTTTGCTGTCGGATTGGTAGGCAGCGGCGTATACGGCCCGATGGCTGCGGTTATGGCTGCGGGTATGACCCCTCCGCTCGGCCTCTGGCTGGCAACGCTCCTTGCAAAACACAAGTTCACGACGGAAGAGCGCAACGCAGGGAAAGCGGCCTCGATCCTCGGGATTTCGTTTATCACGGAAGGGGCCATCCCCTTCGCGGCGGGTGATCCTCTCCGGGTAATCCCATCCATCATTGCGGGCTCCGCAGTTACCGGCGCTCTGTCGATGGCTTTTGGAGCGACGCTCCGCGCACCGCACGGCGGCATCTTTGTCCTCCCCATTCCAAACGCGGTCGGACACCTCGGGCTGTACGCCTTGGCCATCGTGATCGGCACGATTGTAACCGCTCTCATCCTGAGCGTGATCAAGAAGCCGGTTGAGGAACGGACGGCTTAATGAGAAGCGTCTGTATCAGGATGGATCCAATTAACAAGAACACGGGAGAAGCGAAGGAACCGTATTCCCTCGCTTCTCCACCCAATAAAGGAGGAACCTGCTGTGAACATCAACTCTCTCTTGCATGAACAAGCGATCTTCATTCCGCTCGAACAGACGGAGAAGACGACGATCATCTCTCACCTCATTGATGGACTCGTTCAAAGTGGAGCGGTAACCGATAAAACCGAATACCAGCGAGCCGTGCTTGCCCGTGAAGAAACGGGATCCACCGGTATAGGCTTCGGCGTCGCCATCCCGCACGGGAAGTCGAAGGGAGTTGCGGAAGCGGGGCTTGCTTTTGCCAAGCTGAGTACCCCTGCGGACTGGAATTCGCTTGACGGGGAGCCGGTTAAGGTTGTGTTTCTAATCGCGGTGCCCGAGGCGGCAGAAGGCAACAGTCACCTGCAAATTCTGATCGCGCTGTCCCGTAAGCTGATCGATTCCGATTTCCGGGAACAGCTGATGGCTGTCAGCAGTTCCACGCAGCTCAAGGAGCTACTCGCAACGATTTAAGGGAGAAGGAGGAACCCATCATGGCGGTTCAACAAGTAACGATACAAAATGCATCCGGCTTCCACATTCGGCCGGCTCAATTGTTTATCGAGAAAGCGGTCCAATTCCAGTCGAAAATTCTAATCAAGCCGGAAGGCACCACCGTCATCGCGGACGGTAAGAGCATTCTCAACCTCATGACACTGGGATTGGAAAAGGGCTCTGTCATCACGATTGAGGCAGAAGGGCCAGACGAAACGGATGCTGTGTCACAGCTAGCCCAACTGGTGAACAGCGGCTTTGGCGAAGCCTGACCGCTAGGCAGGGTAAGGAGGGGTTGACATGAAAGCCATTACGGGAAGGGAAGCCTTTATCGGCATCGGCGTGTCAGAGGGCGTTCGCATCGGCAAAGCGTTCGTGTACAAGCCGCTCAAGCTGAGTGATGTAGAGCCCGGGAAGGCGGAACATCCTGCGGAAGAGCTAACTCGGTTGGAGAAAGCGAAGGCAAGCTGTACCGAAGAATTAATCGGTGTCATCGAGCAGACCAAAGCCTCGCTCGGGGAAGAGAAAGCCGCTATTCTAAAAGGACAAGTAAGCTTTCTGAACGACCCGGCCTTCTATCCGCCGATGCAGAAGCTCGTGGAAACGGAAGGCTGGACAGCGGAAACAGCGGTTCAGAAGACCGTCCAGCAAGTGGCCGCCATCTTTGAGGGCATGCCGAGCGAGTACATGCGCGAGCGTGCGGCGGACGTGCGCGATGTGGGGACCCGCCTGCTCGTTCATCTGATGGGACAAGACGGGGCGCGGCTGTCCGATATCCGCGAGGAGGTCATCCTCGTGGCGGACGACCTGACCCCCTCAGATACCGTGCAGCTGAACAAGAACCTCGTGTTAGGGTTCGTTACTCGCATCGGCGGGAAAACGTCGCACACCGCCATTCTAGCTAATTCACTCGGTATTGCCGCCGTGCTTGGTGTGGGGGAAGCGCTCGACTCCATTCCGCATGGAGTCTCTCTCCTCATCGACGGCACGACCGGCATCTGCATGGTAGAGCCGGATGAAGCAGCCCGGGCAACGTATACAGCCAAGCAGCAGGAAGAACAGGCGGAGCGCGAACGGTTGAAGGCGTTCAGCTCTCGTCCCGCGGTGTCGAAGGACGGCTTCAAGATTGAGATCGCCGCGAACATCGGAGCGCCTGAGGAAGCGGAAGGGCTGGTGGAGCGGGGAGCGGAAGCTGTCGGTTTGTATCGGACCGAGTTTCTGTTCATGAGCGAAACGAAGATGCCCGGCGAGGACGTACAGATGAAGGCGTACGCCCAAGCCCTGAAAGCGATGGAGGGTCGCCCGGTCATCATCCGAACCCTCGATATCGGCGGAGACAAAGAGCTTCCTTATCTGGAGCTGCCGCACGAAATGAATCCGTTCCTCGGCTATCGAGCCATTCGCCTTTGCCTGGATCGCAAGGAGCTGCTGCACACGCAGCTGCGAGCCATTCTGCGGGCAAGTGTTCACGGTTCGGTCAAGATCATGTTCCCGATGATCTCGGGTATCCCGGAATGGAGAGCAGCGAAGGCGATGTTCGAGGAAGCGAAGGCTGAGCTTCTCGCCGAAGGGAAACCGATCGGAAAGAAGGTGGAGGTCGGCATCATGGTCGAGATTCCTTCGGCTGCTCTCCTGGCGGACCGCCTGGCGCGGGAAGCAGATTTCTTCAGCATCGGGACCAATGACCTCGTGCAGTATACGGTGGCGGTCGATCGCATGAACGAGAAGGTGTCTTATCTGTACGATTATTTCCATCCTTCCGTCCTGCGGTTGATTCGCGAGGTGATTGAGGCATCGGTTCGCCATGGCAAATGGTCGGGCATGTGCGGCAGCATGGCCGGTGACCCGCTTGCAGCCCCGCTGCTGCTGGGCATGGGGCTTAAGGAGTGGAGCATGTCCCCTTCCTCCATCCAGCGGGTGAAGGAAACCGTGAGCACGTTGGACCGAGAAGCTTGCGTGAAGCTTACAGATGAGGTCATGCAGTTGGATACACCGGAGGAGATTCGCGAGCGGTTGAAGCTCTTTTTGCAGGAAGCTCGCTGATCCTTTAGGGAAAGAAAATGGAAGTGAAATGAAAAGTTCAGCTGCGGGGTGGATTCCTCGTATCTGGACTTTTTCGTTTTTTGTGCAACCGCTTCACTTAGGAGTTTCGTATAATAGAGGGGAGTACCAGTGAACAAGATTGAACAAGAATACAGCGAGATTGAGGTGTCCTATGATTCATCCATCGGAGACAGGCGAGTTTTACGAGCTTACGAGCCCTACGGCGCTTCCCAAAGCATCGGGCTTTCTATGGAATGACACGATGATGATTCACATGAATTGCCGCGGGTATGCGGTTGCCCAGTTCATGCAGCCGGAACCGGCCAAGTATTCGCATGCGCCCAATCTGGAGATGAAGACGTTCATGCAGCCGGAGCAGCCGTACTACGCGCATCACCCCGGCCGTTTCCTTTATGTAAAGGATGAGGAGACCGGAGAGATCATCTCCGCTCCCTATGAACCGGTTCGCCGGGAGCCTGACCGCTACCTGTTTCGCGCAGGGAAGGCTTCGATCGAATGGAAGATCGAGAGCTTGGGCCTTCATATTGAGTTGAGCTTGCGGTTGCCCCGAGCCGAGCCGCTCGAGCTGTGGCGGATGAGCGTGAGGACGCTGTCCGGAACGAAGCGCAAGCTGAGCCTGTATCCTTATTTTACCGTGGGCTACATGTCGTGGATGAATCAGTCCGGTGAATATCGGGAGGACCTGCAAGCGATGGTGGCCACATCGGTTACCCCTTATCAGAAGGTTCAGGACTATCCGAAAATAAATGGTTTAAAGGACAAGACCTTTCTTCTTGCGGAAACGAAGCCTGACGCTTGGGAAGCCAGCCAGGATCGGTTTGAAGGAGAAGGCGGACTGTGGTCTCCGTCCTCTTTGAAGGAGGACCAACTGGCAGGGGGAGATGCCCGTTACGAGACGCCGGTCTGCGCCCTGCAATATCGGGTGGAATTGAACCCGGGTGAAGAGAAGGAGTTCCGCTTCCTGTTTGGCCCCGCTCGGACCGAGGAACAGATTCGCGCAATGCGAGAAGCTTATTTTGGTGCACGCAGCGCAGACGGCCGAACGGGATTTGAGCGGGCGGAGGAAGAGTACGCCGCCTACATTGCGGAAGGAATCGGCTGCTTGGACATCCAGACACCCGATCCAGGGCTGGATAACTTCGTCAACCATTGGCTTCCCCGCCAGATGGACTACCACGGCAAGACCAATCGGCTGACCACGGACCCGCAGACCCGCAACTATCTGCAGGATAACATGGGCATGAGTTACATAGAACCAAGTATAGCCCGGGCCGCCTTCCGAACGGCTCTCCGGCAGCAAAAGGCATCTGGCGAAATGCCGGACGGAATCATTTTGCATCCCGATGCGGAATTGAAGTACATCAATCAGGTGCCTCATTCGGACCATTGCGTGTGGGTGCCGATCTGCTTGAGCACCTATCTGGATGAGACAGGCGATACCTCGATCCTGATGGACGAGATTCCTTTTGCCGATTCGGCGGAATCCGTCACCGTGCTGGAGCATATCAACCGGGCGATGCAGTGGCTCATGCGGACTCGCGACGAGCGCGGACTCAACTACATCGACCAGGGAGACTGGTGCGATCCAATGAACATGGTCGGCTACAAGGGCATCGGCGTATCCGGCTGGCTCACAATGGCGTCGGCGTACGCCTTCCGGGTATGGGCTGACATCTGCGAGGAAGCGGGTCATGCGGTGGTCGCGGCCGAGTTCAGGCAGCAGGCAGACGAAACCAACGAAACGGTGAACCGGTACCTGTGGGACGGCGATTGGTATGCACGGGGCATAACGGATGATCAGGTGGTCTTCGGGGTTAAGGAGGACAAGGAAGGCCGCATCTTCATCAATCCTCAAAGCTGGGCGCTGCTCTGCGGAGCGGCGGATGAAGAGAAGCAGCAACGGCTGATCCGTTCGGTCGAGGAGCAGCTTGAAACGCCTTACGGGGTCGAAAAGCTGGCCCCTTCCTATACCGCCATGCGAGAGGACGTTGGACGGGTGACGCAAAAGCACCCGGGCACTGCGGAGAACGGCGCAGTCTATAATCATGCTGCTGCATTTTATATCTACGCCCTCTATCAGGTCGGTGAGAAGGAGAGCGCCTATCGGCTTTTGCGCAAAATGATTCCCGGCCCGAACGAGGAAGACATCCTGCGGCGGGGGCAGTTGCCGATCTTCATTCCGAACTACTATCGAGGCGCGTATCGGCAGTTCCCGCACACAGCCGGGCGTTCGAGCCATCTGTTCAATACCGGCACAGTGCCATGGGTGTACCGCTGCCTGATCGACGGACTATTCGGTGTTCAGGGAACACCGCAGGGATTGGCCATTCGGCCGCAGCTGCCGGCGGAATGGAACGAAGCTTCCCTTACGCGTCGATTCCGCAGCGCAGAGCTTCGGATCGCGATCAAGCGTCAGCCGGGAGTCTCCACCGCCGAAGTGTATGTAGACGGCGTGCTTGTGGAGGACGGCCTCCTTACGGACTTGAAAGAGGGACATACGTATGAGGTGCTCGTGAAGCTGCCGTTGAAGTAAATCCGAGGCATTTCGTCGTGAGTTTCCCCTAGAAACGATAGACGATAAACGATAAATACGAGAATAGGGAGGAAAATCGAAACATGGCCGAACCCTTGCAAGAGCCAAAAATCCTTATCGAAAGCTGGTCTCCAGTGAGCGAGATTCAGGCTTTCGTCGAAGAAACCGAGGAATGCGTTTACTTTTACTTGTGGGCGTTCCCCGGCCGGGAGGATGCGACGGTTCGATCCTGCTGGGTATGCAACAAACAAGCGGCACCGGCCGCTCCGGATTTTGAGGCGATGCAGCAAGGCAGGCCTCCGATGATGCCTGCGGCTTACTGCGATCATCCAGACGGCCGAAAGCCTCCGGAACCAGACACTCTGGAGATCGTCTGGTTTAAAGAGGGCGATGCGGCAGCGCTGCTGGAGAACGGCTCGCTGCTCGCAGTCATCCCAGGTTGGTCCGGGGAAGGAGGCTTTCACGGGTATGCCCTATTCAGCAACGAGGCCGGTCCCTTCGCCTGGCCGCTGAAGGAGGCGGAACCGGTCCTGGTAGAACGGGTAGAACGGAGCCGTCGTTTTTGGGAGACCTTCACCCCGGAAAGGTGGGGACAGGCGCAGCAACAGTACCTTGCAGTCCTGGAAAGCTTCTTAGGTGGACCGCATGAGAAGTATTACGCGATTGACGGCGGGCATTTCCCGCCGAAGGCGATGATTACGGCACACAAGGAGGAAGTGCTGTATGCCTTTACCCTTGGCGTAAGCCTCATCCCGCAGCCGAAGGTGGAGCAATACCTCGGGGAAGAGGGGGACGACTCCCGCCGCATTGAGCTCGCTTTCGCTGCGCGCATAGGCGCCTTGGCGGATGAAAAGCCCGTCCTCGGCTACTTGTCCGCCCAAACCGGACTTCCGTGGGGGCTGTTGACCTGGCTCGGTCACGGTCATACCCTCTCGTGCGCAGAGGTTCCAGGCTTCCCTTATGTCCTACTCCTAAACGGTACTCTGGCCGTTGGAACTCCCTCGCCGGAGCTGCCTGAGTTGGATGGGGAGCGTGTAAACGTGCTGTGGGCCATTCCAATCACGGAAGCAGAATACCAAGTAGCAACCGAACAAGGAAGCGAAGAATTGCTTCGTCTCTATAAGGGAGAGGCCGAGCAATTGGCGATCTTCACGGGAGAGCCCAAGTTTATCAGGAGTTAAGCATACAGGAGAGAGCTGCCGTTCTTTTGGCTTTTTTAAGCCGAAGAGCGACAGCTCTTTTTTGATGAAACAGACGCCTCTTCAGTGATTCATGGGTCTCGTGATTCAGTGATAAATAAAATAGTTCACAGCGATAATGGAAAATGCAGGATACCAGCAGACTGCGTCGAATTCCTTATGTCGGCTTGCAGGAAACCGCGCCTGGATGCCCAACATCATGAGAAAAGAGGGAAATGATGATCAAGAGAAAGAAAACTGCTTTAACCGCCTTATTGGCGGCTACCCTGCTGGTGGTGCAAGCACCAATTGCACTGAAGGCATCGGCCGCCGCCCAGCAAAGTCCGGTCGTGTACATCGACGGGGTCCAATTGAATTTCAGCCAACAGCAGCCGGTTGTACTCAAGGGGCGAACCCTGGTGCCCATGCGAGCCATCTTTGAAGCGCTTGGTGCAACGGTACAGTACGACGGAAAAACAAAAGCGATCACAGCTACCAAGAAAGATGACTCGTTTGACAAGTACGTAGGGGACAAAACGATAAAACTGCAGTTGGATTCCACGAAAGCAACAATACAAGCGGAGCCGTCCAAGGAATTTGCCGAGAACGCTGTTAACAAGAATGTCACCCTGGACGTACCGGCCCAAACCATTCATAACAGCACGATGGTCCCGCTCGCTTTCGTCGGGGAAGCCCTCAACTGTCATGTCAAATGGGACGGAAAGCAAAACCGGGTTGACATCTTCAAGCCGCAGGTATCGGAATCCTGGTATGTGCAGGGTACGTTTACGGATGAGCTCATCGAAACTGAAGATCCTGCTGAAGACTATCAGCTGGAAGAGCTTCCTGCAAACACCGAAAGAGTTTTCCTGCGAAAAATCATATATGGCGACCAGGAGGCATTCGTCTACCATAGTCGAATTGAGGGGTTCATTCAGCCCTCTGATGAAGAGGGCAAAGAAACTGAGACGAAGGAACCTTTTAAGATGCAAGCGATGATCAAGGGAGTATATCAGCATGAAACATGGCTGGGTAATTATTCATTATCCTATGACATAGAGGGCTACTCCTATGTATCGGTGGAAAGTTCCTTCCATCTTGGGCCTTATTATGAAAACGAGATGCCCGATTTGCGCTACATTCCTTTTTCGCTCTACAAAGCTTTTTCGGATGCCTACGAGAAAGGGTTGCTTAGCTAACTACGCGGGGTGAAACCCGATCATTGAGCCCTAGAGCAAACAAGCCTCCAACTCTCGCAAGGGAGATGGAGGCTTTTATTTGATTTGGTTAATTCAAGGGTCTAAGGGTTCCGTCTTAAAAGGAAAAACCCGCAAATGTTTGCGCGGCCTTGTAAAGCACATAGAGCAAAATGAGATAGGCGACGATCGTAAGCCAGGTAAACTTCCGCTTTTTGCGCAGCTTCTTCTTTTTCTCCTTGTCGTCCCAATCATCCTGTACGTCCAGACGTGCCTGGTGGCGAATGACTTCTTCCTCGTAGACCGGATCGTTCTTGTCCATCGTCAGCCCTCCTCCATCTCAAGATATGAGGGGATTTGCAGGGATATGAACAAGCAGGGCTGTTGTTCCCAGAACTTCCTTATACCGAATTGTATATACTAAGTGATATACTCAAGATGCAAGCGCAAGGCTTGCTTCATAACCTTTTTTTCTCCTTTTTGCCGCTGGATATAGGGATCCGGCGGTTTTTTTGCGTGTAGAATTCGTGAGAAATTGCCGTTCTATGGGAGTAGGAGGTTCTTCCTATTTTGCGGAAATGACCATGATTTGCCATTGTCTGAGCCGATTCCGCATGGTACCGTAGGATAGAAAAAGAAACCAATAGCCGAATCCGGTTCTGTTTGGCCGGTACGGGGGATGTATTTGCCGGGTATATCGATCGGGGAACTTCTAAGCAAGACCTCGGGAGCGAGTGCCAACGGCGTAACCTGCGTTTCTTGCTTGTTCAGCGAGAAACATGGGTTAGTGGGGTGAATGTCAGGCCGGGTAATCGGCTGGCTAGGGAGGGACCTCTTCCCGAATCCGTCAACTAACCTCGGAGGCATTAGGAGGAACAGAAGCTGAAACCGATCATCAAGAGTCTGTTGCTAACGTCTGCTGTTTTCGTTTCCGGTGCTCTTTTTGCCACTTCGACTGAAGCGGCTGCCTTACCCGTCAAGGTCCAATTGAACGACAGCCTCCTTTCCTTCCCCGACGCCCAACCGTTTGTGGATGATAACAGCCGGACTCAAATTCCGGTGCGGATGGTGGCGGAAAAGCTGGGGTATTCCGTTTCTTCGACCCCGGTTGGAAAACAAGTGAAGGTGACGATCTCGGGAAATGGGCGTACGGTCGTCCTGCAGACGGGATCCAACCGCGCGGAACTGAATGGAAAAGGGATCACGCTCGATACGAGCGCCATTTTGTCGGACAATCGCACTTATGTGCCCCTGCGGTTTATCTCCGAATCCTTTGGAACGGAAGTGGACTGGGACTCCAAGACCCAGCTCGTTATCGTCAGTTCGGATGGCAAAGACCATTCGCCTGTTCTCAAAGCGGTAAGCCCGGCGACGATCCTCGTGACCAACTCGCAGAAGTACCTGGGTATTCCTTATATGTGGGGCGGAAATACCACGAGTGGATTTGATTGCTCCGGCTTTGTCCAATTCCTGCTCAATCAGCAAAAGGTATCGGTTCCGCGTACGGCGGACGGCATGCGGCAAAGCACGGGAACGTCTGTTTTTGCGCCCACTCCGGGGGATCTCGTCTTTTTCTCGGACAGCCAAAAGGCGCCGGCCAGCCACGTGGGTATCTACCTGGGAAATGGGAAATTCATCTCCGCCACCAACTCAAAAGGGGTTCAAATTACCCCGCTTACATCCGGGTATTGGGGCAATCGTTATTTTACGGCCAAACGGGTCTTCTCTTCCTGAGAAGGTCCGTTTTCATTTTGGATTGTCATTCGGTGGAACAAACGGGTACAATGAGGGACGTATGAATTGCCGTAATGGAGGGGATCGCGTTGTCCAAACCCTATGAAGTTGTCGTACTGGGCGGAGGAATCGGAGGCTACACGGCTGCCATTCGGGCTGCTCAGCTCGGCAAGACCGTAGCCCTGGTGGAAAAGGAGAAGCTCGGGGGAACCTGCTTGCACCGAGGGTGCATTCCCACGAAGGCGATGCTCCGCAGTGCCGAGGTCTACGCCGAGTTTCGGGAAGCAGCCGAGTTTGGCATTGAGGCCGAAGGCTTTCAGATCAACATGGGCAAGGTCCAAGAACGCAAGAATCGAATCGTAGAGCAACTGCACAAGGGCGTGCAGTTTTTGATGAAGAAGAACAAGATCGACGTCTATTCCGGCATGGGCCGGTTGATCGGACCGTCGATCTTTTCCCCGCGCGCGGGCAGCGTTGCCGTAGAGCTTGCGGGTGGCGAAACCGAGACGCTCGTGCCTGAGCACCTCATTCTCGCAACCGGCTCCCGGCCCCGCTCGCTGCCGGGACTCGTTCCCGATGGCAAGCGGATCTTGACGAGTGATGAAGCGCTGGAGCTTCAGGAGGTGCCCAAGTCGGTGATCATCATCGGCGGCGGCGTCATCGGCTCGGAATTCGCGTCGCTGTTAAGCGACATGGGGTCTGAGGTGACGATCGTCGAGTTCGCCGATCGCCTCCTTCCCATGGAGGACAAAGACGTGTCCGTCGAACTGGCGCGCCGGTTCAAGAAGGACGGCGTCAAGGTGCTGACCGGTGCTCGGGTGCTGCCGGAATCCGTCCAAGCGGACGGCGAGGGCGTGAAGCTCAGCGCCGAACAGGCATCCGGGATTGCGGAGCTGTCGGCCGAGCTCGCCATTGTGGCGGTAGGCCGAGTGGCGAACACCGAAGGAATCGGCTTGGAGAACACCGATATCGTGGTGGACCGCGGCTTCATTCGCACGAATGAATACATGCAGACAGCCGAAAACCACATCTACGCCGTAGGCGATGTCAACGGTCGCATGCAACTCGCCCACGCGGCTGCTCATCAGGCGATTGCAGCCGTGGAGCGCATCGCGGGCATGGAGGCTCATCCGTTCCGCGTGGAAGAGGTTCCGCGCGCCGTATACACACGCCTGCAGGTGGCAAGTCTCGGCTTGACCGAGCAGGAGGCGAAGGACGCGGGCCGCACGATCAAGGTCGGCAAGTTCCCCTTCAAGGCGCTTGGCAAAGCGCTCGTTCAAGGGGAGACCGCCGGCTTCGTGAAGGTTGTAACTGACGCGGCTACGAACGATCTGCTCGGCGTGCACATGGTCGGCGGCCATGTGACCGAGCTAATCGGGGAAGCCTCGCTCGCGAGCTTCCTCAACGCCACCGCCTGGGAAGCCGGGCAGGCGATCCACCCGCACCCGACGCTGTCGGAGGCGCTGGCAGAAGCGATGCTCGCGGTGGATGGCAACGCGATCAACATGTAACGTTCATCGAGCCTTACGACGGGGATTTCTCTTTCCGTTATAAGGCTCGATTGCTTTTTGCGCGATCACGGGTTTTAACGGACATTTTCTGCTCTTCAAAAAAAGTCCACAACAAGCACGCCCAAACGGGTCAAAAAGTGTGCATCGGGCAGGCGGACTGTGCTATAGTATCCTATAGGGTCAAGTATTAGGACCAGGTAATAAAAGTTCATTCCAACCCGCAGCCGGAATGAGGCAGAAGCCTTGCCTTTTCGACTAGAGCGGGGGGATAAGGAGGCAGTCTCCCATGACGATCGGTCAACTGACAAAGCATCGCAGCTTGGGAATTTCCGACGAGAAGGCTGTACAGATGTACGAGCTGATGGTGCAAGCGCGCAAATTCGATGAAATGGTACTGCTGCTTCAACGGACGGGGAAGGTTGCCTTTTTCGTCTCGGGGATCGGGCAAGAGGCTTGCCAGGTTGCAGCAGCGATGGCCTTGGAGCCGCATAAAGATTACTTTTTGCCCTATTATCGCGACTACGGGTTCGTGCTCGCGGCCGGGATGACCTTGCAGGAGCTGATGCTCTCCGCCTTCAGCAAAGCGGATGATCCGACGAGCGGCGGCCGGCAGATGGTCGGCCACTTCAGCCACAAGAAGCATCACATCGTGACGGGCTCCAGCCCCGTGACCACGCAGGTGCCGCATGCGGTCGGCTTCGCACTCGCCGCTAAGATGAAGAAGCAGGATTTCGTCTCCTATGTGACCTTCGGAGAAGGCTCCAGCAACCAGGGCGACTTCCACGAGGGCTGCAACTTTGCCGGAGTGAACAAGCTCCCCGTTATTTTCCTGTGCGAAAACAACCAATACGCCATCTCCATTCCGGCTGACCGCCAGTTAGGCGGGAAGGTTAGCGACCGGGCGCTTGGCTATGGATTCCCTGGACTTCGGGTAGACGGCAACGACGTGCTGGAGGTCTATCGCGTGGTGAAGGAAGCGCGCGAGCGTGCAATTGCCGGAGAAGGTCCGACGTTGATCGAGGCGATGATGTACCGGATTTCGCCGCACTCGACCTCGGACAACGATCTCCTGTACCGCACCAAGGAAGAGGTCGAGACGAACCGCAAGCTCGACGGAGTGCCGCGCTACCGCGACTACCTGATCGAAAGCGGATTGTGGAGCGAGGAGCAGGACAAGGAATTGCTAGCACGCGTGGACAAAGAAGTACGGGCCGCAGCGAAATTTGCCGAGGACGCACCTCATGCGCGTGTTGAAGACCTGCACCGCCACTTGTATGCCGAGACGTCCGAAACGGAGGGGAACCCATCATGGCGGTAATCACGTACCTCGAAGCAATCCGCACGGCAATGAAGGAAGAGATGGAGCGGGACGAGAACGTCTTCGTGCTTGGCGAGGATGTAGGCAAGGGCGGCGTATTTAACGCCACCAAAGGCTTCCGTGATCAGTTCGGCGAAGATCGCTGCATGGACACGCCCCTTGCGGAATCGGCTATCGCCGGTGTCGCTATCGGCGCAGCCATGTACGGCATGCGCCCGATCGCCGAGATGCAATTTGCCGACTTTATCCTGCCGGCCACCAATCAGATCATCAGCGAGGCGGCCAAAATCCGCTATCGTTCCAATAATGACTGGAACTGCCCCGTCGTTATTCGCGCACCCTTTGGAGCGACCGGCGGCAGTGCTCTGTATCACTCCCAATGCACGGAATCCATCTTTTTTGGAACCCCCGGGCTCCAGATTGTCGCCCCTTCGAATCCCTACGATGCGAAAGGACTCATGAAGGCCGCCATTCGCAGCGAGGACCCCGTCCTCTATTTCGAACATAAAAAATGCTACCTTTCGATCTCGGGCGAAGTTCCGGAGGAAGACTACATCGTGCCGATCGGCAAGGCCCGTGTTGCGCGGGAAGGCGAAGACATCACCATCATCTCCTACGGCATGGCCGTCAACCTGACGTTGAAGGCGGCAGAGGAGCTGGCGAAGGAAGGCATCACCGCCCACGTACTCGACCTTCGTTCGCTTGCCCCGCTCGATAATGAGGCCATTTTGGCCGCTGCGGCCAAGACGGGGAAAGTGCTCATCGTCCACGAAGACAACAAGACGGGCGGCGTTGGCGCGGAAGTTTCGGCCATCATCTCCGAGGAGCTGTTCTATGACCTCGATGCGCCGATCATGCGCTTGTGCGGGCCGGATGTTCCAGCCGTCAGCATGAGTCCGGTGCAGGAGAAAGGCTTCCTGCTCACCCCCGAAAAGATCGCCGACGCGATGCGCAAGCTGGCTGAGATCTAAATCGTAGGCGAAGAAGGTATCCCCGCGAGGGGTTCGATTAAAGGAAAACCATGAAGGAAACGAGGGATCGTCCCATGAGTGGCAAGGATAGCCGCGGAACCGCCGTACCGGTTCCCCATCTGGCCGAAAGCCTGGTTGCCGCAACCGTTGGCAAATGGCTCAAGAAGCCGGGCGAAACGGTCGAACAATATGAAGTGTTGTGTGAACTGATTACGGAGAAGGTCGTGGTAGAGATGCCTTCTCCGATCGAAGGCGTCTTGACGGAGTATGTGGTCGCCGAAGGCGCAACCGCCCAGGTCGGCGACCCGATCTGCTACATTCGCGAGCCGCAGGACCAAGCGGCCGCTCTAACCGCTGCGCCAGCCGCTTCGGGGCATGCCGCCCCGAACGCTCTCGCAGGGGCGGGGCAATCCGCAGCGGTCGCGCCTGGATCGCCAGCCGCTGCCGAAACGCCTGCCGCAGGCGGCGAGCACAGCAGCCGCTTCTCGCCAGCCGTGCTGAAGCTGGCCGCTGAGCACGGCGTGCCGCTTGCGAGCGTGCCAGGCACCGGCCTCGGCGGCCGCATCACGCGCAAGGACGTGCTCGCCTTCGTCGAGCGCGGCGGCGCCGCCGCTGCAACGACGGCGCACGTTTCTGCGCTGCAGGCGGCCCCGGCGGCGCCTACGGCCCCGCAAGCGCCGACTGCTGCGCCGGCCGTGCCGCAGCAAGCCCCGGCAGGTCCGGTTCGCTCCACCGGCCTGCACCTGACTTCCAACCCGCCGACTCCGTTCCGTGAGGCGGACCGGGTCGACGACAGCAGCCGCGGGGAGTACTTCATCGACGTCACGCCGGTGCGGGACACCATCGCGAGCCGCATGCGGCAGAGCGTTGCGGAGATTCCGCACGCCTGGACGATGGTGGAGGTCGACGTGACCAACCTCGTTCAGCTCCGCACGAAGCTGAAGGACGAGTTTATGCGCAAGGAAGGCATCAACCTGACGTACCTGGCTTTCGTGCTGAAGGCTGTCGTCGGCGCGATCAAGGATTATCCGATCCTGAACTCCGTCTGGGCGGTGGACAAGATCATCGTGAAGCGCGACATCAACATTTCGCTTGCGGTCGGCACCGAGGACTCGGTCATCACGCCGGTCATCAAGAAGGCCGATCACAAGAACATCGCCGGGCTCGCCCGCGAGGTCGACGAGCTCACCCGCAAGGCGCGGACGGGCAAGCTGGCCCTCAGCGATCTGCAGGGCGGTACGTTCACCTTGAACAACACCGGCTCGTTCGGCTCGATCCTGTCCTATCCGATCATCAACTATCCGCAGGCTGCGATTCTTACTTTCGAATCGATCGTCAAGAAGCCGGTTGTCATCAACGACATGATCGCCGTGCGCTCCATGGTGAACATGTGCTTGTCGCTGGACCATCGGATTCTCGACGGCGTCATTTGCGGCCGCTTCCTGCAGCGGGTAAAAGAGAACCTCGAAAGCTACGGACCTGACACCCAGCTGTATTGATTGCATGCATCAAAAAAGCCGCCTTCCTTCAGCATCTGCTGAGGAACGGCGGCTTTCGCGTTCGGGTTGAGTGCCGAAGCGGCGGTCTTCGACCTGTCAGGTCGGAGTAGCCAGCGCTTCAAACAGGTACAAAAGCGTGGACAGCAGCATGCTGCCGATCATCAGCCACAAAACGATGCGGAACCAGAACTTCGAAGACTTTGAAGACATCGAATAACGACTCCCCTTTTCAGGTGTTTTGGAAACGAGTAAGATAGAGAAAGCGCGCTATAGCGCAAGCTACATAGAAGTGCCATATCCGAACGGCCTTAAGAAAGCAAGCCTCGCGGGCACTTGGCATTGGAAACACACGATGAGAGTTCATGAGCTACTGGGTTTGCAAGCTCACGCTAGACCCAATAGGTTCAGTTTACCTAATCGAAGCGATGGAGGGAAGTCCCATGGTGCAAAAGGATCGATTGATCGAAGAGTTTATGGAGCTTGTCCGCGTAGACAGCGAGACCAAGCATGAAGAAGAGATTGCGGTTGTCCTGAAGGAGAAATTCGGCGCTCTCGGCCTTACCGTGGAAGAAGACGACACCAAGGAGAAGACCGGGCATGGAGCGGGGAACCTCATCTGCACCCTTCCGGCAAAAGGCAAGGGAGCGAACGCTCCAAAGCTAATGTTCACCTGCCACATGGACACGGTTACGCCCGGGAAGGGCATTCAACCGCAGCTGGGCGAGGACGGCTACATCCGAAGCGACGGCACGACCATCCTGGGCAGTGACGACAAAGCAGGCATTGCCGCTCTTCTGGAGGGCATTCGCGTCCTGCAGGAGCAGGGGACGGAGCATCCGCAGCTGCAATGCGTGATTACGGTTGGCGAAGAGTCCGGCCTTAACGGCTCCCGGGCCATGGACCCGAAATGGCTCGACGCGGATTATGGTTATGCGCTTGATTCGAATGGAGCCATCGGCGGGATCGCCGTCGCTGCCCCGTCTCAGCAAAAGGTATTTATCACCTTCACGGGGAAATCCGCGCACGCAGGCGTGAACCCGGAGGATGGCATCAGCGCCATCAACATTGCAAGCCGCGCCGTATCCAAGATGCGTCTTGGCCGAATCGACAAGGAAACGACAGCGAACATTGGTAGCTTCTACGGCGGAGTGACGGGGGCGACCAACATTGTTGTCGATAAAGTCGTTCTGGAAGCAGAAGCCCGCAGCCTGGACACCGATAAGCTGGGCAAGCAGGTCGAGTCCATGCGTCTCGCTAGCGAAGAAGCAGCAGCCGAGCTGGGCGGAACCTGCGAATTCCGCAGCCACCTGCTCTATCCGTCCTTCAAGTTTACGGATGAAGCCCCTGTGGTCCAACTTGCAAAGAAGGCGCTCGCGCGTATCGGCGCAGAACCAAAAACCTTCCATTCCGGCGGCGGCAGCGATGCCAACGTATTTAACGGGCATGGGGTCCCGACCGTGAACCTGTCGGTGGGGTACGAGAACATCCACACGAAGACTGAACGAATCCTGGCGTCGGATATCGTCCGACTGACCCAGGCGTTTGTGGCCCTCGTGGAGGAAACGGGCAGCTTGAGCAAGTAAGCTCGCCCCAGCGAGAAGCCGGTCGACGGACCCAGACTCACTCGCGATGAAAGAACAAAGCCACTTGAACCCAAGCCGACTTTGGCAGGTTTAAGTGGCTTTGCTAGCAAGCGAGCAAGCGGACGGTTGGGGAGTGGATGGACGGGAAGCTCCATGTGACCCAGAATGATGCTCAAGGAGCATTCAGGTATAACCCGCTTTCAGTAGCGGTTTCAAGCAAGGCTCAGCTGCGGTTGTTGCTTTTTCGCTTGGAAGGCGTTTTTGGCAGTAGGGAGGTGAAGGGGACGTCTTGCTTCTCCGTTTCCTTCGCCATTTCTTTCAACTTGTTTCTCACTTCCCATGCCTTGCCGACCATGCGCATGCCGCCGTTCGTCACATAGACTTTCATAAGAAACGCCTCTTTTCCCGAAAACTTCCGGTGAGGTCCGGTTGTGTTACAATCTATGAAGATCGCTGGCAAAGTATGACGCTTGTCCCCAAGAAGCACGAGTATGGCTTTGGAGGGGATCATTCTAACCAAGAGTTCGAGAGGGAGTGCACGCATGAGTTCGGAACAACGCTTTGAGGAAATCACGCTGGAGGTCAAGTCGATCTTCAAGGGGAAAATCATAGACGTCGATGTGGAGACGGTGCAATTGCCCGATGGAGGAAAGGCCAAGAGGGAGATCGTACGCCATCCGGGTGCGGTCTGCGTGCTGGCGCGTATAGGGGAACGGGTACTGGTCGTTGAGCAATACCGCAAGGCACTGGGCCGCAACCTCGTCGAGATTCCGGCAGGCAAGCTGGAACGGGGAGAAGACCCGCTCGCCGCAGCAGAGCGGGAGCTGCAGGAGGAGACCGGCTATACAGCCGGAAGGATGGAGAAGCTGTCTTCCTTTTACTCCGCTCCAGGCTTCTGCGATGAACTGCTGCATCTCTACCTGGCGGAGGACTTGACAGCAGGTGAAGCTCACCTCGACGAGGATGAGTTCCTCGATTGCGCTGCCATCACGCTGGATGAAGCCAAGGCACTTATCGAGAATGGGAAGATTGCGGATGCGAAGACCATCCTGGCGGTCCAAGCCTGGGAGCTGCTGGTCCTTCGGGAGAGCGCGAAACGAGCATGAGAGAGGTGTTTGCCGACCTTCATGTTCACATTGGACGAACGGAGCAAGGCATTCCGGTCAAGATTACAGGTGCTCGCAGTCTGACCTTCCAGAACATCGCGAAAGAAGCCTCAGAGCGCAAAGGAATGGACCTCGTGGGCATCATCGACTGTGCCTCGCCCGCGGTGCAGGAGGACATTCGCTCCTGCCTCAAGCGAGGGGAGATGGAAGAGGTTCCGGGAGGAGGCCTGCGCTACCGGCAGACCGTGCTTCTCCTGGGAAGTGAAATCGAGGTGCAGGATCCGGGAACCGGACCGGCGCATCTGCTGGCTTACTTGCCGGGGCTATCCGAGATGGAGCGCCTCACGGCCTGGCTGAAGCCGCGGATGACCAACGTGACGCTCAGTACCCAGAAGCTGAAGGCGCCGGCACGCGCTCTGCAAGCAGAGGTTCTGGCGCTGGGCGGAATCCTGATCCCCGCTCACGTCTTCACGCCTCATAAGGGACTGTACGGGAGCTGTACCGATCATTTGGCAACGCTGCTTGACCCGGACGGTGTGGCCGCTATCGAATTGGGCCTTAGTGCGGATACCTCCATGGGGGAGCGAATCGCGGAATTGGACCGCTATCCGTTCCTTTCCAATTCCGATGCGCATTCGCTCCCCAAGATTGGCCGCGAGTACAACCGCTTGCGGGTCGAGGAGATGAGCTTCCGCGAGGTCGTCATGGCTCTTCAGGGAAGAGAAGGACGAGCGGTGACAGGGAACTACGGCTTGAACCCGAGGCTCGGTAAGTACCACCGCACCTACTGTGAGGCTTGTTCCTCCATCGTGGATGAATCGGAACAGGCGGTGGAGCGCTGTCTCTATTGCGGCAGCACGCGCATCGTCCGAGGGGTCTTTGACCGCATAGAAGCGCGGGCAGACCGAGCGGAAGGACAGGCTCTGACCGAGCGGCCGCCATACATTCATCAAGCTCCCCTGGAGTTCATCCCCGGGCTTGGGCCCAAGCTGCTCGCCAAGCTGCTGGACCGGTTCGGGACCGAAATGAATATTCTGCATCGCACCTCTGCTGCCGAACTGACAGAAGCGGCGGGGGACAAGGTCGCATCGGCCATTCTCGCATCCCGGGAGGGAAGGCTTGTCGTCAGCTCAGGCGGCGGCGGGCGCTACGGAAAGCTGATGAAACAGGAATAGCGTGCTCCAGAGCATGTTTTGACGGGCAGCCTCATAAGCATTAGGGAATGGGACAAGGACTCTTGTCTCGAAGGAGGCTGCCCGCCATGCAAGGAAACCGCAAGCTTGCGACCCACGTGAGAACCAACCTTTCCTTTTACTTGTTCGTCTTTGCCATCTTTGCGACCGGTGTTGTCTTTGGGGTCGTGTTGGTCAGCGCGCTAACCCTCGACATGACCCAGGACATTCGCCGCCACCTCGGCCATTTTTTTGAGTCGATGATTCAGGGCGGACAGCCGGACTCGGCGCGGACGTTCTGGTCCATTTTCAGCATGAATGTGAAGTGGACGCTGCTCATCTGGCTGCTCGGCTTGTCGGTGATCGGCTTGCCGCTGATTCTTGTACTGGACTTTTTCAAAGGGGCTCTCATCGGCTTTACGATCGGGTTCCTGGTCGGGGAATACGCCTGGAAGGGTCTTCTGTTTGCGCTTGTTTCTGTGGTGCCGCAGAACCTGATTCTCATCCCGGTCATGCTGATCGGCAGCGTATCGGCCCTTTCCTTCAGTGTCTATCTGGTCAAAAATCGTTTTCTCAAGCAAAGAGGGTCGCTTTCTCAGCCGCTCGTGAAGTATTGTTCACTCGCATTTGTGCTCGTTCTCTTGACGGCCGGGGTCTCCCTCTATGAAGCTTACTTATCGCCTATGCTCATGAAGCCGATCGCTCCAGACCTCGTCTCGCTGATCGGCATGTTCAAGGAAACTGTTTGACTTTGCGACAGCTCTCCTCCTATAATAAATAGTAGCAACTTGCGCGCGAGGAGGTAGAGTATGGAAGCCCGAATCGAGAAAATTAAACATCAATTGCAATCCCAGGGCTACAAACTGACACCCCAGCGTGAAGCCACGGTGCGTGTTCTCTTGGAGAATGAAGAGGATCATTTGAGTGCGGAAGACGTGTTCATGCTGGTCAAGGACAAGGCTCCTGAAATTGGACTCGCAACGGTCTATCGGACACTGGAGCTTTTGAGCGAACTGCATGTGCTGGAGAAGATGAACTTCGGGGACGGCGTAGCCCGTTATGACCTTCGGAACGATCGGGCCCGACACCATCACCACCACATGATCTGCGTTCAGTGCGGATCCGTGAACGAGATTCTCGAAGACTGGCTGGCTCCACTGGAAGCCCGGCTGGAGGATGAGTTCGGCTTCAAGGTGTTGGATCATCGCCTGGACTTTCAGGGCATATGCAAATCTTGCGCGGAGAAGAACAAGCAGAAGACTCCGCCCATCCCATACAGCAGCAGCACCCTCTAATGCGCCCTAGCGCCCAAAGAGGGTGTTCTTTATTAGGGAGCATACCGCGGGTACCTCGATCATAGTCTACCTACAAGGAGATTCTGAACTTGTAAGGAGGAAGGGACATGGTCATTTCGCTTAGAAGGCTGTTGAAGCGGACAGCCTTTGTTGTGCTTCTGCTGATGGGATCCTATGGGATTCATGGCTTAACCGCCGATGTGGCGCATTGGCTGCAAACCGTTCGATCGGGCAACGGCGAGGTTACGCCGGTCTTGGCAGACCCCGTAGTCCAAGAGGGGAGCGGATCCCGTCTTTCTCGATTGCTTTTGTTCTACGAGTTAGGGGAATGAAGAGGTTGTGAACGATTTTCGCGGGGAACAAGCAGGATTTATTCTCGTTTGTGTGGAATGAAGTGGGCGGAGGCTTTTCATCCGGGAACCATAGGACAAGGGGCACTGACGTTATGGAAGCATCGCTTCAAACCTTCATTCACCACCTGACTGCGGAAAAAGGCTTAGCACCCAATACGCTGGATTCCTATGAGCGGGACATTTTCCAATACCTCGCCTATTTGCATGAGCAGGGAATCGCCGATATCCGCGAATCCAAGCGGGTACATATTCAAAAGTATCTTCACGAGCTGAAAAATCGGGGGCGAGCCGCTTCGACGGTTTCACGCTCCCTGGTCTCGATCCGTTCGTTCTATCAATACTTGTCAGACAAGCAGGTGATTGATGGCGGGAATCCGGCTCTCCAGCTGGATGCGCCGAAGGTGGACAAGCGGCTTCCGCATGTGCTCAGTGTGGAGCAGGTCATTCAGCTTCTGGAGGCGCCGGAGACCGATTCGCCTGCGGGCATTCGGGACAAGGTAATGCTGGAGATGCTGTACGCCACCGGCATGCGTGTGACAGAGCTGATCTCGCTCGATGTCGGGAAGGTGAACCCTGAGCTCGGATTCATCGAATGCAGCGGCAAAAACCGGCGCGAGCGGGTGATTCCCATCGGCAAGACAGCGGCCAAATGGCTGAAGCTTTACCTTTCGGAGATGCGGGCTTTCCTGCTTCGCCAGTCGAGCGAGGAAGAGGCGCTGTTCGTCAATCACCTGGGTACACGGCTCACCCGTCAGGGCTTCTGGAAGATTATCAAGAAGTATGCCCGCGAGGCGCAGATCGAGCAAGAGATCACGCCTCACACCCTTCGGCATTCGTTTGCTACTCATCTTCTGGACAACGGAGCGGATATCCGGTCTGTACAGGAGATGCTTGGTCATGCGGATCTATCCACCACCCAGATCTACATGCAGACGATGAAGAACAACCTCAAGGAAGTGTATGACCGGACTCATCCGCGAGCCCGGGAGGAAGCGGCCCCTCACTCCTCGTAACGAGAAGCAGCTTGCTTGGCTGTGGTCGAACTTGGGTAATGGGTTGGACG
Source organism: Gorillibacterium sp. CAU 1737 (assembly GCF_039888655.1). Lineage (NCBI taxonomy): Bacteria > Bacillati > Bacillota > Bacilli > Caryophanales > Paenibacillaceae > Gorillibacterium > Gorillibacterium sp. CAU 1737. The sequence continues at coordinate 697,437 of NZ_JBDQQO010000001.1, forward strand.
AGCGCACATGATCCAAGAGGAACGGAAGAATGATAAGGGCATAAGTGCATTGGCATGACGAATGATGGATTAGGAAAAGCTCCGGTTCGGGGCTTTTTACCTTCAAGGAGGAGTCAGATCATGACGTTTCGTAGAATTTGTTTGATTGTACTCGACAGCGTGGGAATCGGCGAGCTGCCGGATGCCCCGCAATTTCATGATGAAGGGGCCCACACGCTTGGCCATATCGCCGAAAGAGTGGAAGGCTTCGCTCTTCCGAACATGCAGAAGCTAGGTCTTGGCAGCATTGCCGAGTTGAAGAATGTCCCTCCGGCTTCCAGTGCGCAAGGGTATTATGGCAAGCTGGCTGAAGTTTCGGTCGGCAAGGACACGATGACCGGCCACTGGGAGATCATGGGCCTAAAGGTGGACGTGCCGTTCAATACCTATCCTGACGGCTTCCCGAAGGAACTGCTGGATGAATTCGAGCGCCGCACGGGCCGCAAAATTATTGGGAACAAACCGGCATCAGGCACCGAGATTCTTGACGAGCTGGGCGAGGAACAGATGAAGACTGGTGCGTGGATCGTCTACACGTCGGCGGACAGCGTATTCCAAATTGCCGCGCACGAAGACATCATTCCGCTGGATGAGCTCTACAACGCCTGTAAGATTGCCCGCGAGTTGACGTTCGCCGAGGAGTACTCCGTAGGTCGGGTCATCGCCCGTCCTTACAAGGGAGAGCCGGGGAACTTTAAACGGACGCCGAACCGGCATGACTACGCAGTGAAGCCGCCGGCACCGACCGTGATGAACACGATGAAGGACGCAGGGCTGGATGTCATCGCCATCGGCAAGATCAACGATATCTTTGTCGGTGAAGGCGTTACCGAAGCTACCTCGACCAAGAGCAATGAGCATGGCGTAGAGGTTACCATCGAGACGATGAGCCGCGATTTTCAGGGACTTGCCTTCACGAACCTCGTGGATTTCGATTCGCTGTACGGACACCGTCGCGACCCGCAAGGCTACGGCAAGGCGCTCATGGACTTTGACAAGTCCCTGCCGGATATCATGGCCAAGCTGAATGAAGACGACCTGCTTATCCTGACGGCAGACCATGGCAACGACCCGATTCATGCGGGCACCGACCATACGCGGGAATACACTCCGCTGCTGGTGTGGAGTCCCGCTTTCAAAGGAGGCGCATCGCTCGGCATTCGTGCCACCTTCAGCGACATTGGCGCCACAGTAGCAGAGAACTTCGGTGTAGCTCTTCCCCAATACGGAACCAGCTTCCTGTCTGAACTGAAGAAAGGATGAAACCCATGACCAACCAAACCATTCTCGATCGCATCGCGGCAAGTGCCGATTATATCGCATCCAAATCTCCCTTGAAGCCGGAGATCGGACTCATTCTGGGATCGGGGCTTGGCATTCTTGCCGACCTCGTGGAGAATCCTACGGTGCTCCCTTATGAAGAGATCCCGGAATTCCCCGTCTCGACGGTGGAAGGCCATGCAGGAGAGCTCGTCCTGGGGACGGTGAAAGGCCGCGCGGTCATCCTGTTGAAGGGGCGCTTCCACCTGTATGAAGGCTATGAAGCCGATACCGTTTCGTTCCCGATCCGGGTCATGAAGAAGCTCGGCGTGAAGACGCTGATCGTCACGAACGCCGCTGGCGGGGTAAACGTCGATTTCGACCCTGGCGATATCATGATCATCACGGACCACATCAACTTTATGGGCAAAAACCCGCTAGTCGGCCCGAACGCGAGCGAGTTGGGCGTTCGATTCCCGGATATGAGCGAGCCATACAGCAGACGCCTTGGCAAGCTTGCAGATGAAGCTGCAGCGGAGAAGGGCTACCGTCTCCGTCGAGGCGTCTATGCCGCCATGCTCGGCCCTTGCTACGAAACGCCGGCGGAAATCCGCATGCTGCGGGTAGTGGGAGCAGATGCGGTGGGCATGTCGACGGTACCGGAAGTGATCGTCGCCCGTCATGCCGGCATTGAGGTACTGGGCTTCTCCTGCATCACCAACATGGCCGCCGGCATCCTCGACCAGCCGCTCTCCCATAGTGAAGTCATGGAGACGGCGGACCGGGTGAAGGATCAATTCCTCGATCTCATTCTGACGATTTTGGAAAAGCTGTAAAGCCTCACAGAGAGAGCGACGGAGGAAAACAACCTATGCGTACAGTAGATGTCATTCAAAAGAAACGCGACGGACACGAACTCACCGAAGCCGAGATCTCGTTCCTTATCGAAGGTTACACCCGAGGAGAAATACCCGATTACCAGATGGCCGCATGGGCGATGGCGGTCTATTTCCAAGGCATGACGGCAGCAGAGACCGCCAGCCTGACGATGGCGATGGTTCGCTCCGGCGAGCAGATGGACCTTGCCGCGATCCCGGGCATCAAGGTGGACAAACATTCCACCGGCGGTGTCGGCGACACGACGAGCCTCCTGCTCGTTCCGCTGCTGGCGGCAGCGGGCGTGCCCGTCGCCAAGATGTCGGGCCGCGGACTCGGCCACACCGGCGGGACCATCGACAAGCTGGAAGCCATCCCCGGCTTCCGGACGGAGCTGTCCCGCGAGGAGTTTATCGAGCAGGTGAAGGAAGTCGGCGCCTCGATTATCGGGCAATCCGGCAACTTCACCCCGGCGGATAAGAAGCTGTACGGGCTGCGGGATGTGACCGCGACCGTCAATTCGATTCCGCTGATCGCAAGCTCCATCATGAGCAAGAAGATCGCCGCCGGTGCGGATGCGATTTTGCTTGATGTGAAGACGGGCGGCGGCGCCTTCATGAAGACGCTGGATGATTCGATCCGCCTGGCCGAAGCGATGGTGGCGATCGGCACCGAAGTAGGGCGCGAGACGGTGGCGCTTATCACCGGCATGGAGCAGCCGCTCGGCAACTCGATCGGCAACGCGCTTGAGGTGAAGGAGGCGATCGAAGCCCTGCACGGCAAGGGCTCGCCCCGTCTCACCGAGGTCGCGCTGACGCTTGGCTCACACATGCTCCGCTTGGGCGGGAAGGCCGCTGACCTCACGGAAGCGCGGAGCATTCTGTCGGAGCGCATTGCCGACGGCTTGGCCCTCGCCAAGCTGAAGGAGCTGGTCGCTGCTCAAGGCGGAGACACCTCCGTCATCGACGACCCTGGCAAGCTGACTTCCGCTTCTCGCGTGGTGCCGATCCCGGCGCAAGCGGACGGCTTCGTGGAAGCAATCGAAGCCGAGGAAGTCGGACTCGCTGCCATGACGCTCGGCGCAGGCCGTGCAACCAAGGAAGCGGAGATTGATCTCGCGGTTGGCATTGTCCTGCATAAGGGAGTAGGGGACGCCGTGAAGAAGGGCGAGGCGCTCGCCGAGCTTCATGTCAATTCCCCTGATGATGTGGTTGCCCAGGTGGCGGCACGCGTCACAAAGGCGTTCACGTTAAGCGAAGTACCGGTCGAGAAGCCGGCGCTCGTGTATGCCGTTGTCACGAAGGACGGAGTGGAGCGGCTGGCCGGAGGCCGGTCATGAGTTCGGCAGAGGAGCAGCAGGAGAGAGCAGCGGAATCCTGCGGTGGCGAATCCTGTGCCAAGCCATACGTATGGCCCGCACGCGTGGAGGTGCTCGACCGCATGGACGTGTCTGCGGATGAGGACATCGCCCGCTCCTTCGCTCTGGACGAGCTGCTGTGCCGCCAGGTGGGGGAAGGGCGGACGCCTGTGATCCACCTGTGGCGCCATCCGCGCGCCTTCGTGATGGGCCTGCGCGACCGGAGGCTCCCTCAGGCAGCGGAGGCGATGAAGGAGCTTGCGGACGAAGGGTACTGCGTGCTTGTCCGCAACTCCGGCGGGGCGGCCGTTCCGCTCGATGCGGGAGTCGTGAATGCGTCGATCATTCTGCCGAATCCTGATCGCTCACTTGCCTTCCGGCAAGATTTCCGCTACATGGTGGAGCTCGTAAAAGGCGCTCTTGCGCCGCATGGGCTCGTCGTGGAAGCAGGGGAGATCAGCGGGGCTTATTGCCCCGGCGATTACGACCTCAGCATCCGCGGTCGAAAGTTTTGCGGCATCGCCCAGCGCCGCCAGACGAAGGCGTTCGTCGTCCAAGGCTTTACGGTGGTACAGGACAGCGGCTCGATGCGAGCAGAGCGTGTTAAAGCCTTCTATGATCGGGCGGTCAGCGGATCGAGCGGGTCGGACAACGCTTCCTTGTTGCAGGTGCCGCTGACTTCCTCACCTCGAGAGCCGGACTATCCGCGTGTTCAACCGGAAGTGATGGCAAGCTTGCAGGAGCTCGGCTATCCCGGAGGAGCGGAAGCGTTCGCGCAGGACGTTCATCGCTGGCTGCTTGAGCAGGGGGAAACCGCGCTCATCTCGGATGCGGGCTTGCCGGAACTGCAGATTCAGGCCATGATCGAGCAATTGCGCAGCCGCTACGACAGGTGAAATAGATCACAATCCGAGCGCTGGTACAGCAAGAGGGCATGATTTTGCACAAAAAGACTCCATCCCGGTTGGGTGGAGTCTTTTTTTGATGTAGAATCTTCCTTGAGGGAACACTGGAATAAGCAGGAATAAGCAGGGATAAACAGCGTTCCTGTCTAATAGGATCTCTATACCATCAAGAAATGGCGAATGCCGTCTGAAAGCTTCGTTTGCCAAAAGCCCCAGATGTGCTTGCCGTCCGCCTCCTCATAGGCAACGCGGGCACCTTTTTCGGTAAAAAGGAGGTTCGCCCTGCGATTCAGGTCGAGGAAGTCGAAGGTGCCGCGATCGGTCTTGACTTCTTCCTCTTGCAAGCCGATCAATTGGTACAGCTCCAGGGGGGAGAGGTCTTGCTCCTCTGAGAGGCGATGAAGAGTGGGTTCCAGGAAGGCACCCGACAGCGATAAAACCTTGCGGAAGAGATCGGGATGATCCAGCGCCAGGTGCAGCGATACGGTAGCGCCCAAAGAATCACCGGCGAGAATACGGCCTTCGATGTCGTTGCGAACCGGGAACTCCCGTTCAATTGAAGGGAGCACTTCCTCCACCATAAAGCGACTGTACTCGTCAAATCGGCTTCCGTCAGGGGAGTACTCCTCGGTGCGGACCGGCAAATCCACCTCGATTCCAACGATCACCGGGGGAACGATTCCCTCTTCAAGGACAAGATAATTGGTATGGGTAGCAATCCGGCCGAAATTGAGGAATTCCAGTCCGTCCTGGCAGTAGATGACCGGATAAGTGGCCAGCTCCGTATAGCCGGGCGGCAGGTACACCCACAGACTTCGCTCCTTTTGGAGGTGACGGGAAGCAATCTGCCGTTTAAGGATGGTTCGTTTGTTGTAAGCAAGTGGGTCCATTAGGTCCTCCTTCTCGGACTTGCAGGTTTGTTCAACAATTAGTCAATTATATCAGCATCCCGACGGTTTCACCATTTTCGGGACGGGTTAAAGAAATCCGTGTGGTGTATTATCTGTATTACTAATATTCATATGCTGTTTCGTAACAGAATCGATATTTCGTGTGATAAAGTTAACTTTTTTAGTGGCTTTTTTGCTGAGACAGTATTATAATAACGGTATAACAGTTAGACGATAAATTTCCAAGCGAGGTGCGGGAATTCATGAGCAAGGAATACGAAGTAACAGCGAGTGAAGTGAAGGCTCTTACGATCATTTCTCCGGAAGGAAAAGTGGTTAACGAAGCAGAAATGCCCGATCTTACGGATGAACAATTAAAAGAAATTATGCGCCGCATGGTCTTTACCCGGACCTGGGATGAGCGTGCCATCAACCTCGGCCGCCAAGGTCGCCTCGGCTTCTACGCTCCGGTATCCGGTCAAGAAGCTTCGATGGTCGGCAGCGAGTTCGCTCTCGATAAGGAAGACTTTGTCTGCCCCGGCTATCGCGACATGCCTCAGCTCGTGTGGCACGGACTTCCTCTCTACCAAGCGTTCCTTTACTCCCGTGGACATCAGTACGGCGGTCAAATCCCGGAAGGCGTCAATGTTCTGATGCCGCAAATCATCATCGGGGCGCAAGTGCTTCATGCAACGGGTATCGCAATGGGCTTCAAGAAGCGCGGAAAGAAGAACGTAGCCATCACCTACACCGGTGACGGCGGCTCGTCCGAAGGTGATTTCTACGAAGCCTTGAACTTTGCAGGCGTGTTCAAGCTTCCGGCCATCTTCGTAGTTCAAAACAACGGCTACGCCATCACCACGCCGTTCTCGAAGCAAACGGCCGCTCATTCGGTCGCTCACAAGGCAGTTGCAGCCGGCATTCGCGGCGTGCAAGTTGACGGCATGGACGTCGTCGCCGTATACAAGGCCGTTAAGGAAGCCGCTGATCGCGGACGCAACGGCGAAGGCCCGACGCTGATCGAAATCCTGACGTACCGCTTTAAGCCGCACTCCTTGTCCGACGACACGACGAAATACCGGTCCAAGGAAGAAGAAGGCGAATGGGGCCACAAGGACCCGATCATCCGCTTTGGCGCTTACCTTGAATCCAAGGGCCTGTGGACGGAAGAGGACACGGCTCGCGTGAAGGACGAAGCGAAGGCTGCTGTAGCCGAACACATCAAGAAGGCAGAGGCAACCGAGAAGATGACGATCCCGGGTCTGATTGACTCGATGTTCGAGACGCCGACTCCGCAGCTCGCCGAGCAAAAAGCAGAATTCGCGTAAGCGACAGCTCACCATGACTGATCCAGCCATCCGACGGACGGCTGAACCATAGAGATTAGAAAAAGCAAGTCAGAACCTGTGGATCTTAAGGAGGATATCGGTTGCTATGGCACAAATGAACCTGAAAGAAGCGATCCGCGACGCCATCCGCGTCGAAATGAAACGCGATGAGAACGTGCTTCTGTTCGGAGAAGACGTTGGACATGTAGGCGGCGTATTCCGGGCAACGGAAGGGCTGCAAAAGGAATTTGGCGAAGAGCGCGTGTTCGATACGCCGCTCGCTGAATCGGCAATTGGCGGTCTGGCTGTCGGTCTGGCCGTTCAAGGCTTCCGCCCCATCGCAGAAATTCAATTCGTCGGCTTTATCTTCGAAGCGCTGGACCAAATGTTCATCCAGGCGGCTCGTATGCGCTACCGTTCCGGCGGACGCTACAACGCTCCGATCGTATTCCGCACTCCTTTTGGCGGCGGGGTAAAAGCGGCTGAGCTTCATACGGACTCCCTCGAAGGCTTGGCTATCCAAACACCCGGCATCAAGGTCGTCATTCCGTCGAATCCGTACGACGCCAAGGGCCTCATGATCTCTGCCATCCGTGACAACGATCCGGTCTTCTTCATGGAGCACCTGAACCTGTACCATGCATTCCGCGCAGAAGTGCCGGAAGGCGAGTACACGGTGCCGATCGGCAAGGCGAACATCGTTCGCGAAGGCAAGCACGCTACGATCCTTACCTACGGGCAAATGGTTCACAAGTCGCTGCAAGCGGCGGAAGAAATCAAGAAGACCCGCGGCGTAGAAGTGGAAGTCATCGACCTCCGTACGCTGAGCCCGCTCGACATTGATACCATCGTCGAATCGATCAAGAAGACGAACCGCGCGATCGTCGTGCAAGAAGCTCAACGCATGGCAGGCGCGGCTCCCGAGATCATTTCCCAAATCAACGAAAAAGCGATTCTCCATCTGGAAGCTCCGGTTCTCCGCGTAGGCGCACCGGATACGATCTATCCGTTTGCCCAAATCGAAGATGCATGGCTCCCGAATCCTGCCCGCATTATCGAAGGCTTGAATAAAGTTCTGGACTTTTAATACAAGGAGGAAAAGCTTGTGGCCAGATTTGAATACAAATTCCCTGAGCTGGGCGAAGGCCTGCACGAAGGCGAAATCGTCAAGATTCATATTAAGGTCGGAGACACCGTAACCGACGAAGACATCATCATGGATGTCCAAAACGACAAAGCTGTAGTTGAAGTTCCTTGTCCGGTTAACGGCAAGGTTTTGGAAGTGAACGTGAAGGACGGCCAAGTGTGCCACGTCGGCGATGTGGTAGCTGTCATCGATGCCGAAGGCGAACTTCCGGAACAACCCGTTGATGAATCCCAGGACAAAGGCACCACCCATGAGCCCGAGAGCGAAGAGCAAATCAAGGGCAACATCGGGCAAGCCGTCGTGGAAAATGTAAAAGACCCGGCAATCGAAGCTCAACCTACGCCGCAAGCGGCTTCCGCAGCTCCGGCCAAGGACCCGTCCGAAGTACTGGCTACGCCAAGTGTTCGGAAACTGGCTCGCGACAAAGGCGTCAACATCGGCAACATCACGGGCACCGGCAAGAACGGTCATGTCACCCGCGAAGACGTTCTGGCCTTTGCCGAAGGCAAGACGGCTCCTGCTGCCGCTCCGCAAGCGGCTTCTACCCCGGCTGCACCTGCTGCAGAAGCGGCTCCGCAAGCAGCCAAGGCTGCACCTGCTCCGGTTCCGGCTGGCCCGGGTGTCGAAGAGCGCGTTCCGTTCAAGGGCATTCGCAAGGTGATTGCGGGTGCGATGGTGAAGTCCGCTTACACCGCTCCTCACGTTACTCTCATGGACGAAGTGGACGTCACGAAGCTCGTGGAATTCCGCAACCGCATGAAGCCGCTGGCTGAGAAGAAGGGCGTCAAGGTTACCTACCTGCCGTTCATCGTCAAAGCCCTGGTTGCTGCCGCCCGCGAGTTCCCGATCCTGAACTCGACGTTGGATGAAGCTGCAGGCGAAATCGTCCTTAAGAAGTACTACAACATCGGGATTGCCACGGATACCGAAAACGGCTTGATCGTTCCGGTAATCCACGACGCAGACCGCAAGAACCTGTTCAAGATCGCAGAGTCGATCAAGGACCTGGCTGCTCGCGGCCGTGAAGGCAAGCTCTCCCCGAATGAAATGAAGGGAAGCACCATCTCCATCACGAACATCGGCTCCGCTGGCGGAATGTTCTTCACCCCGATCATCAACTTCCCTGAAGTGGCGATTCTGGGTACCGGCCGCATCACCGAGAAGCCGGTTGTGCGTAACGGCGAAGTGGTGGCCGCTCCGGTCATGGCGCTGTCCCTCAGCTTTGACCACCGCCTGATTGACGGTGCGACGGCCCAAAACTTCCTGAACCTGGTGAAGAACTTGCTGGCCGATCCTGATCTGTTCCTTATGGAGGTGTAAGCGATCATGGTAGTAGGTGACGCTTCTGTAGAGATTGACTTAGTGGTAATCGGTGCGGGACCTGGCGGCTATGTGGCCGCCATCCGCGCCGCTCAGCTTGGCAAGAGCGTACTGGTGGTCGAGAAGGAGTATGTCGGCGGCGTCTGCTTGAACGTCGGCTGCATCCCGTCCAAGGCGCTGATCTCCGCCGGCCATCAGCTGGAGACGGTTCAGCACGCAGCGGACATCGGCATCAGCGCCGGAGAGCCGAAGATCGACTGGAGCAAGGTTCAAGAATGGAAAGGCTCCGTCGTGAAGAAGCTGACCGGCGGCGTTGGCGCCCTGCTCAAGAAGAACAAGATCCAGGTGTACAATGGCGAGGCCATGTTCATCAACGATCAAGAAATTCGCGTCTTCAACGACGAAGGGCAAGCTCGCTATAAATTCAAGGATTGCATCATTGCCACGGGTTCCCGTCCGATCGAGCTGAAGGCATTCCCGTTCGGTCCCCGCATCGTATCCTCGACCGGTGCGTTGGCATTGAAAGAAATTCCAAAGAGCATGGTCGTCATCGGCGGCGGCTACATTGGCATCGAGCTGAGCCAGGCTTACGCCAAGTTCGGCACCCAGGTGACGATTCTGGAAGGCTCGAACAGCATCCTGCCGGGCTTTGAGAAGGAACTGTCGCAGTTGGTTGTGAAGAAGCTGAAAGCCAGCGGTGCGGAAATTCACACCGAAGCGATGGCTCAATCCTCCGAAGTGACCGACAAGGACGTCACCGTCACCTTCACCGTCAAAGGCGAAGAGAAGAAGGTAACGGCTGACTACGTGCTCGTGACCGTCGGACGCCGTCCGAACACGGACAACGAAGATTTCGGTCTCGAAATGATCGGTGTCGAAATGGGCGAGCGCGGCTTGATCAAGGTCGACAAGCAAGGCCGCACGAACCTTTCCCATATCTACGCCATCGGCGATATTGTCGCCGGACCGGCTCTTGCCCACAAAGCTTCCTACGAAGGTAAAGTGGCGGCTGAAGCCATCGCCGGACTGCCGAGCGAAGTGGAATACCGCGCGATCCCGCTCGTGGTCTTCTCCGATCCGGAGATCTCCAGCGTGGGACTCAGCGAAACCGAAGCCAAGGAAAAAGGAATCGACGTCAAGGTCTCCAAATTCCCGTTCATGGGCAACGGCCGCGCCTTGTCGCTGAATGCTGGTGACGGCTTCATGAAGCTGATCACGGCGAAGGATACCGGCCTTGTGCTCGGCTGCCAAATCGTCGGCATCGAAGCCTCCAATCTGATTGCGGAGCTTGGACTCGCGATCGAAATGGGCGCTACGGCCGAAGATATCGCGCTTACCATCCATGCTCACCCGACGCTGGGTGAAATTACGATGGAAGCCGCAGAAGTGGCTCTCGGCCATCCGATCCACATCTAATCACCGTCTTCCATTTGCATCCTGCTACCTGAGACACGCCTTCCACCAAATGGTGGAAGGCGTGTTTTTGCTATCGGCAGCCAGAAACAATCGCCTGCTGAAGGGTTCTTCTTGACGATCAAGGGAAGGAATAAGAAAATAATACAGGGAAGACTTTCCACCATTCCTGTCCAGGTGGAAGCCTGCTGATGACGTTATTCGTGAGACAAGTGAGTCTGATTAAGTCTTTTTGTGATTAAGGGGCCCTCGCCGTGGCGAGGCTAGAGTAAGGCTTGTGTGATTCGAAGGTTACCAACAAGTGATGACGAGGGGTTGGCAACGAATGGCTGTGCAAAAAGAGCTCGATTTTGCTATCGACTATGGGGATCCCGCCGTAACGGGGGGCTTGACGGTTTTTCATCCGGATTTTGATCAAGCGTATGCTTACAACGGCTCCGATCTGGGCTTGACTTATACACCCGAGAAGTGTGGGTTCCGTCTTTGGGCGCCTACTGCTTCAGAAGCGATGGTGGTGCTCTATTCCGATGGCGAAGAAGGGGAAGGCGAAGCTCGTTATTGCCCAATGACAAGAGGACAAGGCGGTACCTGGTCGGCCGAAGTGGCAGGTGATCAAAAGGGAAGGTTCTATACGTTCCGAGTTAAGATCGGCAATCACTGGAACGAGGCCTGCGATCCATATGCCCGCGCAGTAGGGGTGAACGGGGATCGGGCTGCCATCCTCGATCTGGAGGATACGAACCCTCCCGGCTGGGGAGAGCGCATGGAGCCCTTCGAGGCGGCCGTTGATGCCGTGATTTATGAGCTGCATGTGAGAGACTTGTCCAGCCATCCGCACAGCGGAATCATGCACCGAGGTCAGTTTTTGGGCATTTGTGAGGCGGGGACACGGGGGCCGGGCGGTATCCTGACTGGGCTGGATCACATCTCCAGCCTCGGAGTGACCCATATTCAGTTTTTGCCGCTCGCGGATTACAGTACCCTCAGCGTGGATGAACGCAACCCGGAGCTGTCCTACAATTGGGGCTACGACCCCAAAAACTATAACGTGCCCGAAGGATCCTACGCAAGAGATCCGTACAATCCGATCTCGCGGATCTACGAGATGAAACAGATGGTCCAGACGCTGCATGACCGAGGGCTCCGCGTCATCATGGACGTGGTCTACAATCATATGTATGACGGCTTTCGGGTCCATTTTGCCAAGCTGGTTCCGGGCTATTACTTCCGATATCGGGATGATAGAACCCTGTGGGACGGGGCATTCTGCGGGAACGAGGTAGCCAGTGAACGAGAGATGGTTCGGCGGTATATCGTCGATTCGGTCGTCTATTGGGCCAAGGAATACAGCCTCGACGGCTTTCGTTTTGACCTGATGGGGTTAATGGACGTAGACACCATGCGGGAAATCCGTCACAGGCTGGACGAGATCGACCCCTCGATATTGATGATCGGGGAAGGCTGGCACATGGAATGCGGCCTGACCGATGAACAGCGCTCCTCCCAACGGAATGCAGACCGTCTTCCGCGTGTGGGTCAATTCAATGACCATATGAGGAATGCGATTAAGGGGAGCCACTACCACCGCATCGAGCACGGCTTTGTGGACGGAGGGGAACACCTGGAGCGGGAAGTTTGTACCGGAATTGCCGGAGCCATTCCGTACAGTGAGGAAATTCGGTCTTTCGCTCATGAACCAGACCAATGCGTCAATTACGTGGAATGCCATGACAACTATACGCTGTGGGATAAGCTGGAGGTAACCAACGGCTTTGAGGAAGAGGAACTGGAGGCTATGCATCATCTGGCGACCGGGATGGTACTCACCAGTCAAGGCATCGCTTTCCTGCACGCCGGACAAGAGTTTCTGCGTACCAAGAATCACGTGGAGAACAGCTACAAATCGCTGGATCCGATCAATTGGCTGGATTGGGACCGCTGCGCGGTACGGCAGACGGATGTTCACTTTGTGCGGCAATTGATTTCGCTTCGGCATGCCCATCCCGCCTTTCGTCTGCGAAGCGCCGCTGACATTCGCCGTCACCTGACCTTTGAAAAGGCATCCGACGGCTGTGTTGCTTTCACGCTTCGGGATCATGCAGGAGGAGACCCGTCTCGCCATCTTTACGTGGCCTATCATGGGCGCAAGGACACGATTACCCTTCCCTTGCCGCCGCTTGGGGAGTGGGACCTGCTGATCGGCTCGGATGAGCGGGCGGTGCTGACGCCAGAAGGGCTAAAGTTGTACGGCATTTCCATGGCTGTGCTGGAAGTACCGAATTAATCTATAGAGTGGCCGGGGCCTTCTGCTGATTCAATCAGCGGGAGGCCTTCTTCGCGCAGGGCTTCCATCGTAACGTCAAGGAAGGCTTGAACCGTTCGCGAGCGGTAGCGGCTCTTCCGATAAGCCAGCACCAGCGTGCGATGAGGGAGTCCCTTGAGGGGAAGGTAGGCCGGCGTATAAGGGATGGACGCATCTCGGGCGATCATCGAGGGGATGAAGGCGATGCCCATTCCGGTTGCGACCAGTGACTGGATGGTTTCGATGTTGCTGCTTTCGAACACGATCGTTGGTTCGAAGCCTGCCTGGCGACACAATTCCAGGCTGATCTTGCGAAATGCCTGACCCATTTTCAACAGAATAAAGGGTTCGTTACGCAATTGAGCGATGTCCACGGGTGTGCCGGGATTGCGGAGGTTAAGCGGATGATCATGGGGAACGGCGAGCCATAGCTCTTCTCTGAGTAAAGGCGTGTAGTCAAGCGCCGGATCTTCGATCGGCAAGGTGAGGATGGCGATGTCCGTCTGTCCGCTGGAAGTGAACTTTTCCAGACGCGCGGTTGTATCCTCCACGAGTGTCAGTTCAATGCCCGGGTAGCTGCGCCGGAAGGCGGGGAGGACACGCGGCAGCATATGAGCACCCGTGATCGGCAGGCTGCCTACGACGAGGCGGCCTTTTTTCAATTGGGAGATGTCCTCCATCTCGCGTGTCAACTGATTGACTTGATCGAGAATAGCCTGCGCCCGTTCCATGAAAACCTCTCCGGCGTACGTCAATTCTACGGAGTTGGTGCTTCTCTGAAAAAGCAGCACACCGAGCTCCTTCTCCAGCTTGGAGAGCTGCTGGCTGAGGGAGGGCTGGGCGATGTGAAGCTTCTCTGCCGCTCTCGAAAAATGCTTTTCAGCCGCAATCTTTACCGCATAATTCAACTGGCGCAATTCCATGAGCAATCCCCTCAGCTTTCTGCAATGATTCTCTTTGTTCCCCCGCTCGAATACTCGCTCTTGATGTTTCTTCTATCCTATAGGTATTTGTTATAAAGTCAATAGCTTTTATATCTTAGCCGGATAGAACGAGAGGTGATAAGATAGCTACAGACGAAAGGCACGAACAATTGCATGAGGTGAATTCCTATGACCAAAACATTGTATGAGAAGATTTGGGATCAGCACGTTATCCATCAAGAAGGCAGCCAAGGCATCCTCTATATCGATTTGCAGCTGGTACACGAAGTAACCTCCCCTCAAGCCTTCGAGGGACTTCGGTTGGCCGGGCGCAAGGTGCGCCGCCCTGATCTGACCTTCGCAACGATCGATCATAATGTTCCGACGAAGGACCGCTTCCACATCGCGGACCCCATCTCCAAGCAGCAGATTCAGACGCTGGAGCAGAATTGTAAGGAATTTGGCGTTACCCTGTTCGGTCTGGACAGCATTGAGCAAGGCGTCGTGCACGTCATGGGGCCGGAGCTCGGCCTCACTGCACCCGGCAAGACGATCGTATGCGGGGACAGCCATACCGCCACGCACGGAGCTTTCGGAGCGCTTGCCTTCGGAATCGGAACAAGCGAAGTCGAGCACGTCTTGGCTACCCAGTGTCTTCAGCAAGCGAAGTCCAAGACGATGGAGGTTCGCGTAATAGGCAAGAGACGACCGGGCGTAACCGCGAAGGATCTGATTCTCGGCATCATTGCCCAATACGGAACGGACTTCGGAACCGGCTATGTCATCGAATACACGGGAGAAGCGATTCGCGGTCTCTCGATGGAAGAGCGGATGACGGTCTGCAACATGTCGATTGAAGCCGGTGCGCGCGCCGGTCTGATCGCGCCGGATGAGACGACATTCGCCTACCTTCGCGGAAGAAAGTATGCTCCGCAAGGAGAAGCGTTCGACGAAGCGGTCTCCCAATGGACGCAGCTTGTTACCGATCCGGGCGCAGCCTATGACCGGGTAGTGGAATTTGATGCAGACTCTCTCGTCCCGCAAGTCACCTGGGGCACCAGCCCGGGGATGGGTACGGGGATCACGGGACAGGTGCCCGATCCGACGAGCTTCCCAACGGAAAATGAACGCAAAGCAGCCGAGAAGGCGCTGGAGTATATGGGCTTGGAGCCGGGAACCCCGATGTCGGATGTTCAAGTGGACGTGGTGTTCATCGGCTCCTGCACGAATGGCCGGATCGAAGATCTGCGCGCTGCTGCGGCCGTTGCCAAGGGCTACAAGGTGAAGACGACGGTACAGGCGATCGTCGTGCCGGGCTCGGGTCAGGTGAAGCTGCAGGCAGAGCAAGAGGGACTTGACCGCGTCTTCACGGAAGCGGGCTTTGAATGGCGAGATGCCGGCTGCAGCATGTGCCTCGCCATGAACCCCGATGTGCTGACGCCGGGCCAACGCTGTGCCTCGACGTCGAACCGCAACTTTGAGGGCCGTCAGGGACGAGGAGGACGGACGCATCTGGTCTCTCCGGAAATGGCGGCAGCGGCAGCGATCTCGGGCCGCTTCACCGACGTCCGTGAATGGCAGTTCCAATAAGGGAAGGGGTACGTACACATGGAAGCATTCAAACATCATACCGGCCTCGCCGTTCCGGTGGACCGCGTCAATATCGATACCGACGCGATCATTCCCAAGCAGTTCCTGAAGCGAATCGAACGGACTGGCTTTGGCCAGTATCTCTTCTTCGAATGGCGTTGGGATGAATCCGGCGAGGTCATCGAACAATTCCCGCTTAATCAGCCTCGCTACCAAGGCGCCTCCGTCTTGCTGGCACGAGCCAACTTCGGCTGCGGCTCCTCCCGAGAGCACGCTCCATGGGCGATTCAGGATTATGGCTTCAAGGTCGTCATCGCACCGTCGTTTGCGGATATCTTCTATAATAACTGCTTTAAGAATGGTATCCTTCCCATTCGGTTGACGGAAGAGCAAGTGGAAGAGCTGTTCCAGCGCACGGGTAAGGAAGTTGGCTATCAGCTGACCGTTGATCTGGAAGGGAAGACGATTTCCGACAACAAAGGACTTGTCATTCCTTTCGACCTCGATGAGCATCGTCGCAAGTTTCTTCTGCTCGGGTTGGATGATATCGGGCTGACGCTCCAGCACGAGGCTGCGATCTCTGCCTATGAAGCTGCTCATCGATAACACGATTGATCTTCTCCACACATGACCAGTCGCCCTCCGAGGCGGCTGGTTTTTTCAATAACCTATCCATAGTGTATCTTAAATCCTGAATACTTCGGCTATAAGATGGGATTGTAGACACGTTCCAACTGGAGGTTGGAGGAAGAGAAGGAGCATTCAACCAATCGGCCATTGCTGGACCTGGCGCTTCTATCGTACGATTGCAGTGCGGCCGCAATCCTAGATAGGAGGATGAAATCTGATGTCCGAAATACGCATTCACGAGCAACTGGCTTTTCTTCGCAAGAAAAAGGGGATTACGCAAGAAGAGCTAGCCGGGGTGCTCGGCGTTACCAATCAGGCGGTCTCCAAGTGGGAGTCAGCAGTCTGCTGCCCCGATCTTCAACTTTTGCCGAAGCTCGCAGCTTACTTCGAGGTTACGGTCGATGAGCTTCTCGGGTATAAGCCAGCCGATACCTTTGGCAGTGTGTATCTGGGTATTAAAGGGATTTTCGAAGCATCCCCGTCTGAAGAATCGTTTGCCATCGCGTACCGGCTGGCTAGTCTTTTGCATGAAGGAGCGGCCAGCAGGGGCTATAAAGGGTATGTGCCTTGGGATACCAGCCGAAATCGCGGAATGATGGGGGTCGAGTGGGAATGGAACTATTCCGCCTGCTCCGAGCCGGAGGGGGCGACGCTCCATTGCGGCAGAGCCGTGCTAATTGCGGATCATTCGCTGGATGCTCCCGTCAGTCCCGCAACGATAAGAGAGATCTATAATGCATTGTCTGTTTTTCAGGAAAAGGATGTGCTGACGGTCTTCTTCGGGCTTTATGAATTGACCAAGAGGGATTTTGATCGGTTTGTCGGTATAGCGGAGCTTCAGGCACAGTGCAAGCTGCCGGAAACAGTCGTGGAAACGGCGTTGGGCCATTTGCCTGTACAGGTGAAGGTCGGAGAGTACGGAGCATGTCTCTATCGGATCGAAGGCCCCTCGATGCATATTCCGGACCTCCTCCTCATGCTGAGGGATCATTAAGAGAAGTGCGCATAAACACGCTCTGCAAAGGGTGTGTTTTTTTGTTGGAAAGGTAGGAATGTCCATGTAGAATGTCGAATTCAAGCAAAGAGCCGTCCGGCGCGGATTCGCAACTTTTTTCCAAATCTCGCGTCTATTCTTGTGTGCTCTAATCCTTATTCTCCGAGGTGGAAGATGAAAAAGCTCGTATGTGCCCTGCTTTCCCTACTCCTGTTCATCCTCATCCTGCCGCAGAACTCCTATGCCGCGACGACCGCCAGCGTGTCGCTTTTGCTGGACGGAAAGCCCTTAACCTCCGACGTCCCAGCCCAAAAGGTATCCGGCTATGTCATGGTTCCGATCCGTCTGGTCTCCACCAGCTTCGGAGCGTCCGTCGTCTATCAAGCGGCAGACAAAAAGGTGACGGTGAAAAAGGATGGAAAGCTCATCGAGCTGTTCATCGACAAAAAGACAGCCAAGGTGAATGGAGGAACCGTATCGCTGGATGCACCAGCCGTTGTCATCGGCGGACGAGCACTCGTTCCGATCCGTTTCGTGGCGAACAACATGGGAATCGGGGTTCAATGGATTAACAAGACCCAGACCGTTCTCCTTTCCAGCCCAACGGGAGGAACCATCTCAACGCCCACACCTACTTCAACGCCAACCCCAACTCCCACGCCGACCCCAACACCAACACCGACTCCTACGCCAACCCCGACGGCGACACCGTCTCCAACTTCGACGCCTACGGTAGCGCCGAGTTCGACGCCAAGCGCTGCGCCTGTTCTTACCCCAGACCCTAATCTTTATGAGCCGGGAACCTCCCCGACTCCTTCAACGGGCAATGCAGAGAAGGGGTACACGCAGCTTCTCGGGATTCACTTGGTGGAAAACAGTTTAACGGTATATGGAGATGGCCCGATTAACCCCAAGGTCAGCTATATCACCAATCCCGATCGGTTGGTGATCGATGTTCCGTCCGTTACCTTCAGCGATCTGCTTCCTCGGCCTGTAGGGGCTCCGGAAGGAGTAATTCCGGTGGATCATTCGCTTGTGAGCAAGATTCGGTACTCCAACTTTGATTCGGCCAGCCGAACCATCCGGATCGTAGCCGACTTGAAGCAGAAGACCCCTTACCAGGTTGGGATGAACGGCCTGGATGGAGCCTTTTCCTTGGACTTCACCAACGGAACTCCTGGAGGCAATCCGAACGGCAAGTACAAGATTGTCATCGATCCTGGGCACGGTGGAACGGATTCTGGCGCCGTATCGTTAAACAATCGGTATGAGAAGGACTTCAACTTGGCGGTGGCGCTCCGCCTTAATGATCTCCTTGTTAAGGTCGAGCAATTTGACGTGTACATGACTCGCGCAGACGACACCACATTGACTCTGGACGGCCGGCCCGCATTTGCCAATTCCCTTGGGGCGGACGCGTTCATCTCTATTCATGGCAACAAATTCTCGGCAACCAGCCGAGGAACCGAAACGTATTACTGGAATGCCAACAGCAAAACACTAGCAGATATCGTTCACAAGTATTTGCTTGCCGCGACCGGCTTCCCCGATCGCAAGGTTCAAAAGAACGACTATCGTGTAGTGAAAGCAAGCACCATGCCCGCCATCCTGGTCGAGGTCGGCTTCCTCAGTAATGCCGTGGAAGAAGCCCTCATGTATACTCCCGCGTTCCAGGACAAGGTTGCGGCTTCCCTTGCAGCTGGCATCAAAGAATTTTTCAATATCCCATAAGGAGTGTGTCTCATGCGTATCCGTGCCATCCTGACGGTTGTTCTTCTTGGTTCCATGCTCGCAGTAGCAGGGTGTTCGACGAAGAGCACAGGCAGTCCAGTAAACTCGGCCCCAGCCGAAACGGGGTCTCCTGCACCTACCGCAGCCAACAGCGAAGCCCCGGTATCTCCATCTCCTGCCATTCAAAAAGAATCAGTGAAGGTGTACTTTGCCAACGACGATGGTTCATCTCTGGTGGAGAAAACTGCCGAGATCCAATATGAGAAGTCGGAAGACAAGTATTTAAACACCCTCAAGGCGATGACGACGACGGATGATCCGAGCTTATTTCCATTAGCCAAGGGACTTACCTACCAGTCTGTTGAGCTGGCAGATGGAACGTTGACGATCGATCTTTCGATTTCAGATGAAGGAAGATTGGGTTCGGGCGGCGAAGTCCTTCTCATGGATGCCCTCAAAAAAGCGGTGTTTCAATTCAGCGAAGTCCAAGCCCTGGATATCCTCGTGGATGGAAAAATCGTAGACAGCCTGATGGGCCACGTAGAGTTGGAGCATCCCATCAAACGTCAATAAATTCGGAATCGACATTCGGGAGGAAGAGAAGATGAAGCGCACGACCCAATGGGCAGCGAAGGCGGCTTTGACGATGGCTGTCCTGACCAGTTCGGTAATTCCTACTGCTGCATATGCCGATTCAACTTCCGTGCAAGCGGCAGTGAACTGGAGAATTCAAGCGGCTAATACTTTTTTAGATGTGAAAAGTACGTACTGGGGAGCAAAGGATATTGCCAAGCTCTCCATGCTCGGCATTGTTCAAGGCTACAATGGCAACTTCACCCCGGAGAAAGAAGTGTCGAAGCAAGATTCCTTGATCATGGCCGTCCGAATGATGGGCTATGAAGACGAAGCGCTTGCGATTAACAACGAGTCCCTCGTTTATACGTTCGGTGTATCGGATTACGCGAAGCGGTATGTCAAGATTGCCCTCGACCACCGGTTGATTGAATTGTCTGAAATCCCGGCGAATGATGCTGCCTGGGGAACTGCGGCGGCCAGTCGGGAATGGATTTCGCGCGTTATTATCCGAATGGCAGGCAAAGAGACCGAAGCCCTTGCGAAAACACTGGCTCCGACGGCGTTCAAGGATGGAGATTCCATCGATGACGGCCTTGTCGGCTATGTAAATGAGGCGGTTGACCTCGGGATCGTCAACGGGTTCGAAGACGGAACCTTCCGTCCAGCTGTTTCCGTTACCCGCTCTCAGGCAGTTGCCCTGTTGAATCGTGCCTCCACTTATTTCTCGGTGAAGCCGGGTCATGCGTTGACCGGAACGATCACCTCGCTGGATTCCTCCAAGCTGACGCTTATGACGGATGAAGGCAAGGTTGTTGAGGCTGGCCTCACCGGTCAAACCTTGATCTACCGGGACAAAAACCTCGTCGCTTCCACCTCGCTCAAGGTTGGGAATCTGGTTGAGGTTGTCGCCGTCGGCGGCACGGCCTATTTCGTCGATTGGAAGAGTGATGCCGGTCCTGTTGTCTCCAATGGCGACGGCATAGCCGCATCGCTCGATGCAACGAACAAAACGATCTCGCTGGTAGCCGCCACTGGACAAGTTACATACAGTTTGACGGACGCAGCCTTGGAATCGGTCAAGGGCGCGGTGCAAGGAGACAAGATCCGGTACCAGCTCTATGGAACGAAGATGGTCTCCGCTGTCATTGTTCCGGTGGTGAAGGGCGAAATCGTCACCATCGAAACGAAGGGGACGGACCCCTTAATCACAATCAAGAAGGCCGATGGCAAGTTCGAGACGCTTACGCTGACCACTCAGCCGAAAGTAACGAGCCCGCTGAAAGCGAGTCCGACCGTAGCCGATCTGCTCAAAGGAGATCAGGTTGCCATTGAACTGGATGCAACCGGTAATCCCGCGGTAATCTCTGTGGTGCTCAGCAGTGTGACCAATCTGTATCAAGCTCGTGTCGAGAGCTTCAACTCGACTTCGAAATACTTGACCGTTACCGTAGGCGGCGTACCGAGGGTCTTTAAGCTGGATGACAAGACCGTTCTGGTAAGTGACAAAGGGCTTGAAACACCCTTCGTCACGGGCATGTATTCGTTAATTGCCGAAGGGCGCAAGCTGGATCTGGTCATAACGGGAGATAAGCTGTTAAAGCTTAGAATTTCCAGTGTTTATACCGGTACGATTGCTGCCGTCAACCTGAACAGCGGAGAGTTCACATTGAAGCTTGAGGACTCTCAGCAATTGACGTTCATCTGGAAGACGAGCACGAACGTTCTAGACGCCAGCGGCAAGAAGATTACCTTTGACCAGGTTGCGCTTGGCAAAAAGGTAACCCTCACGTACAACCAAGGCTCTGACCTGGTGACAGACATCCAACTGCAGAATTAACCTGAAACGAATCCTATGAAGACCGGCGGGAACTCCAGCCGGTCTTTTTGGTTGACAAGGCGCACAGAAGGGGCTTTTCTTAACCCGGGTTCGAAAAATGTTCGTATTTTCTTGGTCTTTGCCATTGATTATTCAAGGGTGATTCGATAGACTGAAAGCTATTGAGATTCACCGGTCGTTCAAAGGAGGCAAGTAGGATACAACGATGAACCAAAAAAACATTCGACGTATCCTCGACACCATGGGCGAAATGTTTCCCGATGCCCACTGTGAGTTGAACCACAGCAATCCTTTCGAGCTGCTTGTGGCGGTCATGCTGTCTGCCCAGGCAACGGATGAGTCGGTAAACCGGCTGACCCAGACTTTGTTTGTCAAATACAAGTCGCCGGCCGATTACCTTCACGTTTCGCTTGCCGAGCTGGAGCAGGATATTCGCACCATCGGCCTGTTTCGAAACAAGGCCAAAAACCTGCAAAGCATGTGCAGAATCTTAATGGAGCAGTGGGACGGACAAGTGCCGGAGGCTCATGAGGCACTGGTCACCTTGCCGGGCGTTGGACGAAAAACCGCGAATGTGGTCGTGTCGAATGCCTTTGGGGTTCCGGCCTTTGCCGTTGATACGCACGTAGAGAGGGTTAGCAAGCGTCTTGGACTCGCAAAACCAGATGATTCCGTGCTGGAAGTGGAGAAGAAGCTGAACCGGATTGTGCCTCGTGAGGAATGGACGCTGTCCCATCACCGGTTTATCTTTTTTGGACGATATCATTGCAAAGCCCAAAGTCCACGCTGCGGAAGCTGCCCCCTTCTGGATTTGTGTCCCGAAGGGAAGCGGAGAACCAAGGTGTCGGGGAGTATGAAACCCGCTGCGTTGAGAAAGAATGAAGGCTAGAGTTTGTCATGACACCGAGACCTGGACGATTGGACACCACGGGTGTTCAATCGCCGTACATAGTCTTTGGCAGCAAGAAAGCCGGGTCATCACCCGCTGCAGCACGACCACTAGACGTAGATCAAGAATGAAAAAGGATGGGATTATGGATATGAAATGCATCGCGGTTTATACGAACAATTTTGAGCAATTCTCCGATATTTACGAGCAAGTGCTGAACACTCCACTTGCCGACAACGAAGAAAAAGAAGTGGAAGGCGTCATGATCAGCGAATCGGGCCAAGTGCCGGAGAACTACCTGTCGCGCATGAAGGCGAAGCCGGAAGTGGTTGTCATGAAGGTAAAGGGTCAACCCATTACCATCCTTCAACATGGAGATGTCTTCGAAATCCTCATTCCGGAAGACGAATTGACCCCTGCCGTCGTTCAATAATGACCACCTGAGCTTAAACCAAAGAAGAGCCCGACTGAGCATGCTGCTCAATCGGGCTCTTGTTGTTTATCCGGTTACTTATTCCATAACAGCGGAGGAAGGAAGCGACTCTTCGGAGGAGTTTTCCGAAGAATCTTCGGTGACCTGTGCACCTTGATTGCTGGTGCGGAGCGGTAGCTCCTTCAGGAAGAAGACGAGCAGGAAGGCCACAGACAGCACCAGTGCGCCGGTCAAGAAGACGGTTGAGAGCGTCTGACCGAGTGCGTGCCGAATATTGGTGATGAGGTCGTCAAAGACCGGTTGAATCGTGGCCGGAAGCCCGGCTCTCGTTTCATCGAGAAGCGGCTTGTTCATGAGCGCTCTCGGGTTAGCGAAAGCGGCCATCTGCTTGGCGACAGCCGGATCAAGCTGTGCGAAGTTGGCTGCTTTCGCCTGCAAGGCTTCCTTCAGATGGCGGGTCAAATTGTTCGACATGACCGTTCCCATGACGGCGATGCCGATAGTGCCGCCCAGATTACGGAACAGCTGCATGGAAGCGGTGACGACCCCGAGCTGTTTGTGAGATACTGCATTTTGCGTCGCGATGGAGAAGACAGGCATGCCGAGCCCCAGTCCAAAGCCGAAGACGATCATGCTAAGCACGGCAGTAGGCACGTCGTTCATGACCACCATGATGCCCATGCCCGCCACCATAATCGGAACACCGATCATGGCATAGCGCTTGTACTTGCCTTTGCGCGAAATCAATTGTCCGGTAATGGCGCTGGAGATGACCATGACGATGGACATCGGCATCGTGACATAGCCGGCATAGGTAGCCGAAATGCCGAGAACCCCTTGAACGAAGAAGGACAAGTAGATGAGTGCCCCCATCATGCCAAAGTTCATCAGGAAGCCGATGATGTTCGAGACCGTAACCACACCGTTGCGGAACAGGTCGAGCGGTAAAATTGGGTTGGCTGCACGCATCTCCACAAACAGGAAGATCGCAAGAGAAAGCACAGATCCAATCAAAAGGCCGATGATTTGCCACGAGCCCCAGGGATATTCCGTTCCCGCCCAGGAGAACGCCAGCAGCAGAGGAACGATCGTCGTCGTCAAGAACAGCGAGCCCACGTAGTCAATGCTGATGGATTCTTTGCGCGCCGACTTTGGAAACAGGGCCAAGATGAGCGCGAAGGCGAAGACGCCAAGCGGCAGGAAGATCCAGAACAGCCAATGCCAATCCAGATGGTCGACCAGATAGCCTCCCAAGGTCGGTCCGATGACGCTGGAGAAGCCGAAGACGGCGGTCAAGAGCCCCATCCATTTTCCGCGCTCACGCGGGGGGAAGAGGTCTCCTACAGCGGTGAAGGAGGTCGATTGAATAATACCAGCTCCTACCCCTTGAATGCCGCGGTAGGTAATGAACTGAAACACATCCGTCGAGGTGCCGGTCAGGAAAGCTCCGACCATAAAGAGCAGGATACCCGCAAGCAAAAAGGGTTTGCGCCCGAACATATCGGACAGCTTACCGACAAGTACCGTGGCGATCGTCGACGTGAGCATGTAGATGTTAATGGTCCAGGTGTAGTAGTCCATCCCGTCGAGGATAGAGATAATGCGCGGCATGGCCGTGCTGGTGATGGTCTGATTGATAGCGGCAAAGAGCATGGCCGCCATGATCGAAATCATGATGGTCAGCTTTCGTTTTGAAGTTAATTGTTCCATAGGTAAGGGTACTCTCCATCCATTCTTTTTCTATTTTGATTTCTTTCTCTATCCGTAGGGTGACTTTAATGTCTTATTCTTTCTGTGCCTCAATCTCCGCGATCAGAACGCGAAAGATCCTTCGCAGGTGTTCAATGTCTTCAGGCGGCAGGACACCGAAATGCGACTTGATGAGCTCCATTTGATTTTCCAAAAACTCCTTAACCATCTCATCGCCTTTTGGGGTTAATCGAATGGTGACGATTCGCCGGTCCGATTCGTCCCGGTTTTTCTCGACGAAGCCTTCAGTGAGCAAGTGATCGGTAACACCCGTGATCGCAGCGGACGTGAGGCACATGGAGCTGGCGAGCTGCGAACCGTTCTGCGGACCGTGCTTATGCAGACTGAAGAGCACCTTGAACTGGGTTTGATTAAACTGATAGCCTCGTTTCTGCCACTCTTGAGACACGCCCTTCAAAAAGGTTCGAAACAAGGTGGACAGCTCGAACAGTTGTTCATCGGCTGACAAAGGGGAACCTCCTTTCCTTTTCACATAGCTGCGTCTTATGCGCAGTGATTAAGTAATTAATGTTTAACAAGTTAAAGATTTAACAGTTAAATAATATAGCACCAGACCGGAGAGAGGTCAAGAGCTCTTTCCGTCGGTTGCAAATCGACAACCAAAGTTTTACTCTAAAAGAAGCTTAATTGCCCGAATAGGAGGGACAAGCCATGAAATCAACCACTGCCCTGTGGAGGATCGCCGGATTATCCGCGCTTCTCGCAACCCTTCTTATGATCGTCGGGTTTGGGTACGCCGTTCGCACGGTTCTTTTTCCCACGAAACAGGAAAGCGCATCCCCTGTTCCTGCTCCAACGCCTGCGCCATCCATCGAAGGGGCTACAGGGAACCTGCAGCAGGCCAAAGAGATTCACATTCTCGCCGTGGGCGATTCGCTCACTCGAGGCCTCGGTGATACCACCGGCAAGGGAGGCTACGTTGACCGGGTGAAAGAAGGGTTGAAGACCAAGCTCGACAAGGATACCTTCGTCTGGAATTTTGCCATTTCCGGCTCGAAGACGGAGGACCTTCTCCAGCAACTGGAGGGAAGCAGTCAAGCCATTCCGGAAGCAGCGCGGAAGGCCAATGTCATTCTGGTCTCCATCGGCGGGAACGATCTCTTTCAAATGGGCGTTACCGACCCGGAAGCAGCGGCAAATGCAGGACAATTGACATTGGATTATGCAGCGGTGGAAGCGCAATTGCCGGCAGCCTTCCAACGACTGGAAGATAGTCTGACCAAGCTGTCTCAGCTCAATCCGAACGCGCGAATCGTCTACGTCATGTTCTACCATCCTTTCCTTGATTATGATAAGGAACGAGTCGGAGCCCTTCTGGTTCAGCATTGGTATGCGAAGGCGTTTGAGATTGCCAACCGTCTGGGCAATGTAACAGTAGTTCCGACATTCGATCTGTTTGATCAAACGCCGCAAAAGTATTTGTACACCGACCATTTCCATCCAAATGCCGAAGGCTATGCGCGAATTGCTGAACGCGTCCTGCAAGCGGTGGATTAGGAAGTCCAAGCAACGGGAAAGGAGACGAACCGATGACAGACAAACAGAAGGTATTGGATGTTCAAGGCTTACGAAAGACCATCCGCGGCCGAGAGATCATCAAAGGCGTGACCTTCGATGTTCGCGAAGGAGAAGTCTTCGGCTTTCTCGGTCCGAATGGAGCAGGGAAGACGACGACCATTCGGATGCTCGTGAATTTGATCCGACCTACTGCGGGAACCATTCAAGTAGGAGGGATTTCGGTCACAGCTCATCCGGAGAAGGCACTGGGCCAAATGGGTTGCATTGTCGAAAATCCAGAGATGTATGGCTACATGAGCGGACAAGAGAACTTGGAGCACTTT
This sequence comes from Gorillibacterium sp. CAU 1737, assembly GCF_039888655.1. Taxonomy (NCBI): domain Bacteria; kingdom Bacillati; phylum Bacillota; class Bacilli; order Caryophanales; family Paenibacillaceae; genus Gorillibacterium; species Gorillibacterium sp. CAU 1737. The sequence goes on from NZ_JBDQQO010000001.1 coordinate 723,488, forward strand.
GCCCGTATGTTTCCGAATGTCGGAGCGGAACGGATCCGCGAGGTAGTCGAAATCGTCGGCCTAGGCGCTCGCATTCACGACAAGGTGAAGACGTATTCGCTGGGGATGCGCCAGCGGCTTGGCATTGCCCAAGCGCTCCTGGGACGCCCCAAGCTGCTCATCCTTGATGAGCCGACCAATGGGCTCGATCCGCAAGGGATCAAGGAGATGCGCGAGTTTATCCGCGAGCTCGCATCGGACGGATTGAGCGTATTCGTATCCAGCCATCTCTTAAGCGAAATCCAGTTGATGTGCGACCGTGTGGCAATCATCTCCCATGGGGAAGTGATTGCGGTGGGAGCCGTAGAGGATCTGCTTCAAGAGTCGGATAACCGCATTGTTTGGCAGGTCGAGCCGCGCGACCAAGCGTTGGCGATCCTTAGCGGTTATATGGAGGAAACAGGACCAGGCGTTTCCGTTCATGAGACCGCAGATGAGGCAGCCCGGTCGATTGTGGTGCGAATGCCCGCCAGCCAAGTTCCGACTATGACGAAGAAGCTGGTGGACAGCGGAATCGACGTATATTCCGTGACCGTAAAGAACCCCACTCTGGAAGAGCTGTTCCTTCAGCTTACGGAAGGTGAGACGATTGGTTAGCCTGTACCCGCTCGTGAAGAACGAGACGATCAAGATGCTTCGCAAACGGCGCTTTCAAGTCATCATCCTGATTGTGGCCGCCCTTATCCCGATCTTCGTCTATGCTCAGGTGAAAATCACCGAAAACAGCCGCAAGCAGCTGGGAGATGCCGACTGGCGCATTCGCGCCGAGAAACGAATCTCCGATATGAGCAACACGCTGAACAATAACATCCCCGAAGACTGGAAGGTCTATCGCAAGGTAGAAATCCAACGTCTTCAGTATGCGCTGGAGAGAGACGTGGACCCCGAATCGCCCAACTCGGTCACGTTCACGAGCACGTTCATTCGAAACTCAGTCGGTCTGTTTCTCCCGCTTCTTGTCGCGGTCGTGTCCGCCGACATCCTATCCTCCGAGCAATCCACCGGCACGATTAAGCTGCTGCTTACGCGACCGGTACGACGATGGAAGATTCTGACGAGCAAGCTGCTGACACTTGTCCTGTTTGTCTCGCTGATTGTCTTCTGTACGGCTGCCCTTACCTATCTGATCTCCGGCTTGGCCTTTACCTACGGGGGATGGGGAGCGCCTGTTCTGACCGGCTTCCAGGTGAACGGAGACCAGCTCGATACGTCCCATGTGCACATTGTTGAGCAGTGGCGTTTCCTGCTCATGGAGCTGGGGCTTGCCTGGTTCTCCTGCCTGGTAGTAGCTTGTATGGGGCTCATGATCTCGGTTCTCGTTCGCAGTACGGCAGCCGGAATGGGCATCATGCTCGCGGTGTTGATCGCCGGTACCATCCTGACGAACATGGTTTCTTCTTGGGAAAGCGCGAAATATTTATTTATGATTAATCTCGACACGATCTCCTTTCTCGCGGGCTCCATCCCGCCCGTCCCCGGCCTAACGCTGGATTTTTCCTTGACGGTTCTAGCCGTTTGGGCAGCAGCCAGCCTGGTTGTGTCTTATGGAGTCTTTACGCGACGCGATATCTTGGGGTAAAATAGAAGGAGTGCGCAGGAACGTTTGTTCCTGTTTTTCGCAGTCGATACTAAGCATCGGAGGATTTCCATTGAGCGAGCAGTTGAATTTATTCGCAAAAGAACAGGCGTCGCAAGCCGTGAGCTACGGCGCGGATGACATACAGGTGCTGGAGGGCTTGGTCGCGGTTCGCAAGCGTCCGGGGATGTACATAGGCAGCACCAGCTCATCAGGGCTTCACCATCTCGTCTGGGAGATCGTGGACAATGCCGTGGACGAGCACTTGGCCGGACGCTGTTCCGAGATTCAAGTCACCCTGCACGCGGATCTGTCGATCAGCGTACTGGACAACGGCCACGGCATTCCGACCGGCATGCACAAGACCGGCATTCCGACCCCGCAGGTCGTCTTCACGAAGCTGCACGCGGGCGGCAAATTCGGCGGCGCAGGCTACAAGAAGTCCGGCGGCCTTCACGGGGTCGGCGCATCGGTTACGAACGCCCTTTCCGAGTGGCTGGACGTGGAGATTTATCAGGAGGGCAAGACCCATAGAATGAAGTTCGCCTATTGGGTCGATACGGACGGCACGGAGCATGTGGGCGAACCGACGACTGGGCTCGAAGTCGTGGGTAACACCCGCAAGACGGGAACCCGCGTTACCTTCAAGCCGGACAAGCGGGTCTTTCATAGTGGAATCTCGCTGAATTACGACACGCTCTCCGAGCGGCTACAGGAGATTGCCTTCCTGAACTCCGGTCTCAAGATGGTCATCAAGGATGAACGAAGCGGCAAGGAGGACGTCTTCTACTACGAGGGTGGAGCGAGCCAGTTCGTCCAATTCCTCAACGAGGAGAAGAACGTTCTTACCGATGTCATCCACTTTGTCTCGGAGAAAGAAGACATCGAGGTTGAGATTGCCCTCCAATACAACGACGGCTATACAGAGACGATCGCCTCGTTCGTCAACTCCATTCCTACCCGGGGCGGAGGCACCCATGAAACAGGCTTTAAGACCGCCTACACGCGCGTGATGAATGAATACGCACGCAAAGCCGGTCTGTTGAAGGAAAAGGAAAAGAACTTGGAAGGCTCCGACCTCCGCGAGGGCATGATGACCGTCGTGAACATCAAGATGGCGGATGTCGAGTTTGTCGGCCAGACGAAGGATCAGCTCGGCAGCGCGTCTGCCCGGAGTGCGGTGGATGCCGTTGTCTCCGAGAAGATGACCGTGTTTCTTGAGGAGAATCCAGCCGTCGCCCAAAGCGTGCTGAAGAAGGCCGTGCAATCGGCAAAGGCGCGCGAAGCGGCTCGCAAGGCTCGCGACGAAGTGCGCAGCGGCAGGAAAGGGAAAAGCGAAAGCTCGAACCTGAACGGCAAGCTGACCCCGGCTCAATCCAAGGATTACGCCATGAACGAGCTGTTTATCGTGGAAGGAGACTCGGCGGGCGGCTCGGCGAAGCAAGGGCGTGACTCGAAGCATCAAGCGATTCTTCCGCTGAAAGGCAAGCCGATGAACCCGGAGAAGGCTCGGCTGGGGGAAATCCTGAAGAACGATGAATACCGGTCGATCATCTCCGCCATCGGAGCAGGAATTGGGCCAGAATTTGATCATACTGAGAGCAGCTACGGCAAGATCATCATCATGACCGACGCCGACACGGACGGAGCGCATATCCAGGTGCTGCTGCTCACCTTCTTCTATCGGTACATGAAGCCGCTGATCGATGCCGGTATGGTGTTTATCGCGCAGCCACCTCTTTACAAGGTGACCAAGAAGGGCAGTCGGACTGGCGGGGTTCGTTATGTCTATTCCGACGAAGAGCTGCAGAGCGTTTTGAAGGAATTCGGACGTAATGTAGAGCTTCAGCGGTACAAAGGACTTGGCGAGATGAACCCCGAGCAGCTGTGGGCGACCACGATGGACCCGCAGGAGCGCAAGCTCTTTCAGGTGCAGATCGAGGATGCTGCCAAGGCCGAGCGGCGTGTGACCACGCTGATGGGCGACAAGGTCGATCCTCGCAAGCGCTGGATCATCGAGAATGTCGATTTCAAGGAGTATGAAGAATAAGGAGAACGCAGCTGATGGGAATCTCGGAGCAATTTTTGCCGGCATTTTTGGAAGAAGTGGTCAGTGACCGCTTTGGCCGGTATTCGAAATATATCATTCAGGATCGGGCGATTCCCGATGTCCGCGACGGGCTGAAGCCTGTTCAACGGCGCATCCTGTATTCCATGTACGAAGCAGGCAATACCCCGGACAAGCCATATCGCAAGTCGGCCAAAACCGTCGGGGACGTCATGGCGAATTACCACCCTCACGGTGACTCCTCGATTTATGAGGGAATGGTGCGGATGGCGCAGCCTTGGAAAATGGGGCATGTCCTCGTCGACGGCCACGGCAACTGGGGCTCTATGGACGACGATCCTGCGGCCGCCATGCGGTATACCGAGGCCAGGCTGTCTCCGATTGCGATGGAGCTGCTTCGGGACATCGAGAAGCGCACCGTTTTGTTCAAGGATAACTTTGATAACACGGTGAAGGAGCCGGTCGTTCTTCCGTCCCGCTATCCGAATCTGCTTGTGAACGGAGTCAGCGGGATTTCCTCAGGCTTTGCCACCGAAATCCCTCCTCACAACCTCATTGAGATCGTGGATGCTTGCATTCAGCTGATGGATCATCCGGAGCTGACGCTGGAAGAGCTGATGAAGACGGTCATTGGCCCAGACTTCCCCACCGGCGGCATCATCATGGGCAAGGAAGGCATTCGCGACGCCTTCCGCACGGGCAAGGGGCGGATCTACATCCGATCCAAGACGGCCATCGATGAACTTCGCGGTGGCAAGCAGCAGATTGTCATCACCGAAATTCCTTACGGGGTCGTCAAGAGCCGACTGGTCACCGCCATGGAGAACATCCGGCTGGAGAAGAAGGTCGATGGCATCGCGGAGGTGCGCGACGAGAGCGGCCGGGACGGGCTGCGCATCGTTGTCGAGCTCAAGAAGGATGCGGATGCGACGGGCATTTTGGCCTACCTGCTGAAGAAGACCGACCTCCAGGTGGCTTACAGCTACAACATGGTATCCATCGTGGACCGCGCTCCGCAACAGCTTGGCCTGCGTGAAATGCTTCAAGCCTACGTCGAGCATCAGAAAGAGGTCGTCACGCACCGCACCGAATTCGAGCTGGAGAAGGCGCGTGATCGCGCTCATGTGTTGGAGGGCTTGGTTAAAGCTCTCAACATCCTCGATGAGGTCATCGCCGAGATCAAAGCCTCGAAGAATCGCGCCGACGCCCAGCGGAACCTTTGCGACCGGTTCGGCTTCTCGGAACGTCAGGCCGATGCGATCCTGACCTTGCAGCTGTATCGCCTGACCAATCTGGAGATCACGACGCTAGAGAAGGAGCTTAAGGAAACAAGGCGGACGATTGACTACCTGGAGGGCATTCTATCGAGCAACGCTCGCTTGCTCAAGGTCATCAAGGATGAGATGTCCGAGATTCGGGACAAGTACGGCGTAACGCGCCGTTCGGAGATTCAGGACGAGGTCGAGGAGCTGAAGGTCAACCTGGAGGTACTGGTGCCGGCGGAGGACGTGCTCGTGACGCTCAGCCATGAAGGCTACGTCAAGCGGACCAGCAGGCTTTCGTTCACCCGCTCCGGCGGAGAGCTCGCAACAGCGGGCACCAAGGATGGGGACTATCTGCGCTTCCTCTTCGAGATCAACACCATCGAGAACCTGCTGGTGTTCACCCAGCGCGGCCAATACTTCCTGCTTCCGGTGCATCAAATTCCCGAATACAAGTGGAAGGATAACGGGACGGCGATTGTCAACGTCATTCCGCTTGCCAAGGAAGATCGGATTGCGGCTGCTATCCCGGTCAAGGACTTCGAGAAGCCGGAGCGCTCCTTGCTCTTCGTCACCCGCAAGGGGCAGGTGAAGCGGACCGAGCTGAAGGAATACCATACCACCCGTTCCGGTGCCATCGCGGCATGCAAGGTTGGGGAAGGTGATGAGGTTCTGACCGTCCTGGAGACGACGGGGGATGCCGAGCTGCTGCTCGTGACCAAGCTCGGCATGAGCATCCGGTTCAAGGAGGAGGAAGTGAGCCAAATGGGTCGCGCCGCCGGCGGGGTGAAGGGAATCGCCCTCAAGGAAGGCGATGAGCTGATAGCGGCTGAGCGGGTATCCGGTGATGAAGGCGAGCTGCTGCTCATCTCCGATCACGGCTACGTCAAGCGGTCGCTCCTGTGCGACTATCCGGCCCAGGGCCGCGGCGGCAAGGGAATCGCCACGTTTGAATTCAAGGAAGGCAAGCGTGTCAAGCCGAATGGAACGGCATTGGTGAACGCCTACACCGTGAAAGAGCCCTACGAGCTTACAGCCGTTACCTCCAACGGAGAACAGCAAACCATCCAGACGGAGAAGGCTCCGATTGAGGAGCGACGGTCCACCGGCCGCCAGCTTCTCACGATCGGCAAAGGCGAAACCGTCCGAGAGGTCTTCCCGACCCCTGTGCTGCTTCATACACAGACTTAATCGTAAGTATCCGAAGGCGGATCGATCCGTCTAAGCAAGGCAAGAGCAAGCTCCAACACGACCCAAGCCGGCAAGGGCTCCTCCAGGGAGTCCTTCCAGCTTGGGTCTTTTTGAATGAGCCCTTCGGCTACGGCTTCCTCCAGGAGACGTGATGCGACACTATGTCCCAAATGGTACCTCCTCCTTCACTTTCTTCTGGCGTGTGCTCGTAGTATATGCGAACAAACGCCCATTGTTCCGGTGAGGATTGGCGAATCCTAGCGAGATATGGATGAAATTATTAATCCGATTAACCTTTAAATGGCGAGGAGGCGGATGGTATAATGAAGCGAACCTGGATTCCGGCGTCCCGGCCAACCGGGAGCACCGAACAGAGGAGAGAGGCACCGTGCATTCTGCCGATTTTATCCGCTTGTGGAGCAAGCTGACCAAGGAGATGAAGCAGCACCTGGAAGAGGAGCTCGCGCCGCTCACCGAAGGGCAGCTCCAGGTATTGGAGCTGTTAACCCAAGGAGACCCGATGAAGCCTTCCGATCTGGTGGAGATTTTGGAGACGACCCCCGCTGCCGTGACGACGCTCCTTGACCGGATGGAAAAGGGGGGCCTCATCGTAAGGGAACGCGACGAGAAGGACCGCCGACTTGTCTGGATTGTCGTTACGGACAAGGGGGCTTCCGAATGCCTCCGCGGGAGCGATATCCGCAATCGTTATGTGGAAAGCCGCCTCTCCGGGATCTCCAGCCACAATCAACAGCTACTCGTTTACTTGCTCGGCAAGGTGGCCAACTAAAGTTCGAGAGAGACACACAAAAAAACCTTGCCTGATCAATTCAGGCAAGGCATTCGTTCCAAGCTTCATTCCAGCCAGGGCTCTTTGTCTGCATCCTCCCACAGGTTCCATGGATAGACAGAGGGAGGGGCGGAGCGAAAGGCAAGCCGTTCCGGCTTCGTCGGGTGATCGAAGGCGACCATGGCGGACCATAGGGCAATCTGCTCCCCGGCGCGAGCCTTTCCAGCCGAGTAGCGTTGGTCCCCGTACAACGGACAGCCGATCGCGGCGAATTGAACGCGAATCTGATGCGACCGCCCGGTGAGCAGCTTCACGCGTACGAGCGACAAGCCTTCCGCCTCACCGATCACCTCGTAGTCGAGAATCGCTTCCTTTGCACCGGACGTGCCCGCCTTTACGGCCGTTACGGTATTGGTGCGGCTGTCCTTCAGCAGATGGTGCACAAGCCTTCCCGAAGGCTGGGAAGGACGTCCGTACACGACCGCAAGGTAGCTCTTCCCGAACGAGCGGGTTCGCACCGCATCCGCGAGACGGGACGCCCCCTTGCTGGTCTTGGCGAAGACCATCGCACCGCCAACGGGACGGTCGAGTCGGTGCACGAGGCCCAGGAAGACATTGCCCGGCTTGTTGTGCCGAACCTTCAACTCCTCCTTGAGCGCCGTGAGCAAGTCCCGGTCTCCCGAGGCATCCTCCTGGGTGGGCATGTTCACCGGCTTGACCACCACGAGGACATGATTGTCCTCATAGAGCACCGGAATGCTCGATTCCGCTTGCGGAACCGTCATGGCGATCAAGCCTCCCAGCGTCCAAGAATGCCGCAAGGCAAGTACAAGCCGCTCGCTGTGATCGGCAGACCGATCTCATCGCTCATGAGCTTGCCGCCGTAGCGATTCTTAAGCGTCATCGAGAGGATGTTCGTCAGGACGGAAGCCGACAGTCCGGTGGTGTAGGAGTTAATCAAGAAGAAGAGCGGATTGTCGCTCAGAATCCGGGTCGTGCTCTCCACAAAGCGGTAGAGGTCATTCTCCAGCTTCCACATTTCTCCGTTCGGGCCGCGTCCATAAGACGGCGGGTCCATAATGATCGCATCGTATTTGCTGCCTCGGCGCTCCTCGCGCGCCACAAATTTAAAGACGTCATCGGTGATGTACCGGATCGGCTGATCGGCAAGACCGGACAGCGTCGCATTTTCCTTCGCCCACTGCACCATGCCCTTCGCGGCATCCACATGCACGACTTCTGCTCCAGCCGCGGAACAAGCAACCGTTGCGCCTCCTGTATAAGCAAACAGATTGAGAACGCGGATCGGACGGCCCGCCTGGCGGATCTTGTCCATCATCCAGTCCCAGTTGGCCGCTTGCTCCGGGAATAAGCCCGTATGCTTGAAGCTGGTCGGCTTGATATGGAAACGGAGCTCCTTGTAGGAGATCGTCCACCGTTCCGGAAGCTTCACCAGCTCTTCCCAACGGCCCCCGCCGCTAGCACTTCGATGATAATGAGCGCTCACGTTCTTCCAAAGCGCGTTTTCGTTTGCGATGGGCCAGATGATTTGCGGGTCCGGCCGGCGCAGCACAAACCCTCCCCAGCGCTCGAGCTTCTCGCCGCCGCCGGTATCCATCAATTCGTAATCCTTCCAATGGTTCGTTGCTTGCATGAGTCCCTTCCTTTCCGATATCTTCCCTATTCTACAACACCCGACGTGGGAATATCCACCGCCTGATGATCGCCAATCTTCATTGTTTGGAAAAGCACCTTGAGGTTTAATCTAATAGAGAACACGACCGAAGGAGAGTTTGCCTTTGACATCGACATGGATCTCTATGCATGACCAATATTTGTTCCACCAGGGCAGCCTCTACCGGAGCTACCAGCAGCTTGGCGCACATGTCCGCGAAGAAAACGGAGAGATCGGAGTCCGATTCACCGTTTGGGCACCGCATGCGGCGGAGGTTCGCGTGGCGGGCGACTTTAACGAGTGGGACGGCGCCGCCCATCCTCTGGAACGGTTGAACAACAGCGGGCTTTGGTCCGGTTTTCTAGCGGGCATTAAACCGGGAGCCCTGTACAAGTACGAGCTCCTATCCCGGCAAGGAGAGCGGCTGTTAAGAGCCGATCCCTATGCGTTTCAAGCGGAGCTCCGGCCGAATACCGCCTCTGTCGTGAGCGAGGAGGGGCCCTTCCCGTGGACAGACCGCTCCTGGATGCAAGCAAGAAGAAGAAAGCCGATTTATGGCAAGCCGTTGAATATTTATGAAGTGCATCCGGGCTCCTGGAAATTCCACGGACCGGAGGAGTTCTATACATACGAAGAGCTGGCCGATCACCTGATTCCTTACGTCCAAGAGATGGGGTATTCGCATATCGAGCTGCTGCCGCTGGGCGAGCATCCCTTTGACGGCTCGTGGGGCTATCAGACAACGGGGTATTTCGCCGTCACGCGCCGCTATGGAACAAGGGAGCAATTCAAACAATTTGTGAATCGCTGCCATGAGGCTGGCATCGGCGTGATCGTCGATTGGGTTCCCGGCCATTTTTGCAAGGATGCGCATGGGCTAAGGTTGTTTGACGGGGAACCTTGCTACGAATACCGCGATGCGAATCGGGCGGAAAAGCCGCTATGGGGCACGCTGTCCTTCGACTTTGGTCGGCCGGAGGTGCGGTCTTTCCTCATTTCGAATGCCTTCTTCTGGTTTGACGAGTATCACGTAGACGGTATCCGCGTGGATGCGGTTGCCAGTATGATGAGCTACAACTTTGATAAGCCAAGGTCCATGTGGACGTTCAATGCAGATGGAGGCTCTGAAAACCGCGAGGCGGTGGAGTTCCTGCAAAAGCTGAACGAAGCGGTCTTCCTCCATTACCCGGATGTTCTTATGATCGCGGAGGATTCGTCGGATCGACCCGGAATCACAGCCCCTACGCACGCAGGCGGTCTCGGCTTCAATTACAAATGGAACATGGGTTGGATGAACGACATCCTGCGCTACATGCAAAAGGAGCCGGGGGAACGGAAGCATCATCACAACCTGCTCACCTTTTCCATCATGTACGCCTTCAATGAGAACTTCATCTTGCCGTTCTCCCATGACGAGGTCGTTCATGGCAAGCGGTCCCTCTTGAACAAGATGCCCGGGGACTATTGGCAGAAGTTCGCGGGCTATCGGGCGCTGCTTGCCTACCTGATGACCCATCCGGGGAAGAAGCTGCTCTTCATGGGCGGTGAATTCGCGCAGTTCATCGAATGGAAGGACCGCGACGAGCTGGACTGGCTGCTGTTCGACTATGACATGCACCGGCAGTTTCATGCGTATGTGAAACGGCTGAATCATCTCTACTTGGGCGAGAATGCCTTATGGGAGGATGATCACCGATACAACGGCTTCGAATGGATCGACGCCAACAATGCGGAACAGAGCATCCTCTCCTTCGTCCGCAAAGGCAAGAAGCGGAAGGAGGATGTGGTCGTGGTGCTGAATTTCACCCCGGCTACCTATCATCGTTATCGGATTGGCTTGCCGGCGAAGGGCGAATACATTGAGCTGCTGAATTCGGATGATCGGGCCTACGGCGGCTCCGGCCAATTGAATGGGGAGCCGATTCAGACGGAGCCGATTCCCATTCACGGGAAACGCTACAGTGCGGAGATTACCATCCCCCCGCTCGGGGCGGTTCTCTTGAAACGCCGTGCCCCAGCCGCTGCCCAAGCAACAACAGCATCGGACGGCACGGAGGGAGCAACTGCTGCTTTGGCAAAGCCAAGCACGCGAAGAGGGCTTCGACTCGGTGAGCCAGCTCCCACCCGCAAATCGATCAACCCGCCGAAGGCTCTTCGATAACCCCAACCCATCACGAAGGGAAGAATCCGTATGCGCAAAAAAGAATGCGTGGCCATGCTGCTCGCCGGAGGGCAGGGAACCCGGCTCGGAGCATTGACCAGCAACCTGGCGAAGCCCGCGGTTCATTTTGGCGGGAAGTACCGCATCATCGATTTTCCGCTTAGCAATTGCGCCAATTCCGGCATCGATACCGTCGGGGTTCTGACGCAATATCAGCATCTGGTTCTGCATGCGTACCTCGGCATTGGAACTCCCTGGGATTTGGATCGTCAGGAGGGCGGAGTGATGGTGCTGCCTCCTTATGTAGGGCAGGAAGGCGGCTCCTGGTACTCGGGAACCGCGAACGCGATTTATCAAAACCTATCCTTCATTGATCAATACGACCCGGATTACGTCCTCGTCTTGTCCGGTGATCATATCTACAAGATGGATTACGACAAGATGCTCTCCTACCATAAGCGCCAGCAAGCCGATGCAACCATTGCGGTCATCCCGGTGCCATGGGAGGAAGCAAGCCGTTTCGGTATCATGAACACGGACGACGAGTACCGGGTCGAGGAGTTTGCCGAGAAACCGAAGGAACCGAAGAGCAACCTCGCCTCCATGGGGATCTACATCTTCAGCAAATCGGTGCTGAAGCGGTACCTGCAAGCAGATGCGAAGAAGCCGGGCTCGTCGCATGACTTCGGCAAGGATGTCATTCCCGCGATGCTGAATGACGGGCTTAAGCTGCAAGCCTACCCGTTCAAGGGGTATTGGAAGGACGTCGGGACGATCAAGAGCTTATGGGAAGCCAGCATGGATCTTCTGGAAGCGGAGCCGGAGATGAATTTGAACGACCGCGATTGGCGGATTTACTCCGTGAATCCGTCCCAACCGCCGCAATATATTTCACCGGACGCCAAGGTGAAGAGCTCGATCGTCAACGAAGGCTGCGTCGTGCTCGGAACCGTGGAGCATTCCGTCATCTCGTATGGGGTTCAAATTGGGCGGGACAGCACGATCAAGGATTCCGTGCTCATGCCGGGGGCCAAGGTGGGGACAGGCGTCACCATTTACCGAGCCATCGTGGGCGAAGGCTGTGTGATCGAAGACGGGCAGACAGTAGGAAATCCGAATTCGGACGACATTACCCTTGTGGGCAGCTATGAAACGTTGATGTAACCGCAGTAGAGCGTGTTTGCAAACACGTTCTAGCCAATAAACCGGTATAGGTGGGATATGGATGAAGGACGTAATGGGTGTCATCAATCTGATCAACGAGCCGGATGATTTGGAGGAGCTGACTTACCACCGGGCTGTCGCTTCGGTTCCCTTTGGCGGCCGCTACCGCCTGATCGACTTCATGCTCTCCAGCATGGTTCACTCCGGGATACGGAACGTAGCTCTGTTTACACACGCCAAATACCGCTCGCTGATGGACCATGTCGGCTCCGGCAAGAGCTGGGATCTCGCTCGCAAGCGCAACGGTTTGTTTTTCCTGCCGCCCTCCATTGAGGAGGTTCAGGAATCGCTGAAGGGTGACCTGTTCCATTTTCATAAAAATAAAGATTACTTCCTTCGCAGCTCGTGCGACTACGTGGTACTCGCGCGTAGCCATATGGTCTGCAACATTGACCTTGCCGAAGTGGTGGCGTTCCACCGAGAAACGAAGGCGGATATTACGCTGGTCTACAAGGAAGACAAGACACAGGATACCGCACGCTGCCGACGGCTTCAGACGAACGCGGACGGACGCGTGACGGTGCTTCAGGATCATTTTGGCCGCTCGGACAGCGACAAGGTGTCAATGGAAATCTACGTCCTCCGCAAGGACCTCTTGCTCGATCTCGTGGAGACCTCGCTCGCGCAAGGCCATGATCACTTTGTACGCAATGCGGTGATGAAGAACCTCGACCGTCTGCAGGTTTACGGCTATTCGTTCAAGGGCTACCTCGCTGTTGTGAATTCCGTTCCGGCATACTTCCGGCACAGCATGAATCTGCTCGATCCCGATGTATACCAGCAGCTGTTCTTCCAGCCGGCCCCGATCTTAACCAAGGTCAAGGACGAACCGCCGACGAAGTATTCCGCGCGTGCGCGGGTTAAGAACAGCTTGATCGCCAACGGCTGTGCGATCGACGGGACGGTGGAAAACTGCATCCTGTTCCGGGGAGTGAAGGTCCATGCGGGAGCGGTGCTCAAAAACTGCATCATCCTGCAGAACGGCCAAGTGATGGAGCGGGCATCGCTGCAAAATGTCATCCTGGACAAAGACGTCCGCATTACCAATGACACGACGCTGGTAGGCGATCCGAAGGCTCCTTTTATAGCAGAGAAGTCTAAAATCATCTGACAGAGAAAACGCGAGCGTGTGAGGGTAGGCAGCACGCTGGGGAAAGCGAGTGGAGGGAAACGAGATGAACGTATTGTTTGCGGCATCCGAAGCGGTGCCTTTCGTGAAATCGGGCGGGTTGGCCGACGTCATCGGCTCCTTGCCCCGGGCGCTTCAAGCAGCGGGAGTGGACGTCCGCATCATCCTGCCTAAATATGAGGAGATCCCTGCCGAATGGCGGGAGCAGATGGTGACGGTGAAGGAATTTCGCGTCTATGTCGGCTGGAGGGAGCAGTATTGCGGCGTGCAGGAGCTGACGCACGATGGGATTCGGTACTATTTCATCGACAATGAGTTCTATTTCAAGCGGCAGGGCATCTATGGCTACGGGGACGATGCAGAACGCTTCGTGTTCTTCTCCCGTGCCGTCTGCGAAGCCATCCAGCATCTTGACTTCAAACCGGACGTCGTCCATTGCCATGATTGGCAGACTGGATTGGTTCCGTTTATCCTGAAGGCTCATTATCATCACCTGGAGGAGTACCGCCGCATTCGAACGGTGTTTACCATTCACAACCTCAAGTACCAAGGCCGGTTCTCCCGCGAGCTGCTTCAGGACCTGCTCGGGGTGGGTGATTCCTATTTCCATCAGGAATCGCTGGAGTTCTACGGGGATGGAAGCTGCATGAAAGGCGCGCTCGTTTACTCCGATTACATCACCACGGTAAGCGAAACCTATGCCGAAGAGATCAAGACTCCCTATTTTGGAGAAGGATTAGATGGCGTGCTGCGGTCCCGCTCCCAAGATTTAGTGGGTATTCTAAACGGCTTGGACAATGACTTCTACGATCCGATGAATGATCCGGCATTGGCCGTGAAATACCGCAATTCCCTATCGAAGAAACGGCAGAACAAGACCGCCTTTCAAGAGGAGTTTGGACTGCCTGTGCGGGCGGATGTTCCCGTAATCGGACTTGTGTCCCGTCTGGTGGAGCAAAAGGGCCTTGACCTGATTGAGCGCATCCTGGATGAATTGCTCCAACAAGACGTTCAGTTCTTGCTTCTCGGGACAGGCGAGTGGAAGTATGAGCAGCTGTTCCGTCAAGCGGCTGAGCAGTACCCGGATAAGGTCTCCACGCACATCCGGTTTCAGGAATCGCTCGCGCACAAGATCTATGCCGCATCGGACCTGTTTCTCATGCCGTCGCAATTCGAGCCTTGCGGCCTCGGTCAATTGATCGCCTTCCGCTACCGAACCGTCCCGGTTGTACGCGAAACCGGAGGGCTCAAGGATACGGTCATTCCCTACAACGAGTTTACCGGGGAAGGCACCGGCTTCAGCTTCGCGAACTACAACGCCCATGAGCTCTTGTTTACGCTGAAGCAGGCGCTTCAGCTCTATGCTGAGCCGGAGAAGTGGGCGGGCCTCGTCACCAACATCAACAAGACGGAATTCGGCTGGGGTCAAGCGGCGAAAGCGTACAAACAGCTGTATGGCCGGCTGATTCAAGGATAATCAACCATAGGCTTAAGCAAAGGTCTCGGCAAATCTGCAGCGGCGGATTTGCCGAGACCTTTTCGGTTGAATTCATGGATAGTTTCGTTTAAAGCAAAATGTCGGTTATTCGACAAGCAGGGGAATGGTATAGTCAACAGGGGGAAGACACGTATGACACAACCATTGACGAAAGGTAGCTATAGCCATGCAGATCATTTCCGTACGAGAACATCCGGATTACGCGGACACCGCCATCACTTACTTCCAAAGCAAATGGGCATCCGAAGACAGCAGGATGGTCTATCAGGATTGCATTCAACATGCGATCACCGCGAAAGCGCCCCTGCCTCAGTGGTACCTTCTGTATCAGGAGGAGAAGATCATCGGCTGCGCTGGACTGATTACCAATGACTTCATTAGCCGAATGGACTTATACCCTTGGGTTTGCGCTCTTTACATTGAAGCGGAGTATCGAGGTAACGAATACGGTTCCTTCTTGCTGAATAAGGCGGCAGAGGACGCAAAAGAAGCCGGTTTCACTCATGTGTATCTGTGTACCGATCATGTGGGGTATTATGAGCGTTATGGGTTTGAATACATAGGAGATGGCTATCATCCTTGGGGAGAGACCTCACGGATCTATTCCAAAGAATTATAAAGGCTGAAGCGCGACTGCTTCGAAAAAATGGCGAACCTCTTCGTCGCATTTGATGCGATGTGGGGGTTCGCCTGTTTTTATCGAGAGGAAAGAAACTCCGCATCCGCCGTTTCGGGCATGAACCCATTTCAGGAAGCTGCATATGCTGGCACTATGAAATCCACGAAAGGAGGCCTTGACCCATGCCCGAGCAACGATCCGTTCCCTCTGGATCGAACGTCATCTATCAAGCGAATCCCGAGGTCATGAAGGCCGTTGACAGCCTGCAGCAGCAATTTGCGGAAGTAGGTCAGAAGCACATCAACAAGCCGGTCCGTGTTCAAACGGTGCGAGGAGAGGTCTACGAGGGGATCATCACCCACGTTGACAAGACTCATCTCTACTTGAATGCCTTGCCGCAAAATCAATCCAATCGAGGGTTCTTCCCGCCGGCTGGGCCTTATCCGCCCTTTGCTCCTTATCCTGCTTATCCGGGGTATCCGCCGTATGGTTCGGGTTCCAATGTGGTATTGCCCCTTGCCTTGTTTGACCTGCTGGTACTTACTCTGTTGATTTAAGGACTGAAAATACTTTGGGTTTGAGTGAAAGGAGTTTGATTCGATTGGCGAATTTCTACCCCGAATATCTGCCGGAGGAAGGCGATCTGCAGGCAGCCGATGCTTCGGAACGCGCTGTCAGTTCGCAGCTGTTTCCCCCTCCTCCCCCTCGTCCTCCCTGGAACCAGTGGAATCCATGGAACCCGTGGAATCCGTGGAACCCCTGGAATCCATGGAATCCGTGGAATCCTTGGTTCCCAGGAGGCGGCCCTTGGCATCCGGGCCCTTGGCATCCGGGACCTTGGCATCCGGGGATGCCCCCTCGTCCTCCTGGCCATTGGGGACCAGGAGGCCCGGGCGGTCCGGGTGGACCATGGGGACCTGGCGGACCTGGCGGACCTGGCGGTCCGGGTGGACCATGGGGTCCAGGCGGCCCCGGCGGCCCGGGCGGACCTGGTGGTCCAGGAGGACCTCCCCGCCCGCCGATGGGACCCCGGTAGTAGCATCGGCTTCGTCAAAAACCCGTTGTCTTCCTTCAGCAGGAGGGGATAACGGGTTTCTTTTTGCGGAGGATGCAGAGTTTCCGTCTTTCGGTTAAACTAGAAGGGCTTGCCTTGGATGAACCGAGACGGAGTGAATAGCTCCGCTTTGAGAAGAAAGAGGTTTTTCGATGAGCTTCGCCGATATTGAACGATTATTTGAACTGTACGGATATGCCGTATTGTTTGGGGGACTGTTCCTGGAGTTTATCGCCCTTCCTTTTCCCGGAGAAACGACGCTGACGTATTCGGGTTATCTGGCCTACAAGGGGACGCTTCATATCGTTCCGCTGATAGGGATCAGCTTTCTGGGGACAACCTTAGGGATGACCATTACCTATGCCATTGGAAAGTTTGCCGGGATGCGGTTCTTGAATCGCTATGGCAAATGGGTATTCCTGACCCCGAGCAAACTGCTGAAGACTCGCCGATGGTTTGGGCGCTACGGCCCCAAGCTCTTGTTCATTGGCTACTTTATTCCTGGGGTTCGCCATTTTACCGGTTATCTATCGGGAACGATGGATATTCCGCTGCGTAAATTCCTGCTGTATACCTATACAGGTGCTTTGTTCTGGGTGTGCAGCTTTGCATTCCTGGGCTATGGCTTTGGGCCGCGTTGGCAGGTTGTGTTTGACGCTGTTGAGCATCACGGGTGGAAGCTGCTCGTCGGGATCGGGATGGCGGTGCTGCTTGTCGTGCTCGTCCGTATGCTGAAGGTCAAAAAAGCCGGAGGAAGCGTGTAGCTCACCGAAACTCAGGGGATAAAAAAAGAAGCCCTCCTGTTCCTTCTCGGAGCAGGAGGGCTTGGTCTATCAGAGGCTGTTATTGAATGACACGGGCAGCATCAATGTAGTGATTGTTCCAGTAGCCGGTCGTCAGGTCGCTGATGACGACATCTGACTTCGTGTTGACGTTATGGATGAATTTTCCGTCGCCTATGTAGATGCCGACGTGGCCAATCTTCTTCGGATCACTCACCGAGAAGAACACGAGGTCTCCTTTGCGCAGGTTGCTCTTGGCTACATGAGGGAATGCGTTGTACTGAGCATTGGCTCCCCACTTCATGGATATCCCGAGCGCTTCCTTAAACACGTACTGCGTGTAAGAGGAGCAATCGAACAACAGGTTGTTCAGGTCCGTCGTATTGCGGGTTGCGTATTTGTACTGAACCTTCCCGACTAAGCCCTTCGCATAGGCGATCAGCTTGTCCGCTGATTTTTCCCAGCTCGGCGTCGGGGTAGGGGTTGGCGTTGGGGTAGGAGTTGGCGTCGGAGTAGGGGTAGGTGTTGGAGTAGGAGTGCTGGTTGATGGAAGCTTGGAGACGGTAATGTACTTGGACGATACCCATCCGGTCGTTCCGTTGTAGACAATTTTGACCCAATATTGATTGGTCACTTCCAGAACCTTCACAACAGAACCCTTCTTCACGAAGCCCATGGTGGCTTCTCCGCTCTTCGGAGTCTTGTGGAAATAGGGACTTCCATTGATGATCGTTCCGGTTAGCGAAACCGATTCAGCGGCATAAGCGGCAGGTGCGGTCGGAAGCGCGAGGCTGGCTCCCAGGATCGACAGAGCTACAGTTGCGGAAAGAAGTTGTTTTTTCAAATGCGACCTCCAGTTGTCGGGGCTTGCGTCTCCAGAGAAAGGAGAAATTCACAGGCCTTTGGATTTGTTGGAAACACCTTCTACGGGTATTGTAACAATGCCTGTTCCAGCAAAACTAGCTGTAAATGTTGGAAACGACAGCCTTTTCATAGAGTGATTTTCCTGTTGGAGGCAAAAAAAAGAGAGGCGGGACAAGGACTTTCCCTCATCCATCTGCCTCTTCACAGCTATGATCCAGAATTTGCAGGAGATTGATCAACTGCATTTCTTCCTCTTCGCTGAGGGCTCGAACCAGCTTGCGGTTTTCCTGCATCAACAAGTCGCGCAGGGTGGGCTCGAATTCGATCGCTTTCACCGTAGGATAAAGCCGATAGGCCCTGCCGTCATGAGGGTCCGGCTGTCGGTCGATATATCCGGCCTCCTCCAACTGCTTGATGGAACGTGCGGTCGTGGCTTTGTCAAATTTCAGATCGCAGGTGAGCCGATCCTGGTTAACCCCAGGCATTTTTAACACATTAATGAGAAAAATATATTGATGACCGCCGCCAAGCCCGTAAGGCTGAAATTTTTTGACTAGCTGTTTTTGCTGGTGGCGGTGGATCTTGGAAAGCAGCCGGGAGATCGAATCCTGCTGCGGCGGGAAATGAGAGGGAGCCGTCATGTATCTTGAGCCTTCTTTCCTAAAAACTTGGGGAGGCACTGCCTGTTGCTCGCCTTCCAGGTACTCCTATTACTGTATCGGATTTTAGTTGCGCATGCAACTGATTAGGCGTATACTGGGTGAGGATTGTTGCGCACGCAACTAAATAGAAGCCGCCAAGTGTGCGTATACCCAACCCTGTAGAGAGAGAAGGCGGCCTATTGATGGATACGGAGGGGAAGCTATTGTCAGCCACTATTCGTACTTACCAGGATAATCCGGACATCCAACGAAAGCGCTGGATTATCCTTTTTGTCATGAACTTGTTTACGTTCATGTCAACACTGGACGGCAGCATTGTCAACATTGCCCTGCCGACCATATCCAAGGAGCTCGGACTCCCGCTTGCCCAAATCGAATGGGTAACGACGAGCTACCTCATGGCGATCTGCGCCGCGATTCTGTTCTTCGGAAAACTGGGGGATATCATCGGGAAGATTCGGATCTTTAAGCTCGGCACAGTCGTGTTCATCATCGGCTCGCTTTTGTGCGGAATAAGCACAAGCATTGGTCTCTTGGTCGGCGCTCGGATTGTCCAAGCCATCGGAGCCTCCATGACCATGGCGAACAGCCAAGGGATCGTAACGGATATCTTTCCTTCGACCGAGAGAGGAAAGGCTTTAGGTCTGGTAGGCACATTCGTTTCCCTTGGCAGCATTGCCGGTCCAAGTGTCGGCGGAGTTCTCGTCTCGCACTTCGGTTGGCAGTCCATCTTTTGGGTAAACGTGCCGATTGGGGTTATCGCGCTGCTCTATGGATGGAGAATTCTGCCGCCCGACTATACGAAGACGCATAAACGGATTGATGTTCCCGGCACGCTCTTGTTCAGCCTGTTTATGGTATCTCTGTTTGTCGGCCTGCTGCTCGGCCAGCAAATCGGCTACGCTGATCTTCGCATCATCGGGGCACTTGTCCTTGCTGTGGTCTCGTTCCTGGTGTTTTTGTGGGTGGAAGCTCGCCGAAGCGAACCGCTTCTTCATCTGCCGTTGTTCCGCAATTCGCTGTTCACCTTAAGCATCATTTGCGGGTTCCTCGTCTTTGTCGCCAATTTCTGCTTCAACATCATCGCGCCATTCTACGCACAGAGCTTGCTCGGCCTCTCTCCCTCCCAGGCAGGCCTCCTGCTCATGCTCTTTCCGATCATGATGGTGATCGTCGCCCCGATCAGCGGAGCCCTGTCCGACAAGATCGGCTCCGAGCCGCTCACCTTCGCCGGACTCCTCGTGATGGTCGTCGCCCAGCTTGGTCTTGCGACGCTGCACGAAGGAAGCTCGCTCGTGGTTGTGGGTACGCTCATCGCCTTGCTCGGCATCGGCAACGGTCTGTTCCAATCCCCGAACAACTCGCTCGTCATGTCGCGCATCGAACGGACTCAGCTCGGCCTGGCCGGCAGCGTCAATTCGCTCGTTCGCAATGTCGGGATGGTGGTGGGGATTACCTTGGCCACCTCGACATTGTTCCATGTCATGAGCACCCAGGCCGGGTATCGTGTCACCGGCCTCATCCCGGATCGCCCCGATATCTTCCTCGCCGGGATGCACACGGTCTTCCTCGTGTCGTCGACCATCTGCATCGCCGCTATGGTCCTCACCGGCTGGCGGATGCTGAATGCTCGCAAGCAGGGAGAGGGGCAGCGCGCCGTATAAGCGCACCTTGACTCAAACGCACCATGCGTCCTGCTGACGTTTACCCGCAGCGAAAGAAGAGCCGTCCTGATCCCTGCATGGCAGCGGGGAGGGGACGGCTCTTTTCGTGATCCTCTTCTCTGATTATGTATTATAAGATATAATACAAATAATACATAAAGGAGGAGAGTCCATGCGGGTTAGCCTGGATTTCAACAGCGAGGAACCGCTTTACACCCAGTTGCGGAACCAGATCGTGACGGCGATCGGAACCGGTGAATTGGAGCTTGGCGAGCGTCTGCCCACCGTCCGCCAGTTGGCGCAGGACCTTGGCATCAATCCAATGACCGTTAACAAGGCGTATGCTCAGTTAAAGGCAGAAGGGTTTCTGGAGATGGATCGGCGCAGAGGAGCAGCAGTCAGCGACGGCTTCTTATCGGCAGGCGGGGGGTACGAACCGTATCGTGGGAAGCTGGAGCGCGAATTGAAGCTGACCATTTGCGAAGCATTCCTGCGGGGAATGAACGCAGCGGAGTTCCATGAGCTATGTACGTCCATCATCGCGGGGCTGCGTCTGCCCAAGCCCCTTCCCGAAATGGAGGGGAACTAACATGCTATCCTATGTGTTCGCAGGCATTGCTCTGCTCACCGGCGCGATTGCGATGGGGACCTTTTGGGCTCAGGCGAAGCCGCAGAAGAGGTGCTCGTTTGGGATCACCTTACCCGAGCAAGCACTAATAGACCCCGAAGTTCAGGCGGCGACAAAGTACTTCCACCGAATGATGGGGATGGCGAGCGCCGTACTCCTTCTGTGTCTCCTCCCGTTGTTCTTCTTGAAGGCCTTTCTTTCGGTCTACGGATACTTTTTTTTCTGGGTTGTGCTATCTTTCGTCGTCTCCTATGCTCCATATGGCCAAGCGCATCGGAGTTTGAAGCTGCTGAAGCACCGCAAGGGATGGGATACGGGGGAGAAGCGGATTGTTCAAGCCGATCTCCGGGCTTCGCGGGAGAAGGGAAAGGGCCGCTTGTCGCTAGCCTGGTTCCTGTTCCCGTTCGCGCTATCCCTCTCTCTTGCCTACCTCGCCATTCAGGATAGCCAGACTCCGATTGCGATATCGGCAGGAATTTCATGCTTGTTCTCCGTGCTGTTTGCCTGGCAGGCTTGGACGGTGCGCCAGTTACAAACAAAGCTGTATCACAAGGAGAGCCAGGTTAACGCAGCGCTGCACCGTGTGAAAACAAGGGCGCTCGCGAAGCTTTTTCTGGCGGTTGCCTGTTTTGAAAGCTTGTTTGCCGCCCTGCTCTATTGGACTGGGGATGCAGAGACGGGGACGGAAGGCGGATTTGCCGCATGGGTGCTCGTGCTGGGGGTTGTTCCAATTGTGCTCGTGCTTTCCTATACCTGGCTATGGTTCTCTCACAAGAAGAAATGGCTGGGCGACGAAGGGGAAGCCGAGCTGCCGGTAGACGAGGATGACCTATGGATCGGCGGGCTTCTGTACCGCAACCCGAATAATCCTGCGATCTTTGTGGAGAAGAGATTCGGCTTCGGCACGACGGTGAATGTCGGGACGCGGGGAGGGAGAGCCTTCCTGTGGGGAACCTTAGGCGTGACAGCAGCGGTGATTCTCGGCGTAGGCCTTCTCATCGGGATACTGGACAGCCGAACGCCGCAGCTGGAAGTTACCGCTGATCAGAAGGTAGACATCCGCTACCCGCTGTATTCGTACTCCTTCTCGCTGGATCAAATTCAGACGCTCACCCTGGAAGAGAGCTTGCCCTCGGGAAGGCGTACGAATGGCATCGCAACGGATCGAATCGCCCGTGGGGATTTTCGTCTGGATGGATGGGGCCGATCGAAGCTGTATGTCTTTAAGGATATCCCGCCGTATCTCGTTATCAACCTGGGCGAGCTCCATGTGGTCTACAACACGGACAATCCGCAGGCTACTCGAGCGCTGTACGAGCGTTTAAAAGCAGCATCCGATAGTGGGAAATGACCTTGCATCTCAATCAATCAAAAAGAGCTCCTCGTCCGTCATGGCGGATCAGGAGCTCTTTTGGGGTTGGGGCGGCTCCGTCCCGAGGGAATCGGATAGACAGAGGTGATCCAGATGGGCGGAGAGAATCGCGGTGATGGTGTCGGAGGAGAGCCTCCCGGGTTCCATCAATGCATGCAGGGCGAGACCGTCAACAACCGCGTACAGTCGTTCCGCCTCCAGCTCCTTGTTCAGGTCGGGGCGGAGTGCGCCGGCTTCCTCCAGATCGTCCATCACTCGGGTAACCAACCACAGGATGCCATCCGGCTCGATGCTGGATGAATCGGAAGAGGCCGCCAGCTTCTGAAAGGTGAAGGAGAACCACACTTCGAGTTCTGTCATTTTCTCTGCGGTCGTCGGTAGCAGCTCCAGAAGGAGTCGAGTTGCCTTTTCCTTCGGGGGCATAGCAAGCGGGTAGAGGCTCCGGACGCGTGCTCCCACCCGTTCCTGAACGAGCTTCATCGCGAAGGCAAGCAGTTCCTCCTGAACGGAGAAGTAATGACGGAGGGCGCCGAGGGTCAGCCCCGCCTCCGCTGCGATGTTGCGAACGGTAGCAGCCTGAACGCCGTCGCGAAGAATGACACGCCAAGCAGCTTCTGCAATTTCAATTTTTCGTTGGGTATGATCGACTCGTTTCACCATATCCTCATTGTAGCAAAAGAAGAAGGCGGACACAACGAAATGATACACTTGTATGGAATAGATGTTCATGATAAACTGTGATGGATCGAAATCATACAACTGTATGGACTGGAGGGTCTTGATGAGTGGAATTGCTTGGGCCATCATCGCCTGCGAAGTGGCCTTTTGGCTTTTTATTGGAGCGGGGCTTGTTACCCGGTATGCATTCAAGATGGAAAAGGCAGGCCTTGTGCTGCTCGCCATGACGCCGGTGATTGATGTGCTGCTGCTGCTCTTGACGGGAATCGACTTGTATGGCGGAGCGACTGCGACAGCCGCGCACGGTATCGCAGCCGTGTACATTGGGGTATCCCTCTTGTTTGGCAGAGACATGATTCGTTGGGCGGATAAGCGGTACCAGGTCTTCATCCTTCGAAAAGGGGCATTGCCTCCCAAGAGGTATGGGCGGGAGCATTCCATGCAAGAGCTTAGAACCTTTCTTAAGCATGTAGCCGCGTTCTTGGTGGCCGCCGGACTTATTTGGGGGCTTACCCTCATCATGGATGATGCCTCTCGTACTTCTGGATTAGCGGGTGTGACGCAGATTTGGTCGGTTGTTCTCCTGATTGACTTTGTGATCACGGCTACTTACTTGGTCTGGCCCAAGAAGAGGCCTCAGGCTTGAGCTTCGACATTTTGATTTAGCTCTAACACATGCGAACCCAGGGCAAGTAAAAAGACTAGTCACGCAATTGCGCGGCTAGTCTTTGTTTTCGTACGGGACTTCCTCCATTTCAGCTTCCATCAGCTCGATAAATTCAGATGCCTTCATGCCGAGTGCTTCGGCCAGGGCGAACAAGGATTGCAGCGAAGGCTGATGAACATGACGCTCCAGCATGGAGATATAGGTTCGATCCAGGTTGCTCTGAAAGGCTAATGTTTCCTGGCTGATCTGAGACTTTTTGCGCAGATCGCGCAGGACGTTTCCAAAAATCTGTTCGGGTAACAAATGCATTCCTCTTTTTAGCTTCATTATCTTGTGGGGGATCGTTATCAATCTACGTAGTATACTCTACAAAACAGCCTTCGCTCATGGTATGATTTCACCATAATGTTCCAATTAGAAAGGACTGTCCGAAGGAGGAAGCAATGAAGAGTATGATTGAACAGTTAATTCGCGGGGAACTGTGCCACCCTGATGAAGCCATTATCCGGAATGAAGCCGTGAGAAAAGCAAGCGAGACCATCCTCAAGGCGTTGGAGGACTGGCGGCGTCGCCATTCGCATTCCGATTGGGTTGAACTTGAAGCGTTGCTGGAGCTATACGGCAAACGGCACGCCATCGAACAAGGCCTATCGTTTCGCACCGGATTTCGGGCGGGAGCGGGGCTCATGGTGGAGGTTCTCACCGGAAACGGCGCAATCGCCGATCAAATCAGCTCGACCAGAGACGAGCTCCAGGCTTAGTTCCCGCACAAAAGTCCCGTTAGCGGCTCAGATGAGCGCGGCAAACGGGACTTTTTTGAGGAAACAGACGGTTACGGCTCGTCTTCCACCAGATCTTCGGGATCGAACAAGGCGGCGGGCTTGGCGACCCATTCATCCGCTTCAGGTTCAATATCGACTCCGCTTTCGATCTTTTTCTTTTCGGCGAGGGAGTCATTCTTCTCATTCAGCTGGTTGCGAAGTTCTGCTTCATCCGGCATGGGGGTTCCTCCTGGCTCATAATGGACTTGCCTGTGGAATAGCGTTTCCAACCGATGGCGATTTCATCCAACGCGATTTGTCAAACCAGCCCGATATGCTATTCTTGTCGTGACAGGACAGGAGGAACCTCAATGAAGCATATCTTAATTGCGGATGATGATGCCAATATTCGTGCGCTGGTGCGCCATGTACTGCTCCGGGAAGGCTACCGGGTTACCGAGGCGGAGGATGGGCTTGCTGCGGAAAGGCTGACCGAGACGGAGACGTTCGACCTGGCCATTCTTGATGTCATGATGCCCGGGCTGGACGGGTATACCCTCTGTGAACGGCTGCGGGAACGAGAGGATCTTCCCATTATCCTGCTCACCGCTCGGGATCAATTGGCGGACAAGGAGAGGGGCTACCGGCACGGTACCGACGATTATGTCACAAAGCCCTTCGAGCCGGAGGAGCTGCTCTTCCGCATCAAAGCCTTGTTCCGCCGCTATCTGCACGTTTCGCTTGACCGGATTCGGTTGAACCAAATCATCATCGACCGCAAGACGGCGGAGGTGACGGACGGGGAGACGGTCTTCCTTTTGCCGTTGAAGGAGCTGGAGCTGCTGTCCCAACTGGCTCAGTTCCCCGGCAGGGTCTTCTCCCGAGAAGATCTGATCCGCCTCATCTGGGGCGCAGACTACGAAGGGGACGATCGAACGGTAGATGTGCACATCAAGCGGCTGCGACAGCGCTTTGCCGGCTATGAGCAGGATTTCACCATCGAGACGGTACGCGGTCTGGGGTATAAGATCGAGGTGAAGGGCCGATGAAATCGATCTATACTCGTGTCTTCCTCATTACCATCGGCACCGTTTTGTTCAGCAGCTTGTTCGCCTTTCTCCTCTCGAATGTTTACTACCATGTGAAGCTGAAGCCCTACAATGACAACAAGCTGACCGAAATCACCCAAACGATCCGCTCCTACGCGGAGGAGCATTCGAAGGACCTTACGGAGTATTTGACGAATACAGCGGCCATCGGGTACGAGCTGTACCTGGTGGACGACCAAGGGAACGGAACGTTTTTTGGGCGGCCGTTTCGTGAAAAAGAGATCGCGCAGGAAACCGTGCTGGCGGTTCTGGCGGGCGGCGTTTACCACGGAGTGGGACAGTTTCCCACCAAACCCTTCATCACCGGCTTTTTTGACAACAGCCTAACCAATACCATCGGTGTTCCGATCCAAGCGGAAGGCAAAACCTACGCGTTGTTTCTTCGCCCTGATGTGGTGCTCCAGTTCGGTGAACTGCGCATCTTCTTCGCATTGATCGGGGCGCTGACGGTCTGCTGCAGCCTGATCTTCTTCCTCTTCAGCACCCGCTTTGTCGTTCGCCCGATTACGGACCTGACCGAAGCTACGAAGCGAATGGCGGAAGGCCATTTTCAGCACAAGTTGCCGGAGAAGCGCAAGGATGAAATCGGCCAGTTGGCGGTTCACTTCGGCAAGATGAGCCGCGAGCTGGAGAGAACCGAGCAGGCGCGTCAGCAGTTTGTCTCCAACGTCTCGCATGAGATCCAATCTCCGCTGACGTCCATTCAAGGCTTCGCCCAGGTTCTGGCGGACAGTGAGCTGCCGAACGATGAGCTGAAGCGGTATGCGGAGGTGATCGCTCAGGAGAGCCGCCGCCTGTCCCGGCTCGGCAAGGAGCTGCTGACGCTGTCCGCCATCGAGCAGGGCAAGGAAGGGCTGAAAGTTCGGCGGTTTTCTTTGAAAGCTCAGCTTCGGGAGGCGCTGCTAGTGTTGGAGTGGCAGCTGGAGCAAAAGGAGCTGGCCGTTTCGTTCGCAGTCCCGGACGGCCTGGAGCTGACCGGTGACGAGGTGCTGCTCATGCAGGTATGGATGAACCTGCTCGGCAACGCGATTCAGCATATCCCGGCGGGATGCTCGATTCAGGTTAAGGCAGAGCGTATCGGCAGCCGAACGATCCTTCGTTTCTCTGACACGGGGGAGGGCATCGATGCGGAGCACTTGCCTTACCTGTTCGACCGCTTCTACCGAGTGGATGAAGCGAGGGAACGGCGTTCGGGCAGCACGGGACTCGGACTGAGCATCGCCCTCAAAATCGTGCAGCTGCATGGAGGAACCCTTGCCGTCGAGAGCACGAGAGGAGAAGGAACGACGTTCACGGTCGAGCTTCCTGACCTGTAATCCCTTGTTCATACGGAGTTCATAAACCCTTCCTATACTTGGCCTATAGAGAGAAGGAGGGAATGAACCCGATGTATTTGGCACTCCGTGAAATTCGTCATGCCAAGCTGCGATTCGCGCTTGTCGTGACCATCATGCTGCTGGTGTCGTTTCTCGTGCTGTTTATAACCGGGCTCGCCAGAGGGCTGGCGTACGACACCACTTCGGCCTTGGAGACGATGAAGGCGGATCATTTTGTTTTGGAAAAGGGGGCGGACAACCGCTTCGGACGGTCTCTCTTGACCGGGAATGAGTTGGATGCAGCCCAAGAAGTGGTTGGTTCGGACAAAGCTTTGCCGCTCGCGGTGCGGATGTCTACCGTATCCATCGAAGGAGCGGCCGTGAAGAAGGATGTCACCCTGTTCACGGTGGATGCGGACAGCTGGCTCCTGCCCGACGTGATGGAAGGAAGCACGATCACGAGTACAAGCGAAGGTCACGTTCTGGCGGACAAAAAACTGAAGAGCGCAGGAGCAGAGGTCGGCACGGTTCTGAAGGATCCGGCCTCCGGGATGTCCTGGACGATCAGCGGGTTTGTGGATCAGTCGGCATACAGCCATACGCCGGTTGTGTTCCTGAACCAGAAGGACGGTGCCAAGCTTCGAGCCGCTTTCCGCTCGCAAGCCTCCACCCAAACAGATTCCTATAATGTCATTGCCGTTCAAGCGACGAAGGAGCAAGTCCATGAACTGGCTCAGCGCCTTCCCGAGACGGATATCATTCCGCGGCAAGATGCGATTGATGCCATTCCGGGCTACAGCGAGGAGCAAGGCTCCTTCACGCTTATGATCGCTTTCCTGTACGTGATCGCCGCTTTTGTTCTGGCTGTGTTCTTCTATGTCATCACCTTGCAGAAGCTTAGTCAGTTTGGCATCCTCAAAGCAATCGGTGCCAGAACCGGAACGCTGGCAGCGGGGCTCATCGTCCAGGTGCTGCTCCTGTCGGTGGGAAGCGCGGGCATCAGTCTTCTTCTCGTCCGGTTCATGATGCAGGCGCTCCCGGACACGATGCCCTTCCGGCTCGGAACGGCAACCATGCTGCTGACCGCCGGAGCCTTCGTTCTGGTCGCGGTGCTCGGTTCGCTGCTGTCCATTGGAAAAGTGGCGCGTACGGATGCTTTGGAAGCGATAGGAGGGACAGCCGGATGAAGCCGAAGCTCAGCTTGCATCAGATAACACATTCCTATGAGGATGGCAGCGGCAGGGTCTCCATTCTGCGCGAGCTGTCACTGGACGTGCAGCCAGGGGAATTCATTGCGGTCATGGGGCCGTCCGGGTCTGGCAAAAGCACCTTCCTGTCCATTGCGGCGGCGCTGCTTACTCCAACGAGCGGTGAGGTTCGGGTCGACGGCCGCTCTCTTGCGGACAAGAGCAGCAAGGAGCTTGCCGATTTGCGCCTTCGCCAATTCGGATTCATCTTTCAGAGCGCCCACCTGGTTCCGTATTTAAAGGTGGAGGAGCAGCTGCTCTATGTGGGCAAGCTGGCCGGGATGAGGCGATCGGAAGCCTCTGCACGCGCCAAGCTGCTGCTCGGTCAGTTGGGGCTGGCGGAACGCAGGCTCGCCTATCCTGAGAAGTTGTCCGGCGGAGAGAAGCAGCGGGCGGCCATCGCCCGTGCCTTCATGAACAAGCCGGACGTCCTGTTTGCCGATGAGCCTACCGCAAGCCTGGATGCGGCGAGAGGGCAGGAGGTCGTGCAGCTCATCGCGGATCAGGTCAAGCGGGAAGGAAGCTCGGCTATCATGGTTACCCATGATGAGCGGGTGCTTCATCACTGCGACCGCGTGCTGGAGCTGGAGAACGGGAAGCTGCGCGTTTCATAATCGCGGTGGAAACAATGAAAATGAGCGAATCGAGTGGGCAACCGCAGCCCGTTCGATTCGCTCTTTTTTGCGAAGGAAGATTCTGTAACATATCCTCCAGTGAAAACGTCTAGTATTCAGTATCAATAATGGGGGGAACGTCATGAAGAGTGCCATTCTCAAGCGGTTTCCAGTCCTATATCAAGCGAGGGTCAATCAGCTTCGGATCAATCGGAAATGGAAGGATCTCCGGCCTTCGCTTCGTTTTGCATCGGTTCAAACAGAGGAAACGTTCTCTTTTGCTTGTAAGAAGCATCAGTCGCTGCTTCGCCGAAGGTTGGGAGCTTCCGATCCTCAGCTTCAAGAGAACAAGGTGGTGAACCTCGGGATCGCCAGTGCAACGATCGACGGGCTCCTGATTCGACCGGGTGAAACCTTCTCGTTCTGGAACCGAATCGGGGTTCCTTCCGCCGATAAAGGGTATATCGACGGCCTTCTCTTGTCCAGAGGGGAGGTCAAGACGGGAGTAGGCGGCGGCCTCTGCCAGCTGGCCAATCTGTTGTACTGGATGGCCCTGCACTCTCCACTCGAGGTGGTGGAACGGCATCATCACAGCTTCGATCCCTTTCCCGATGACCAGCGGGTCTTGCCCTTCGGAAGCGGAGCCAGCGTCTTTTACAATTATATCGATCTGAGGCTATTCAACCCGACTTCCCACACCTTCCAAGTTCGGGTCTGGCTGACGGAACAACACCTGAAGGGAGCCTTGTTTTGCGAAGAGGAATGGCCGCTTTCCTACCATATTGAAGAACGCAAGCACCGGTTTGTGCGGAAACACGATATTTTGTATCGAGAAAATGAGATTTGGCGTTTCTCTACAGACAAACGGACGGGAACCCAAGCCGGTGAAGAAAGGCTCATCGCCAACTGCGCAGAGGTCAAATATGAGCTGCCGGAGGGCATTCTCGTCGAGGAAGAAGATTTGCTTCAATCCCCTCGTAAGATTGAAACAAAATGAGGGGGTAGATCGTCTATAATAGAGGTCGGACATACATAGTTGAACATCGGGAGAAGACAGGGGGGAACACAAGCATCGTGGGGGAGCCCATCATTGAAATCAAGGACCTGCGCAAGGTCTATCGGCTCGGGAGCGAGAAGGTCGTTGCCCTGAACACGATCAATCTCACCATCGAAAAGGGAGAATGCTGCTGCCTGCTCGGGACATCGGGTTCCGGGAAGTCAACGCTTCTGAACATGATGGCGGGACTGGAGAAGCCGACCAAGGGAACCGTCACCATTCGCGGCGAGGTCGTAAGCCGCATGAGCGAGAAGAAGCTTGCTCGCTTTCGTCAAGACTATCTCGGCTTTATTTTTCAATCGTATAACCTGATCCCTTCGCTCAGTGCGCTGGAAAACGTCTGTATGCCGTTGACCTTCAAAGGGATTTCGCGAAGGGTTCGGGAGAAGCGTGCCGCCAAGCTGCTTGAAGCGGTCGGACTCGGCACCCGCGTGAAGCACAAGCCGTCCCAGATGAGCGGCGGCCAGCAGCAGCGGGTCGGGATTGCGCGCGCCTTTGCAGCAAATCCCGAAATCATCTTCGCGGATGAGCCGACAGGGAACCTGGATACCAAGACGACGCTCGAAGTCATGGAGCTCATGATCAGGCTTGCGCGTCAGAAGAACCAGACGCTTGTTATCGTCACGCATGATCTGGAGATCGCGGCTTATGCAGACCGCATCATCCGAATCCGGGACGGCATCGTCGAGGGCATGGAAGTCAAACCAAAGAATGAAGAATCGGTCGGGGTGGTCATGTGAAACGGAATCTATGGGTAGCACTTATTTTGGTCATTGGCCTTATTGGCGGGCTTTTGCCTGCGCCTGCTGTTCATGCGGCAGGACCGGAGTTGTTTGTATTAAATTACACTTCAAGTTCGCAAAAGATTAAGGAAAAAGAAAATGTTAAGATTACCGTGAACTTTAAGAAAGCTAACCAAAAGCTCAATGATCTCTACGTTGAAATTGATGAGTCAAGTTCCTTTTATGGTCAAACATCAAATCGCATAGGAGATGCGGACCTAAATGATCAAGATAAATATTCTATTGGTTTGCCGCTTGTTTACAACGGAACAGGGAATAAATTAAAGCTCACGTTTTTCTACACCCTTGAGGATGGAACGAGTGGAAACTTTCAAGAAACGTTGAATATTACCCAAGCACAGCCAACCGTCGAAGTAATCCCAACCCCCACCCCGACGCCTTTCCAAATCGACACGAGCAAGCTCGTGCCGAAAATTAGCATCGTGGGTTCGGGCGACATCCCGACGGTCAAGGCGGGAAGCACCCTCAGCCTCAAGCTTCCCATCAAGAATACCTCTACCTACAGTGCGCAGAGCATCATGGTGACGCTGGAACCGGAAGACAAGACAAAAATTCCCTTCCTGCAGGGGATGACCAACCTGTCCGCCTCGGTAGACAGCCTGGGGAGCTCCGTCACCAAGACGGCGGATTTCTCGATTCCGATCAAAGCAGATGCGGCCTCCGGAATCTATGCAGTGAAGGCCGGCTTTTCCTTTACCAACGGGATGGGAGATTCGTTCACTTCCTCGGAGACGCTCTACATCAAGGTGAACAACGATTCGACCGGGCCTGTTATCGTCTTGGAAAAGGTAGACAAGTCGCCCGCCCAAGTGGTCCCTGGTGGGAAAGTATCGTTGAAGGTGGCGCTGTCCAACTCCGGCAGCCTGCCCGCGAAGGACGTCCGCATTACCCTGACTGGACTGAAGCCCGAGGGTTTTACGCTGGATAACTCTACCGATATTCGTAAAATCAATCAGATCAATGGCTTTAGCCTCGAAACGGTAACCTATAACCTGAGCGTATCCTCCACAACGCCGGGAGGCAGCCAGCAGTTGGGGCTCAAATGGCAATACAAGGACGAGACCGGAACGGTCATCACGGAAGAGAGCCAAGTCTTCATTCCGGTTATCACCAAATCCAGCGGGCAAGCGCTGCTGACCCTGGCTGACATTCAAGCTCCGCAAGCGACGCTCGTGCCGAAGGATGCGTTCATGGTCTCCTTCGTGGTGAAGAACACGGGAACGAAGAAGAGCGAGAACATCAAGGCTGCCCTTACAACGGATAAGGAATTGATCCCGAAATCCCTCAGCACGATGGTGATTCCGGCGCTGAGTCCCGGTGAAAGCAAGAAGTTGACCTTCGCCTTCGAAGTAGCGCCGGACGCTGCGACGAAGAGCTATCCGATCGGAATTACGGTCGAGTACGATGACCCGAAGGCAACAGGAGAAGCGGCCGCTGGCAAGGCAACCTTGAGCCAATATGTCGGGGTCTACGTAGAAGGAAAAACCACTGATCCGGACGGAGAAAAGAAAACCGTTCCGCGAATCATCATCAGCCAATACCAGTTCGATCCGCAATCCGTTCTGGCTGGACAGGACGCCGTGCTGTCCATGTCGATTCTCAATACGAGCCGCCTGACGAGCGTTCGGAACATCAAGCTGACGGTTACTTCCGACGACGGCACCTTTACCGCCCTCGGCAGCAACACCTTCTTCATTGAGAATATCGGGCAGACTGCTTCGGTGGAGCGTTCCTTGAAGCTGCGAGCCAAGCCGGATGCAGAAGCGAAGATCTACCCGATCTCGCTCAACTTTGAGTACGAGGATGAGAAGGGCAATCCTTACACCTCCAAGGAATCGGTCAGCATCCCGGTCATGCAGAACAATCGCTTCATGGCCGGCGAGGTGAACGTACTGGGTGAAGCTTATCCCGGCCAGCCGGTATCACTCAGCATGGACTTCTATAACATGGGCAAGTCGGTTCTGTACAACCTCATGATTAAAGCCGAAGGGGATTTCACCACCACCGGCGGTGGCGGCTATTATGTCGGCAATTTTGCATCAGGCCGGACCGATACGTATGATTTCTCGATCATTCCGAATGCAGCCGGAGAGTTGAAGGGGGATGTCGTCTTCACCTTCGAGGATGCGACCGGCAAGCAGACCGAGATTCGCAAAGCCTTCACCGTCAATGTTATGGATATGCCGGTCATGGAGCCGATGCCGGGCGAGCAGCCCGGTATGGAGCCGCCGATGAATGCGGGCTCCGGCGACAAGTGGAAAAAGATTATGTGGATCGGCATTCCATCAGCCGTGGTTCTGGCTGCCTTGACAACGGGGTTGATCCTCCGCAGGAAACGGCGGAAGAGAAAGGAACTGGAGCTGGATGAATAGCTTCGATCTGATCCGACTCGCGACGATCAACTTTCTCCGAAGCAAGATTCGCTCCTTCCTGACCATCCTCGGCGTGGTGATCGGAACCGCGTCCATCGTCGTAATGCTGTCCGTTGGCCTCGGGATGAACGAGGGCTTCAAGCAGCAGGTCAGCCAGATGGGGAGCTTGACAACCATTGATGTCTACCCTGGTGGTGGAGATGGAGGGATGATGATCGGCGGAGGAGGCAAGACGGGGACGGCCAAGCTCGACGATAAAGCCGTTCAAACGATGAGCGCGATGAAAGGCGTTCAAGTCGCGACTCCGCTTGTGCAAACCTCTGCCAAGGTCATTGTCGGCAAGTACATGGCTTGGATTCAGTTAACGGGGATCCGTCCGGAAGCGATCGAGAAGCTCGGCTATAAGGCAGCCACCGGACGACTGCTGGAGGAGACGGATACCGATTCCCTTCTCTTCGGATTCGGCGTCCCCATGAACTTCTACAATCCGAAGTCACGTGTTTACCAGCCTGCCCCACAGATGGATTTGTTGACGGAGAAGATGCAACTGACCTTCGATACCATGTACGGGGAAAACACCGGCAATTCGGAGAATCCGGGTCAGGAAGAAAAACAGCCTTCGAAGCTGTACAAAATCAAGGCGAGCGGCGTTCTCGTTCAATCGAACAATGAGCGGGATTGGTCGGTCTACATGAACCTGGAGCATCTCAATAAGCTTCTTCGGGAAAATTCGAAGGCCAACCGCCAGCAAGGGATGGGGAACAACACCCAGTCCGGCTACCAGCGAGCGATTGTTCAGGTGACCGACATGAAATACGTCGAGCCGGTCCGCGAGGAGATCAAGAAGCTGGGCTTCTCGACCAGCGCATTGACCGACGTGTTGAAGGGGATGCAGGAGCAGTCCAAGATGATGCGGATGCTGCTCGGCAGCATCGGGGCCATCTCTCTGGTCGTTGCGGCGATTGGTATAGCCAATACGATGATCATGTCCATCTACGAACGCACGCGGGAGATCGGCATCATGAAGGTGCTTGGCTGCGAGCTGAAGGACATTCGCCGCCTGTTCCTGCTGGAGGCCGGCTTTATCGGATTCTTCGGCGGTATCTTGGGGGTACTGGCCAGTATCGGGGCTTCCTACCTGCTCAACAAATTCGGCGGCAGCCTGCTCGGCTCCACCATGGGTGGAGGCGGGATGGTGGACGCGAACGGAGTACCGATCAAAAGCTCCATCATTCCGTTGTGGCTAATGGGATCGTCGGTTGTGTTTGCCACCTTGATCGGCTTAATCTCGGGGTTCTACCCGGCCCGTCGGGCGATGAAGCTGAGCGCCCTCGAGGCGATCAAAACCGAATAGTTGGCAACTTACAGCACGCCTGCGTGGAGGCTTCTACTCCTTGCAGGCGTGTTTTCTCCTTCTAGCAGATGGGAGCTTTCGATCAATTCCTGCTTGCTTTTGCCAGGGGATTGGTGTGTAATTAAGCCGTTATCAGGGAAGGGGACTTCCGGTGAAGATCAAAGTGCTTATTGCGGATGACAATTCCTTTATACGAGAAGGAATGAGGATTATCCTTACCACCTTTGAGGAGTTCGAGGTGGTGACTACGGTGGAAGACGGAGCTCAGGCGGTGCAAGCCTGCCGCGAGCAGGAGATTGACGTCGCTCTCTTGGATATTCGGATGCCGGTGATGACCGGCGTGGAAGCGGCTCGCGAAATTGTGGCTGCGACTCGCACGAAGCCGCTCATGCTCACCACGTTCGATGACGATGAATTTATTCTTCAAGCGATCCAGGCGGGGGCGAAGGGCTACCTGCTGAAAAATAACGACCCGGAGCGCATTCGAGATGCGATCCGAACAGTGCATCATGACCATCATGTTCTGCAGGATGTCGTCGTAGAGAAGATTCGGGCGAGCCTGGCGCAAGCCGCTTCTTCCTCGTTTGCATCCTCTGCAGGCACATTACCAGACCCGGCCCCTGTCGTGCCGAAGGAAGCGTCCGCGGGGAGTGCCTTTATCCCCGGAGATCGAATTGACCGCTCTCTCTTCACGGAGCGGGAGCTTACCATCATGGAGTTGATCGCCAAAGGCTTGTCCAATCGAGGGATGGCCCGCCAGCTCTACCTGTCTGAGGGCACGGTAGCCAACCACATCACCTCGATTTTAAGCAAGACGGGCTTGAGCCACCGGACGCAGATCGCCATCTATTATTTGACGGGAGAAGTTCATCAAACGGAGGAATAGGGTTATGCCAAGCTCGGAATTAGGGTCTTTGGGGAACAAAGTGCTCCTCCTGCTTTTCCTGTGGGTGGACGCTTACGAACGAGCAGGCAGCGGGATGAACCCGTGGATGATTTTGGCCTCCCTCTGTTACCTGGCCCTTTCCCTTGCGGCCGCGATTCTGTCCAAGCATCCCAAGGCCTATCGGACACTGGAGATGGGCTCTGCTCTCTTTGTCCTCCTGTGTACCTTTCAGATGGAGGAGGCGTTCGTGCTGCTGTTCCCGATCTCCCTTTGGGGGATCGGAGGGAGAGCGAACTGGCATGGGGCCATTCTGCTCAGCGCTTGTCTCGTTCCACTCCCTTTCCTTTCTCAGGATCAGGTTGCGGTCTACGTCCTCGCAGCCGGACTGACGGGGCTTCTTCAATTCAGTGTGAGGCGCTATGCGCAGCGACTGGCGAAGATTGAGGAAGAATTCGAGCTCATGAAGGGGCAACTGGATGGGGTAAAGCGGTCCCTGCGTGAAAACGGAGAGCTGCTCCGGCAATCCGCTTACACGGTCAAGCTGGAGGAGCGGAACCGGCTCTCGCAGCAGATTCACGATGACATCGGCCATTCGATGGCAGGTGCCTTAATCCAGATGGAAGCGGCCAAACGGCTGCTGCATCATCAGGTGGATCAAGCGGGTGAGCTGCTCACCAATGCCATTTCGATATCGAAGGAGGGGCTGGAACGCATCCGCCTCACCTTGAAGGATGTGAAGCCGAAGCCGGAGGAGTTGGGCTACCAGCGCCTTCGCTTGTTTGCTGAGAAGGTCGCGGCCGAGCACCTCATTCAAACAACAGTAGCCTGCAGCGGAGAGATGAGCCGGGTGACGCCCATTCAGTGGAAGGTTATTCATGAGAATGCCATGGAGGCGGTAACCAATTCCATTCGCTACAGCGGCGCCAGTACGATTCACCTCGACATTCAAGTGCTCAACCGATTTGTGAAGTTTGTGGCGGTGGATAATGGCCGCGGGACTGATAAAGTGGTCAAAGGATTGGGCATCATCGGCATGGAGGAGCGAGCGGCTACTCTCGGAGGGACTGTGACGGTCAATGGGACGAACGGCTTTACTGTGACGAGCCTGCTGCCCTGTACGGATCGCCCCGCATGAGCATGAGAAATCTCATAGGACCTCTTTCGTTCGGGGGAGAAAAGGGATGAACTTCTGCACTGGCAGGAGTTCATCCCTTTTTTTACAATGAAACAAGGACGCAGCAGATAGGAGATTGACCCATGAACATACTGGAAATTGAAAACCTGACCAAGAAGTTTGGAGATTTCGTCGCAGTCGATCAGATGAATCTGACAGTGCGAAAGGGGGAGATCTTCGGCTTTCTAGGAGCTAATGGAGCCGGTAAGAGCACCACGATCAATATGGTAGCTTCCCTGCTCCAAATCACCCGAGGCGAAATTCGATTGAACGGGCGGAATATAGAGAAGAATCGCACTTATGCGAAGATGAACACCGGGATCGTCCCTCAGGAGCTGGCGATCTATGAGGATATGACCGCCTATGAGAATGTGAGCTTTTTTACGGGATTGTACGGCTTGCGAGGGGCGCTGCTGAAGGAAAGAACGGAAGAGGCGCTGGAGTTTGTTGGCCTTGGCGACCGGATGAAGGCGATGCCCAAAACCTTTTCGGGCGGGATGAAGCGGCGGCTGAACATCGCCTGCGCCATTGCCCATCGGCCTGAGCTGATCATCATGGATGAACCGACGGTAGGCATTGATCCGCAATCCCGCAACTACATTTTGAAATCGGTTCGGAAGCTGGGTGAGCTCGGCAGCACCATTATCTACACGACTCACTACATGGAAGAGGCGGAAGAACTGTGTACGCGCATTGCCATCGTCGATCACGGTAAAATCATTGCAGAGGGAAGCGCGGAGCAATTGAAGGCGACCATCACGGATTCCAAGGAAATCTGGATCGGCCTGAAGCTCGAAACAGAACCGAATCTCGGCAAGTTGAAAGAGCTCCCCGGGATTACCGCCGTTCATTTGGAGGACCAGACGCTCAAAATCATCTCCAAAGCAGAGGTAAACAATCTGAATCTTATTCTCCAGCAGTTGATGGAGGATCACATAGAGATTCGATCCGTGGACGAGAAAGCGCCGAATCTGGAAACGGTGTTTCTCACCTTAACCGGACGAAATTTGAGGGATTGAGGAGGGGTGGTTATGAGCAACAGCTTGAGGATTGCCTGGAAGGAAATCAAAACCACCCTGCGGAACCGATTTACCTTTCTGCTGATGATCGCTTTTCCCATCGCCATGATGACAGTGCTCGGATTTGCCTTGAGTGAAAACTTCTCTTCAGAGCCTTCTCTTGACAGGATCTCCATCGTGGTGCAAAAGAACGTCAACCAGGATGAGCTTCGTACAGCATGGGATTCGTTTGAAAAAGGCATGGCGGAGAGAGGAGTCAACTGGACAGAGAACCTGGGCCGAGCAGAGAGCGAGCGCGGCGTAACCCAAGGCCGGTATACGGCCTATCTGGACGTGAACGACAAGGGAATCCGATACACATCCCGTCATTCGGGAGGGATCGAGGACAATATCGTGGAGGGGATGCTTTCTGCCTTTGTAGACCGTTACAACCTGGCGGTAGCTGCTTTCCAGGAATCCCCGGAGCTCGGCATGCGGTTAACAAACGCTCTGTCAGCAGAGGCAACGCCGATCAAGGAAAGCTCCATTAACCCGAACCGCTCTCCAGGATCCATGGATTATTACGCTATGGCGATGTCCACCATGATCGCCTTTTACGCAGCGACGACCAGCACCCATCTGATCCAGGGAGAGCGGGCTCGCAAAACAGATAGCCGGCTCATGTCGTCCCCGCTTACCAAAGCCCAGCTGTTTGTTGGCAAGGTGCTGGGAGCCACCCTCATCAATACCTTGTTCGTGCTCGTCGTGGTATTGTTCAGCCGATTCGTGTTTCACGCCGATTGGGGCGGCCATTACGGGGTTGTCCTCGCACTCCTCATGACCGAAGTTCTCTTGTCCGTAAGCATCGGCCTGGCCGCTGGCTATCTGTTCAAAAAAGACAGCAGCACCGCCGTCATGATTATTCTGACGCAGGTCGTCTCCTTCCTCGGAGGAGCGTATTTCCCGCTGTCTCAAATAGGCGGGTTTCTGGGCAGCCTAACCTGGCTGTCGCCCCTTCGCTGGGCTAACCATGCGATGATCGAGATCATCTACAACGATCGGCTGACCGCGGCTATCCAGCCTATAACGTTGAACTTGGCACTGGCCGCCTTGTTCCTATTCATCTCAGCGGTTTCTCTGAAGCGAAAGGAGGGTCTCTAGGATGGCCAACATTCTCTGGATGATGCGCAAGACCTGTTTGAATACGTTTCGAAGGCGCATGAGCTGGCTGATCCTCTTTTTCATGCCTGTCGTCGGAGTCCTGATTTCCATCCTGCTTTATTCCGGCACGAGCTCCATGCCGCTTCGCCTCGGGGTGGTCAATATGGATGGAACAGAGAAGCAGGCAGAGGACACGATTCACTTCCTGAAGGGGCTGAACAAGGTCTCCTTAACCTTGATGGAGGAGAAGGAGCTGAACGAGAAGATCGCCGCCGGTGAACTGGATGCAGGCGTTCTCCTTGCAAAAGGGTATTCGGATGCGCTTCTTGCAGGAGACCGAAGCGGACTGGAGATCCGGTCCATGAAAGGAGCCGAATCGACAGCCTTTCTAAAAGCGATGCTGGAGCAGTATTCCGGCAATCTCGCCTCGATCGGAGCGGCGGTTCAGGGAGATCGGGAGGCCTTCGATCAGTTGCATGATCGTTATCGACAACAGAGCTTTCAAGTAGAGCAGGCGTCGGTATCCGCCGATACGACTCATTCTCAAGATGTAACCTACCAAACCTTCGGCTTCCTGATCCTGTTCATGCTCTTTTCCGCAACCAACATGGCCTCCTTGATATTGGAGGAAAAAGAAAACCGGACCTATCTGCGGTTGATGTCCTCTCCGCTCACGGCCCGGGCTTATGTTTTATCCAACGCACTCGTTAGCCTGCTGGTGCTGCTGCTTCAGATTGTCGTCACTCTGTTTGTCATGAAAGAGCTGCTCGGGCTTGATCCCGGAATAAGCACCTGGAAAATCGTGATGGTGTTTACCGTATTCAGCTTAGTGGCGATCGGATTGGCTCTCATGCTGGCTTCCCTGTGCAAATCAAGCAACAGTATGATTTCCATGCAGAACCTCATCGTGGTACCGAGCTGCCTCTTGGCCGGCTGCTTCTTTCCTATAAGCGTAATGCCCGCAGCACTTCAGAAGGCGGCAGCCTTCACCCCGCAGCATTACATCCTGGATGCGCTCGATCGGTTTCAGAGCGGCCAATCCATCTCCGGATTCGGCATGAATTTCGCTATCTTGTTCGCTTTTGCTCTTGTCTTCGTTCTCGCCGCCATCTATCGGTTCGGACGCAATAACGATACCCGCATGTTCTTTTAACGGTTACAATGAAAAACCGCGCTGACGCTCTCCTGTTTCGGGAGGAGAGGCAGCGCGGTTTTTGCGTGGTGCGATTAATCCATAATACTGTCGTTATAGTATTCAATGATGTCCCTGCGTCGGATGATGCCCAGAAACACTCCGCTCTCGTCCACGACCGGAATAAAGTTCTGGTCCGCGGCCAGGTTCAGCATATCCTCCATGCTAGTGTCGATTCGAACACTTTCCAGCCGAAAGCGTTTCTCCACGTCGGAGAGCGGAACCTGATCCATCGTAGCGAAGGACAATCCAGGGGTTCGTTTGATTTTCCAGAGGAGGTCGCCCTCCGATAAGGTTCCGATGTATCTGCCGTCGGGATCGATTATGGGGATGGCCGTGTAAAGGTGTTTTTCCAGCTGCTCCGCTGCCTCCAGCATGCTGACGGACGAGAGAAGATAGGCAACCCGCTCCTTCGGCAGCAAAAATGAAGAGACCAACAATGTCCTCAGCTCCTTATTCCATGCTTCTGGAGCGTGTTTGCTAACCTAGGAAACGTCGATTAGCAGGTGAGAAAAGAAAACTCGACCGAAGATCGGGTTTGTAAACACGCTCTAAATCATTAAAGCACAGCAGGAAGGGCTTTGAAAGGTTTGAGCGAAAATTCACAAGAAAAAAATATGGTTCACCCTGCATCAAATGAGATATCAGCATGCGTTGAAACGTTTCATCGAAGGTGGTATACTCGGAACATCTGCTTGGTGAGGCTTCTCTGTCGGCAGAGAGTACGATCATTTTGACGAATGCAGGTGATTCCATGCCGAGCATGAAGGACGTTGCCAAGCTTGCCGGAGTGGCGATCGGTACGGTTTCCCGCGTGATAAACGGCAACCCTACGGTTACCGATGAAGTGCGCTGGAAGGTTCAGCAGGCGATTGAGCAACTGCAATATGTCCCCAATGAAATGGCGCGAAACCTCAAGAAGCAGACCTCAAACCTCGTGGCCTTGCTCGTGCCGACGGTGTGGCATCCCTTTTTCTCTGAGCTTGCCTCCTATGTAGAGGAGGAGCTGGACAGCTGGGGCTACAAGCTTCTGCTCTGCAACAGCGGGAGCAAGCCTTGGAAGGAGAAGCAGATCATCGGCCTCCTGGAGCAAAATAAAGTTGCCGGGATTCTCGGGATCTTCTCCAATCCGGTGGAGGAATCCGTCTTGCACCGCATCCCGGTGGTGAGCATCGATCGACCTTTCCGGGCGAATATCCCTTGCGTAACCTCGGACAACCATGCGGGCGGGAAGCTGGCTTTGCATGAGCTCGTGAAAGCAGGCGCGCGTCGGTTGGCGTATTTGGGAAGTGTCCCCACCGTACCGAATGAATGCGTTCGACGGCGAGACGGCTTTCTTGAAGCGGCGTCGCAGCTCGGCATCCCGGTTACGGTCTTTGAACCGGAGGAGCCGATCGGCGATTGGAACGCCTACCTGGAGCGCTTTTTGGATCAGACGCCCGGCATTGACGGTATTTTTGCGAGCCAGGATGAGAAGGCGATTCGCTATATTGCCTTTGCCGAGAAACGAGGCATTCGGGTTCCGGAGGATGTGAAGGTCATTGGCTACGATGGGATCGCCTTTGAGGGAGGACTTCGCGCAAGCTTGTCCACCATCCGGCAGCCGGTGGAAGAGATGGGACGAATGGCGGTCCGTCTGCTGCTGCAGCGGATTGCCGGTGAAAGCATGGAGGAGAAAGTGTACCCCCTTCCGGTCGTCTATCGGCCGGGAGATACAACTTGAAGAGACCTGAGGGAGGATGTACAGCATGCGCTTTGGAGCAATAGAAGCCGGAGGAACGAAATTTGTTTGCGGCATTGGCAACGAGAACGGCGTCATCGAGGAGAGAATCAGCATTCCGACGGAAATGCCGGAGAAAACCATTCCGCAAGTGATCGAGTATTTCAAGGACAAGCAGGTAGCGGCCATCGGGATTGGGTCGTTTGGTCCCATCGATATCGACAAGAACAGCCCGACTTACGGGCATGTAACCACCACGCCGAAGCCGGGCTGGAACGGGTATGATTTTCTGGGAGCCTTAAAGTCGGCCTTCGACGTACCGTTCGGCTGGGATACGGATGTCAATGCGGCCGCATACGGCGAAGCCATCTGGGGCGCAGCCAAAGGGCTCAAGAGCTGCGTGTACTACACCGTCGGTACCGGGATTGGCGTCGGCGTTTATTCCCAAGGACGGCTGGTTCACGGCCTGGTCCACCCGGAAGGCGGACATGTGCTGCTTCGCCGTCATCCGAGCGACAGCTTCGTCGGCTTTTGCCCGTATCACAATGACTGCTTTGAAGGACTGGCTGCCGGACCCGCCATTGAGAAGCGCTGGAAGGTCAAAGGAAGCGAGCTTGCCAAGGATCACGAGGCCTGGGAACTTGAAGCCTACTACCTCGGGCAATCCATTGCCAATACGATACTGATGCTCTCGCCCGAGAAGATTGTGCTGGGGGGCGGAGTCATGAAGCAAGAGCAGCTCTTCCCGCTGATTCGTGCGGAAGTTCGCAAAAACCTCAATGGCTACGTAAGCGCACCTCAGCTGCTGGACGGGCTGGACGATTACATTGTAAGCCCGGGACTCGGCGATAACGCAGGGCTGGCCGGCTCGCTGGCGCTTGGGGTCGCAGCCTACCGCAAGGAAGAAGTTTGACCGAACGAGCGCTGAACTTGAGATAAGGATTGCGATGCAGAACCTCCATCCATGAAGAAACCCTTCCGGGCAGTAGGAGCGAGAACCGCTCTGCCTGGAAGGGTTTTTCGTGCTGGTTACATCAGAGATGCAGCTTCACGATTCGCCTGCCGAACAGGCCGCGCTTCAATGTAGCCGCGGTAGCCCATCGGGGCGAGTTGGAAGCGCGGGCCCTCCTCGTCGGCCCAGGTGAAGCCGTACAAGGTTGGGTCGTAGCTCTTCATCATATCCCACACCTCGCCGATGGCTTCCCCGTAATTCTCATCATCATACGGCTGGCCTTGGAAGACCATCAGCTTGCAGGCAGCGAGATCGATGACCTCGAAGCCTTCCGGCACCGAGCCTGCGTAGTCTCTAGGGACTTCTACACCCTGAGTGTAGACAGAAGTTCCAGCCGGACGAAGAGAGTCGGGCATCCACATGCCGATCGGTTCGTAGAGGGCCCCCTTAATGGCGGTAAGAACCTCCCAAATGTCACAGCCCATCTCTTCGCAATACTCGAAATAATGGGTGGCCTTCTTTCCTCGTTTCAAAATCAGCTTTCGAGCCGGACGCTCGACCACTTGCACGAAGACGGTGCGAGCTTGCGCTTTTTTCGTCATGGCTTGATCTCCTTTTTGAATAGTGAGGTAGTAATCCTGGACCCGGGGAGGCATGAACAGCTTAACGGCGGGCTGATCCTTGCAATAGGTTTTCGGGCAGATACCGAATTCGCGGGTAAAGGCTCGCGTGAACCCTTCATGGGAATCAAAGACATAATCGAGGGCAACATCGAGAATCCGCATCCGCCCCTCCTTCAGGCTAAGGGCCGCTTGAGTGAGCCGAAGGGACCGAATATAGTCGAAGGGAGTTTTACCGAGAAGTTCTTTGAAGATGCGGCTGCTGTGCCAAGGGGAATAGCCGGCTTGCGCCGCCAGTTGATGCAGGGTGATCGGTTCGCTGAGGTGATCTTCGATATACGCTTGCATGCGTTGTACGGCTTCGACTTTTTCCCGGTTCTCCATTTCTTCCACCTCCTAAACCCAGCATACGACAACGAGGAGAAACGCACTTGACCGCAATTGCGAAGCTGAAGGCTCTATCATAACGGGAAAATAAGGAAGGTTCTATGCGCTCCTCGAGCGCCTTTCTTTTTGTCCAACCGTTGAAAAATAGCTTGAATGCGCATACAATAAGAAGGAAGTATTGAGAATATTTCGCAAACAATATCGATTCCAAAGAAACGGAGGCGACCGGCATGAGCGCAGGGGCAAAGAAACCGTTTGACATCCGCATCCACACCATTCGATTAGGCAGTGATTATCTATTCGTGGTGACGGGAGGGGAGGCACACATCGGGGCTTCGGCAATGGCTTACTTTCAGGACGGCAAGATCCACACGGAGCTGGCAGTGGTCCCCGGACACCGGGAAGACCGGCTCGCCCTCGAATGTGCGGGATTGGCTAGCACAAAGCTAGGGGCAACGGTGACCGTCACCATGGGCATTCACATCGAGAAGGCGAGCCGTTCGGACATCGAACTGGCGGTTCAGACGGTCCGCGAGGAGATGAACCGGGTGTTGGATGAGCTGCTTCAGCCTGCAGAATGAGGAAGCAACGCAGACCCTTCGGGTTCCGGCCATGTGCCGGGACTCGAGGGGTTTTCTACGGATACCAACACAAAAACCCTCAGGAGGTCACTTGTGTCAACCGTGACTCCTGAGGGTCGCCGCTCACCTTCCGCTGGTGGCAGGCTGTTGTTATGATAGGGTTTTGTTCGGTTCTTCTGTATGCTCGGTCTCCCGTTCTTTGCCGCGGGTAACGACGAGCAGCTCGCCGGTCTCGGGATTCATGACCAGCCCGTGGACGCCGATATCGGAAGGAAGCAGGGGGTGGTTGCGAATGACGCGTACGCTGTCTGCCACGGCATCCGAAACGGAATGAAAGCCGGTAAGGAAGCGTTGGAGGTTGATCCCTGAGTTCTCCAGGGTCCGGATGGTTTCTTTGGA
Organism: Gorillibacterium sp. CAU 1737; assembly: GCF_039888655.1. Lineage (NCBI taxonomy): Bacteria > Bacillati > Bacillota > Bacilli > Caryophanales > Paenibacillaceae > Gorillibacterium > Gorillibacterium sp. CAU 1737. The sequence continues at coordinate 767,794 of NZ_JBDQQO010000001.1, forward strand.
GATTCCGCGCGCTTCCGCGTCCGTCAGGACTTGCTCGGCATTCAAGCTTGTCATGCCGCAATCCTGATGGCCGACCACGTAGACCTCTTCGGCGCCAAGCGAATAGATGGCGACCAGGATACTGCGCATGATACTTCCAAAGGGATGGGCGACGATGGCGCCGGCACTCTTGATAATCTTGGCGTCGCCATTGCGAAGGTTCATGGCCTTGGGCAGCAGCTCGACGAGGCGGGTATCCATGCACGTGAGGATAACCATCTTCTTATCAGGGAATTTCGTGGTGCGAAAAGCTTCAAACTCTCGGTTTTGAACGAAAGTCCTATTGTATTCCAGGATTTCAGTAAGACGCGACATGGTGTCCCTCCTTATGGATTTTATTTGAGTGAAGCGATCGATAATCAGTGTAGCACAAGGCAGTCTCTGACACCAACTGGTTTCCTGTGAGCCATTCCATTGAAAAGATTGGAGAAAATCGGTAAGATCGAAGATGGAGTTCATTTCGGAATGAGAGAAACGAGGCGAATGGAATGAGTGTATTTGAAGAGAAAAAGAAAAGCTTTCTTGACCTGACCAGCCGCATGAAGCAATACCAAGAGGCTGTGGGGATCATGTATTGGGACCTTCGCACCGGCGCACCCAAGAAAGGGGTAGCGAAGCGGTCCGAGGCCATCGGCCTTCTGTCCACGGAGATTTTCAAGCTTTCGATCTCGGATGAAATGGTCGGGTACCTGACCTACTTCGAGCAAGAAGAGAATGCCAAGCAAGTGGACCCGATTACGAAACGTCTCGTGGAAATTCTTCGCAAGGAATACGACCGCAGCGCGAAGATTCCTGCCGAACGCTACCAGGAGTATGTGGTTCTGACTTCACAGGCGGAGTCCGCTTGGGAAGAGGCCAAGAATGCCGACGATTACAGCAAGTTCAGCCCTTACCTGGAGAAAATCATTGCCTTCAATCGCGAGTTCGTCGAGATTTGGGGCTATGAAGAGCATCCTTACAACGCGCTCCTGGATCAATTTGAACCAGGGATGACCGTGGCGAAGCTGGATCAAGTGTTTGGCGCGCTCCGTGAGAAGCTGGTTCCTCTCGTTCACGGCGTTCAGGAATCGAGTCACAAGCCGAAGACCGACTTTATGTTCACCTCCTACCCCGTCGAGAAGCAGAAGACGTTTAATCGCTTCATTCTCGAACAACTGGGTTATGACTTTGATGCAGGCCGTGTCGATGAGACCGAGCACCCGTTTGCCAGCGGCTTCAACTTAGGCGACGTTCGCATCACGACACACTATAAAGAAAACCATTTCTCCGATGCGCTGTTCAGCACCATCCATGAATGCGGACATGCCCTTTATGAACAAAATGTGATGCAAGAGCTGGACGGAACGCTATTGTGCTCGGGAACGTCAATGGGCATTCATGAATCGCAATCCCGCTTCTGGGAGAACATGATCGGTCGCAGCCGTTTCTTCTGGGATCGATATTTCACCGATCTCAAGAAGCAATTCCCGGAGCAGCTGGACGGGGTAACCGAGGAAGCCTTCTATGTTGCGCTGAATGAAGCGAAACCGTCGCTCATCCGCACCGAATCCGATGAGTTGACCTACAACCTGCACATCATGATCCGCTACGAGCTGGAAAAGGACATCATCAGCGGCAAGGTTACCGTGGACGAGCTTCCAGCACTGTGGAATGCCAAGTACGAAGAGTACCTCGGTGTGACCCCGCCGAACAACAAGCTCGGCATCCTTCAAGATGTTCACTGGGCTGGCGGTAGCTTCGGTTATTTCCCGAGCTATGCGCTTGGCAACATGTATGCTGCGCAGTTCGAGCGCGCACTGCGCAAGGACCTCCCCAACCTAGATGAACTCGTCCAAGCCGGTGATTTCGCACCGATTAAGCAATGGCTCACCGACAAAATCTATCAATATGGCATGCTGAAGACCCCGGGCGAGCTCATCACCGGCATTACCGGCGAAGAACTGAACCCGGATTACCTTGTCCACTACTTGACGAAGAAGTATTCCGACATCTACAAGCTGGTGTAAGCGGAACGATCGAGATACCAGCCGAACATCCTTGAAACCGAAAAGCGAACCAAGCCGGACATCCACCGGCAGGGTTCGCTTTTTGCTTGTTACCCGGATTTGCTGACCAGAGCCCCTTCAAACAGATCAATGATGTGCAGGAAGTGCTCCGCCTCCCGGAAGACATGATCGGCGAGCAGCGGGTGAATGATGCTCTTGATACGGCAGGCTTCAATCAGATCGCGGGCTGTCTTTTTGAAATCCCGTAAAGACTTTACCGAAACTCGGTTTTGATCCAGGAATTGATCGAGAAGAGGAACCGTTTGAGATTGCGGCCGCATCGAGTCCAGGTCTCGGGCCTGATTCAACAGTTGGTCGAACTCGTCACTGAAGGTTCGAGCTTGATCGACCAGCTTCCTCTCGGAAGGATCGAGCAGGTGACCGATGAACTTGGCGTGGTCGGCCATGATGCGGAGGAAGAAGACATTTTCATTGATGATGGCATCCGGCAAGGCATCCAGCTGTCCCGTATTGAGCTGTTCGAGCCGGTTGCGGAAATAGAAGGCCTCACGGCTGACGTGGTCCACCAACAGAGGGAAATTGTTTTGTCCAGGTAACTGGCATCGCAAGATCAAGCCCAATACTTTTCGCTTGAAAGCCCAAATGTGCGTAACGGCGGTATGGACCTCGGCATTGAACCGCAGGATGGTTTGGGGGTCCGTCCCTGCATTATAGGTGTGCGACTTGCTTTCAATGGCTTCAAAGATCGAGTAAAACTGATTGGCTTCCTGAATCAAGGTTGTATCCTCGCAGCGAAAGCCCAACCGGAGAAACAACGAGTGTTCCTTCATGATACGAGACCAAAATTGGATTTCATCTAACGAACGAATAACAAAGGCATCTGGCACAGAATGTCCTCCTTTTGGTGGATCTCCCTACTAGTGATGTATTCCGAACCGAATGTCCTTTATACCGCTGTCACGAAATGTTTGCCGCTTCTCCAGTGCTCAACGGGAGCAGTGTTTTTTTCGCTCTTTAAGCTTCCATTAAGCTAATGATAACGTGCCGTTAAGGAGGATCGTGCACAATACAGAAAAACCTCTGGAACGGTGCGGGTGACACGAGGAATGAAGGAGTCGGTTGGGATGGAGAAACGATGGAAGCGAGTGGATGGGTATTTAGCAGGGATCACGCTCCTGTCTTTGTTTTTGAATGTGTTTGGCATATGGAGGGACACCTACTCCAATTCCTACTACACCGCAGCGGTGGCGAGCATGATGGAGAATTTCAAAGCCTTTTTCTTCGGGTCACTCGACCCGGTAGGCTTTGTGACAGTGGATAAGCCCCCGGTTGTATTCTGGATTCAAACGCTGTTTGCCAAAGTGTTCGGGTTATATGGCTGGAGCGTGATTTTGCCTCAAGCCCTCGCCAATGTTGGGTCGGTGCTGCTCCTCTACTTCCTTCTGAAGCCGACGTTCGGCAAGCTGGCTGCACGCATGGGAGCGCTCGTTCTGGCCCTCACCCCCATTGCAGTTGTCATCAGCCGCTCCAACAACATTGACGGGATGCTGGTGTTCACCCTGCTGCTTGGAGCCTGGATGCTGATGAAGGGAGTCCGAACGAAGAAAGCAGGATGGGTCCTCGGAGCATTCGCAATGATCGGTATCGGCTTCAACATGAAGATGCTGCAGGCATATATGGTGCTTCCCGCTTTCTATCTCTTTTATTGGCTTGCGGTAAAAGGTAACTGGAAAAAGAAAATCGGGCTTCTCTCAGGAGCTACGGCTCTCTTGTTGGTGATTTCGGTATCGTGGGCGGTCATTGTGGATGCCATACCAGCCGACAAGCGGCCTTACATCGGAAGCAGTCAAACCAACTCGGTGCTGGAGCTGGCCTTTGGTTATAACGGTGTTAGCCGATTAACCGGCGACCGAAACAATGGAGGAAGCGGAGGCTTTGGCGGCGGGCAAATGCCAAGCGGGTTTGAGCGGTCTGCAACGGGACAGGCAGCTCCAGGTGAGCAGGGCTCTGGACGCGGGCAGCGGGGCAACTTCAACGGTGGCAACAGCATGACAGCTCCTGGTGGTCGCGATGGACAAGGGAATGCGCAAGGCAGCTCGCCTGGACAGAGCAGCAGTGCCGACGGGGCGACCGATGGCGCAGCAGGCGCACCGACCGGAGAAGCCATGCAGGGCGGACCCGGCGGGATGAATGGTCAGATGCCCGGCGGGAATTTCCCCGGCGCGGGCGATGACGGTGGCGCCAACCGCAATGGCGGCAGCGGCGGGATGTTTAACACCGGGACGCCGGGTGTCTTCCGCCTCTTCCAGTCGGAGCTCTCCGGCCAAGCCAGCTGGCTCTTGCCCTTCGCGCTTGTCGCCAGCATCGGCTTGCTGGCCGGCATCCGGTTCCGCCGCGGCGGCATGGCGGCTCGTGAACGAGAGACGCTGTTCTGGCTGGCCTGGTTGATTCCGGTCGGCGGGTTCTTTAGCATCGCGGGGTTCTTCCACCAGTATTACCTGATCATGCTGGCACCGCCGATTGCGGCCTTGGCAGGTGCCGGCTGGAGCGTGTTATGGAGCTACTACCGCGAGAAGCAAGGCTGGAAGGCATGGCTGCTTCCTGCTGCTCTACTCGCGACGACTGCCTTCCAGCTCTATGTGCTTGACCCTTACCAAGAGTCGATGGGCAAGGGATGGCTGATCGGGGTAGGAGCAGGCGGCACAGTCCTTTCGATTTTGTTGCTTCTCCGGCTTCTTCCGAAGAAAAGCTCCTTTGCCGCTGCCTTGCTCGGAATGCTCGTCCTGCTCTCGGCTCCAGGGTACTGGTCCTACTTTCCTTCCACGCAAGCGAACCCGAACTCTTCCGTTCCAGCGGCTGGCCCCACCGGAGCGACCGGGATGGGGATGGGCGGCGGAAACCGAACCGCCATGGCTTTCCCCGGCGGGATGCCGGGAATGAACGGATCGACGGATGATACGGGCAACCCAGGCAACCCGGGGAACTCAGAGAATCCGAGCGCCTCGGGTGACTCAGCCCAACCTGGCGATGCCTCTGTGGCGTCCGGTGAGCGTACGGATGGTCGGACTGACGCGAACAGCGGCGGCTTCAACTTCTCTCGAGGCTCCTCATCGGTGGACACCGATCTGGTCGCTTATCTGAACAAGAACAACACTGGGGAGAAGTACCTGTTTGCCACGACCAGCTCGCAAACGGCGGCTCCCTATATCATCCAAACCCGGCAAGCGGTCATGGCCATGGGCGGTTTCTCCGGCTCCGACCCCATTCTGACGGTCGACAAGCTGAAGGAGATGGTCGCAAACGGCGACGTGAAGTACTTCCTTATGAACGGAGAAGGCGGAAGGGGAGGTTCTTCGGAAGTAACGGAGTGGATTATCGCGAACAGCACGGCGATTCCAGAGAGCGAATGGAAGGGTGCCTCCGCCTCCACCGAAGAAGGCGTGATGGGAAACGGAGGCTTTGGCGGAACGACCTTGTATGAAATCAAGTCATGAGGGAAGGAGGCGGATTGGGCATGGAAGGAACGTTGAAATACAGCATCGTCATCCCCGTATACAATGAGGAGGAGGTCATCCATGAGACCTACCGACGTCTGCAAAACGTCATGGACACCACCGGAGAATCGTACGAGCTGATCTTCGTCAACGACGGGAGCCGCGACCGTACCGCCGAGATTCTCAAAAGCTACTGTGCGGTGGACGGAACGGTGAAGCTGATTGATTTCGCTCGGAACTTCGGCCATCAGGTGGCCATCACGGCCGGGATGGATTACGCAGGCGGGGAGGCGGTCGTCGTCATTGACGCCGACCTCCAGGACCCTCCGGAGCTGATTCTGGAGATGATCTCCTTGTGGAAGCAGGGCTATGAGGTGGTCTACGCAAAGCGGATTGCACGCAAAGGCGAAACTTGGTTTAAGAGGACGTCTGCCCAGCTCTTTTATCGCGTACTGCGGGCCTCTACCGAGATCGACATACCCGTAGACACCGGTGATTTCCGATTGATCGATCGGCGGGTGTGCGAGGAGATGAAGAGGCTGCCGGAGAAAAATCGGTTTGTCCGGGGACTCGTCAGCTGGGTAGGCTTTCGGCAGACCGCCATTGAGTACGTTCGCGATGAACGGCTGGCGGGGGAAACGAAGTATCCGCTTAAGAAGATGCTTAAGCTCTGCTTGGACGGGATCACGTCCTTTTCCCATAAGCCCTTGAAGCTGGCCGGGTACGCAGGCTTTCTCTGCTCCGCGGCAGGCTTCATCTACATGCTGACGGTTTTCTATCAGCGATTGTTTACCTCGCATGCGGTTCCCGGCTGGTCCTCGCTCATGATCGTGCAGCTCTTTTTCAGCGGCTTCATTCTGATCATGCTGGGAGCTGTCGGCGAATACATCGGGCGAATCTATGAGGAGGCTAAGGGCAGGCCGCTCTATATTGTCCGAGATGTGGTTTCGATGAGAGCCGATTCCGCTGCCGCTCCCGCTCCCGCTCGCCAGGAGTACTCCAATGTGCGGGAACTGGCGTCGAGACGGCGATAATCTCAAGTATTCGCAGGGAACGCTAGAATCGCACTTCCTGCTAGACGGGTTTGCAAACACGCTCTAAGCCTTGCGTAGGGGTTTCGGAAACCGAAGCCCGCGCAGGGCTTTTTGCTGTGTCGTTCTCCTCGTAAGTGGGACCACTTTTCCCATAGGCGCATACACTGTTGAAAGACAGCATGACTTGGGAGGGAAGAGGATGAGGAAGATGGCATGGTGGAGGCGGACCGCCCTTGCGGGGCTAAGCATAGCCCTGGTGATCGGGCTCGCGGGATGTGGAGAGAAAGAGGCATCGAAGGTGAAGATTGGGGAAGTGACGCGCTCGCTCTTTTATGCCCCGCAGTATGTTGCCTTGTCTCAAGGGTTTTTCAAGGAGGAAGGGCTGGACGTCGAGCTTCAGACGACCGCAGGCGGCGACAAGACGATGACCGCCATTCTGTCTGGAGTAGTGGACATTGGACTCGTAGGCTCCGAGACGTCCATCTATGTCGAGCAGCAGGGCTCGGATGATCCGGTCATCAATTTTGCTCAGTTGACGCAGACGGACGGAACCTTCCTCGTCGCGCGGGAGAAGAAAGCGGCGTTCGATTGGAATGAGCTCAAGGGGTCCACCTTTCTCGGTCAACGAAAGGGCGGCATGCCCCAGATGGCGGGCGAGTTTACGCTAAAGAAGCATGGGATAGACCCGCATCAGGACATGACGCTCATTCAAAACATTGAATTCGCCAACATCGCGACCGCCTTTGCTTCCGGGACCGGGGAGTTCGTGCAGCTCTTCGAACCGCAGGCTTCGGTCATGGAGAAGGAAGGCAAAGGGGCGGTCGTCGCTTCCTTCGGCGTAGAAAGCGGGCACCTTCCTTACACGGTATTCATGGCAAAGCAGAGCTTTCTGAAGAAAAATCCCGAGCTGGCACAAAAATTTACGAATGCCCTTTACCGGGCGCAAATCTGGGTTGAGAAGGAGTCGGTTCCGACGATCGTCGATGCGATTCAGGAATACTTCCCCAACACCGATCGCGATATCCTGGAGAGCGCTGTGAAGCGGTACAAGGAACAAGGGTCATATGCGGCGGATCCGATCATTGACGAGAAGGAATGGAACAACCTGCAGGATGTGATGGAGCAGGCAGGAGAATTGAAAGCCCGCACGGACTACGGAAAGCTGGTTGATAACTCCTTCGCGGAGAAAGCGATGGAGGCCAAGAAGTGAGAAAGCGCAGGCCGACCGCCACCGTGCAGGGTTATCCTGCCTGGAGGAGGCCGGCCTTCGCCTTCCATTTTGGTCAACCGGCCAAGGGAGGGATGAAACGTTGCGCGAATCGGCTCTACAGGTAGAGGGCATCACCCATGTGTATGTGTCGGAGCGAGGCGCTTCGCTTGCGCTTGATGACATCTCGTTTGCCATCCGAGCCGGCGAGTTCGTCAGCTTGGTAGGACCAAGCGGCTGCGGCAAAACGACGTTGCTTTCGATCATGGCCGGCCTGATCGTACCGACCCGAGGAACGGTTGTGTTCCCCGAAACAGGCAGTAGTCCGGGAGCTTCCTCCCGTATCGGGTATATGCTGCAGCAGGATTACCTGTTTCCCTGGCGGACCATCCTCGACAATGTCCTGCTCGGCTTGGAGCTTCGGGGCCGCGTGGCCGAGGAGCGCCGGGAATGGGTGCTTCAGCTCCTGGATGAGCTTGGGCTCTTGCAGGTGAAGGACCGTTACCCGCACCAGCTGTCGGGGGGGATGAGACAGCGGGCGGCCCTGGTACGGACGCTTGCGACGGAGCCGGATCTCTTACTTCTGGATGAGCCCTTTTCCGCCCTCGACTACCAGACGCGGCTTCAGTTGGAGGAGCTGATCCTGGACATTTTGCGGATGCATAACAAAACAGCGCTCCTCGTCACCCATGACATCGCAGAGGCGGTGGCGATGAGCGACCGGGTGCTCGTCATGGAGCGAAACCCCGGCCGCATCCGGCATGAGCTGTCCGTCCCGGATGCCGTTCGTCTGGTCAGCCCGATCGAGGCGAGGGAGACTCGCGGGTTCCACTCTCTGTTTCATGAGATCTGGCGAGAGCTGGAAGACCCCGACAGCAAGGAGGGACGAACATGAAGCGAGACTTGGAGGAAGAGCGACTCCGGTTGACGCAGCAAGCGCATCGGGCTTATTTGAATGAACGCAAGCGCATAAGGCTGCACGTTCGGATCACTCAGCTCACTCTGCTCGTGCTCTTCTTTGGGCTGTGGGAGTGGGCGGGCCGAAGCGGCCGGATCGACACGCTGTTGTTCAGCTACCCCAGCAAGATTATCCGGCTTTTGTCCGAGATGACGGGAGACGGCTCGCTGTTTCCCCATATCGGCATGACGGTGACCGAGACGGTGATTGGATTTGTGCTGGGCACGATCATGGGTACGGCGGTGGCCGTTCTGCTGTGGTGGTCACCTTTTGCAGAGCGGGTACTCGATCCCTTCATCGTTGTCCTGAACAGCATGCCCAAGGTGGCGCTTGGTCCGCTGTTTATCGTGGGGCTCGGTCCGGGCATGCTCTCGATCATCGGCACGACACTAGCCGTGAACGTGATCATTACGACGCTCGTGATCTATGCGAGCTTTCGCGAAGTGGAGCCGGGGTATACGAAGGTGGTTCGCCTGCTTGGGGGGAGCCGCTCCCAGGAGTTCCGCAAGGTGATCTTCCCGGCCGCTTACCCCGCGATCGTCTCCACGCTCAAAGTGAACGTAGGCCTGTCCTGGATCGGTGTCATCGTTGGGGAATTTCTCGTCTCCCAGAAGGGGCTCGGCTATTTGATCGTATACGGCTTTCAGGTCTTCAACTTTACGCTCGTGCTGGGCACGCTCTTCCTGATCGCCATTGTTGCGACCTTCATGTATCAGGCAGTAGCGTGGGCAGAACGCAAGCTGGTAAGCACGAAGCAGGGCTGATCTCTCCTAACTAACATAATAATAGCCGTTCGGATGAGAAGGCCTCCCTCTCTCCCGAACGGCTTCGAGTTTTTCCTCCTGCATGTGCAAACCGTAACGGTTTCACTACTTAAGCGAAGAAACCATTTCTTCTTGCGGCAGCGGACTGCGTTTCACAATGGGAATGAACAGATCCATCTGCTCGCGGCGGTTGCCTTCGGCATCTTCCATCGATCCGATGATGTGGCCCATGTCGTAACGCTCGGCCTCATCATTTTCGAGGGTGGAGACGGCATAGACCTCACTGGCTTCCGCCCATTTGTGAACGAACGTGTTCACTCGGTTGATATCATCATCGTCAAACGCAACGGCCGCTGCGTACAAGCCTCCCGGAAAGTCAAATACCTCGAAGCCGTTCGTATCGGTCATGCCTTCCGGGATGGCAAACAGCCATTCGAAATCATTTAACACGGGGTTAAACCACATGAAGTCGCGCGGAAACAGGTTTTGCGGCGGATGGATCGCGCTGAACCAACGGTCGAAGGGTTCCAGGCCCTTTTTCCCAGACCGAGCCATTCGAACGGGAGGCAGGGTGAGAATGCGGATATCGGGCTTCTTCTCCAACTGCTCAACGGTCTCCAGGAGGGAAGGAGCGGCCTTTGCTTTTTCTGCGTCCTGAAAGCCTTCAATATAAGATTCGACCTTGTTCGCCTTCTCATAAAGGAGCTTCAGATCCATTTCCTTCTGCATGTCGTAGCTTTCGATCTGCTCGATCAAAGCGATCAACAGGCTGCGCAAGTGCAGCAGCAGTTCCTTCTCGCGGTCGATCGTCTTCAGCTTGTCACTCAGCACTTCAATCAAGACCGAAGCATTCGGGCTGGAAAAGATGCGGGCAATGTCCTTGATGGAAATATCCAATTTGCGAAGGATCAGGATGTGTTCCAGGCGTTTGACGGCTTCCTCGTCATAGCAGCGATAGGAGTAATCGTCGACATGCAGGCTTTTGATCAAGCCCATTTCCTCATAGTACTGCAGGGCTCTTGTGGTGATGCCGTATTGCAAGGTAACTTCACGAATCTTGAGCAGTGGGGCGGTCACGGGAAATCCCTCCTATTGGTAATTGTCTCTATCTTAAACGACGACGCAGCGGCAGAGTCAAGAGAAAGAGAGAAGAAGAGGATGCACGCTTGTGAAAAAGGGAACCTTTAGGGGGATAAATGTTCAATGTGAATAAATATTATAGCATGAGGAAAATATGGCACCAATTAGCAAAAAGGTGGATTATTTTATAGAAAAGTAGCTTTTCCACCCTATGAAATTTGTTAAATAAAGGCAATAATTGGCTTGTCAGAGGGAATTCCAATCTGATAATAAGAAGAAAGGAGGAAGTGTAAGCGCTTAATTGATGTTCACTGGGAGCTTCCAACTAAAAAAAGAGGGTGAGAGAATGAGATGCAAGAGCCGTAGTTTCAAGCATGTGAGCATGTGGCTGTTGGTGATCTGTCTGGTAGCGGGGTTGTTTCCCGCGACCCGGAACGGAGGCGTGACCGAAGCGGCAGGAAGCTACAACTACGCGGAGGCCTTGCAAAAAGCTATTTATTTCTATGAAGCGCAGCGATCGGGTGATCTCCCAGCGAACAATCGGGTAGAATGGCGCGGAGACTCGGGCATGTTGGACGGCTCCGATGTCGGAATTGACTTGACCGGCGGTTGGTACGACGCGGGCGACCATGTGAAATTCGGGTTCCCGATGGCGTTCTCGGCCACCATGCTCGCTTGGTCGGCTTACGAGTATCGCGCTGGTTATCAACAAGCCGGCCAGCTCGACAAGCTTCTGGAGAACCTGAAGTGGGCTACGGACTACTTCATCAAGGCTCATACCGCACCGAACGAGCTGTATGGTCAGGTCGGAACCGGCGGCATCGACCACTCCTGGTGGGGGCCTGCTGAAGTGATGCAGATGGAGCGGAAATCGTACAAGATTGACGCAACGAAACCGGGTTCGGATCTCGCAGCGGAGACGGCAGCAGCCCTTGCCGCCTCGTCCCTCGTTTTCCGGCCGACGGATCCTGCTTATGCCGATACGCTGTTGACTCATGCCAAACAGCTCTATTCGTTTGCAGACACGTATCGCGGCAGCTATTCGGACAGCATTACGGATGCCGGACAATTCTACAAATCCTGGAGCGGGTATCAGGATGAGCTGTCCTGGGGCGGAGCCTGGCTCTATCTGGCCACGCAGGATACGACTTATCTGAACAAGGCCATTGCCGCTACTGCAAGCTGGGGCAAGGAGCAGGATGGGAGCTGGCCGGTCAAGTGGACGATCAATTGGGACGACAAGCGATATGGCGCCCAACTGCTGCTCGCCCGGATTACCTCCAAGCTCGGCATGCCGGAAGCGCAAACCTTCACCCGAGAAACCGAGCGCAACCTGGACTTCTGGACGGTCGGCACGAACGGGCAGCGGGTTTCCTATACCCCTGGCGGACTGGCATGGCTGGATACCTGGGGTTCGCTCCGCTATTCTGCAAACGCTTCCTTCCTTGCTTTTGTCTACTCTGATTTTGTAACGGACCCCGTCAAACAAGCGCGTTATCGTGATTTCGGCGTAAGTCAAATCCGTTACATGCTGGGTGACAACCCTTCGAACCGGAGTTATGTCGTGGGCTACGGGAACAATTCGCCGCAGCATCCGCATCACCGAACTTCGCACGGTTCCTGGTCGGACAGCCAATCGGTCCCGGTTAATCACCGGCACATTCTGTACGGAGCATTGGTAGGCGGCCCAGACAAGTCCGATGGTTATACCGACAGCATCTCCGACTACGTGAGCAACGAAGTAGCGACCGATTACAACGCTGGCTTTACCGGTGCATTGGCGAAGATGAACCTGCTTTATGGCGCCGGTCAGCTTCCGCTCGCAAACTTCCCCGCGCCGGAGACGCGCGAGGACGAATTCTTCGTGGAAGCCGCAATCAACCAAGCCAACACGAACTTCACTGAAATCAAAGCCCTCTTGAACAACCGTTCCGGCTGGCCGGCCAAGATGGGCGATAAGCTCTCCTTCAAGTATTTCATCGATCTGAGCGAGGTTTATGCCGCAGGGTACACCGCCGACCAAGTGACGGTGAACACCAATTACAATCAAGGGGCCACCGTCTCGAAGGTGCTGCCTTATGATGCGGCCAACCACATCTACTATGTGCTGGTAGATTTCACGGGAACGAAGATTTATCCCGGCGGCCAGCCTCACTTCAAGAAGGAGATTCAATTCCGCATCAGCGGACCGCAAGGAGCCTGGAATCCGGCAAACGACTTCTCGTATGCAGGCCTCACCAGCTCCGGTGTTGTGAAGACGTCCAAGATTCCAGTCTATGATGCAGGCGTGAAGGTGTTCGGCCAAGAGCCGGGAGGAGTCATCCCGACGCCGACCCCGACTGCAACGCCAACGGCCACGCCGACTGCAACGCCAACGGCCACGCCGACTGCAACGCCAACGGCTACGCCGACTGCAACCCCGACGGCCACGCCGACTGCAACGCCAACGGCCACGCCGACTGCAACCCCGACGGCTACGCCGACTGCAACGCCAACGGCCACGCCGACCGCAACCCCGACGGCAACGCCAACCTCGCCGCCTGGGGCCCTTAAGGTGCAATACAAGGCGGGGGATACCAATGCAACGAACAATGCGATCATGCCTCAGTTTAATATCGTGAACACCGGGTCGACGGCCGTTGACTTGAGCACGCTTACGATTCGGTACTACTTCACGAAGGATGGGCAGACATCCCTCAACTTCTTCTGCGATTATGCCCAAATCGGAAGCACAAACGTGCAAGCGAAGTTCGTCACGATGGCGACTCCGACGGCAACAGCCGATACGTACCTGGAGCTTACCTTTAAGGCTGGATCCGGTAATTTAACAGCAGGCGGGGAGTCCGGTGTGATTCAAACCCGCTTCCACAAAAATGACTGGTCCAACTTCAACGAGGCAAACGATTACTCGTTTGATGCCACGAAGCTCAACCTCGTCGATTGGAATCAAATCACGCTCTATCAAAACGGAACGTTGGTTTATGGGATCGCTCCCTAACCATATCAAACCCTAAGGAGGTTGTTCGAGGATGAAAAAGAAACGGTTTCGCAAAGGCCTTGCGGTCGTGCTGAGCTCCGCTCTTCTCTTCACGGGCTTTACGAGCACGAATCTTCAGAAGGCTCAAGCGGCGGACAGCGAGAACAAAACTCGCTTCCTGCAGATGTACAACCAGATCAAGGATCCATCCCACGGGTATTTCTCGGTCGAAGGCATTCCGTACCATTCCATTGAGACCCTGCTCAGCGAAGCGCCTGACCACGGGCACATGACCACCTCGGAAGCTTACAGCTACTGGCTGTGGCTGGAAGTGATCTACGGCAATTATACCGGCGATTGGAGCAAGCTGGAAGCGGCATGGGACAACATGGAAAAGTACATCATTCCAAGTGCCACCGAGCAGCCGACCATGAGCTATTACAACCCTACCAGCCCGGCGACCTATGCGGCGGAAAAGCCTCAGCCTGACCAGTATCCATCCCAATTGTCGGGACAATATGCACCAGGGAAGGATCCGCTTGACGCCGAGTTGAAGGCGACCTATGGCAACAACCAAACCTATCAAATGCACTGGCTGGTCGACGTAGACAATTGGTACGGATACGGCAACCTGCTGAATCCGTCTCACATTGCGACCTATGTGAACACCTACCAACGCGGGGAACAAGAGTCGGTGTGGGAGACAATTCCGCATCCGTCTCAGGACAACAAAACCTTCGGGAAAGCCAATGAAGGCTTCATGAGCCTCTTCACGAAGGAAACCAATACTCCTTCCGCTCAATGGCGTTATACGAGCGCAGCCGATGCAGATGCCCGTGCTGTACAGGTCATGTATTGGGCCAAGAAGATGGGCTACAACAACTCGGTCTACCTGAACAAAGCGAAGAAGATGGGGGACTACCTCCGCTACACGATGTATGACAAGTACTTCCAAAAAATCGGAAGCGCTTCCGGCGGTTCCCCGAGCGCCGGTACCGGCAAGGATGCCAGTGCCTACCTGCTCGCTTGGTACACGGCTTGGGGCGGCGGTTTGGGAACGACCGGCAACTGGGCTTGGAGAATCGGCGCCAGCCACTTCCACCAAGGGTACCAAAACCCGGTAGCCGCTTACGCGCTTTCGCAGCCGGAAGCCGGACTGATTCCGCTTTCTCCGACCGCTCAAGCGGACTGGAATACCTCGCTCAAGCGGCAGCTGGAATTCTACACCTGGCTGTTGTCCAATGAAGGAGCTATGGGCGGCGGTGCGACCAACAGCTACAATGGTGCTTATCAGCAATACCCGGCCGGCACCAGCACCTTCTACGGCATGGCTTATCAAGAAAATCCGGTTTACCGCGATCCGGGTTCCAACACCTGGTTCGGGATGCAAGCTTGGCCATTGGAGCGTGTAGCGGAAATGTACTACATTCTCGCCTCCAAGGGAGAGCTGACCTCCGAGAATTATCAAATGGCCAAGACGGTTATCACCAAATGGGTAGATTGGGCGATGGATTACACCTTCGTTAACAAGAAGCCCTTGTCGGATGCGGACGGCTTCTATCTCACGTCTACCGGTCAACGGGTTCTTGGCGGCAACAATCCGGTGATCGCCACGGTTGACGCGCCTGGACAATTCTACATTCCGAGCAATGTCGATTGGACCGGTCAACCGGATTCGTGGAATGGCTTCTCCTCCTTCACAGGCAACCCGAATCTCCGCGCCGTGACCAAGAACCCGGGTCAAGACGTAGGCGTATTGGGCAGCTACATCAAGGCCCTGACCTATTTCGCAGCAGCAACCAAGATTGACAACAGCGGGAACTACTCGGCTCTTGGCACCCAAGCCAAAACGCTTGCCGATCAACTCCTGAATGTTGCTTGGGGTCTGAATGACGGGATCGGGATTGTGACGCAAGAGCCGAAGGGCGATGCTTACCGCTACTTCGAGAAATCCGTTTACTTCCCTGCAGGCTGGACGGGAACCTTCGGGCAAGGCAACACGATTCCCGGCCCGACGGCTGTCGCTTCCGATCCTGCAAAGGGCGGCAACGGAGTTTATATCAGCTTCGCGGAACTACGTCCGAAGCTCACGCAAGATCCGAATTGGTCCTACCTGCTGAACCTGTATAACACGTCCTGGAATCCGGTGACGAAGAAGTGGGAGAACGGCACCCCGACCTTCACCTTCCACCGCTTCTGGTCGCAAGTGGATATCGCCACCGCATTCGCTGAATTTGATCGGTTGATTGGATCTTCGGGACCGACACCAACTCCGACACCTACGGCTACTCCAACGCCGACCCCGACGCCAACGGCCACGCCGACTGCAACGCCAACAGCAACCCCAACTGCAACGCCAACGCCAACCCCAACGGTCACCCCGACTGCAACCCCAACACCTACGCCGACGCCGACCGTGACGCCGACCGCAACGCCGACGGTCACGCCGACACCGGCTGGCAATGTAAAAGTACAGTACATGACCAGTTCCACTAACGCAACGGATAACTCCATCACTCCGCACTTCAATGTCGTCAACACCGGCACAAGTGCAGTGAACTTGAGCGATGTCAAAATCCGTTACTACTTCACGAAAGACACGACCACGGCTAGCCTGAACTACTTCTGCGATTATGCTCAAGTAGGCGGCAGCAACATTCAAGCTCAGTTCGTGTCTCTGGCAACGCCAACGGCTACTGCGGACACGTATCTGGAGATCAGCTTCAAGCCGGGAGCCGGCTCGCTTGCTGCAGGAGCTCAAAGCGGCATCATTCAGAGCCGGATTCACAAATCCGACTGGTCCAACTTCAATGAAACGAACGATTTCTCCTACGGAGCAACCCAAACGAGCCTGGGCGACTGGTCGAAAGTGGCCGTGTACGTCAACGGTACCCTGGTATCCGGAACGACTCCGTAACGGACATTCTCCTTGCCCCCGTGAATGTCCAACGCTCCGGTACGGATGAAAATCCGGTTTGACAATTGTCCGCGAAAACGGTAATCTGGATGCAAATCAAATTCGGCGATGAAAGAGCGATAGTACGCGGAGATTTGTTGGGCAAGCGATCCAGGGGCGGTGCGAGCCTGGACCAACAACCGGGGAAACGGCACTCCCGAGCTGAATGGCGTGAAAGTGGGCATGGCTGCAAGCCTTCCTTCGGGAGTGGCCGGCAGAAGTGTCAACCGGGGTGGAACCGCGGGAGCGTGATAGCTTCCGTCCCCGGACAAGAGGCGATCTTGTCCGGAGGACGGGGGCTTTTTATTTTCCTCCAGCGCAAGTTCGCCAAACGGTTGAACACTTTATGATGAAGGGGCAGAACACACAATGAGCACGAAGGTAACGATGGACCAAATTACTGCAATCGCCAAGCACCGGGGATTCATTTTCCCGGGATCGGAAATTTACGGCGGACTCGCAAACACCTGGGATTACGGTCCACTGGGCGTTGAGCTGAAAAACAATGTCAAGAAGGCTTGGTGGAAGAAATTCATCCAGGAGTCTCCATACAACGTTGGGCTTGATGCAGCCATTCTGATGAATCCCAAAGCATGGGTCGCCTCCGGCCACGTGGGCAATTTCAACGATCCGATGATCGACTGCAAGCAGTGTAAAGCCCGTCATCGTGCGGACAAAATCATCGAGAATGCCCTGGCGGAGAAGGACATCGAGATGGTGGTCGACGGCCTCAGCTTCGATCAGATGATGGACCTGGTGAAGGAGCATCACATCGTCTGCCCGGATTGCGGTGCCTTCGATTATACGGATATCCGTCAATTCAACCTGATGTTCAAGACCCATCAAGGTGTTACGGAGTCGAGTACCAACGAAATCTACCTGCGTCCGGAGACGGCGCAAGGGATCTTCGTCAACTTCAAGAACGTTCAGCGCACGATGCGCAAAAAGCTTCCTTTCGGGATTGGCCAGATTGGCAAGAGCTTCCGCAACGAAATCACGCCCGGCAACTTCACCTTCCGGACTCGTGAATTTGAGCAGATGGAGCTGGAATTCTTCTGCAAGCCAGGCGAAGACATGAAGTGGTTCGAGTACTGGCGCGCCTTCTGCAAGGAATGGCTGCTGAATCTCGGCATGACCGAGGAGAATATGCGTCTGCGCGATCATTCCGAGGATGAGCTCTCCCACTACAGCAACGCGACGACTGATGTGGAGTACCGCTTCCCGTTCGGATGGGGCGAGTTGTGGGGCATCGCAGACCGGACGGACTTCGACTTGAAGCAGCACATGGAGCATTCCGGGGAAGACTTCCAATACATTGACCAGGAAGCAGGGGAGCGCTACGTTCCGTATTGCATCGAGCCGTCGCTCGGCGCAGACCGCGTCACGTTGGCCTTCCTCATCGACAGCTACGAGGAGCAAGAGCTTGAGGGTGGCGACAGCCGTACAGTTCTTCACCTGCATCCAGCACTTGCCCCCTTCAAGGCTGCGATCTTCCCGCTGTCCAAGAAGCTCGCGGATGGCGCAGGTCAAGTATTTGCAGAGCTGGCCAAGGACTTCATGGTGGACTACGACGACGCCGGGTCCATCGGCAAGCGGTACCGCCGTCAGGATGAGATCGGTACGCCGTTCTGCATTACCTATGACTTTGAATCCGAGCAAGACGGCCAAGTGACGGTGCGTGATCGCGATACGATGGAACAACTGCGCATGCCGATCGCCGAGCTGAAGGGCTTCCTGGAAAAGAAGCTGGCTTGGTAAGCAAGGCTGGGCTCTTCGGATAGCAAGAAAAAAAAGGACTCCATTTTCCTCGCTTGAGGGAATGGAGTCCTTTTGAATTTTTCGCCGGAAGACGAGATTAGAAGACAAACTTTAGTACGAAGAGCACCGAATAGAAGCAGAGAGAGAAACCGAGCACAACATCCACCCCGGAGCGAACGATGGTCGGTGCTTTCCGAAGCAGGAGAGCGCCCATCAGGTAGAGGACAAAGAGTCCGCCGACATAGCGGGGGCCGCTCAGAAGGCCGGTTGGAGAGAACGAAATGATGATGTAGACAAAGGCGAAGGCTGCATAGGAGAGCCTCAGCTTCTTTAGGGTGACGATCAGCAGGACAAGGGCGATGAAGAACAACAAAATGCCGGGAATCCAGATGCCGAAGGCATAGCGGGTTTCGCCTGTAATGATCTTGCCGGTATGGCGGGCAAGCAGATCTGCGAAGAATCCGAACTTCTGCTTCCAGTGCTCGCGTTGATAGACGAGAAATTGCAGCCAATCGCCCGTAACAAGCTTGTTCACGAGAAGGTAGATCCCGATTCCGATCGGCGGCAGAGCCAGTGCAGACAGGCGGCTGGCAATCCCTTTGAGCTTCGTTCGGAACGTCGTGTTCTCAGACCGGAGATTACGGAAGAATTCGTGATCATACAAGATCTCAATGAGAATCGGCAAGGCCAGCAATACCCCTTGGTTCCGGGTCAGCGCGGCCAGCATCGCAAACAGACCGGCGAGAAGCCATTTTTTGCGGCGCAAGGTATAGAAGGTCAGGATGGTAAAGGCAATGAAGACCGATTCTGTATAGGCGATGCTGAAGAAGAAAGAGAACGGGAACAGCAGCAGGTATTTGGCAGTGAGAATGCCAGTCTCCGAATCCTTGTATTCCCACTCCACGAGCCGAACCAGGTAATAGAGGGCAACGAGGAGGAACAAGTTAGAGACGACCACTCCAGAAGCGAAATAGCCCGGAATGACGTAATGGAACAGCTTGACGAGAGCGGGATAGAGCGGATAGAAGCAGATCGAAAGGCGATCATGCCCAGTGGTGCGATAGCCGTACTGAGCGATGCCCAGGTACCATTCCGTGTCGTAGATCTTGAACATCTTAATGAAGGTTTGAACGAGCGGAGGCTTGGAATTGGTGGTGACCGCCTTGTAGCAATAGGCCCCTACGAAGATCAACACGCGGGTAATGGCGTAATAAGTTAGAACGCTGGTCCACAGCTTACGGCGGCCCAAGGGGACAAAGGGAACATCTGCAGCTTGAGGCGGATAAGCAAAGCGGCCGGTTATGGGCTTGCCCAGAAGGGTGCCGCTGATGTATTCCTGAGTGAATTTCACCAGAAGCACACAAACACAGGCAAAAGCGATGAGAATGGAACTGTAGCGGACAAGCTCGGGTGCAAACGATGACATAAGTAACATCCTTTTTTTTACATGATTAATAGCGGCTCCTCTCCGATTATAGGGATTGCATCTTCAAATGGCAATGGGAGGGAACGAATCCTCCGACACGCTATGACAAAACCAGCCGAAGAAGCGGACTTCTTCGGCTGTTCTCAAGCTTTCTCAGCGGGGCTCCTCCGTCAGGTATTCGTTTGGCGTTAAGGAGTCGCCGGTGCTTTCGTTCTTGATTGCGCTTTTGCGGCCGTTTCGCTGCTCGCCGGTATGCTTTGGCTTGTCCGGCTCGTCTCCGGCTTTTTTGGGACGGGTCATGGGAAATCCCTCCTTTCCTTGGTTAACGCCTGTGTAGTGTTCCCGGCCAGATGGAGGTTCACACGAAACAGGGTCGAAATGGGAGTTGTTGGGGAAGGGCAAAGCGCGTATACTGTCAAAAGAAGTTTGAAGCCCGCGAAACCGGAGGGAACCATCATCATGCTTGTCCGCGTCGTCAAATCATCCATCGCAGCCGTCCTCTCCATAGAGGGGGCGCTGCTTCTCGGCTTGAGCAATGCTTATACAGCCGGGCTCTTTGCCATTCTCGGCATTGATACCACCAAAAAAAGAAGCGTTCAAAGCATCATCGTCCGCTTCGCCGCATCGGTCATCGGGTTATTCATCGCGATCGGAGCCTTTCAATTGTTCGGCTATCACGTTTGGGTGATCGGCTTGTACTTGCTTGTCACGTACTATGCCCTCTATAAACTGAAGATGCAGGACGGCATTGTCATGAGCTCGGTGATCATGCTGCATTTCTATGCGGCGAGGGACACCTCGCTCCCGCTAATCGGCAATGAGATTGCATTGCTCGCCATCGGCCTCGGGATTGCCGCCGTCATTAACTTGATCTATACCCCTCGATCTGAGCAGCAGATGCTGCGTACGAAGGTAGAGATCGAGGAAGCCTTCTCCAAGATCTTCAAGGAGATCGCAGGTCACTTGGGTGATGTCCATCGCATCTGGGACGGGACGGAGCTGCTTGTCGCCATGGAGAAGGTCGAATACGGCTGCAAGCTCGCTCGTGAAGCGGACGAAAATGCCTTGTTCCAAAACAAAGGGGAATGGCATACGTATTTTGAAATGAGGCGGCAGCAGCTGTTCTCCATTCAGCGGATGCTGGATCTCGTCTCTCAGGTTTATCAGAGCCTTCCGCATGGAGAAGCGGTTGCCCGTCTTTTTGAAGAGCTGGCGGAAGACTTGAAGATTCCCTATTACACCGGAAGGATCGACGAGGAGCTGAGTCTTCTGGATGCCGGGTTTAAGAGGATGCCGCTGCCTGCAGACCGTCTTGAATTCGAGGTCCGTTCGGCTCTCCTGCAGATCAACCTGGAGCTCAAAACCTTCTTGTCCATCGCCAAGCAGCTCAAGAAAAAACGCCCTCAAGGGCGTACCGAAGTGAAAGCAGGGCGAGGGGAATAAGGACCTTTACCCCGTAGCAAGCGGCTTTTTGTAATGGGTAAGAACCCAATCCCGGATGCGAAGGGCGGTTTCCTCCACCGTCAAATGATCGGTTACCACGACTTGGATAGGCGGTTGAACCTGATTCGTCAGCTCCAGCATGTTCTGGGCAAATTGGCGGGAGTACTCGATCAGAAACTCTTCCCACCCTCTTGCCTCGAGCCTCTCTCGCCGGACCGCATCGCTGCAATGAAGATTGAGGTAGAGAAAGTGGATGTGGCTCCCAAATTTTTGTCTAATCGGTTCAAAATGCTGGGGCAAATAGTTTCCACACACGATCATCCCTATATCGCTTTTGGCTACATTCCATGCCAAACCTGACCATCCTGAAATCGCATACTCAAGCGGCTGGAGGAGATCGGCGTCAAACACGACAAAACGGGGGAGCAGGCGGCGCAACTCCGGTATAACCGTCGTCTTTCCCGACCCGCATGCACCGGTCACGATAAAAAGCTGGGCCGTAGTCATGACGTTCCCCTTTCTATATAGGCGACTCAAAAAATTCCGATAAAGACATGCCCTGCTCCTCCACGGGGAGAAGGAACAGAAGCCTGCCTAAAAAATATCTTGGGCTCTGAGGGCTCGGTTAATCAACATCTGCCCATGTCCTGCATACACTGCTAAAAGAATGAGTGTATGGAGGAGGTTGAAACATGTCGTTCGCAGATAGAGACTTGCAAAGAAGAGAAATCATTACCAAAGCGGTATGCGGCAAAGGACGTAAATTCAGTCAGGTGAGCCATACCGTCACGCCGTCTAACGCTCCAACCAGCATCCTGGGCGCTTGGATCATCAATAATCAGTATGAGGCGGTTCATTCCACGAACGGAGTAGAAGTGATCGGGTCCTACGATATTAACATCTGGTATTCCTATGATCGGAACACCAAGACCGATGTCGCCAAGGAAACGGTCTCGTACGTGGATGTGGTTCCGCTCTCGTATCTGGACCGCAAGCATAAACCCGCGACGGCTGAAGTGTACGCTTTGGCGGTTACCGATCCGAACTGTGTGGAAGCGAGCATTTCGGGGGCGGGGGTCATCATCCGAGTGGAGCGGGAATTCCAGGTGGAGATGACGGCAGAAACGAAAGTGTGGGTTCTCGTCGACCCGAACGGGGGGGACGGAGAAGAGAAGAGCTTCGAGTTCGACGGCTCCGACGAAACCGGCTACGACGAACTCGATCTGGAGCTGCTTGACGAAGAATTGAGCTGATTTCGGGAGGGATGATTGATCACGGCGGTGATCGTCCTCCTCCCGAAGAGGGTTACATCATCATACGCAATCTTAGGGGCACTGCTCGCGGCGGATGCCCTCTTTTTGTATGATGGACGAAAACAAGGCCTTGAAACGCCAAGGAGGTGGTAGGGGTGAAGTGCTTTTGGCTGCATGCCGGAGAAAAGGGGATTGAGCGGTTGACCGGATTGCTCACCTTTCCGAATGGCAGCAAACTTCCGGCCGACGCGGAGGCGGACGTGGTCATCCGTTATGGGCGACTTGCCCCCGAACCGGCGAGTCCGGTGCTGTTGGGTCGTTTGGCGCCTATTCTGAGGATTTTGCGCGGCAAGGGACAAGGAGACCTGCTGAGAGAATGCGGGCTGAAGCCAGCTTTCTTCTTTGGAACTCGCCGTTCGCAGGCAGATTCTTCCGTCTTGCCGCCAAGCGTCGTCTGGGAATATCGCATCCCGGTATTCCAGCAGGAAGCGCTCACTGTCTATGGGCGGAAAGCCGGAGCCGCCGGAGAAGCCATGCTGGTGAAACAGGGAGACCAACGGTTTCGTGAGCTGCCCGATGAGGAGCGTCAGCATCGGGCGCGCCGCGCGATGAAGGATGCCGTGCGGGCGGTCTATGCGCTCGGGCTGGATTACGCGCTGGTGACGGTGCTCTCCACCGCAGAGAGCGAAACCTGGATCGCCGAAGTCGACGCCATGCCGGACTGGCGCGGGGAATGGACGATCCGTTTCGCTGAGGCGTTCAATCGGTTCGCGGCAGAGGAGTGGCCCGAGAAGCCGTCGCTGCTGCTCGGGGCAGACCCCGAGTTCCTGCTGGTCAGCGAGAGCGGCAAGGTCGTCCCCGCCTCTCGCTACCTCGACCGGCAGGGGAAGGTGGGCTGCGATGCCGTGATTCTGAGCGGCCACCGCGTCATCCTGCCGCTCGCGGAGCTGCGCCCCGCCCCGAGTCTGGACGTGGCGGGGCTCGTTCGCTCGCTGCGGCGCACAATGCGTGCCGCAGCACAGCGCATTCCCAGCGCGGAGCTCGCGTGGCTCGCTGGAGGCATGCCGGTCAAGGGATTGCCCCTTGGGGGGCATATCCACTTTAGCGGCGTGCCGCTCACGAGCCCGCTCTTGCGCGCGCTGGACAACTACGGCGCCCTCCCCTTGCTGCTGCTGGAAGGGGAGGGCTCGCGGGGCAGGCGGCCGCGCTATGGCCGCCTCGGGGACAGCCGCCGCAAAAGCCACGGCGGCTTCGAATACCGGCCGCTGCCGAGCTGGCTGGCTTCGCCGGAGCTGGCGGCCGGGGTGCTGGCGCTCGCGCGCACGATCGTGCTTCACTGGCGCGAGCTGCGCCAGGACCCGCTCCTGCACCCGGGGCTGCGCCGCCGCTTCTACCGCGGCGATGCCGACGCGCTGCGGGAGACGGCCGCACGCCTCTGGGCCGAGCTGGAGCCGCTTGCGGCTTACCGCGAGCAGGCGAAGGAGCTCGCCTGGCTGAAGCGGCAGCTCTTCGCGGAGCCGGCAGGCCGCGGCTTGATCGACTCCGGCGGCGACATCCGCGCGGCCTGGGGCATAGGCGCGGCGGATTACACCTTGCCCGAGTCCCTCGCGGCACCTCTGCGCGGGCCTCTTCTCAAAGATGCTGCGCTCCACCCGCTTATACCGGAGCTCGTTTAACGGGAGCGTCCACTTTCTTCACAGAGCCCCGCTTGTCTGCTGCCTCCTGACGGCAATGGACAGCGGGGCTTGTTTGCTTTGGTCAACGGCAGAGCGAGTCGCTTAGTGCAGCTTGCCCATGCAGTCCAATTGGTACTGCTTCGGGGTTTGGTTGAACTTTCGTTTGAACAGGGCAATAAAATGCGACAGGTTCTCGTAGTTCAGGTCGTAGGCGGTCTCCGTCACACTCTTCGTGCGCAGCATTTCGCGGGCGAGCATCAGCTTCTGATTCGTGATGTATTCGAGCGGGGAGAGCCCCGTCACTTTTTTGAATTGATTGGTGAAGTGAGCGGCGGACATGTTGTAGCTTGCAGCGAGATCCTTGACGCGATGAATGGAGAGCAGGTTGTCGTGAATGTCGCGGACTGCCCGGCGGATGGGATGCGAGCTGGCCGGACCCAACAGACTGCGCGAGCCTTCCAGCCGAAGAACGTGGTAAGCCATCTCTTGCGCGGCGAGGTCCATCAGGAAGGCGAGGTCCGCAGGATTGCCCGTCAGACAGGCTTTGATTCGTTCAAGCGGTTCCGAGAGAAGTTGCGCCTCTCCGTTTAGGGGATAGCGATTCAGGGAATAGCCCCGTTCGGGAAGCTGCATCTCCAGCTCCTCCGCTACCGGACCGCGGAGCTTGTCCAGCAGATGATCGTTCAGTTCAAGAGCAAGCGCCTTGGTATGGCGCACTATGGACATCTCTACTCGGCTGTGCGGAGGCAGGAGAATAAATTCACTTGCGTCGTAATGAAAATTCTCCGTTTCGTTCAACGTAACGGCTTTTTCCCCATCCAGGATGAGGCAGATCCGAGGATTTTCATAGGATGCATACGTTTCCGCGTAGGCTTCCGGCAAGTCGTAATAGAGCAGGCGAAGAGATTCCGACTCAAAGCCGTAATGAAGTTCATCGTAACGGTCAAAATTATGCATGCAGCGCTCCATTCGGCACCTCTCCATGTTAAATAAATCACATAAGGCGGGGGAGAACCCCGCTCTAGTAAAAAACAAGCTAGTTTTTCATAGATTCGGTTAGTTTTGAACCGCCCCGATTTGATAGGCTAAGTCCGTAAAACACCAAGCAGCAAGATTAGCAAGCAAGAAGCAATTCCCATCCTACCACAGAAATTTCCGTAAAGAAAGGATGCAATGATATGGCAAAGGTGTATAAATTTGCAATGCCTGCTTTGAGTCTGATGGGCTCTGGTGCACTGAAAAGCGCAGGAGAAGAAATTCAATCGATGGGGTTCCGCCGTGCCCTCATCGTCACGGATGAAGTGCTGGTGAAGATCGGACTCGTCGCCACCGTCCAAGGCGTGCTTGCCGATGCTGGTGTGGAATCGACGGTCTACAGCGGCACCCAGCCGAACCCGACCGTCACCAACGTGCGTGAAGGACTGACTCTTCTGAAGGAAGCCGACTGCGACATGGTCGTGTCCCTCGGAGGCGGTTCTCCGCACGATTGTGCGAAGGGAATCGCGCTCGTCGCGGCGAATGGCGGGGAAATCGCCGACTATGAAGGCGTGAACCGCTCCGCCAAGCCGCAGCTGCCGCTCGTGGCGATCAATACCACGGCAGGAACCGCTAGTGAAATGACCATGTTCTGCATCATCACGGACGAAGTGCGGCACATCAAGATGGCGATCGTGGACAAGCACACCACACCGGCCATCGCGGTGAACGATCCCGATCTGATGATGGCGATGCCAAAGTCGCTGACGGCGGCTACCGGCATGGATGCGCTGACTCACGCCATCGAGGCTTATGTCTCGACGAATGCGACCCCGATCACAGATGCTTGCGCGCTGCAAGCCATCGGCTTGATCCGCGACCACCTGGCTGCCGCTGTCCGCGACGGCAGCGATGCTCATGCCCGCGACCGCATGGCGTATGCCGAATTCTTGGCCGGCATGGCCTTCAACAATGCCGGACTCGGCTATGTGCACGCGATGGCCCATCAGCTCGGCGGCTTCTACAACCTGCCGCACGGGGTGTGCAACGCCATTCTTCTGCCGCACATTGAGCGCTTTAACGCTACGGTCGCCGCAGAGCGCTTGCGTGACGTTGCGAAGGAGCTGGGCGTACCTGTGGAGGGCCTGAGCCCCGAGCAAGGAGCAGCCAAAGCCATCGAGGCTATCGTTGCCCTGGCTGCTGAAGTGGGCATCCCGAAGGGACTCGCCGACTTGGGCGTCAAGGAAGAGGATTTCGATACACTTGCGGCCAATGCCATGAAGGATGCCTGCGGGGCCACGAATCCCATTCAACCGACGCACAGCCAAGTGGTCGAGCTGTTCCGCAACGCACTTTAATGACCCTGCTGTTGTCTGCTTCACTGCCATGGAGCGGTTACACCAGACGCTTCCCGATGTTCGGGAGGCGTTTTTTCTTTGGTCCGGCAAGTCTATTTTCGTAGCAGCAGGAGGGGGAGAGATTAGGTACTAGGCTTCCTTTTCCCTGCGAGATTTGGAGCGCGGTATGGTATACTGAGAAGAAGAATCATGCCGAAATGGCGTTGTTGGAGGCTGGACCTGTTGGCATATACCCCTATGATGGAACAATACTTAAGCGTAAAGGCCGAAGTGCCGGATGCGTTTCTCTTCTTTCGGCTTGGCGATTTCTATGAAATGTTCTTCGAAGACGCCGTACGGGCATCTCGGGAACTGGAGCTTACCTTAACGGGACGGGAAGGCGGGGGCGGGGAGCGCGTCCCCATGTGTGGAGTGCCGTATCACTCTGCCGAAGGCTACATTTCTCGCCTCATTGAAAAAGGCTACAAGGTCGCCATTTGCGAACAGATGGAGGACCCGGCGACCACGAAAGGGATGGTGCGGCGCGAGATCGTGCGCATCGTCACCCCCGGTACGCTCATGGAAGGCAAGCTTCTGGAGGAGCGGGCGAACAATTACATCGCCTGTGCAGCCGAGGCGAACGGCCGCTACGGGTTCGCTGCTTGCGACCTGTCGACCGGCGAGTTCCACGTCACGAGCCTGTCGCACGAAAAGGATCGTCTGGCGGATGAATTGACGGCTTTTCAGCCTGCTGAGCTGCTGGCGCATGGTCCGCTCCTGGATCTCATCACCGAACTCCCGATGACGGCCAATGTGCCGCGTACCGATTGGACAGAGCGGGATGAAGCGTTCGTCCGCGGGCATTTTGGAGTAGAGGCGATGGATCTGCTTGAGCCAGCTGCCCGGGAAGCCGCTATCCTGCTCATGACGTACTTGCAGGTTACCCAGAAGCGCTCACTCGCCCATATCACCGAGCTTCGTGTCTATGAGACGGACGACTTCATGACGATGGACCCGTTTACCCGCCGCAACCTGGAGCTGACGGAGACGGTGCGGGAGCGGGCCAAAAAGGGCTCGCTTTTCTGGCTGCTCGATCGCACGGAGACCGCGATGGGCGGTCGGCTGCTGCGCCGCTGGATCGAGAAGCCGCTCTACAGCCGCTCGCGAATTGAAGAGCGGCAGGAAGCCGTCGAGCGGCTGGTGAACCGCCTCATCGAACGGGAGGAGCTGCGCGGCGTGCTTCGCGATGTCTACGACCTGGAGCGCCTCGTCGGCCGCGTCTCGTACGGCAGCGCCAATGGCCGTGACCTGGCGGCGCTGCGCCGCTCGCTCGCGCAGATGCCGGCATTTCGGGCCGCCTGCCTGGCGAGCGGCTCGGAGACGCTCCGCCGGATGGCGGAGACCCTCGACGATTGCGCGGATGTGCGCGGCTGGATTGAAGAGTCGCTCGTGGAAGACCCGCCCTTGTCGGTGAAGGAAGGCGGTATCATCAAGGACGGCTATCACGAGCATCTGGACAAGCTCAAGGAAGCGAGCCGGAACGGCAAGACGTGGATCGCCGGGCTGGAGCGGCAGGAGCGCGAACGGACTGGCATCAAGTCGCTCAAGGTCGGCTTCAACAAAGTGTTCGGCTACTATATAGAAGTAACCCGTTCGCACCTGGGCTCCCTTCCGGAGGGACTGTATGAACGCAAGCAAACCTTGGCGAACGCCGAACGCTTTATCACCCCGGACCTAAAGGAGAAGGAAGCGCTCATCCTCGAAGCCGAGGAGAAGATGTTCGGCCTCGAATACGAGCTGTTCTGCACGCTGCGCGACCGAATTGCCGCTGAGACTCGCCGCCTGCAGGAGCTGGCCGAGATCGTCGCGGCGGTCGATGTGCTTCAGGCATTCGCGGTTGTCAGCGCGGAGAATCGCTTCACGCGGCCCGTCATCACCGACGGATACGATTTGATTGTGGAGGGCGGGCGTCATCCCGTCGTCGAAGCGGTGATGGGCGATTCGGCCTTCATCGCCAACGGTACGAAGCTCACGGAAGAGGAGACGCGGGTGCTGCTCATCACCGGCCCGAACATGGCCGGAAAGAGCACGTACATGCGTCAGGTTGCCGTACTCACGATCCTGTCTCAGATTGGCTGCTTCGTTCCGGCCGAGCGCGCGGAGCTTCCGCTGATCGACCGAATCTTCACGCGCATTGGGGCGGCGGACGACCTCATCGGCGGCCAGAGCACCTTCATGGTCGAGATGATGGACATTCGCGTCATGACGGAGAAGGCGACAAAGAACAGCCTCGTCATCATTGATGAATTGGGCCGCGGAACCTCAACCGGCGAAGGAATGGCTATTGCGCAAGCCGTCATTGAGTTTTTGCATGACCGCATCGGCTGCAAAACCCTTGTGTCCACGCACTTCCACGAGCTTGCTCATCTGGAGGAAAGCCTGGCGTATCTGCATAACGCCTGCATGGCGGTCAAGGAGAGCGGGCAGGACGTGACCTTCCTGCGCAAGCTCATTGCCGGCGCAGCCAGCACCAGCTACGGCATCTATTGCGCACGGCTCGCCGGTTTGCCGGATTCGGTCATTGAGCGCTCTTATACGCTCCTGAATGTCTTTGAACAGCGCGCGGCTGCCGAACAAGCGGCCGTTTCGGCGGAGGCCGGCTCCACCCTGGTGTCTGCGAACCGGACGGAGAAGCTGCAAGTGCTTGAGGAAGCAGCCGCTCCTTCAAGAACGGAAGCCCGGTCCGAAGAACCTCACAGCGGGCCGGTCGCATCTGCGGACGGCATCGTTCAGCTAAGCCTGTTCGCCGATCCGTTGCCCGAGAAGGATAGTGCCCGCTTGCGCAAAGGCGAGGAAGCGAAGCTGACACAGCTCGCGGATCACCTCCGCTCGGCGGATCTCATTAACATGACCCCAATTGCCGCGATGAATTTCCTCTTCGAGCTGAAGCAGAAGCTGACAGAGGCAGAAGCGAAGGGCGGCAAATGATAACGCGGACAGCCGACATCCCAACGTCTGAATTAGACCCTGCCGATGTTCGGCTCCGCTTGTTCTGAAAGGAGAACACCATGGGAATCATACAGCTGCTGGATGACCATATCGCGAACCAGATCGCCGCGGGCGAGGTGGTTGAGCGGCCTTCATCCGTCGTCAAGGAGCTCGTCGAGAACGCCGTCGATGCCGGGAGCACCCGCATTGACGTTACCATTGAGGAAGGCGGGCTCCAGCTCATCCGGGTCAAGGACAACGGGTCAGGAATTGCCGACGATGATTGCGAGATCGCCTTCGCTCGCCATGCGACGAGCAAGATCAAGAGCGGCAAGGAACTGTTTCAGATCCGAACGCTCGGCTTTCGGGGCGAGGCGCTTCCCAGTATCGCCGCCGTCTCGAAGGTGGAATGCATCACGACGGGCCGCACTGACGGGCTCGGCCGACGCATTGTGATTGAAGGAGGCACCCTGCAGGCCGTCGAGGAGACGGCGGCGGAGCGTGGAACGGACATCCGGGTCCGCGAACTGTTCTTTAATACTCCTGCCCGGCTGAAATACATGAAGACCATTCAGACGGAGTTGGGTCATGTCTCGGACTACCTGTATCGCATCGCCATGGCGCACCCTGAGGTTGCCTTCACGCTTCGCCACAATGGACACACGCTGTTGAACACCTTGGGCAATGGCGATTTGCTTGGCGTTCTAGCCGCCGTCTACGGCGCATCCACAGCCAAAAGTATGGTGGACGTGCAGGCGGAAGATCTGGATTATGCCCTCAGTGGATATGTTTCGCGACCGGAGACGACCCGCACCGGCCGCGCCGCGCTCACGCTGGTCGTCAATGGCCGCTACATTCGCAGCTATGCGGTGACACAAGCGGTTTTGCGCGCCTATCATACGCTCTTGCCGGTGAATCGCTATCCGGTCGGAGCGCTGCATTTGACCATGCATCCTTCCCTGTTGGATGTGAACGTGCATCCCTCCAAGCTGGAGGTTCGCTTCAGCAAGGAAGCGGAGCTTGTTCACCTGATTGAGCAAGCCGTCCGTGCGGCTTTGGGCCGACAGACGCTGATCCCATCGGGAGGGAAGACCACCGTTGGCAAGCAGGCGGTCGTGCAGGAGCAGCTTGCTCTCTATCGGCCTGACGAGCATGGGGAGGAGGGCCAGAGAAGAACGTCAGCCGACCTCTCCGCTGAGAAAGAGTCCGTTCCGCTTCCACCCGAGCCGCCCGAGGGAACTCGCAACCAGCCGGAAGACTGGCAGCCCTCCTTCCAAACGGAAGAACGAGGTGTGCTCCCCCGGTCGGAAGGTTCCGGTACGGCCCCTCGTTCGGAGGATTGCAGCTCGATTCCTTTCGAGGAAAAGCGAGCTGCAGCCCCTTGGCAGAATCGCGCGGATTCTCCCGACCGATTCCCCATGGACTCTGCTCGCTCCTCTTCGGTTCCGGCTGCGGGTTCACCGCGGCCATCCAATGGAGCAAGCTCCTCCTGGAACCGTACGGGCTCGAGCGGCGTCTCTGCTCCAATCCCGCTAGAGCAGCTCGCCCGCATTGCAGTCCCGGCTGATGGGACCAGCCCCGAGCTTCCGGCCTTCCCGAAGCTGGACCCGGTCGGTCAGCTTCATGGGACGTACCTGGTAGCTCAGAACGAGGAAGGCATGTACCTGATCGATCAGCATGCTGCTCATGAGCGGATCAACTACGAGTATTATCGCGATAAATTTGGCAAGCCGGAGGAAGCGAGCCAGGAGCTTCTTCTCCCGATTACGCTGGAATTTACGTCGGCCGAAGCAACCGTTCTGGTCTCTCGTATCTCCTTGTTGGAGCAAGCGGGACTCTTCCTGGAGCCGTTCGGCGGCTCTGCGTTCCTCGTTCGAGCTTACCCGCATTGGCTCCCGAAGGGAGAGGAGAAGGCACTCGTTGAGGAGATGATTGATTGGGTGCTGGCGGAGAAGAAGGCGATTGACCTGGCCGCTTTCCGGGATGCCGCCGCAGCGATGTGCTCCTGCAAGGCATCCATCAAGGCGAATCAGCCGATCACCAGGACGGACATGGAATCGCTTCTCGATCGCCTCGCCGCTTGCCGCAACCCTTACACATGCCCGCACGGCCGTCCGATTCTCGTCAGCTTCACCTTGTACGAGCTGGAGAAGATGTTCAAGCGCGTCATGTAACCATCACCACCCGGGCCTCTCAGGTCTCATGATAGGCATCTCTTGATATTGACAGGTGACCCTCTCCAGGACAAACCGATGTCAATTTTAGAGATGCCTTTTTATTATCCAAGCAGGAGACAATACGTCCTTCTTATGGAAAAGAATAGGTTGCTCTCTATCAAATTTACTTACATGATGCCGATAACTACCTATATAGAGAAAGGTAGGAGGCTGCAGGCTTTCTCCAAGCGCATTTCAAATGGAAGAAATTTTTGCGGGTGAAAGGTGAAAGGTGGATACATGCAGATCACTTCGGTTTCGACTCGAACAATTCAACCGACCGTGAGGGCGAGCGGGGATCCTGTCCTGGACGGGTTACGCAAGGCGAAAGAGACTTTAACCAACCAAATGCAAAGCCTCAAGCAGGATCAATCCCTGAGCCCCGATTCCAAAGAAACGAAACGGAAACAGCTGCAAGCCCAGATCGATGAAATCGACAAGCAGATGCAGACGCGGCAGCAAGAAAAAAGGGTGGAGGATCGCCAAAAGGCAGAAGAATCCAACCGCTCTTCCGCAGCTTCTGATCGCAAAACAGATGAAGAGCAAAAGAAGGATGCTCAATTCAAAATGGATCACAGCCTGATCTCAACGTCGGTTCACGGAAATCAATTGAACGGGTTAGGGTCCATTCGAAGGCGGATTTTTTCGGAGGACGGCGGGTATAGCGATCGGGTTAGGCGGACAGAAGAGATGATGGGGGATCGGATCAAGCAGGTCAAAACCTCTATCGCAAAGAATCAGGAAGCCCAAGGCGAGTACAACGAATTCATTCGAAACGCACAACCAACTCGAAACAAGCCTTCCGACGATAGCCAAGTCAGCGGCGCACTCAGCGAGGCAGAACGTGAGGAAGCCCGGGAACGCAAGACGTTTGAAGTCACGATTGAAAAGTACAAGGAGGCGGCAAAACCCGCTTCTGCGGAAAATGATGAGAAGAGGATTGATGTCTCGCGATAGAGGCTGACCATGAAAAGGAACGAATCCTGAGGGGAGAGCTGAGCCCCTTTCGGATTCGTTCCTTCTTTTTGCCTATTCTTGTTTAGAAAAGCGGATCACGTCATGGCCTGCTAATAAGAGTTATGCGTTCAACAGGTATTGGTTGACGATCGAGCGAACCAACTCCAGGTTGCCGGACTTGTTGACGATCGGGTTGTTTTGCAGAGCGTAGGCTTCAAGCGACTTGAAGTTGGCTTTGCCTGCCACGATGTCGGCGCCGATGCCGGATTGGAAGGAAGCGTACTTGTTGTCGATCACGTTCACCAGAGCGCGGTCTTCCAGCAGCTTGGCGGCTACGACGAGCCCGCGAGCGAAGGAGTCCATCCCAGCGATGTGGCCGTATACGACGTCGATCGGTTCGAAGGATTGACGGCGAACCTTGGCGTCGAAGTTTACGCCGCCGCGGCCGATTCCGCCTTCGTTTTGGAGAATTTCATACATGGCTAGCGTCGTGGAGTACAGATCGGTTGGGAATTCGTCCGTGTCCCAGCCGAGCAGAACGTCGCCTTGGTTGGCATCGATGGAGCCGAGGGCGCCGTTGATGCGGGATACATGCAGCTCGTGCTCGAAGGTGTGGCCAGCCAGCGTGGCATGGTTGGCTTCGATGTTGAGCTTGAAGTGCTTGAGCAGGTCATACTTTTGCAGGAAGGAGAGGGAGGTTGCCGCGTCAAAGTCGTATTGGTGCTTGGACGGCTCCTTCGGCTTCGGCTCGATCAGGAATTGGGCGTCGAAGCCAATTTCCTTCGCATAGTCTACCGCCATGTGCAGGAAGCGGGCGAGGTTGTCGAGCTCGAGGCCCATGTCGGTGTTCAACAGGGATTCATAGCCTTCACGACCGCCCCAGAAGACATAGTTTTGACCGCCGAGCTCTTTGCCGTGCTCGAGGGCTTTCTTCACTTGAGCCGCTGCATATGCATACACGTCAGCATTGCTCGTCGTTGCTGCGCCGTGTACGAAGCGCGGGTTGGTGAACATGTTGGCGGTGTTCCAGAGCAGCTTCTTGCCCGTTGCCTTCATGTTGGATTGAATCAGGGCGACGATTTCGTCGAGGTTCTTGTTCGTTTCTTGCAGCGTTGCGCCTTCCGGAGCGATGTCGCGGTCATGGAAGCAGAAGTAATCGGCATCGAGGATGTTCAGCAGCTCAAAGTTCGCTTCTACGCGAGCCTTTGCCAGGTCCATTCCGGTGAATTTGTCGTAGCCGCGCAGCATCGTGCCGGCGCCGAACGGATCGCTGCCGTTGTACGTATAGGAGTGCCAGTAAGCAACCGCGAAACGAAGATGCTCGCGCATCGTTTTGCCCAGAATGACCTGTTCAGGGTTGTAGTGCTTGAAGGCGAGCGGGTTGGTCGACGTTCTGCCTTCGTATTTGATTTTGTCCACATTGCCGAAATAGCTCATGGAATGATTCCCTCCGCTAATAGATTGGCGCCTGCTCCAAAGGAGAAACGCTTTCATGTTTATCATACCACTTGCTGCCCACTTTGTAAATCGAATAAACTAACTTAAGGGAAAGAAAGATGAAAACGTTTCTGAAACATGGTAAAATCGAAAAATATCGAATATCGGTTGGGGGAAGTTATGAAGCAAACTGGCGACTTGAGTTTAATGAAAAAATTGAATAAATCGCTCGTGCTGGAGCTGATCCGCCATGACTCTCCGACTTCTCGAGCGAGAATTGCGGAGAGTACGGGCTTGACCAAGGCTACGGTCTCCACGCTCGTGAATGAGCTGATCGAGGCGAACCTCGCCTACGAGAGCGGAGCGGGAGAATCTCGCGGAGGCCGGAAGCCGGTTACGCTGCTCTTTCAGGAGAAGGCCGGCTATGCTGTCGGCATCGACCTCGGGACCGACGGGATGACCGGCGTGCTGACGGATTTGAATGGAACGATCATTAGCGAACGGAGAGTCCAGCACAACAACCGGGACATCGAATCCGCGATTGAACTGCTCAGCCGATCCATACAGGAATTGATCGACTGTGCGCCGCCGTCTCCTTACGGCGTCATCGGCATCGGCATCGGGATTCCCGGGTTCAGCGACGAGGCGGGCAATGTTCTGTTCGCACCGAACCTCGGCTGGGAGAATGTTCCGCTGCAAGCCTTGCTGGAACCCAAGTTCCAGTTGCCCATTGTGATCGAGAACGAAGCGAATGTCGGTGCGCTTGGCGAAAGCCGGTACGGGCTGGCCAAGGGCGTATCCGACCTCGTCCATGTGAGCATCGGCACCGGGGTCGGGACGGGCATCCTGCTGAAAGGGGAATTGTATCGCGGCGCATCGGGATTCTCCGGCGAAATGGGTCACATCTCCATTCACCCGGATGGGAAGCCTTGCCGCTGCGGCAATGTCGGCTGCTGGGAGCTGTACGCTTCCGAAAGCGCACTCATGGATCGAGCGCGCACCGAGCTCGCCGAGCCAGGCTTGCAGCTGGAGGACCTGTTTGCAAGAGCGGAGCAGGACGACGCTTCTGCGATTCGGTTACTGGAAGAGCATGCCCGTTACTTGGGGATAGGGATCATCAACATCATCAATAGCTTTAACCCGGAGCTCATTATACTGGGCGGGAAGCTCGCAGAGGCGGAGCGCTGGTTGACGGTGCCGCTTGAACGTTTTGTGAAGCGGCGGTCGCTTCCGTATCCACGAGCGAAGCTTGCGATTCGGTTCTCTCAGCTCGGAGATCGAGCGACGGTGCTGGGCGCTGCTTCGAGCGCGATTGCCAGCTTCTTTGCTTCGCCGAAGTTGTCTGTGGAATAGAGAAGGAGCGCCGATATGGAGACTCTTCTGAGCATGAACGCTGTGAGCAAGCGCTTTCGAGACAAAGCGGTGCTGGATTCGATCACCTTTACGCTTCGCGCAGGGGAATGCATGGCCCTCAAAGGGCCGAATGGGGCCGGGAAGAGCACGCTCCTTCGCCTTGCAGTCGGCTTGAACGAGCCTTCCTCCGGGAAGCTGGAGTTTGGGGTGAGCCGAAACGAAATCGGATATGTTCCCGATCGATTTCCCTACCCGCGGTGCACACTAACGGAGTATTTAACCTCGATGGGACGCATTCACGGATGCCGAGAAGCGGAATTGCGCGAGCAAATTCGCAGCTTGGCCCGTTTTGCTGGCCTGGAGCAGGATGCCGATCGGCAAATCCGCTACTATTCCAAAGGGATGCTGCAGAAGACAGCGCTCCTGCAGGCCCTGCTCGGCCGTCCTCGGCTGCTCGTCATGGACGAACCCATGTCCGGGCTTGATCCAAGATCAAGGGAGGACATGTTGGGGCTGCTGCTTAAGCTTCGCTCAGAGGGAATGGCTCTGCTCTTTTCCTCCCATGAGGATCGCTGGATCGAGCGATTAGCTGATCGGGTCTATCGAGTGGAGAAGGGACGGCTGCATCCCCTCGAAACAACCCGACCGCGGCAGGTCCGCATCATCGAAATCGAGGCGGAGGAGGCAGTGCTGGCCCAATGGGCCACACCGCGGGAGACAGAGGCCTCTCTGCTGCATCGTCTGGCGAAGGAGGCAGTGCCGATTCCAAACGGTCTCCGGTTCGAGGTGCTGGCCTCGCAAGCCGATGAGCTGCTGCTTGCCGTTCTAACGAACGGGGGCTCCGTTCGGTCTGTTCGGTCCGATCAGCCCGATCAGGAACAAGCACCTCTTCAGGAGGCGATTTCTTCATGATAGCCCTCATTCATTATTTGTTGCGTGATTTTAGCCGTTCTCACCGCTATTTGGCTCCGCTGCTGCTCGGAGTGGGATTTATCACCTGGATGTATTCCCTGGTGCCGAATCCCGTCATGGAGAGCTACATTTTCACCTCTACTTTTTTGTATGGGATCACAGCCTGGCTGACCTTAAATTTCCTCCGAAGCGAAGCGCCGGTGCAGCGGGAGCTGTCGGCCCTTCACGTGGGTAGCCGCATTCGCTATGAGTGGGGACGACTTCTTTCAGCAGCCCTGTTCGCTTTCTTCCTCTCGTTGTTCGCTACGTTCTACCCTGCGCTTCGCGGGGCATTTGATCATGTTCCGAACCTGTCGGAACTGCTTCTTGGTTTAGTGGCACACCTGTCGGTTACCTGGCTCATGATCGTGCTCGTGTGGATGGTTGAAGGAGACGGCACGAGGCCGTATCCGAATGTACTGTTTGTCCTGATTTTACTCCTCGTGTTGTCCATCGGAGGGCAGGGGATCGGGAACAAACTCCCTGACTCCATTTCATGGGTTATCGGAGTCCTGCCTCCGGTTTTTCGAGTAAATAAGGCTCTCTATCAGGCAGAGTCTCACCTGTCTATTCAAGTGTGGGGCGGGCTGATGCTTCCGATTGTATATAGCCTGATCCCGCTATTTTACGGCTTTACTCGATTTCGCAAGCGGTCCCGATAGATCAAGGTTGAAAGTGGGTTTGAAAATCATGCTTGTCACAACATCGTATTATGCTACCCCCGAGACGCGGGCGGAGGCGGAGCGCCTCGCGGCCAAATCCGGCGGGCGCTATGTGAATCGGAGAAGAGACTCTCTGCCGGATCTTCGCAAGCGCTTCGGGAATCAAGGCATCCTGCTGCTCACAGAAGAGAAGCTGATGTACTGTCCGGTCGATGC
This sequence comes from Gorillibacterium sp. CAU 1737, assembly GCF_039888655.1. Classification (NCBI taxonomy): domain Bacteria; kingdom Bacillati; phylum Bacillota; class Bacilli; order Caryophanales; family Paenibacillaceae; genus Gorillibacterium; species Gorillibacterium sp. CAU 1737. Next base: position 804,957 of record NZ_JBDQQO010000001.1, read on the forward strand.
CGAACCGATCTATTTCCACCCAAGCACGGCTTACATCCGCGTCAAGCGAATGACCAAAGGCGAGAGCGATCCGCTGGTGGACCTATCCGGCGTTCGTGCGGGTGATCGGGTGCTGGATTGCACCGCCGGACTCGCCAGCGATTCCATTGTCTTCGCCCATGCGGTCGGGCCGGAGGGCAAGGTGACGGCGTTGGAGAGCGAGGCCATCACGGTCCTCCTGCTGGAGGAAGGGCTTCCGAACTACCAAGCCAAGTTCCAGGCGGTGAATGATGCGATGCGCCGGATCGAAGTGGTTCAAACGCATCACCTGGACTATCTTCGCCGTCTCCCTGACAAGAGCTACGATATCGTCTATTTCGACCCGATGTTTCGCATCCCGGTGGAAGAATCCAGCTCAATCTCGCCCTACCGCGGGATTGCAAATGCGGATCCGCTCACGCTGGAGGCGGTGGAGGAAGCGCGCCGTGTCGCCGTCCGTCGTATCCTCCTGAAGGAGCACCGGGACAGCCCCGAATATGAACGCCTCGGCTTCACAAAGCATCGCTCGCGCACGAAGATCGCTTATGGAGTGATCGAGCTGTGATCGGGCGCGTGGAGCCGCTGCCGGTAGCCGAGAACAAACCTCCGCTTCTCGTCTTAATCGGACCGACCGCAGTCGGCAAGACCAAGGCGAGCATCTCGATCGCGCAGAAGTGGAATGCCGAAATCCTGTCGGGCGATTCCATGCAGGTGTACCGGGAGATGGATATCGGCACGGCCAAGATCCGCCCGGACGAGATGGGCGGAATTCCCCATCACCTAATTGATATCGTCAACCCGGATGAGACCTTCAGTACGGCCGATTTCCAAAGAAAAGCCCGGGAAACGATCGAGGAGATCGCCTCCCGGGGAAAGCTGCCTTTTGTCGTTGGCGGTACGGGGCTCTATATCGAATCCCTTATCTACGGCTATGAATTCAGCGAGGGAGGAGCCGACGAAGCCTTTCGCCTTGCCCAGCAGCAGTACCTGGCTGAGCAAGGAGAGCAGGCGCTGCACGACCGCCTTCGGGCGATCGACCCTCCATCCGCCGATCGTTTGCACCCGAACGACCATCGGCGGGTGATCCGTGCGCTGGAGGTCGCCCACCTGACCGGCATCCCGCTCTCTGAGCATCTGGCCCGTCAGACGAAGGAATCTCCGTACCGCCTGTGCCTCATCGGGCTGTCGATGGAGCGCACCGAGCTGTACCGCCGAATTGAGCAGCGGGTCGATCAGATGATCGCAGAAGGCTTTGCCGAAGAGGTCCGCCTTCTCCTGGATAAGGGCTACGCACGGGAGCTGCCGTCCATGCTCGGCCTCGGCTACAAGGAGATGGCCGCCCATCTGGCGGGGGGGCTTACCCTCGAAGAGGCGTCCGATCTCATCAAGCGGAACACGCGTCGGTTTGCCAAGCGCCAGCTGTCCTGGTTCCGTCATATGACGGACATCCAGTGGGTCGAGACGGGCGAGGGCAAAAACTTTTCCAAGCAAATGGACGAAATTGATGCTATAATAGCAGGAAAGCTCGTTCTAAAAGCGAATGAATCCATTAACGACATACAATAGACAGCCGGAGGCCGTATCGGTCAGTTTTCGATAAGGAAAGGGGAACTTGAATGAACAAGTCGATCAATATTCAGGACAACTTTTTGAATTCGTTGCGCAAGGAGAACATTCCGGTAACGGTTTACCTCACGAACGGGTTCCAAATCCGCGGACTGGTCAAAGCCTTTGATAACTTCACGATCATCATCGACAGCGAAGGCCGCCAGCAAATGGTATACAAGCACGCCATCTCCACGTTCACCCCGCTCCGTTCGGTTTCGTTCCTGTCCGACTCGAACGCCGACTGACCGATGGATCACCTGAACGCCAGCAACGGCTGAGAAGCCCGTATGAACTTGATCAGAGCAACCCGCGTGTTACCTGCCGGGTTGTTCTTTGTTTATGACGTCTCTTTTATCAGGAGGCGAGGAAAAACGAAACATATCAGCTGTTTGAATCGTATAGTTAACGGTTAGAGAGAGAGAGAATAAAGAACGAAGGGGGAAATCTGCGCATGTCCAATCGAACCCCGCAGAAGAAACCGGTACGCAAAAAAAAGAAAATGAACAAGAAGAAGGTCTTCCTGCTGCTCCTGATCGCAGCTGCACTGGCCATTGTCATCGCATTGGCTGGTTATGTCTTCATTCTGTACAGCGGGCAGAAGGCCTTGAAGGAAAATGAAAATAAATTCGTCATGTCCCAAGCCTCCATCATCTATGACGTCGACAAGAACGAGATCGCCAAGCTGTACGATGCGGAGGGGAATCGGGAAATTGCCAAGTATGAGGAATTCCCGGATATGCTGATCGACGCCTTCGTCGCGACGGAGGACAAGCGGTTCTGGGACCATTCCGGGGTTGACCCGCAATCGATCCTTCGGGCCATTGCCAAAGATATCGTTCAGCGCCGAGCAGCTGAGGGCGGCAGTACGATCACCCAGCAGCTTGCGAAGAACATGTTCCTGAACGCAGACAAGACGTTCTTCCGCAAAGCGACCGAAATGTCGATGGCCATGGCGCTCGAAGAACGGTTCGACAAGAAAGAGATCATGGAGATGTACCTGAACCGCATCTTCTTTGGCAACAGCTCCTGGGGTGTGAAGACCGCGGCCAAAACCTATTTTGGGGTAACGGATTTGAAGAAGCTGGAGCTGTGGCAGGTGGCGACCCTCGCGGCCATGCCGAAGGCGCCTTCTTACTACAACCCTATTAAGAATCCGGAAAAGTCGCTTGAGCGGCGTCAGGTCGTGCTGACGCTGATGTACAACCAAGGGTATATCACCAAGGAACAGATGGATGAGGCTTGGGATGTCGAGTATGTGCGGCCGGCAAAGAGCACCGGTACGGCAAGCACGTCGATCTTCGACAGCTTTAAGGACTATGTCGTGCAGGAAGCAGCCGACCAGTACGGCATTGACGAAGACAAGCTCGCGCGCGGGGGTTATAAGATTTATACGACCCTGAACCGGAACGCGCAAAAGGTAATGGATACTGCCTACAAAAATAACGATCTGTTCCAGGAGGACATGAACGGCGAGCGCATGCAGAGCAGCATGGTCATCCTGGATAACGCAACCGGAGGAATCGTCGCCATGATCGGCGGCCGAGATTACGAGTACAAGATGACCTTTAACCGGGCGGCAAACATGGCTCGCTCGCCTGGATCGTCGATCAAACCGTTGCTCGTTTATGCTCCGGCGCTCGAGAGCGGCGCTTATACGCGCTACAGCCAGCTTAACGATACACGCACGGATTTCAACGGCTACAGCCCGCGCAATGCGGACGGCAAGTATGAAGGCAAGGTATCGCTGGAATATGCGGTGAAACGCTCCAAGAACGTACCGGCCGTCTCGGTCCTGCAGGACATCGGCGTGAAGACGGGCAAGGCCTTTGCGGAGAAGCTTGGCCTCACCTTTGACAAGACGGATAACAACCTGGCGCTGGCGCTGGGCGGGATGGCGCATGGGGTGTCTCCGCTCCAGATGGCGCAAGCCTACAGTGCCTTCCCGAACAACGGGATTCTGCACGAAGCGCATGCGATTGTTGAAATCACGAATGTAGACGGGAATACCGCAGCTGAATTCAAGACGAAGGCGAAGCAGGTTATGAGTGCCGAGACGGCCTGGACGATGACCGAGATTCTGCAAACGGTCGTGCAATCTGGAGGAACGGGCACGAAAGCGGCCATGAACCGTCCGGTTGCCGGCAAGACCGGCTCCACGCAGATGACGATCGCCGGGTTGGAGAAGTACAACACCGACCTGTGGTTTGCCGGATACACCCCGGAATGGACGGCTGCTGTCTGGATGGGCTTTGACAACACGAACAAGTCCCATTACATCACGATGGGGAGCGGAAGTGCCGCCGCCATCTTCAAGGCGGTCATGCAGGAGGCGCTCTCCGGGTACCCGGTCAAGTCGTTTGCTCGACCGGACGGGGTGAAGGATGCGGCATCACCTCCTACAGGGGTGACGGACTTGTCCGCCGCATACGATTCGGAGACGAAGCAGGTGAAGCTCGCCTGGAAGGCGCCCCAGAATGCGGCTAAGCTGACCTTCCGCATCTACCGCAAAGAATCGGCAGAGGAAGCGGCCTCCTTGCTGCAGGAGCTGACAGGGGTCAGCGAGTTCGCGGACATGACCATTGTTCCGGGAGGCAAATATTCGTATTATGTGACGACGTATGACCCGGGCCAGGATCAGGAAGGGACAGCTTCGAATACGGCGCTGATCGAAATTCCGATGGAGGCCGTAACCCCGACTCCGTCCGAGACTCCGCTCGAAACCCCGACCGTAAGTCCCAGCGGGGAAGAAACGCCGAACGGAGAAGAAACGCCTACTCCGTCCGAAAGCGGCGGCGATTGGCTGGAGCCGGGTACCGAACCGACCCCCACCCCATCGGCTTCCGTCAGCCCGTCACCGGGAGGTCAGGAAGGACCGGGTGCGACCGCTACTCCCGTCTCCGGCAGCTCAGGGAACGAGCAGCCTGGCAATGGAAACGGCAATGGGAATGGAAATGGCAGCAATAACGGAAATGGAGGCAACCCGTGAGACGATTTCGAATGATGCAATGGACCATCCTGGCGGTGGTCCTCCTTCTCGGTTTAACCGCATGTGGCAAAGCCGCCGACAAATCGGAGAGCCCTTCTCCGTCGGCCGCCGGAGCGGCGGAGCCGACAGCAAGCCCGCTGCAATGGTCGAAGGCTCCTGACCTGACCATCGACAAAACCAAGGCTTATCAGGCCGTAATGGAAACCAACAAGGGCAGCTTCACTATAGAGCTGTTTGCCAAGGATGCGCCCGAAACCGTCAACAGCTTTGTCTTTCTGGCGGAGCAGCACTATTTTGACGGAGTTCCCTTTCACCGGATCATCGAAAGCTTCATGATTCAGACCGGCGACCCAACCGGCACGGGATCAGGTGGGCCGGGCTACACGCTGCCTGACGAATTGAACAATGGCCATTCGTATGAGCCCGGAATCGTGGCGATGGCGAATGCCGGCCCGAACACAGGGGGAAGTCAGTTCTTTATCTGCACCGGTGACGACAGCTTAAACCTGAACGATCCCCAATATGCGAATTACACGATCTTTGGGAAGGTGACGGAAGGGATGGACGTGGTGAAGGCCCTTGCCGCAACTCCTGTGACGTCCACCTTGAGGGGAGAACGCAGTGCTCCGACCGAAGAGGTCAAGATCAACTCGGTCACGATTCAACCCGCAAACTAATCGGATTCGATATCCTGTGCTTTGCAGCAGTCCGCCAAATCGGCGGGCTGTTTTTTTCTAGAAAATGATAGCGATTACAGAAAGGAATGAGGAAGAGAATAGAAGCAAAAGCTAGCTAGAAGCAGATGCGAGCATGAGAAAGACTCTTTCGTCGGTGCTTTTGACGACGGATGGCAAAGAGTGAGAAAGGATCGGCGCTGGCGAGAAATGGTGTTTCTTTACGGGAAAATGGCGTTACTTTATGATTAGAAATCGGGCTCACCGAGAATGTGCGTGCACGCTCATTCTCGCCTGAAACCAAACGCATGTTAAAGAAAAAGGAGCAAGAAATCATGGCCAATCAACTGAAGCGCTTTTTGATCGGTCGTCCGATGAAGTCGACCGAACTCGAAGACGAAAAACTCTCCAAGCTGAAAGCGCTGGCCGTCTTATCCTCGGATGCCTTGTCATCCGTTGCCTACGGCACAGAGCAAATCCTCATCGCCCTTATGGCGGCGGGAGCCGTCGCGATCTGGTACTCCATTCCGATCTCCATTGCGGTTCTCGGTCTGCTGCTTGTGCTCATCCTATCGTACCGACAAACCATCTATGCTTATCCATCCGGAGGCGGGGCTTATATCGTCGCCAAGGACAACCTGGGAGAGAGCACGAGCCTCATGGCGGGCGGATCGCTGCTCGTCGACTACATTTTGACCGTAGCCGTCAGCTCGTCGGCCGGCACCGATGCCATTACATCCGCGTTTCCATCGCTGCATGACTACCGGGTGATCATTGCTCTCGGCATGATTATATTCCTAACGCTCATCAATCTTCGGGGCACAACGGAATCCGCCAGTTTCCTCGCCATTCCGGTTTATCTGTTTATCGTCTCAATCGCGGTCTTGATCATCTCGGGAGTTGTCAAGTATGCGATGTACGGCGGGCCTGAGCACGTTCCGGCGATGGGTACCACCGTCTCCAGCATCAGCCTGTTCCTCCTGCTGAAAGCCTTCAGCTCAGGTTGTACCGCTCTGACCGGGGTGGAAGCTGTGTCGAACGCCATTCCGAACTTCAAGCAGCCTTCCGAAAAGAATGCCGCAAAGACGCTTATGATGATGGGAGCCATTCTCGGCTTCATGTTCCTCGGTATCAGCCTTCTCGCTTATTGGAACGGTGTACTGCCGAACGAGAAGATGACCGTCGTTTCTCAAATCACCGAAGCGACGTTTGGCCGTCACGTTCTCTTTTACTGGATTCAAGGGATTACCGCGTTGATCTTGTTCCTGGCCGCCAATACCGGCTATGCCGCCTTCCCGCTGCTGGCCTTCATGCTGTCGAAGGACAAATACCTGCCTCACGCCTTTCAGGTGCGCGGCGACCGTCTCGGCTTCTCGAACGGCATTATTTTCCTCGGGGTTATGTCGGCCCTGCTGATCATCGCATCGGGAGGGGACACCACGAGCCTTATTCCGCTCTATGCGGTCGGGGTATTCATTCCCTTTACCATCTCTCAGCTCGGGATGATGGTCCGCTGGTTCAAGCTGCGTCCTTCCGGCTGGCTGATCAAATTCGCCATCAACACGATCGGGATGCTGACGACCCTTACGATTACGCTCATCTTCATCGTAACCAAGTTCTCTCACGTGTGGGGCGTCTTCCTCTTCCTTCCGGCGGTCATCTACCTGTTCAAGCGCATCAGCCTGCACTACAAGAACACGGCGGATCTGCTTCGTATTGATATCGAAAAGGAAAAACCGGTGATCAAGGGAAGCACGATCATCGTGCCGGTTGCCGGTGTCACACGCGTCGTTCTCCACACGATCAGCTACGCCAAATCCTTGACAGAGAACGTGGTTGCCGTATACGTTGGATTTGATGACGAGGATATTCGACGCATGGAGGAGAAGTGGGAGCTGTGGAATCCGGGCGTTCGTCTCATTACGTTGCGCTCCCGATACCGGAGCATCATCCGCCCGCTAACCCGGTTCATCAACACGGTGGAGTGGAAGACGGCGGAGACGGATCACATTACCATCCTCATCCCGCAGTTTATTACGAAGCACTGGTGGCAAAATCTGCTGCACAACCAGACGAGTCTGCTCATTCGTGCCTATCTGTTCGCGCAGAAGGACGTCGTCATCGCAACCGTACCGTATCACTTCAATCGCTAGCAGCCCATTACCACTCCTCATGCATGAAGAGTGGATGAGTTGCCAAAAGGCAGAGGCTTTCGTTCCTCGCCGCCTATCCGGTTGAAGATGCGTGCTTTTGCGGACTCGTCAAGTGCGATAGGAGGTCAACATCATTCGAGCCAAACGGAAAGTGACTGCCTCTGTTTCGGGCAATGCCATCACCCCGAGCGATGCCCCGAAACCTGAAAAGAATACTCGCAAGATGGCGACCGTTTCATTGGTCGTGATGGCAGGAGGCTTTCTCGGAAGCCTCCTCTTGCCAGATACGCCGTTCTACCGAATCTTATCCGGCGGATTTGAAGCAGGTCTTGTCGGCGGATTAGCGGATTGGTTCGCTGTGACAGCTCTGTTCCGGCATCCGATGGGGATTCCCATCCCGCATACTTCGCTCCTGCTTAAGAACCGCAACCGGATCGTGGAATCTCTGATCACAGCGATGGAGACGGAGCTGTTGAACAAGGAGAGCATTCAGAAGAAGCTGAAGGAGGTTCGTCTGCTCCCCGCAGCCGCCTCTGCTGTTGTCGGAGCGCTCGGCAAACGGAAAACCCGTCTGGCGGTTCTGGAGAGCGCTCAGGCGGCGGTTCGAAGCCTTCCCATGGAGAAGGCAATCCCGCTCGTCCAAAACGGCCTCTCGAAGACGCTGGAGAAGGCGGAGCTTCAGCCTCTGCTGACCCGCCTGGTGCACACGGGCTTGCAGGAGGGATGGGACGAGCGCGCCTTCGATGCGGTCCTAAAAGCCGCAGATGAATGGATCGGGAAGCCGGAGACGGAGGCCATGCTCGGCCGGATGGCCCATGGCAAGCTGCGCGAGCTGCAGATGGGCGGGTTCATGGGCTTCGCCTTCCAAGCGGCAGCCGGCTTCCTCAGCGAGGACAAGCTGGGCAGCATGCTGAAGGGGATGCTCCGGTCCACGCTGTGGGATATGAAAGCACCTGCCTCGCCGATGAGAGGTAAGCTTCTGGGCGAAATCCAGCAAAGGGCTCGTGAAGCTGCGCTTGATCCCGTTCTTGCCGACTCGCTGCGCAGCTGGACGCTGGGCAAGCTGGAGGAGGAGTCGACGGCGGATTGGGCCCTGGAGCGGCTGGAAGAGCTGCGAGAAGCCATTCTCCGTTGGCTTGAGGAAGAAGCCCGGCGCGGCGGTCCGATTCTTGTGCGCCTCTTGCGCCTCACGCTCGACAAGCTGTCCGGCATGCCGGAGGTAACGAACAAGTGGGAGCAGCAAATCGCGGAGGCTCTCGCAAATGCGGTGGAGCGTAATCACTACCGGATCGGGGAGCTCGTTCGAGACAACCTGAACAAAATGGATGATGAATCGCTCGTCGAAATGCTGGAGGAGAAGATCGGGGCGGATCTGCAATGGATTCGGCTGAACGGAGCCATCTGCGGCTTCCTCGTCGGCCTGGTGCTCACCTTGTTCCGGTTGCTGCTCTAAGGTTGCCCAACATTCCGGACAGAAAGAGAACGATTTTCTGGGCTCCTGCGTATACTGATATCACCTGAAGGGAGAGGTGATATCATGAGTGTGATGGAGAACCGCATGCCCCAGCAACCAGCAGGAAACGACCGGCCTTCCCGGCAGATCAGCGTCGTTCTGAGCCAGCCCCAGGCGACCGCACCGAAAGCGGCACAGTCCGTGGCAGGGAGCCTTCCCGCCGAGTGGAGGGCGGAGCCGTTTGCCGAGCTGATGCAGGAGTTTGACCGGATGGTGGGGCTGGCGGAGGTCAAGGATTTGCTTTATGAGATTTACGCCATGCTGGCAGTAAAGAGGTATCGATCCGAGGCGGGACTGGCGGTTCAGCCTCAGGTTTACCATATGATCTTCAAAGGCAACCCGGGTACCGGCAAAACGACGGTAGCTCGAATGGTGGCAAAGCTGTTCCAGGAGATGGGTGTGCTGTCCAAAGGCCACCTGATCGAAGCGGAGCGAGCCGATCTGGTCGGCGAATACATCGGGCATACGGCCATCAAGACGCGCGAGCTTATTAAGAAGGCAATGGGCGGCGTCTTGTTCATTGACGAAGCATACAGCCTCGCTCGAGGCGGGGAGAAGGACTTTGGCAAGGAAGCCATCGATGCGATGGTGAAGACCATGGAATCCCATCTGCGAGGAAAGGACCGGCAGGACTGCCGGTCCTTTTTTGCAGTTCGCATATATTTCCTCCCCTTCCTGCATACTATAGAAAGCCGGTGTGAAATCGGCTAGTCCAAGTTGAAGGGAATTACGAAATATGACGACAGGTACAGTAAAATGGTTCAATGCAGAAAAAGGCTATGGCTTCATCGAAGTGGAAGACGGTAAGGATGTGTTTGTGCATTTCAGCGCCATCCAAACCGAAGGCTACAAATCGCTGAATGAAGGTGAGCGTGTTCAACTCGACATTACCCAAGGAAACCGCGGCCCGCAGGCGGAGAATGTGGTCCGGCTGTAAGCGCCGTTAACCAGCATAGAAGAAGGGCGAGTGCCTGTCATCCATCCCGCCACTCAGCCATTCCCTAAGGGAAAGGCGGACGGTGAGGATGGAAGACACGCGGTAGAGCGTTCTCTCCAACCGTTCTTAGGAACGAGCATCTAGGTTGGAGGGTTCGCTCTATGCGGTTTTGGTGAAGGTTCTGCTCGTTAACTCGCGGATTCGAGAAAGGAGGGTTGCGATGTTTTCCAAAAAGATTCCTGAAGCGCTGCCGGAGGAGGATACCGCGGTCTGGTCCTGCGCGAGCGGGGATTGCAAGGGTTGGATGAGATCGAACTTTGCTTTTCTGGAGGAACCGGCCTGCCCCCTCTGCGGGTCTTCCATGCAGCAGGAAACCCGAATGCTGCCCATCTTGCAGAACTCCACGAAAAATAATGCTTTTTCTTGAACAGAGATCCGATTTCTATTTCGAATGGACTTCGAATGGCGGACACCTTATTTCGTGCCTGGATGCGGCGAAATGAGGTGTTTTGCATTTTCGCGGAGATCTGTGAAGCATTGACGGCGAGAAAAGACAGATGTAGAATATAAAAAGACAGTTGTAGAATATGGAGGTGCGCTTCATGAGCTTGATCAAGAAGCTCCCGGATGCGGAATTCGAAATCATGAAGGTGGTTTGGGCGAACGAGCCGCCTATTTCCAGCGCATTGATCATGGAGCAATTGGGCAGAGAGAGGGAATGGAAAGCCCAGACGATTCTCACCCTCATGGTCAGGCTCGTGGATCGCGGTTTTCTCCGAACCGAAAAAAACGGCAAGGAACGTACCTACTATCCGATGATCGCCAAGGAAGATTATTTGAAATTTGAGACAGGCGACTTCATGGAACGGTTCCATGGCAATTCCTTCGCCAGTTTGGTTGCCACCCTGTACAACGGCAAGAAGATGAAACCAAACGACCTCGATGAATTGGAGAAATGGCTGAAGGACAGGAGGGATTGACGTGCAGCTCATCCAGGCTGCGCTCATAAGACGAGCGAATGAACGGCTGACGGTGGTTTTCCTTCTGCTGACACCTTTCGGGAATCTCCCGATAAGGTGTTTTTTGTGGTGCTGCCGGAATGGGACATTCCTTGTGCTTCATATAGGTGAAGCGGGAGGGATGGCCATGGCGCGAAAGCCGCTCCGCCAGTCGGATATCGCCATTCTTGAGCATTACGAGTCATTGGAGGAAGCGAGTGCGAGGGACGAAGAGGAACGCATGGGGCGCATCGTCAGGCTGCTGCTGGTAAGCCGGGATCACGGCAAAGTACAGGGAGACCGGGAAGAGAGTGCGGAGTAAGGAGAGGCTTCAAATCCCGAATGCGGGCCAGAGGGGAGAGAGCAGATGCCCCATGAGAGCGTGACGAGTAAGGGGAGTAACGCAAGGATGCCGGAAGCCTTCCTAGAAGAAGCGGCCGGGGGTAAGCCGCCCTGGAAAGCGATTGTGTATGCCCGGGTATCCACGGAAGAACAAGCGGAGCGCGGCTACAGCCTGGAAGCCCAGCGAGAGGACTGCCTGCGGCGGACGAAGGAGCTCGGGTACTCGCCGGACGCTGTGCTTGTGCTGTCGGATGAAGCCTCCGGCGCCCAGCTTGACCGACCGGGACTGAATCGCATGCGGGAGCTCGTGGCAAGCGGTTCGGGCATTGAAATCGTTGTCGTCTATGACCCGGATCGGCTGTCCCGCAAGCTGTCACACCAGCTGATTGTGACTGAGGAATTGGTTAAAGGAAAAATCACCCTTGAATTCGTCAACTTTGCATGGAACAATACACCTGAGGGAAGAATGTTCTACCAGCTCCGGGGGATGTTCGCAGAGTTCGAACGGGAGAAGATCCGCGAGCGCACCATCCGCGGTCGTCTTGCGAAGCTGAAGCACCATGGAAAGCTAAGTCTCGACCCCCGGTTGTATGGTTATCGGTTTGACACGGAGGAGGACGTGCTCGTTCCATCTTCGGATGAAGCCTCTAGGGTCCAGCAGATCTTCCGTCTAGCCGCGGATGGGCAGAGCGCGGCAGCGATCGCTCGCCAGTTGCAGGCGGAAGGCTGCCCGGCCCCGAGGGGAACGCGCTGGTACGGCTCCACCGTGAGCCGGATTCTGCGCAACCCCAGCTACCTCGGCACCTATTCGGCCTATAAGGTCGATTACCACCTCGGGTACCGCCACGAGCGGCCGCCCGAGGAGCAATTCCCGCTGCCGCTCGTCCCGCTGGTGGACGAGGCGCTGTTCGCCGCCGCCGGGCGCATGCTGGCCCGGAAGGCGTCCAGCGCCGCTCGCCCAGGCCGTGCCGAGCGGCTTGCCGCCGGCCGCGCGATCTGCGCGTGCGGCCGGCGCATGACCGCCGCCTACGCCCCCGGCGGCGGCGCGTACTACCGCTGCCCGGCAGGCGGGCGAGCGGGCAAGGGCTGCGGCCGCTACTGGAATGCGGCCGCCGTCGACGCGCTCCTGTGGGAGCGCGTAAGCACCGCCGCCGCTCGCGAGGCGCGGCACTGGCTTGCCCGCGGCGCCAGCACGGCCGTGGGCGGCGCCCAGGCGGCGGAAGCCGCGGAGCTGGCGCGGCGGCGGGATCGGCTCGAGGAGCGCCGGGAGCGGCTCCTCGAGCTGTACCTCGCCGACGAGCTGGAGCGCGCGGCTTTCCGCCGCAAGGACGCGGCGCTCGCGGAAGATGCGCGGCGCCTGGGCGCGCGGCTCGCGGAGCTTCGAGCCGCGGCGACGGCTCCTTGGGCGGCGGAGGAAGCCGCCCAGGCGGTCGAGGCCGCGCTCGCCGGCGCGGACTTCGCGCTCCGCCGCGCGGTCTTCGAGCTCGCCGTCCGCGAGGTGGTCTTTGCGGCCGGTTCCGGCCTGCAGCTGGACATTCGCTACCGACTCGCCGATTCCTCGCAAATAGCGAGCGATGGTGAAAGCCATGGAGGACCATAAGAATCAATTCATCCTCATCCTGGCGGGCTATCCAGAGGAGATGAAGGAGTTTCTCAGCACGAACCCGGGCTTGCCCTCCCGCTTCCCGGTCCTGATCGAGTTTCCCGACTACTCGGTCGATCAGCTGCTGCAGATCGCGGACATTCAACTGAAGGAGAGGCAGTACGTGCTGACTCCGCAAGCGGAATGGAAGCTGAAGCAGCAAATTCAGCGGGAGAAGGATACGTGCCTGGAGGCGTTCAGCAACGGCCGCTACATACGCAATCTTCTGGAGAAGGCACTGCGAAACCAAGCGGTTCGTCTGCTGCGTCAAGGGGGAGGGCCCTCGAAGCAGGAATTGATGGCGCTCCGGCCTGAAGACCTTCCCGAGCAAGCGCCGGCTCTCCGGGAAAAGCTCCTGTTTTCCTTGTGAGGGATAAGCAGGGCGAGTCAGGTACATGATGGAGACGAGGGCTTAGGTGCCGCCTCTTTCCGCATTGAGGCTGTTCTTCGGTTCCCGCTCTTTGAATTCCGCTCACACGGGAGCTTCCTGATAGTACGTCATTTGCAATATATTGAAAAAGAGACAGTCAACCGGCCGGGGAGCGGTTATCCGCTCTCCAGGCTCCGGCTGCAAGGAGGTTCTATGAAATCAACAACCCATAACGTGGAGAGCTTGGTGGACGAAAAAGCGGTCCTCGTCAGTCTCGTCACCGACGACCGCCGCTGGACGGCGGAGATGGCCAAGCATTCCTTAAACGAGCTGATCAACCTGGCGGAGACAGCGGGGCTTGAAGTCCTCGGCGTAATCACGCAAAACCGGGAGACGGCCGATCCCAAATGGTTCATCGGCAAAGGCAAAGCTGAAGAGGTCAAGCAGTTGGTCATTCAAACCGAAGCGAATATCGTTGTCTTCGATCAGGAGCTGTCCGGGGCCCAAGTGCGCAATCTGGAGGAGTTCCTCGATGCGAAGATCATCGACCGCACCCAGTTGATCCTGGATATCTTCGCCCAACGCGCCAAGACACGGGAAGGCATTCTGCAAGTCGAGCTGGCGCATCTAAGCTATCTCCTGCCTCGCTTGTCCGGCCAAGGGACAAATCTATCCCGGCAGGGCGGCGGCATCGGTACCCGCTTTGGCGGCGGGGAAACGAAGCTGGAGACGGATCGCCGTCACATCCGCGAGCGGATCTCCACCCTGAAGGGGCAGCTCGCCGAGGTGGTTCGCCAGCGCACATTGCACCGGGAACGGCGCAAAAAGACCGGCGTCACGCAAGTGGCTCTTGTCGGGTATACCAACGCCGGCAAATCCACGCTGCTGAAGCGCTTGACGCAAGCAGATGTCTATGTGGAAGACAAGCTCTTTGCCACGCTTGACCCGACTACCCGCAGCTTGACGCTTCCGGGCGGGAAGGAAATCGTGCTCACCGACACCGTCGGCTTTATTCAGAACCTGCCCCATGACCTCGTGGCCGCCTTCCGTGCGACGCTGGAGGAGGCGAATGAAGCGGACTTGATCCTCCATATCGTCGACAGCTCCTCGGAGATGAGAGACGAGCAGATGCGCGTCGTCGACGAAGTGCTTCGCGAGCTGGGAGCGGAGGGCAACGAGCGGGTGACGGTGTTTAACAAGATCGATCAGATCCCGATAGCTGAGCGCGATCTGCTTACGGCGCCTGGTGAATGGCTGCGCATCTCCGCTCTGCAGGAGAAGGATTTGGAGAGCCTGCTCCTCTTCCTGGAGAACAAGCTGTCGGGCGGGACGGCGTCCTATCGTATTCCGGCTGACCGAGGCGACCTGATCGCGTTTGCTTACCGGATCGGAACGGTGCTGGATAGTGAAGTGGATGGAGACGACATGATGCTGAACGTTCGGCTGGATGCTACCGATGCGGGGAAGTTCGGCCACACGCTGGAGCCTTTTCGTGCTCACTCCGAGTCGGCTTCTCGATAATCGAAAGGCTAACCGATGCGAGAAAAAGGTTCGCGCAGAGGGGAGGGAACGGGAGTTGACCATGCTGGGACGGCGTGGTAAACTCCTCTTTTCTGCTTGTATGTGAAACGAAGGAGATTGGAGTCATGATTTTATCGGACGAGATTCGCCGCATTGCGGAAGCGGCGGAAGTGACGGCGGAAGCCCGCCTGAAAGAGCTGGATCGCCTTGCGGAAGCGAACCAATGGAAGGTAATCGAGGCGTTCCAGAAGCACAAAGTCAGCGATTTTCATTTTGCCGGCTCGACCGGTTACGGATACAATGACCGCGGGCGAGAAGTGTTGGATCTCGTCTATGCGGACGTATTTGGGGCGGAGGCGGCTCTCGTACGCCCTCATTTCGTCTCAGGTACGCATACGATTGGCACAGCGCTGTTCGGGGTGCTTCGGCCCGGTGACAAGCTTCTTTACATCACCGGAGACCCTTACGACACCCTTCATCACGTGATTGGAAAAGGGAAGGACGGCTCGGGCTCATTGGCCGACTTCGGCATCGGATACGGCAAGGTAGAGTTGACCGAGGATGGAAAGCCGGACTGGGCGGCCATTGAGGCCGCGCTCACGGATGATGTCCGGGTTGTCGGCATCCAACGCTCTCGCGGGTACGCTTGGCGGTCGTCTTTTACCGTGGAAGAGATCGAAGAAATGACAGCCTTCGTCAAAAACCGGAAACCGGATGCAATCGTGTTCGTAGATAACTGTTATGGAGAGTTCACCGAGCTCACCGAACCGACCCAAGCAGGCGTCGATCTCATCGCCGGTTCTCTGATCAAGAACCCGGGCGGAGGGATCGCCCCGACTGGCGGGTACATAGCAGGAAGAGCGGAACTGGTGGAAAAAGCAGCATTTCGGCTGACCGCGCCGGGAATCGGCGGGGAAGTCGGGGCTATGCTCAACACGATGCGAAGCTTGTTTCAGGGCCTGTTCCTCGCTCCCCATCTGGTGGGACAGGCGCTCAAAGGAAGTGTGTTCGCGGCGGCTGTCTTTGAGGAACTCGGGTTCGATACAAAGCCCGGCTGGAGAGACCCGCGTACCGACCTCATTCAGGCGATTCGCTTCACGGGAGCCGATCATCTGATCGCCTTCGTACAGGGTATCCAGAAGGCGGCTGCCGTCGATTCGCATGTGGTTCCGGAACCGTGGGATATGCCGGGGTATGACGATCCGGTTATTATGGCTGCCGGAACGTTCATCCAGGGAGGAAGCCTCGAGCTGTCTGCTGATGCTCCGGTTCGTGCTCCGTACATCGCCTATATGCAGGGCGGCTTGACGTACGCTCATGCGAAGCTTGGCGTCCTTCACGCGTTAGAGAATATGAGGGTGCGAGGGCTATTGTGAATCTTTTGTAATCAAGCTGTAATTAAACCTCACACTGGTTGACACTTTTTCTGGTTCAATGGTAAGATGAAGAGGAATATCCGTCACAGGAGTGATTGGCCTTGAACAATGATGAAATCCGAAGGAACATGGCCTTGTTCCCGATCGGGATCGTGATGAAGCTGACCGACCTTACGGCAAGGCAAATCCGATATTATGAGCAGCATGAATTGGTGAAGCCTGCACGAACGGGCGGCAACCAACGATTGTATTCGTTCATTGATGTCGAACGTCTTTTGGAGATCAAGAATTTGATCGAGAAGGGCGTGAACATCGCCGGGATCAAGCAGGTTCTGTCTCCGATCACGCAGAACTCCGAAGAAGCGACCGTGATTACGGTGGAGACCGAGCAGAAACGCAAGGAGCTGTCGGATTCTCAGCTTCACAAGATGCTCAAGCAGCAGCTCTTTACCGGAAACAAGCGGCCAAACCAGGTTTCGCTCATCCAAGGGGAGCTTTCCCGCTTTTTCCACTAGACGTAAGCTTCTCTCCCGAAGGAGAGACTTGCGCACAACCTTACGACAGGTTCAATGCATTTGCAGAATACGGAGAGGCTCTGCCTCGAATAGGGCAGACTTCCAGGTAACCGCAGGGAAGCGAAGAAGCCCGTTCCTGGCGTCTCCGTGTCAATTGTTGGGATCGCATTCATGGACCGCCTTGTGCACCCGGGCGGACAATTCTTTCGTACAATGACCCATAGGGAGGAATCGGTTTCGTGACGACCAAAGGATTTAGCAAAGAAGACATTCTTCGCATTGCGAAGGAAGAGAACGTCCGGTTTATCCGCCTTCAATTTACGGATTTGCTTGGAACCATCAAGAACGTTGAGATTCCGGTAAGCCAGTTGGAGAAGGCGCTCGACAACAAAATGATGTTCGACGGCTCGTCCATCGAAGGCTACGTGCGGATCGAAGAATCTGACATGTACCTTTACCCGGATCTCGATACATGGGTGATCTTCCCTTGGGTTACGGAGGATCGCATCGCTCGCCTTATCTGCGACATTTATCTCCCGGACGGTACGCCGTTCCCTGGCGATCCTCGCGGCATTCTCCGCCGCGCCTTGAAGGAAGCCGAAGAGATGGGCTACACGACGATGAACGTGGGACCGGAACCGGAATTCTTCCTCTTCAAGACTGACGAGAAGGGAAATCCGACCACGGAGCTGAACGACCAAGGCGGTTACTTCGATCTGGCTCCTACGGACCTCGGTGAAAACTGCCGTCGCGAAATCGTATTGACGTTGGAGGAAATGGGCTTTGAAATCGAAGCCTCTCACCACGAGGTGGCTCCCGGTCAGCACGAGATTGACTTCAAATATGCCGATGCCCTCAAGGCAGCGGATTCGATTCAAACCTTCAAGCTGGTGGTTAAGACGATCGCTCGCCAGCATGGCCTGCATGCTTCCTTCATGCCGAAGCCGCTCTTCGGCGTAAACGGCTCGGGGATGCATTGCCACCAATCGCTGTTCCGCGGCTCGGAGAACGCCTTCTATGACGAGAGCGACAAGCTTGGTCTCAGCCAAGAAGCCCGCTATTACATGGCAGGGATCCTCAAGCATGCTCGTTCGTTTGCCGCCGTCACCAACCCGACGGTCAACTCGTACAAGCGGCTCGTTCCCGGCTATGAAGCTCCGTGTTACGTAGCTTGGTCGGCAAGCAACCGCAGCCCGATGATCCGCATTCCGGCTTCCCGCGGCCTTAGCACCCGCATCGAGGTTCGCAACCCGGACCCCGCGGCCAACCCTTACCTGACGATGGCGGTTATGCTGAAGGCAGGATTGGACGGCATCAAGCACAAGAGCCCATTGCCAGCACCCGTTGACCGCAACATCTATGTTATGACGGAGGACGAGCGTATCGATCAAGGCATCCCGAGCTTGCCGGGCGACCTGAAGGAAGCGCTGAACGAGCTTCTCCGTGACGACGTGATCTGCGAAGCCCTCGGCGACCACGCCTTGTCCTACTTCTTCGAGCTCAAGGAGATCGAATGGGATATGTATCGCACCCAGGTTCACCAATGGGAACGCGACCACTACATGACGCTGTACTAGAATAGTGAATCCCTTGGCCTATGCGGGCCAAGGGATTCTTTGCTTTTTAGAGGCGGAATAGCAATCGCCCCAGCAAGCTCATTTAGCTGACGGGGCGATTGTAAAGCAATATAGATAGCTGGAACCGCCGATGTGGCAGATCCCTTTTATCGGAACGAATGGAATTCGATTCGGTCAATGTCCGTGATGAGAATACCAACATCGTCCGAATAGTAACGGACAGATTGTCCGTCCGTTGGCTCCAAGTGCATTCGAAGGCCTTGAATTCGCATGATCAGATTTTTGTCGGTCGTAACATGAACAAGCGAATGCGGATGGAGCCCCTTGACGATTCGGGTTGCCTGGTTTTTTGCTTGATTTTCTTGTGCCATGTTCGGTATATCTAACCCAATCAACACATGGTTTCCATGGATTAAGGCTGTCGCCATCTGGATCCCGTTAACGGTGGTTAATTGTTCCGCGGTTTTATCGGCAACTGCCCTTTCGGAAGAGGCTGGGGTTCTATATCCTTGTGTACGAATATAGGGGCCTTCTGTTTTTACCCCCGTTTGTTCGTGTGGCATACGGTGTGATTCGGAACGAACTTGCTCATTTTGGGGGATTGGGCCGACGGAATGATAACTTTGAGGCCTCATGTTTCTTGCTGAGCAGCCGTTTGAAAAGACTAGAATAAGGCTGATCGCGAGCAACATGATTAGGGTTTGTCGTTTCATCTTGTCCACCTCCGCCCCATACTGTGTACCCGAATTGAATGAATTATGCGTGTACAAAGAGGGGGGGAGCTGCTGCTCTCCATCTATAGGAAAAGAACGCCCCAGAGGAGGCGTTCCGTTATTCGATCAGTCCCATTTTTCGCAGGCGGTTCATGATGGCGATTTGCTTCTCCGTTGCCACATGTTGCCCTCTTAGCGTCTCTAAGTCGAAGTAGAAGTCCGAATGGTCAGATGCTCGTTGAATGAGTTTGGTTGTGATTTCAAGGTCGTGATCGTTCTCCAACACTCCCCCAAACTCCAACAAGTTTAACCGCAGCAGGTCCCTCAGCGAAGCAATGTCGTGTTCTCTCAATACCTGCAATGCCGGAGCCAGTTGCTCCCGTTCCTTGGTACTCGAAGCCACCGCACTCAAACTGGAGACTAGCAGGTGCTGACATTCGGGCGGCAAAGGGAAGAGAACATACAAAGGGATCAATAGTTTGTTGTTCATGCTGTCACCCCCGCTGTGAGCATAGCATAGGCGCTTTACAGGATTGAAGCGGTAAATGTATCCAATGCAGAAAAACGGACATTCCTGATGCCGGGCGCGGTCTTTTGGCTTGCATGTGCCAAAAGACTGTTCCAAGCAAAGGAATGTCCGTTATTTAGCGGGAAGGATGGATTACACGTTCTGAGTGTATGCCTCGCTAGGCGGCTGCAGAAGGGTGACCAGAAGGCTGGACTTCTCATTCGAGCTGCCAGCATATGCGAAGGTATCCTCACCGGAAATGTGCAAAAGATCACCCTTCTCGACGGAATGCGGCTCACCCGCAACGGTCATAACGCCGCTGCCTTCGAGGACGGTAATGTACACGATGGAGCCGGGGTGTTTATGCTCGGGAAGGGTATGGCCGGGTCCGAAGTTCAGGACAAACACGGCATGATCCGCTTCTTTAAATAACATGCGCTTGGTAAATCTCTCTTCCAGGTACTCTTGGTATTGAGCGATCACTTTCTTTTCCATGGGGATCACACTCCTTTGGGCTTGGATCGTATCACGATCGAGTCATTTTCATTTTGTCCTCTTTTTGGTGTGCAAGTTGTGATCTGAATCACAAGATGGTTCCCTTCAACTTGGTAGTGTAGGAAGTGAGATGAGAATCGTTATCAAGTGAAACTTGAAGGAGGAACGATGATGAGCGAAATTATCAACAATCGTGAGCATGCTGCTTCGATGCGCCCGGAGCGCCGGCAAATGCTCAAGGAGATCATAAAGGATTTGCATGATGGAAAACAAGTGGAGGACGTAAAACGACGCTTTGACGAAGCCGTCGGCTCTGTATCGGTTCACGAAATCTCCGAACTGGAGCAAGCGCTCATGGAAGAGGACGGGATTCCTGTCGAGGAGGTACAACGGCTATGCAGCGTACACGCGGCCTTGTTCAACGGATCGATTGAAGACATTCACCGCTCTTCCAATCCAGAGGATCAGCAAGGGCATCCGGTGCATACCTTCAAGCTGGAAAACCGGGAGATCGAGCGGCTGGTCTCGTTCACCATTTCTCTGCACAGGGATCGGTATTTGAAAGACCCGTCCGAGGAGACTCGGATGAAGCTGATCGAAGACTTCTCGCTTCTCTACGATGTGGATAAACACTACAGCCGCAAAGAAAATCTGCTGTTCCCTTACCTCGAAAGATACGGCATCTACGGACCGACGAAAGTGATGTGGGGTGTGGATGACGGGGTACGACTGGGCATCAAAGAGGTATTGGCCGCGCTCAGAACGGGTGAAACCGCTCCGGCCGAACTGAACGGGCTCATGGAAAGAGTGCTGAATGAAGTGACCCAGATGATCGTCAAGGAAGAGAATATTTTGCTGCCGATGTCCTTGGAAAAGTTGACGGAGGACGAATGGCTGAAGATCGCCCATGAAAGCGCGGAAATCGGGTTCTGCTTGACTGCGCCGGAGCGGGAATGGATCCCGGCACGAGTTCCCGAGCCGGCTGAAGCGGCAGAATCCGAAGAAGCAGAGCTGCCTCATGCAGCAGGCCGAGTGCGGATGGCGACCGGCAGTCTTTCCATCGAGCAACTGGAGGGGCTGTTGAATCACATGCCTGTGGATCTCACGTTCATCGATGAGGATGATGTGGTTCGTTACTTCTCCCACGGGAAGGATCGCATCTTCGCAAGAACGAAGGCGGTCATCGGCCGTACGGTCCAAAACTGCCATCCGCCGCAAAGCGTTCATGTCGTGAATCAGCTGCTGGCAGACTTCAAGGCTGGAGTGAAGGATGAGGAGAGCTTCTGGATTCCTTTCCGGGAACGGTTTGTCCATATTCAGTATTTCGCTGTACGCGCAGAAGATGGTCGTTACTTGGGAACACTGGAATTTACCCAGGATATCGGTCCTCTGCAAAAGCTCACGGGTCAAAAACGGATTCTGTCGTAATCAGCGACGGGGATTTCGCATAAGCCGATTGACGGTTTCGCGTCGCAGCCCGATGATCTGTCCGATCTCGCCCTGCGTGAGCAGGTCTGTGAGGGAAGCCGGTTGAATATACGCGTCAAACCATTCTTGAAGCCGATTCAGACGGGCGGCGGGGGATACCTCGGTTAATTGATCGATTCGCTGCTGCATCATTTGAAGCTTGAGCTGCAGCTGCAGGGCAATCGCTCGAAACCGTTCGGGATCTTCCTCCAAGCCCCGGTACCATTCCTTGTTCGACAGAACTTCGATCTCGCAGGTCGTGAGCGCTAGGGCCGTTCCATAATAGGGGTTTGGGCTGATTAAGGAATGATGCGGAATAATTTCGTGGGGTACAATGACGTTAACCAAAAGCTGGCTTCCATCCTCATGTACGCGGACAATCTTGAGCATGCCGCTTTTGATGTGGTAGAGAGGACCGGACTCCCCCTGGCGAAACAGAGTATCTCCCTTTTGCAGAATCATTGATGTTCCTCCCGTTCTTGGAATCGCTTCTCTGATTATAGCGATTATCCAAGGCGAAAGCCAAGAGAAAAGGCCCTCAAGTCATGCCAGGCATGACTCGAGGGCCTCCTTGTTACTCCTCGCGGTCATAGGCGGCGAGTGCAGCGGGCAAAGCTTGAATGACACTTTGTCCGACAGCGGGAAGTCCGATTAGGATGGCGCTGATGATTTCATCACGGCTTGCTCCCAGCGATTTCGCATGGCTGACGTGAAAGGGAATTCCGCTCTCCATGCGGACGGCCGCGAGGACGGCGAGGTAAGCGAGCTCCTCGGTTTTGGGATCGAGGCTGCTTGCGGTCCCAAGCTTGTGAACGGCCTCCATCCAGGCAGCCTGATGATTCGGGGCCTCCCGTAGAAAGGTCTGGAAGGAAGAGCTGACTCCGTTGGTTGTGCTCATGAAGCACCTGCTTTCTGTAGAATTGAGCCCAAGAATAGAAAACAGCCTCTTCCACATGCAAGCATCATGCTGTGGAAGAGGCTGGACTTGGCTGATTCGGTGTCTGCCTTCTCTTAATGGATGTCCCGGTAAACGCCGATGACTTTGCCGAGAATGGAGACATTCTTGAGCAGGATCGGCTGCATCGTCGGGTTATGCGGCTGAAGGCGTATGTAATCCCTCTCTTTGTAGAAGCTCTTCACGGTTGCTTCGTCGTCTTCATTCATGGCGACGACGATATCGCCGTTGTTCGCGGTGCTCTGTTGACGGACGATGACGTAATCTCCGTCATGAATACCGGCATCGATCATGCTGCTTCCTTGAACGGTCAGCATGAACACCGTATGATCGCCTACCACATGATTGGGTAGAGGGAAGTAATCTTCAATGTTCTCGGTAGCGGTGATCGGTACCCCCGCGGTTACCTTGCCGATTAAAGGAACGCGAGCGACGGAATAAGAGAACGGCGTAGACGCTTCATCGCCGGGAGACAGCAATTCGATAGCGCGAGGCTTCGTTGGATCTCGACGAATCATGCCCTTCTTCTCCAGACGGTCCAGGTGACCGTGAACGGTGGAGCTGGACGCGAGCCCGACTGCCTCTCCGATTTCGCGGACGGAGGGCGGATATCCTTTGGCGCGGACTTCGTTGCGGATGAATTCAAGAATGGCCTGCTGGCGGCCCGATAGCTTCGTCACGTTTATCACTCCATGAGGGAATTAATTAAGGAAAGTATACCATAGAATAGGGGTTCGTACAAACATAAGTTCGTTTTCTGCGTTGACATGAACATGTGTTCGCGTTATAGTAAAAGCAGAACAAATGTTTGGAGGTTGATGAGCGATGAGTGTTATGTACTATTGTGAACCGGTTGAGTCGATGAAGACGGTGAGAAGAAATGATGGCTCTGGTCAGGCAGGGAACCGAAGAGGAATGGGTTCGAGCCGCTTCAAGAACACGCGCCAAACCGGAAGCACTCATACGGCTGACAAGCCCCAAGCATTTGTTTCGAGAGCCTTCATTCTTGGACTGCTGATCGTGTTCTCGTTGTTCAGCGGTTTCCTGGTAACGGCGTATGCCACGGCGGATAATGCGGCAGCAGGCCGTCACATGGGGACAGGAGCCTTCTATCAGCAAGGACAGCCTGCACAGGAACCCTCATTAGAAGAGAAGGCCCTAGGTCGCCGCATCATTGACGTAGCCCCGGGAGAGACCTTGTGGGCCATCGCGAACAAATATTCGGAGGGCCGTTCCATTCGGTCCTACCTTCAGGAAATCAAAGACGTGAACGGCTTAACCTCGACCCAGCTTCAGATCGGTCAATTGTTGATTCTCCCCGATTCGAAGTGATCCCCCTTTGCCAATTCCCTATATAGAAGAAGAGATTATGCGGGCATCTCCAACTGTGCAAGTGGAGAGGACCTGCTTTTTTTGTTTAGCCAAGTCTGTCCGTTGGGCGTGTCGGCTCCGCTTGACAAGGCATTGCTCGAATGGCAAAGTAATAGAGATACTCGCATCAGGGGAGGTGCTTTCATGAGCATGGACGATACGATCGCCCGCATTAATGAGCTGGCGCGTAAAGCCAAAACAGAAGGGCTGACGGACGAAGAACTGGAGGAGCGCAACGCGCTTCGCCGTATCTATATTGACGCGTTCAAGAAGTCCATGAGATATCAGCTGGAATCCATTAAATTTGTAGAGGATGAAGAGAACAATGTCCCGTAAGTGGGAACGTATGGTGGAGAAGAATCAAAAAACGATCAATGCCAAACGCAAGAAGGATGGGCTGGCTCCTGTATCGGTGAAGGGAAAAGAAGTGAAGCAATCCTTCAAGGGCATGAACTGGATGCTGCCTTTCTTTCTGATCATCATCACGATTCTGAACATTGTCATGTTCATTCAGCAGGATGCCATGACGAGAGGGAACCTCATCACGTTCCTCGTCTATATCCTGCTTGCGGTCTTGCTCTTGTTCATGAATCGTCCGACGCTCGCCATCGGCCGCACGTCGATTACCTCTCGACGCTTTGCCAGCTTCCAAACGGCGTCCGCATCCGATATTGAAGAGATTCAATTGATGAAGAATGCGGTGGTCATTCGGCTGAAGACGAAAAAGAAACGTTGGGTGTATACGAAGGTAACCCATTGGTTCCCGATTGCAAATGTCTCGGTGAGGCTTCGTGAATTCGCAGCGGATAACCAAATCGCGTTGGTGGATAACCAGTCTTAAAACGGGGGTAGAATGGGATGGGGACGAAGGCGGTTCTGTTTGATCTGGATGATACCTTGCTCTGGGATGAGCGAAGTGTGAAGGACGCGTTTGAAGCTACGTGCGTTTATGCTGCGGAGAAGGTGCCGGGGATAACCCCCGACCAACTGGAGGCGGAGGTACGTCGTGAGGCAAGAGCCTTGTACGAATCGTACGAGACGTTCCCTTTCACCAAGATGATCGGAATTAACCCCTTCGAAGCCCTATGGGCGACGTTCAGCGGCGGTGAGCATGAGAGCTTCCGCAAGCTGCAGCAGCTCGCTCCCGGCTATCGGATGGAGGCATGGACAAGAGGCCTTCGAGCCGTTGGCGTCGAACACCCCGAAGAACTAGGCGCAGAGCTGGCGGAACGATTCCCGCAGGAACGGAGAGCAAGACCTCTCGCTTATGAAGAGACATTTGAGGTGCTGGACGAGTTAAAGGGGCGGTACAAGCTGCTTTTGCTCACAAACGGGGCCCCAGATCTTCAGCAAGAGAAAATTGCAGGCCTTCCGCAGCTCGCGGGTTATTTTGACCACATTCTCATCTCCGGCGATTTTGGAGAAGGCAAGCCCTCACCGGCTATCTTCCACAAGGCAATCCAACTGCTGGACATCCTTCCGGAGGAAGGCATCATGGTAGGAGATAAGCTGACGACGGACATTCTCGGTTCGAGCAAGATCGGCATGCCCAATGTCTGGATCAATGCGCATGGAGCAACATCGGCTGGCGCGGACGCTCTGCCTACTTATGAAATCACTCGTCTGCGGGAGCTGCTCGCTATTCTGCAAGATCGGAAAGACAAGGAACCGAAATAACCAATCCAGGGCGAATCTCTCTCCATGCGAGGAGCGGAGGTTCGCTTTTTCACAACCATCATAACGATGACGATGAATAGGGGGATTTGACATGACGAGGGCATTGGTACTAGGCGGGACGCGGTTTTTTGGAAAACGGCTCGTGGAGCTCTTGCTGGCAAACGGTGTTGAAACCACGATTGCGACGAGAGGGCAAACCTCCGATCCTTTCGGAGATCAGGTGAACCGGATTCAACTGGATCGGGAGAACCGGAATTCGCTGGAAGCGGGACTGGGCACTGGGGAGTGGGATGTGGTTTATGACAACATTTGCTACTCTCCCGATTCGGCGCAGGATGCCTGTGATCTCTTCAAGGACCGGGTAGGCAAGTATGTGTTCACATCCAGCATGAGTGTCTATGAGGGGGGAGCCTTGATCCCCGAAAAGGTGTTTGACCCGTACTCTTATCCCCTGCAAAAGGGGTCTCGTCATGACTTCGCCTATGGAGAAGGCAAACGACTGGCTGAAGCCGTCTTTGCGCAAAAGGCTCCCTTTCCGGTAAGCATGATTCGCTTCCCCATTGTACTCGGCACCGACGATTATACCCGCAGGCTTCACTTCCATGTGGAACACATTGCGCGCGAGCAAACCATCGGAATACCGAATGTGGAAGCCGAGATGGTCTTCATCCGGTCCGACGAAGCCGCGCGATTCCTTCGCTGGCAAGCCGATCCCTTGCTAACGGGGCCATTCAATGCCTGCTCAACCGGAACTGTTGCCCTGGAAACCCTGCTCGGCTGGATCGAGTTGGCGGTCGGCAAGAAAGCGGTGCTCGCTTCGGAGACGGAGAAGGAGGACATGTCGCCCTTTGGGGTCGCAAACACGTGGACCGCTTCCAATGAGAAAGGAAGCAAAGCCGGATTTCCCTTCCTTACGCTTTCGGAATGGCTGCCAGAGCTTGTGGAGTCGATAGCGCGAGAGACAACGTAACCTCGTGGGGGAACTCTTTTGTTCCCGCATGAATTCTGGTACACTTTGATTACCTTTTTGATGACAATCGGTGGAAGACATGTGATCCCATTCGAAGGGTGCGAGAGTAATGATTCTCGTACGGCGTTTCTGCGGGTTTGGATCACATGTTAAGGCGAAGGGAGTAGGAACGTGGAGAAACCGTCTTTGCAGCAACAGATGACGAAGAAGATCTTGA
Source organism: Gorillibacterium sp. CAU 1737 (assembly GCF_039888655.1). NCBI lineage: Bacteria > Bacillati > Bacillota > Bacilli > Caryophanales > Paenibacillaceae > Gorillibacterium > Gorillibacterium sp. CAU 1737. The sequence goes on from NZ_JBDQQO010000001.1 coordinate 831,560, forward strand.
TACTAGACGGCGCAATGGGAACCATGATCCAACGCGAGCCCTTGACGCCTGAAGACTTTGGCGGAGTAGAGCTGGAAGGCTGTAATGAGATGCTGGTTCTCACTCGCCCGGACGTCATTGCCCGCATTCATGAAGCTTATTTGGAGGCGGGAGCCGACATCCTGGAGACGAACACCTTTGGGGCGACGAGCGTGGTTTTGGCCGAGTACGACATTCCGGAAAAAGCGGATGAGATCAATCGGGAAGCGGCCCGTCTTGCCGTTGAAGCCGCAGCCAAGTTCTCGACTCCGGATTGGCCGCGTTATGTGGCCGGGGCTCTGGGACCGACAACCAAGACCCTGTCTGTAACGGGCGGAGTAACCTTTGAACAGCTGGAGGAAAGCTATTTCGAGCAGACCATCGCCCTCATCGAATGCGGAGTGGATGCCATTCTGATCGAAACCTCCCAGGATACATTGAATGTAAAAGCGGCAAGCATTGCCGTCCGTCGAGCCATGCATACGGCGGGGCAAGAGCTGCCGATTATGATATCCGGTACCATCGAGCCGATGGGAACAACGTTGGCCGGGCAATCCATCGAGTCGTTCTATATTTCTCTGGAACATCTGAAGCCGATTTCGGTGGGCCTGAATTGTGCCACCGGTCCCGAGTTTATGCGCGATCACATTCGGACGCTCTCGCAGATCTCCCACAGCGCCGTAAGCTGTTATCCCAATGCCGGCCTGCCCGACGAGGACGGCCACTATCATGAGTCGCCGGATTCCCTTGCGAGGAAGATGGCGGGCTTTGCCGAGCAGGGCTGGCTGAATATTGCCGGCGGCTGCTGCGGAACCACCCCCGATCATATCCGGGCGATGGCCGACGCCTTGTCGGCCTATACTCCGCGCTCCAATCCAGGGAACCACTCCCCCGCAGTATCAGGGATCGATACCGTGTACATTGAACCGGATGGTCGGCCGTATCTGGTTGGGGAACGGACGAACGTGCTGGGTTCGCGGAAATTCAAGCGCATGATCGCCGAAGGAAAATACGAAGAGGCTTCCGAAATTGCACGCGCCCAGGTGAAAAAAGGGGCGCATGTCATCGACGTTTGCTTACAGGACCCGGATCGCGACGAGGCCGACGATATGAAGCAATTCCTGTCCCTTGTCGTCAAGAAGGTGAAGGTCCCGCTCATGATCGATACAACCGATCCCAAAGTACTGGAGCTTGCCTTGACCTACACCCAGGGCAAATCAATCATTAACTCCATTAACCTGGAGGACGGGGAAGAGAAATTCCACCAGGTTGTCCCGGTGATTCATCGTTTCGGCGCATCGGTCGTTGTGGGCACTATCGATGAACGAGGTCAAGCGATCACGGCTAAGGATAAAGTGGATGTAGCCATCCGTTCCCGGGATCTGCTGGTGAACAAGTACGGCTTGAAGGAAGAGGACATCATCTTCGATCCTTTGGTATTCCCCGTAGGCACCGGAGATCAGCAATATATTGGTTCTGCAGGTGAAACCATCGAAGGCATTCGTCTGATCAAAGAGGCGATGCCGCACTGCCAGACGATATTGGGTCTGTCTAACGTTTCCTTTGGCTTGCCCGAAGCAGGGCGGGAAGTGCTCAATGCCGTCTTCCTGTACCACTGCACGAAGGCTGGGCTCGATTATGCGATCGTGAATACCGAGAAGCTGGAGCGGTATGCCTCCATTCCCGAGGAAGAGCGGAAGCTGGCGGAGGATTTAATTTTCCGAACCAATGATGATACCCTGGCTGATTTTGTGGCAGCCTTCCGTGGCAAGAAGGTGGAGAAGGTCATTCAGGTCTCCAATCTTACCCTCGAAGAGCGCCTAGCTGGTTATGTAGTGGAAGGGTCCAAAGATGGCCTTACTCCGGATCTTGATGAAGCGCTCAAGAAGTATTCTCCTCTCGAAGTCATTAACGGCCCGTTGATGAAGGGGATGGAGGAGGTCGGCCGCCTGTTCAACAACAATGAACTGATTGTGGCGGAGGTGCTCCAGTCGGCAGAGGTCATGAAGGCGTCGGTCGCTTACCTTGAGCCGTACATGGAGAAGAAGGACAGCGCCGTCAAAGGCAAGGTACTGCTCGCCACGGTAAAGGGAGACGTTCACGACATCGGCAAAAACCTGGTTGAGATCATCCTATCCAACAACGGTTACAAGATCGTGAACTTGGGCATTAAAGTGCCGCCGGAGCAGATCATCGATGCCTACCGGGAGCAAAAGCCGGACGTCATCGGCCTTTCAGGATTGCTGGTCAAATCCGCTCAGCAGATGGTTCTTACGGCCCAGGACTTGAAAGCAGCGGGAATCGATGCGCCGATCATGGTTGGCGGGGCGGCACTCACCCGTAAATTTACGAAAACCCGCATTCAACCCGAATATGAAGGAATGGTGCTCTACGCCAAGGATGCGATGGAAGGCCTCGATCTCGCCAACCGGCTCACCGATTCCGAGAAGCGCGAGCAGCTCGTACAAGAGCTGAGAGAAGCGAAGGCTTCCTTCGTCCAGGATTCCGGAAAGAGCAGTACCGAGGGCATCGTGCTTACCCGCGCTCGGAATACGACCATTGACCGGGAAGCCGCTGTATTCACGCCTCCTGATTTGGAACGGCATCTGCTGCGCAACTATCCGCTGCCTTATCTCATTCCCTATGTGAACTGGGAGATGCTGCTCGGGCACCATCTCGGTATCCGGGGATCAGTGGAGAAGAAGCTCAAAGAAGGGGATCCCAAAGCCGTACAGCTCAAGGAGACCGTTGATGAGATCTTGGCCGAGGCCGAAAAAGAAGGCTTTATCACCACGCATGCTATTTATCGCTTCTTCCCTGCTCAAGGGGATGGAGACGACATCTTGATCTATGATCCGGAAGACCCCTCTCGCGTGCTGGAACGGTTTTCTTTTCCCAGGCAGGCCGTTGAGCCTTATCTGTGCCTATCGGACTATCTGCGGTCGGTGGACAGCGGAGTCATGGACTATGTCGGGTTCTTGACGGTCACGGCAGGACACGGTATTCGCGAATTGGCGGAACGGTATAAGAACAACGGAGATTACCTGCGTTCTCACGCTGTTCAGGCCTGCGCGTTGGAGATTGCTGAATCGTTTGCGGAGCGTGTCCACCAGATGATGCGGGACACCTGGGGATTCCCCGACCCGGCCGAAATGACGATGAAACAGCGGCATGGCGCTCGCTACCAAGGGATTCGCGTCTCGTTCGGCTATCCGGCCTGCCCCAACCTGGAGGATCAGGAGCAGCTGTTCCGGCTCTTGAAGCCGGAGGATATCGGCATCCATTTGACGGAAGGGCATATGATGGACCCGGAGGCCTCGGTTTCCGCGATGGTCTTCGCCCACCGCCAAGCGCAATATTTCAATGTGGAAAAGGTGTAAGCTCGCACAGTGCGATCCGTACGAGGAGCGCGTTACCCTAGACATCAGCTGAAGGGACGGACAGAAGGGATATGGAACTCACTTTTCTCGGTACAGGAGCAGGGACGCCGACCAAGTTTCGCAACGTCACCTCCATGGTTCTTAACCTGCAAAAGGAATGCGGCGTCTCCTGGATGTTCGACTGCGGGGAAGGCACGCAGCATCAGGTGCTGCGAACTTCGCTTCGCCTGAGCCGGATTACCCGGCTGTTCGTGACGCACCTTCACGGGGATCACCTCTTCGGGATTCCCGGTCTGCTGTCGACGCGCTCGAATCATGGAGCAGAGCTGCCGCTTACGGTATACGGACCGAAAGGAATTGCGGAGTACATTCAGACCTCCCTGCGACTGAGTGAATCTCGGATGAAGGCTCCCGTAACGATCGTAGAGATTGAGGAAGGCGTCATCTTTGAGAATGCTGACTTTTCGGTGGAAGCCGCGAGGGTGGATCATCGGATCGAATGCTTCGGCTATCGCATCCGGGAGAAGGATCGACCGGGAACATTGGATGCGGCTGCGTTGAAGAAGCTCGGAATTCCAGCTGGTCCTCTGTTTGCCGCCCTAAAGAGAGGGGAGACCGTCACGCTGCCCGATGGTCAGGTAGTAGACGGCCGAAGCTTTGTCGGCCCGCAGTTGCCGGGGAGGATCGTAACGATTATCGGAGACACCCGGCCGCATCCCAATGCCATCCGACTGGGCAAGGATGCCGACCTTCTCGTTCACGAGGCGACGTTTACGAAGGAACGCGAGGATCTGGCCGTGGATTACGGGCATTCAACGGCTCGCCAAGCGGCCGAGATCGCCAAAGCTGCAAACGCGCGCCGATTGGTCATGACTCATGTGAGCGCCCGCTATCAGGGAGAGGAGCACGTATTGCTTGAGGAAGCTCGTGAAATCTTCCCATCTACGGATTACGCAGATGACTTCCTCACGGTTGAAGTGGAGCGCAAACGGACCCTTCGGACAGAAGAAACAAAAAATATTGTCGAATGAACCAATTCCTCATTCCCCCCGATATAAAAATGTGGTAAGCTAAATGCTGAGTTTTTGGTAATGGATTTCCTAATCTCGCTCCACCTCACGAGGGTGATGTGATTCGACTGTCTCAAGCTGAGGTAACAATAGAATGATAAGCCGTAACAAGCGGCGTTCCCATAGTGATAGGAAACAGGAGGAACAGACTAGCCTTTACATAAAAGCGGCGGTACGCACCAAGTGGGTTTGAACGGTGTGTGCTGGGACGAATAATGTCCCTGTCGGACGCTTTCGTGAGGATGTCCGTTCGGAAATCGGTAGAGACGCAGGCGTGTTGCCAAACACGCTCCAGGATTAAACTCACAGCATTTGGCCAATACAGATAAGAGCATATCGTCCGTGAAAATCGGGGGGAGGCAGCCGAGATGAAGTTCATCGAAGTCGGTCCGTCTGGGCCGCTCAACGGAAGCGTGAAAGTGTCAGGTTCAAAGAATAGTTCCCTTGCCTTGCTGGCGGCAGCCTGCATGGCAGATGGTCCCGTAAGACTGAAGGGGATTCCGAATATTTTGGATTTTCGCTACATTGAAGAGATTATGGCCGGAATCGGCATCACGATGGTGCGCGAGCTGAATCGCGATGTGGTCGTGGATTCCTCTCGCATGAACTCAAGTGACCTGAATCGGGAGAAAACCTCCTCTTATCGGGCTTCCTACTACTTTGTCGGAGCTTTGCTCGGCAAGATGGGCAAGGTGACGATCGGTTATCCCGGCGGAGACAACTTCGTTTCGCGTCCGATTGACCAGCACATCAAAGCGCTTGAAGCGCTTGGTGCGGTGTTTACCTTCGCGGAAGGCTACTACACGGTTGAAGCGAAGCAGCTTCAAGGTGCCGTGATTTATTTCGATATGATCACAATGGGCGCAACCATCAACGCCCTGCTGGCGGCTTCGACGGCAGAGGGCGTAACCGAGCTTCGCAACGCCGCCAAGGACCCGGAGGTCGTAGACACGGCCAATCTGTTAAACCAGATGGGGGCTCGCATCTACGGGGCGGGGACCGATACCATCCGCATTGAGGGCGTGAAGCACTTGAGTGCGGTCGAGTATACGGTCATCCCCGACCGGCTTATTGCTGGCGCTTTCCTGATGGCAGCGGGGTTAACCCGCGGAACCGTGACGGTCGAAGACGTGATTCCTGAGCATCTGGGCAGCGCCATCGCCAAGATGCGCGAAATCGGGCTTGAGATTGAGATCGGAGACAACTGCATCACGGCTTACGGCGATGTTCCGCTGCGTGCGACCCGCGTGCGTACGGGCATGTACCCCGCCTTTGCTACGGACTTGCAGCAGCCATTAACAGCTCTTCTGTTGAGAGCTCCTGGTCGCAGCATCGTCACGGAGAAGGTCTACCCGAACCGCTTTAGTCATGTGCCCCAATTGAAGAAGATGGGAGCTCACATCGATGTCAGACGCGGCTCCGCTTTCATTCAAGGCGGCATGCCGCTCACGGGAGCGATCGTGCAGGCATCCGATGTGCGAGCGGGAACCTCACTCATCATGGCTGGACTTGTGGCAGAGGGAACGACCCTGATCGCCGGTACGGAACACATTGAGCGCGGCTATGAGGACGTGATCACGCTCTTCAATCAGCTTGGGGCGAAGCTCCGTTACACGGATCAAGCCGTACTTGGTCATGAGAGCGCAGCTCCCATTATCGCAGCCTCGTTGTAGTGGTCACGTAAGGTTCGCGAACCGATATTCGGAGATCCGTAGAGAAGAACGAGGGGCTGACTTTTCCCGGGAAAGCGCAGGAACCGACAGAACGTCGAGCACTGTCTTACGCTTGGAAAGCAGCAGAGTTCTTCGACAGAATCAGAGAGATGCAAAGGGCTTCCGCCAATTGGCGGAAGCCCTTTTTGACGAACCAGCTCATGCGGCGGCGGACCTTTACTCGTTCCCGACGGCACGCTGGGCTAGTTTTTGCTGCATGGCGAACTGGGTGTAATAGAGATTGGCGTAGATTCCCCGGTGCTTGAGCAGCTCGTCATGATTGCCGCTCTCGGCGATCTCTCCGTCTCGAATGACGAGAATCTTATCGGCACTGCGGATCGTGGAAAGGCGGTGGGCGATGATGAAGGAGGTACGCCCTTCCAAAAGGGTGTCCAACGCATCTTGAATGTGCTGCTCCGTCTCGGTATCTACACTGGAGGTAGCTTCATCAAGGATAAGAATGCGCGGATTGGCGAGAAGCACCCGACCGAAGGCGAGCAGCTGGCGTTGACCCACCGACAGCTTGGAGCCGCGTTCCTCGACCTGTGTTTGGAACCCTTCCGGGAAGCGATTGGCTATCCGATCAACGCGAACGCTGGCCGCTGCGAGCTTTAGCTCTTCGTCGGTTGCGTCCTTTTTCCCGTAGCGGAGGTTCTCTTCAATCGTTCCCGAGAAGATGAAGGAGTCCTGCAGGACGATCCCCATCTGGTTCCGCAGGGAGGGCAGGGTCACATCGGTCAGATCGATTCCATCGATAAGCACGCGTCCTTCACTCGGATCGTAGAACCGCATCAGCAGGTTCACAATCGTGCTCTTGCCAGCTCCGGTTGGGCCGACGATGGCGATTCGCTCACCCGGCTTTGCTTCGAAGTGGAGTCCCTTGATCACATCCGGCTTGTTCGGCTCGTAACGGAATTTCACATTCTCGAACACGACATGACCTTGGATGGCAGGCATCTCCCGCGCATCGGCTTTGTCCTTGATCTCCGGCTCTGTGTCCAGGATTTCGAAGATCCGTTCGGCGGAGGCCATGGCGGACAGCAGCTGGCTGTACACCTTGGAGAGCGCCGACAGCGGTCCCCAGAAGCGCCATAGGTAGTTGATGAAGGCCACGATAAAGCCAACGGTTAATTCGCCTGAAATGACGCGGCTAGCACCATACCAGAGGACGATGACCGTACCGAGCATTCCGATCAGCTCGACAAGCGGCCATACGGTGAGCTCCAGCTTGACGGCGCGCATGAAGGCCAATCGGTTGCGATTGTTAATGTCAGCAAACTTTTTGTTGTTCGTCCCCGCGCGAGAGAAAGCCTGGATCACGCGCACCCCTTGAATGGTCTCGTTCAGGTTGCCGTTGATCGCGGACATCGTCTTGCGAGACCGGGTCCAGGCGCTCTCAATGCGAGTGCGGAACCCGGTAACCAGCAGAACGAGAAACGGAAGCACGGTGAACGCCATGAGCGCGAGCTTCCAATCCCAATAGAGCAGGATCACGACGATCCCGACCAGGTGGGTCAGCTCCATGATGATCGTCACGAGGCCGCCGTTGATCAGCTCGCCGATGGCATTCGTGTCATTCGTTACACGGGACATAATCTTGCCGGCCGGGCGGCCGTCGAAGAACCGGAAGGAGAGCGTCTGCAGGTGGTCGAAGAGCTGCTGCCGGATTTCAAAGAGGATGCGTTGACCCGTGTAGTTCACCTTGCGTATCTGAATCCGCTGCAGGAAGAAGGAGATGAAGCGGATGGCGAAGACCGAGATCGCGAAGATGTGAATGACCGACATGTTCTTCTTGGTCATCCCTTCGTCGATGGCATAGCGGATGAGCATCGGCTCCAGAAGGCTGAGCAGCATGGAGATGATGACCACAACGGCTACGACCGAAAGGGTCTTCTTATGGGGCTTAAGATAGCCCATCATGCGAAGCATGTATTCTTTGTTAAAGCCTTTCTCGGATTCCTCTTCATCGGAATCCCATTCGATTTGACTCATGCGTTACACCTCCCTTGAGCCGGATACAGCGTGATTCATGGGCAGAGGAGTCTCTTCCAGAGCAGACATTCCTTCTGCGTCCTGCTGGAGCTGATAGAGCTTGCGGAAAAAGCCGTCTTGAGCCATCAGTTCCTTATGGGTTCCTTGCTCCGCGATTCGGCCGTCCTCCAGCACGATGATTCGGTCTGCCGTCTGAACCGAGGACAGGCGCTGCGCCACGATGAAGGTGGTCCGGCCTTTCATGACATCGGCAAGCGCCTCGTGGATTGCTGATTCAGTGGCCGTGTCCACGCTGGCTGTTGCCTCGTCGAGCACCAGAATCGGCGGGTTCAGTAGTACGGCGCGTGCGAGGGCTACCCGTTGGCGCTGTCCGCCGGAGAGACCGACGCCGCGTTCGCCGATGATGGTGTCGTATCCGTTCGGCATCGTTAAGATGAAGTCATGGATTTGAGCGCGCTTCGCGGCTTCCTCGATCTCCTCCTGAGCGGCGTCCGGGCATCCGAACGCGATATTCTCGCGGATGGTAGCCGAGAAGAGGAAGGTTTCCTGTGGTACGATCCCGATCGCTTTGCGCAACTGCTCCAGGTTGTATTCACGGACGTTAACGCCGTCAATGAGCACTTCCCCGTCCGTCGTATCATAGAAGCGGGCGAGCATCTGAATAAGCGAGCTTTTGCCGGAGCCCGTTCCGCCGAGAACGGCGATAGCTTCTCCCGCTTTTACATCAAGGTCGATCGAATCGAGGACGCTGGCCGAGGCTTGTTGTTCCTCGGATGGAGCGAGGGCAGAATCGCCTTCCTCTGTGGACGGATTGCTTCCCGCGTACCGGAAGGTAACCGAACGGAACTCAACGTTCCCCCGAATCCCTTCGGTTGATTGGCCTCCATCTTCCGGAGAGGCAATGTCGACGGGCGCATCGAGGATTTCAAAGACGCGAGGAGCGGCCTTGAACGCCTGCTGCATGATGTTGATGATCCAGCCGAGCATCTGCAGCGGCCAGATGAGGCCCCAGGCGTACCATTGGAAAGCGGTCAGCGTCCCGATGGTCATTTCGCCTTTTACCACATAAATGCCGCCGACCCAGTTCATGAGGAGGAAGACGGCTCCGCCAAACAGGTTCATCACCGGGAACGAATTGGCTTCCAGGTTGGCGCGGCTCATGTTTGTTTCGAAGTTGACTTCGTTGCGGGCGCCGAACTTCTTGCGCTCGAGCTTTTCCTGGGCGAAGGCTTTGACAACGCGGATCCCCGCAATGTTTTCCTGCAGGGTGGTGGTCAGCTTGCCCATCTGCTCACGGATGTCGCCCCAGGCCGGCCCGACCTTTTTGTTGAATTTGTACAGGACGAAGATGAGAAGCGGGACGGTCGTCATGCTGATCAAGGTCACTTTCCAGTTGAGCACGAGCATGACGACGATGGTGCCGACGAAGGTCAGCACGCCGAGGAACAGATTGATAAAGCCGAAGGAAATAAAGTTCTTGATAGAGTCGATGTCCCCGGTCATCCGGGACATGATCTGCCCGGTCTGAGCCTTGTCAAAATACGAGAAGGACAGCCTTTGCAGATGGGTATACAATTTCTGGCGCATGTCGTAGATGACGTTCTGTCCAACAAGCTCCTGGTTATAGCCTTGCAGGTAGCTGATGACGGTCTTCATCAGTTGTCCGGCTGCGAGAAGCAGACAGAACTGGATGACCACGGACATGCTCTTTGCTTTGATCCCGTTGTCCACCGCCATTTGCAACAGCCACGGAGCAATGAGGTCGAATGCAACGCCGAGCGTCATGAGGACGAGGGCGAACAGCGCGCGGCCTGCATACGGTTTCACGAATCCGAAGAGGCGCGAGTACAGCTTCATGAGGGGTTCCCTCCTTCTTTTTCTATCCCAAGCACAAGCGCATCTTACCATTCCCTTTCGAAGGGCTGCAACAGAAAAAATGGACTTATTAAAAATACCCGAAAATGCGAAAAAGGTAGTTGATATACGAACATGCATTCTGTAAACTAGGTAAGATACCTACCGAGCATTGGACGGGAGGACTTATGAATCCACTAACCGGAAAAGCATCAGGTGTGACGGAGATGATTGAGCTGATCCGCAGCACGCCCGAGATCATGAACCAAGTAACCCATTGGCGGACCATTCCCCCTCGCGAGCCACACTATGCGGACTTTCCAGACGAACTCAATCCGCAGATCGTGGAGGTTTTGCGTCAGCGCGGAGTGTCCGCTCTCTATACTCACCAGGCGGCTGCTTTTCAAGCGGCTGCAACCGGGGATCATGTCGTTGCGGTCACCCCGACGGCATCCGGCAAAACCATGTGCTACAACTTGCCTGTGCTGAATACCATTTTGCAAAATGAGAATGCGAGAGCCTTGTACCTATTTCCGACCAAGGCCCTCGCGCAGGATCAAGTCTCGGAGCTCCTGGAAGTGGTAAACGTGCTCGGAGCCGATATCAAGGCCCACACCTATGATGGGGACACGGCGCCAACGGTGCGGACCGCGATTCGGAACGCCGGTCATATCGTCGTTACGAATCCGGATATGCTGCACTCGGCGATTCTGCCGCATCACACCAAGTGGGTGAAGCTGTTCGAGAACCTTCGTTTTATTGTCATAGACGAGCTTCATTCTTACCGAGGCGTCTTTGGCAGCCACGTGGCGAACGTCATTCGCCGCTTGCTTCGCATCTGCCGATTTTACGGCTCGAACCCGCAGTTTATTTGCGCCTCTGCGACCATTGAGAATCCGCGAGAGCATGCGGAGCGGCTGACGGGCTGTCCGATGACACTCGTAGCCAACAACGGAGCGCCGTCCGGCGAGAAGCACTTTGTCTTCTACAACCCGCCGGTCGTCAATCAACAGCTCGGCATTCGCAAGAGCAGCGTGCTGGAGACGCGGAAGATCGCGGGCTCGCTCCTGCGCAACGGCGTGCAGACGATCGTCTTTGCGCGCAGCCGAGTGCGCATGGAGATCCTGCTCACTTACCTCCAGGACTTGATCAAGGGCGAGCTGGGGCCAAAGACGATCCGCGGCTATCGGGGCGGCTACTTGCCCAAGGAGCGGCGCGAGATTGAGCGTGGCTTGCGCAACGGGGACATCCGGGGTGTCGTCAGCACGAACGCACTGGAGCTTGGTATCGACATCGGGCAGCTGCAGGCGTGTGTCCTGAACGGCTACCCGGGTACGATTGCAAGCACTTGGCAGCAATCGGGACGAGCCGGGAGGCGGCAGGAGAGCTCGATCACGTTCCTTGTGGCTAGCAGCAATCCGCTCGATCAATATGTGATCGAGAACCCGGATTTCTTTTTCAACAATCCGCCGGAGAGGGCGCTTATTCATCCCGAGAACCTCATCATTCTCGTCGATCATGTGAAGTGTGCGGCGTATGAGCTTCCTTTTGAGGAGGGAGAGACGTTCGGGGGAGAATCGCTGTCCGATATTCTGGAGTTTCTGACGGACGAGAAGGTTCTTCATCACGTAAAGAATCGCTGGTACTGGATGGAGCAGTCGTTTCCCGCACACGACATCTCCCTGCGTTCCGCCGCTCAGGAGAACTTCATCATCATCGACACCACTCATGGGAGCCGAGTGCTCGGCGAGGTGGATCGATTCGGGGCGCCTACTCTCATTCATGAGGAAGCCATCTACATTCACGAGGGAGTTCAGTACCAGGTCGAGAAGCTGGACTGGGAGGAGAAGAAGGCATTCGTCCGCGAAGTGAGCGTCGATTACTTCACAGACGCTTCGCTCGCTGTTCAATTGAAGGTACTTCACGTTCACCGGGAAGAAGAACTCTTCGGGCTGGAGAGGCAATACGGGGAAGTGACGGTGAACGCCAAGGCGACCATCTTCAAAAAACTCCGTCTCCGCACGCATGAGAACATCGGATCGGGACCGATTCATCTGCCCGAAGAAGAGCTGCATACGAGCTCTTATTGGATCACGCTCAGCGAGGAACTCACCCGCGAGATGAGCCCGAATGACGTGCAGAGCGCACTGCTCGGCCTGTCCAATGTCCTCGTGCACATTGCTCCGCTCTACCTGATGTGCGACCCGCAGGACATTCGCGTGGTCGCGCAGGTGAGGGCTGTGCACAACAAGCTGCCGACGCTGTTCTTCTACGACCGCTATCCGGGCGGAGTCGGCTTAAGCGAGCGGCTGTATGACGTGCACGGCACGCTGATGCGTCAGGCCGAGGAGCTGATTACCCGCTGCGGCTGCCTGAGCGGCTGCCCCGCCTGCGTCGGGCCGATCGAGGAGGTCGGCCTGCTCGGGAAGAAGCAGGCGCTCGGCCTTCTGCGACGGATGACGGGAAGGGCTGCACCATGAGCGGGCTGCGCGACCGGCTCAACCGGATGAAGAGCTCGATCATCCCGACCTCTGGAGCAGAGGCAGGAGGGAGAGAGCCGGGAGAGATGACTCCTCTCCAAGAGTCAAATTCGAGCGGCAATCCGGGTACCTTGGGAGGCTCGTCGATCGAGCACAGGGCCGATCAGGGGTTACCTGTGCCTGTTATTGAGAAAGAGTCGGAGTGGTCGATCCTTGGAGCCGAGTGGGTGGAGACCGAATGGGGCGGCTTCGTCCGCCGTCGGGTGAGCTATCCGCTGGGGCACCAGCATGGCCGCTGGCGGCTTGACGAGCTCCCGGATGTCCTCTCGGGTCTCGATGCATTCGGCATGCCCTATGCGGCCAATCCCGAATCGCTTCTCTTTTTCGATACGGAGACAACCGGGCTTGGCCAAGGAGCGGGTAACGTCCCCTTCATGATCGGCCTCGGGCGCTATCAGGCCGAGTGCTTCCAAGTGGAGCAGCTCTTCATTCGTAATCCAGCCGAGGAGTTGGCCATGCTGGCCTACCTCAACGAGCAGGTGGCCGCTTGCTCGCATCTCGTGACCTACAACGGCCGCTCTTTCGATTGGCCGCTCATGCTGAACCGGTATGTCATGAACCGGATGAAGGCCGCGGCTGCGCCTGCGGTTCATCTCGATTTCCTTCATCCTTCCCGAAGCCTGTGGAAGCACACCCTGCCTTCCTGTCGATTGGGTAAGGTGGAGGAAGAGCGGCTCGCTTTCCAGCGCGTGGAGGATGTTCCCGGTTCGCTCGCGCCTACGCTCTATTTTCGCTACCTGGCGGAGCAGGACCCGGAGATTATGCAGGGCGTGTTTCAGCACAATGAATGGGACATCTTATCGCTCGCAGGGCTCTCCATCCATTTTGGCCACTTGCTGAACGGCCGGATCCCTCTGGACAGCTTAGAGGCGGAGGAGCTTTTCCGTCTTGGCTTATGGCTTAGCCGGATGGATCAGGAGGAACGGGCTGAAGAGGCATTCCTCCACCTTCGGGAACGTTCCGCGGAGGAATGTGCTCCGTATTGGTACGAGCTTGGGCTCTACTACAAGAAGCGAAAGCAGATGCCCCTTGCCGTTTCGCTCTGGAAGCAGGCTGTGGAGTGGCGTTCGGAACGAACCTTTACGCCTGTAGAACCCTATGTGGAGCTTGCCATGTACCACGAGCATGGAGATAAGGATTATCGGCAAGCGCTCTTCTATGCGGAGGAGGCGCTGTCGGCTGTCCGCAAGCGGCTGTCGCTCGCCAGACCAACGGAAAAGCAGAGGGCTGAGATAGCCGCAATGGAAAAGCGGGTGGATCGCCTTCGCCGCAAAGAGCGTGCGCAAGTTTTATCTCGCATAAACAGCGGAACAATGAGCAGCGAAGAGAGCCCAGAAGAGGGTCAAGAAGAGAACGAAGAACGACAAGCACCGATGATAAAGAAGCTTCCTATCCGCCCGGAGGGAAAGGAAGCAGCAAATCGACGACGCAAGAAGCAAAGCGCCTCCTCGGCCCCCAGTTATGCGGGAACCCTTTTCGATGACTACTCACTCCCGGAAGGGTCCTGACGGAATCCACGACTAAGATCCCCAGTGGAAGGACATACCAACTCTATATGACTTCATGCGGCGAAGGGTGGCAGTCATCCTTGCGTCTGATCCGGAGTCCTGTAGAGAAGGAGAATCGAGATGCCCGAGCTTCCTGAAATGGAAACCTACGCGAACGCTTTACGACCGCGTGTGGTTGGACGCCGGATTACCCAAACCATAATTACCCGCGAGAAATCGATCAATGTTCCCGTCACCGTTTGGACGGAATGTTTGGTGGGCTCGGCCATCACCCAGGTGGAGAGAAGAGGGAAACATTTGCTTTTTCACCTTCCCGGAGAGCAATTGCTGCTCCTTCATTTGATGCTGGGCGGTTGGATGTTCTGGGGCCGGGAGGATGACAAGCCGGAGCGCACCATTCAGGTTCAGCTTTCCTTTGGAGAGGAGCATTTGTATTTTATCGGGCTTCGGCTGGGGTATTTGCATTTGTGGAAGATGGAAGAGGCAGAGCGTAAATTGGCCGCGTTAGGCCCGAATCCGCTTGAACTGACAGAGGAGATGTTTCGGAAGAGACTCCTGACTCGACGGAGTACGCTGAAGGCCGCCTTCCTCGATCAAGGCTTTCTGGCTGGCATCGGCAATTGCTATACCGATGAGCTCTGCTTTGAAGCAGGCATTCGTCCAGATCGTCGTACGCATGAGCTTCCAGATGAGGAGCAGACCCGATTGTTCCAGGCTATGCTTGAACTGCTAAATCGCGGTATTCGAAGTGGAGGGTACATGGAGCATCCCTTTTATGTTGGTGATGCGCATACCGGGGGCTTTAATGAGCTCTGTCAGGTCTATGACCGAGGAGGAGAAGCCTGTCATCGATGCGGGAACTCCATCGTCCAAAGCGAGCTCGCGGGACGCAAGCTGTTCTACTGTCCGGGGTGTCAGCGATGAAGGAGGCCGATCTCCTCCGTCCGCCAATCGGCTGTCACATCAGCATTCGTCGAGGTTACCTGGAAGCGGCCCATACTGCGTACCGCATCGGGGCACAGGCTTTTCAATACTTCCCGAAAAACCCCCGTTCTCTGTCTGTAAAAGCC
Source organism: Gorillibacterium sp. CAU 1737 (assembly GCF_039888655.1). NCBI lineage: Bacteria > Bacillati > Bacillota > Bacilli > Caryophanales > Paenibacillaceae > Gorillibacterium > Gorillibacterium sp. CAU 1737. The sequence continues at coordinate 846,704 of NZ_JBDQQO010000001.1, forward strand.
TTCGACAAGGCAGATGCTCTATCATGTGCTTCCTATTGCCATGAGTATGGCATTGTCTCCATTGCGCATACGCCGTACCCGACCAATTTGGCGACAGCAGACCCTAAGCTCGCACAGGCGACCGTCCAGTCGTTGCTGAACGATCTGGAAATCGCTAATGCGTGCGGTTCTCTCGGCGTGGTCGTTCATTTCGGCAAAGGGCATTCGGGAGATCCGCTCTCGGATTATCAAAGAATTCTCTCTATGCTAAACGAGGTTCTGGACAACTGGCAGGGAGAGGCTAAGCTTCTCATTGAGAATCAAGCCGGGGATGGAAGCCCGATGGGTACCACGCTGCATGAATTGGTCCAAATCCGCAGTTTATGCGCCCAACCCGAGAAGGTCGGATTTTGCCTGGATACCTGCCATGCCTACGCGTCTGGGCTCTGGGAGCCCGATCGCTGGGGAGAACTGGTCCGCATCGGGGAAGAGCTGGGCTATTGGCAGCAGCTCGTTGCTGTGCATCTGAACGATTCGGTGTATCCGCATGCCTCTCGCAAGGATCGCCATGCCTCTATCGGTAGGGGAGCCATCGGGGAGGCGCAGCTTCGAGAGGTGCTCACCACCCCATTTCTCCGTTCCGTTCCCTTTGTTCTGGAGACGGCAAGGGGAGTGGACGGCACCCACCGGGAGGAAATTCGGCTGGCGCAAGAGTGGTCAGGCCATCCGGGGAAGTCTTGATGTTCCATGAAAGAGAGCCCTGCTCCGAAGGAGCAAGGCTTTTTTACTTGGTTCGGGCTAAGAGGGACATACGGATTGTTAATCGCCCTGCGAGTCATAATGAATCAGGGCAATCTGGCAATCCGACAGAAGCTGAGCTACAATAATGAAATTATACGCTTGGCGAAAGAGCGAAAAAAGCGGGGGTTGTCTCATGAATCCGATCATTGAGCTTCATCAGCTAACATTTCAACGGGGGGAAAGGACGATCCTGCAGGACGTCTCGCTTTCCTTTTCCGAGGGAGAGCATTGGGTTATCCTCGGGCGCAACGGCTGTGGAAAAACGACACTGCTTGAAATGATCAACGGCTATCTGTTCCCAAGCTCCGGCCGGGTGAAGGTTTTGGGAGAATGGTACGGGGAGACCGATGTCCGGGATATGCGCAAACGGATCGGGTACATCAGCCAATCCTTGTTTGAGAAGATGGCGCTTCGCGACCCGGTGTGGGAGGTCGTGGCGACGGGAGCCTATGCTTTCCTGCGCTTCTATCAGCAGATTCCGAAGGAAGTGAAGGAGAAGGCGCTGGAGCTGCTTGAATTCGTTGGCTTGTCCAAGGTGAAGGACCAGCCCCTGGGGACGTTGTCGCAGGGAGAACGAAAGAAAATCCTGCTTGCCCGCACCTTGATGGTAGAGCCTTCGATCCTGATCATGGACGAGCCTTGCTCGGGGTTGGACCTGTTTGAGAGGGAGCGCTTTTTGGAAAAGGTGGAACAGGTTCGCCGGAGATCGCCGCATCTCCTTATGCTCTACGTAACACACCACATTGAGGAAGTTATGCCGGCTTTCACCCACTGTGCTCTGCTGGAGGAAGGGCGGCTCATTCGATCAGGACGGAAGGAAGAGGTCCTGCAAGCCGAAGCGCTCTCTCAGGCTTTTGGTGTTCCGCTCCAGCTGGATTGGCATTCGGGAAGGCCCTGGATTCGGGTTGGGTGATATGATTAATGAGATTAACTGATCAGGACTTTCCTATATTTAACCGGGTTAACAATGCGCAAGATCGCTTATATTCTGGAGGAGAAGGTCGAATGACCTTCTTTTTTTCGTTCTGGACAATGTTCCCATCCAATCCTTATACTGATGGGCATACGAGTATGGAAGGGGGACGAGTTACGATTGCAAGAGTCAAAAGATAGGACTCCACTTGACTTGGGGCAGGTGCTGGCTGGTCGCTATCGGCTGGAGGAAGTCGTGGGCCATGGTGGAATGAGTACGGTTTATTTGGCGGAGGATTTGCGGCTTCCCGGTAAAAAGTGGGCGGTAAAAGCTTCGCTGCGGCATGCCTTTGATCTGCGCGGTTTTGAGGAGGAGGCACGAATGCTGGCTTCGCTGGAGCATCCATTCCTAGCCAAGGTGGCGGATTATTGTCCACCCGACGAGAGCGGGTACAGCTATCTGATCACGGATTATATCAAAGGCGAGACCCTGCAGACTTGCTTCGAACGCGGCGAACTCACCGTTCGACGTGTCTTGCAGATTGCGACTCAGTTGTGTGACCTGTTTGATTATCTCCACCATCTTCAACCGAAGCCGATTATCTACCGGGACCTTAAACCAAGCAATGTCATGCTTGATGAGCAGGGGCACGTGCGACTCATTGACTTTGGGATTGCTCGGAACTACACCGAAGGCTCTCTCGCGGATACCATCAGCTTTGGAACGATCGGGTTCGCGTCTCCCGAGCAGGTGGAACAAGGCTTGACCGACGTGCGTAGTGATCTGTATTCCCTTGGGGCGATGCTCTATTACTTGCTATACCGGGGTGAGTTCTATCGAGGGGGTTCCTTGCCGGACAGCGAGCAGGTGCCGGCCGATTTGCGGACTCTGCTGCAGCGATTGCTGGAACGGGACCCCAATCGTCGGTTAGCTTCCGCCCGCGAGCTGGGGGCGAAGATGGCCGAGCTTCTAGAGAAGAGAGAAGGAACAATCGGTGTTTCTCATGAGCAAAAACAGGGGGCTGCGCCGCTTGTTCTGAATCGTCAGCTCATCGTGGTGGGCAGCGTGTACCCCGGGGCAGGCTCCAGCTTCGCAGCCATGGCGCTCTGTCGGGAACTGAACCGTCTTGGTGTTGCTCATACGCTGGTAGAGTTCCCCGGTAACGAGCCGGAACTGTTTCACCTGCTCCATGGCGAGCGGCATGCTCCTTCTCGTGTGCGAACGATTCAAGAGCTTCTCGCAGGGGAATCTCCCTCTTCCGGGAAGTCGGAGCAACTGCGAACCTGGAGTTCGGGAGCGTCGGAGTGGCTGCCTCTCGATCCGAATTGCGAGCCTCCAGCCATCCCGATGTACTCCAAACTTTTGCCTAAACTGACCCGCCCTGTTGTCATTCTTGATTTGTCCGGTCATTGGGAGCATGCGGAGGCTCAGGAATGGTTGGGGTTGGCTGATGTCATCTTGGCCGTATTCGGCCCGAATCCGGCAAAACTCGCTTCTCCATCGTGCCGCCGCAAGGTTCAACGCGTCGAGAATTGGAAAACCGCCGGAAAGACCGTTTTGTACACCGCGAATCGAGACACCGATTTCTCAGGCAGGAGGGAATGGTTGTCCTGCATGCCCGAGTCTGCCGAGGTTGTCCTACCTGAGCTGCCGGCAGGTTCGGTTCATACAGCCGAATGGAAGGGAGAACGCGTTCACGATCATCCCGACTATACAGCTATTCTATCCGAGGCATTGTCTCCGCTTCTGAAATGCTTTTTGCCGGTCCAACTGCTCCGTAAGGGAGATCGAAAGCGATCATTTTTCCGCTTTTTTGGGCGTCGTTCGTCATCGTCGGTCAAGTAACGGGGAAAAAAGTCGAAATTGAATCTTGTAAAAGTTTCCGAATGTGTTATACTCAAGCCAATTCATATTGATCGTGCGGAAGCGCCGCCGATGCAGAAGTATCATTCTGCATGGGCGGCGTTTTTTTTCGTTCGATCCGATAGGGGGAGCTAGGTGGAACACTGGTTTCGGAGTCGCCATCATCTGCTGCTTGCCGTAGTGACCTCTTTGATCATCATCGCTGGATTTCTGGATTGGATGCATCGTTGATCCTGTTCCCGTCCAGTACACCTATTTCGCAATGAAGGAGAACCTTTCGATGAGGCTGTGGAAGATCGGGATCCTGGAGCAGGATCGTGAATATTTAGAGCCGCTTAAGGCTTATTTTCGAGCAGAGGAGGAGGCGAAAGGGTTCGTCCTGGTGACCTTTACCCAACGAGAGGCGGCGGAGAAGCATTATGCCAAGTTCGGAATGCTGGACATCCTGCTCATTGGAACGGCATGGTGGCCGGAAGCCGCGAGCCTGAAATCCTTCGCTCGAGAATGCTGCTTATTTGGTGACGATGCCATCGCAGGCGAAGCAGCGGACACCGATTTTTCCATGATTGCCAAATATCAACCTCTGCCAACTCTCCTCTCCGAGCTTAAGCAGCAAGCAGCCCAAGGGATACCCGTTGCTCCGTTAGCCGGGAATCCGCGAGGCGGGCATCTCCTCTCCGTCTACTCTGCTTCCGGAGGGAGCGGCAAAACGATGGCAGCCTGGAATTTGGCGACAGGGCTCGCTTATTACGGAGGACGCACACTCCTGGTGAGCTTAGAGGGGATCCCATCCGAGCTTCCTTTCTTGGAAGGGTGTGGAGAGGATCGCTTCGGCAAGCTGCTCTATTATGTAAAAGCAGATCCAGGCAACTTATCCTCTCGACTGTCCGGATTTACACGAATTGATCCGCGATCCGGCTTGCACTACCTGGAGCCCCCTATGCAAGGTGACGATTTAGAAGGCTTATCCCCAGCCGAGATGAATGCTTTGATGACGGCTTTTCGCAACAGCGGGTATGATGATGTCGTCCTTGACCTGTCCTCCACCTTGGATTCGCAAGTAGAGGCGGCGCTGACCGCCAGCGACCTCATCCTATGGCTTGTAGCCGACGAGGCGATCTCGCTACGCAAGGCCCAGCGTGCATGGGCCGAATGGGAGCGTCGGCTCGGGAACGGTTCGCTTCAGGAGCGAATTCTGCTGGGCGTGAACAAGTATACCGGAACCTTGAATCAGCCCATTGAGCTGGCAGGAAGAATGCCAGATGTCTTCCTTCCCTATATGCCCGAATGGAAAAGCTTGCTGACCCCCGCTCATCTCTTAACCGAGCCTGTTATTCCGGATCTTCTGATCGCGGCGGTGAATCGGCATCGAGCGGGAGAGGAGGCGCTGAGCCTTGCTTGAGGAAGCCAGCAAACGGATTCGAGAACGTATTCTTGCTCAATTGGAAGGAGCCCCGGCTCGAACAGATTCGGAATTGCGTTCCCTCATCGAAGAAGAAGTATTTCGCTTCTCCGAGAGCTCTTATCTGACCGCGGACCGAAAATGGAAGCTGGTCGAGCGGGTATTCCACTCCTTTCGCGGGCTGGACATTCTGCAGCCTCTATTGGAAGACCCGGACATCACCGAGATTATGATCAACAGCCACGAGGAGATCTTTATTGAACAAAACGGGGCGATTACCCGAGTGGAAGGTCGCTTCGATAGCAAGGAAAAGCTTGAGGATGTCATTCAAGCTGTTGTCGCCAAGGTGAACCGTACTGTTAATGAAAGCAGCCCTATCGTGGATGCCAGACTTTCGGATGGTTCCCGGGTTAACGTGGTGCTTCCTCCCGTCGCGCTGAAAGGACCGACCATGACGATTCGCAAGTTCCCGTCAAAGCCCATGACGATGATTGATCTCATCGCCAAGGGGGCTCTTACGGAACGGTCGGCGGCGGACCTCAGTCGGCTTGTGGAGTGCAAATATAATATTTTTATTGGAGGTGGTACCGGGTCAGGGAAAACAACATTCCTCAATGCCCTCGCCGGATTTATTCCTGAGGATGAACGGATCGTCACCATTGAGGATTCCGCGGAGTTGCAAATCCGCACAATACCCAATCTCGTCGGGCTGGAAACCCGTAACGCGAACACGGAAGGAAGGGGGGAAATTACGATACGCGACCTTATCCGATCCTCGCTGCGCATGCGGCCCAATCGGATTCTGGTCGGAGAAGTGCGGGGAGCTGAAGCACTTGATATGCTCTCCGCCATGAATACCGGACACGAAGGCTCGATCAGCACTGGACATGCGAATTCATCTATCGATATGCTGAGTCGTTTGGAGACAATGGTGCTGAGCGGAGCGGAGCTTCCTCTTGCCGTTGTGCGAAAGCAGATTGCATCCGCTCTTGATATCTTGATTCATTTGAGCCGGATGAGAGACAAGTCTCGCAAAGTTACGGAAATTCATGAGGTGCTGGGGGTGGAAGATGGAGAAATACGGCTCAATCCTCTCTATCTTTATGAAGAGCGAGAGAATGGGACGGCCGGTCTGGTGCGCACCCGCAATCCACTCCTTCACGTTCGCAAGCTGGAGCATGCCAGCATGAAGTTGACGGAAGGAGAGGAACTATGATTGCCAAGCTGGCGGCCATGGCAGGTGGAGCGATGATTCTGCTGATCGTGGGCCGTTTGACGGCCGTTCATCTCTCGAACCAGGGCCGCAAAGAGAATGAGCAACGATCTGAAGACGTTAGGCGGGTTCCCCTCAGGATCCGTTTGAAATCATCGAAAAAGGATGACAGGGGTTCGAAACCTGCCGCTTCAACGGCGGAAGTTGAGATGGATTATCGCAGTTATACCATGACACGCCGGGAGAGGGCCTTCGCTTTGATCCTGGCAGGGAGTCTCGCCTCATTCGTGGGCTATCTGTTTTACCAAAATCTGTTCATCACGATGTTGTTCTTTCTAACAGGGTTCTTCTATCCCCCCGTAAGAGCCAAGCAATTGGCGGAGAAGAAGAGGGTTGAATTGACGGCCCAATTCAAGCAAGCTCTTTATTCGCTGTCCTCGCTCTTATCTGCCGGGCAGTCGGTTGAGAATGCATTTCGCGGAATAGGCAAGGATTTACGGATGGTGTACCCCCAACCGGATACCCCTATTTTGCGAGAGGTGGAAAGAATGGTGCGGCGGATGGATCACGGTGTCACGATCGAGGAAGCGCTGATGGACTTTGCCATGCGCAGCGGGGTGGAGGACATTCAAAACTTCGCGAATGTGTTCGCCGTCAGCAAGAGAACGGGGGGGAACCTGGTTGAAGTGGTTCGTCGATCCTCTCAGATCATTGCCGAGAAGATTGAGGTGAAGCAGGAGATTTCGATCATGCTTGCGCAAAAACGATTCGAATCGAAGGTACTAGGCTGTGCGCCGCTCGTAATTGTTGCCTTCCTCTCTCTTTCCTCGCCTGATTACATGCAGCCCCTGTATGGGAACCTTCGAGGGATCTTGCTGATGACGGTGTGCCTTCTCGCATTATTCTTCTGTCTTTGGTTAAGCGGGAAGATTATGGACTTGCAAGTTTGATGAGGGAGGATGCGCTTGAAAAAGGAGAATTCGATCCTGGAGCGGCTCGGTCCGCTGTCCGAGGCTTTCCTTCGATTTGTGAAGGCGGAGCAGCGGTTGCCTTCTCTCTATACCAAGGTTCAACTGGCTTATCTTCAACTGGAAGGGCCTTCAACGGATTCTGATCGGGCCAACCGATTCATTCGGGACATGCTCACCAAGACCGTTTTGGCGTTCTTGCTTGCCATTCTTCTCGGGATTGTGCTTCGAGACATAACCCTGCTTGTCTGCATCCTCCTGCTAACAGCCTTTCTGCCTGTTCTGGATTATACAAGTCTCCAGAAGAAGACGGTTGCGAAGAAGCGAAGCATCATCATGGAACTTCCCGAGCTTCTTAATCAACTGGTCTTGCTGGTGAACGCGGGAGAGACGGTACAACAAGCTTTGTTTCGTTGCGGAGCGTCCATACCTGACGATCTTCATCCTTGCTCCGCCTTGCAAAAGGAGCTTGCTCTGCTGTTGCAGGACTTGCGCAACCAAATCTCGTTGCCGGTAGCCCTGGACAATTTCAGTAAACGCTGCGGGGTACAGGAAGTATCGTTGTTCAGTAACACCATTCTGCTTAACTATAGGCGGGGCGGAGATGATTTTGTAACCAGCCTGAGGGAGTTGAACCGCGGGCTTTGGGAGCGGCGGAAGACTCAGGCGAAGACCCTTGGGGAAGAGGCTTCCTCCAAGCTGGTTTTCCCGATGGTTCTGATCTTCCTGATTGTCACGGTTGTGGTAGCGGCCCCCGCTATTCTCATGATGGGAACTTATCAATAATGAAGGAGAGAAATGCATGATCAAAACATTCTGGCTTCCATTCTGGAAAGATGAAGAAGGCCTTGGGACCCTGGAGCTTCTTCTAATCCTGGCGGTGTTGGTTATCATCGCCATTGCATTCCGCAAGTGGATTATCAATTGGGTAAATGGGTTGTTCACAAGTACTGATAGTGAAATGAACAACAAGGGTGGCGCGGTTCAAACCCCTAAACCTTAACGGGGGCTCGATGAAACCTAGAAAAAGTACACAATACTTCTCATTTAAGTTCCATTTCCTCCATCGTCAAGAAGGCAGCTTTACCCTCGAAGCAACAATGGTCTTTCCACTGGTGCTCCTGATCAGCTTCCTCGTGCTGTTCATCAGCTTGTTTCTTTGGCGAACGGCTCAGCTGGAGCTGCGTGCGGAGACAGCAGCGGAGCGGGCGGCATACAACTGGGACAACTCTTATCGGGATCCCGTAAGCGGAGCATTTGCTGTCAGCAATCGGGACGGGCTCTATTGGAGGACCTCTTTGACGGAGCTGTCCTCCTTGTTTCGCATCTCCGGACGTTCATCCAGTACCCTGAACGTTCCCGCCTCGGGTACGGAGAGCTTATCCCTCAGCCAGAGCAAGCTGATCAACCAAATCGACATCGTGCCCCCTGATTCTCAAGGAACCTTCCTCTACAAGAATTCCCTGCTGGAACGAAGCGTTCAAGTGGACCTCGATCGAAAATCCGGCATTCCGCGCCTCTTTGCGAGGCTGATCCCGGAACAGAGCGCAGCAGGGATCGCTGAATCTTACATAACCGAGCCTGCGGAATTTCTCCGCAACCTTGATCTCCTGACCGATTATGCCGGACGGCTCTACGAGTACCTCAGCAAAAGGGATGAGGTCGCTTCTCTTGAGTCCTTTTCAGAGGACAAGCCGCCGCCCTATATCGATTCGGCCGCAAAAGCAAGCCGCTATATTCAAGAGCTGGTGAACGGGAAGCCGCAGGCCTTTCCAACCTCAACGGTGGGCAAGGAGAGGCAGTATGATGCGATCGATCCGGACGGAATTGCCCATGACGCCAAATACACCGTGAATAAAAAAGATGCCCTCGATCAAATCAAGAAGGATGTCGAGCTGATCAAGAGCGGCAAGGTCAAGGGGGTTGTGTGGCACTTCTTCCAGCTCAAAAAAGGGAGCAAGCCCATTGACCTTACTCCAGCCCTGAGGGCTGAGCTGGAGAAGAACGGGATTGTCGTCGTGATCCACCACTTGTAGAGAGGAGTAGCATCCATGAGTCGTAGGCGTTTCCCGCGATGGATGGGGAAGGAGGAAGGCTCGGTTTCTGTCTATCTCATCGTGATTCTGCTCCCCATCTTCTTCTTTCAAGCGGTTCTCGTCGACTTCATTCGCTATGAAGTGGCGGAACGGGAAACCGAACGCGCCGTGAAGGCAGCAGCCAGATCGGTCATGTCGGAGTACGAGACAAAACTACGTGAATACGGGTTGTTTGGCCGTTCTGATGACCGGGACCAGATGACGCAGTTGTTCTCTGCGTTGATGGCTCAGAACAGCTACGAACCCGGTGCCTTGGCCGGCTTTGCTTACCTGGATGCTTCCTTTCAACCGGAAAGCACGCACGTTTCTTCTATGTATAGTCTTGCCAATCAGGTGGTCTTTCGCAATCAGGTGAACGAGGACATGAAGTATCAGGCGCCTATTGAGTTCACCTTGGAGTTGGTGGAGAAGTTCAAGAAGAACGGCGCGGTGGAGGGGATGAACGCCACAGGCGAGCTCTATGAGAACGCGAGCGGGCTGGAATCCAAATGGAACGACATCCAAGTGGAATTGGATGGAGCCTGGGATGAAGCTCAAACCTTCGCGAAGGAAGCCAAAAAGCGTTCGGAGCGCTATCAACAAACGTACCTAGAATTGAAGGAGCTGGCGGACAAGACCGGAATGACCTCGGTTGTCGATGCCCAGAAATCCCTAGAGCAAATCGAGCAATCGATGGAGCAGTTGCAAGGCTCCATAAGCCGGTTGGGGACTGATCTGCAGGATGCGGAGAAACGATTGACCGACCTGCAAAAGGATCCGAAGAAAAACAAGGATCCCATCGCTTCATTAACGGACTCCATTCGAACGATGAGGGAAAGCTTGGCCAGCCTGAATCAATCATTGGCCAAACTGGTTCAAGACAAGCAAGCCGTTGCCGATCTTATGCGGGATCTGGCTGCTTACACCCTTAAGCTCGAAGAATCAAAGCTGTTGCTTCCGCAGGACCAAGCGAAACTGAACGAGCTTCAACAGAGTTTGAATGGACGGATCAACGAGGCACAGAAACGAAATGCCGAACTCCGCAAGGAAAAGGAACGCTTGATCGCTGAAGCTTCCAGCAAGGGGGGGGCTGCAAGCAAAATCTATGAATCGGTACAGGTATTGGACGAAGATTATTTTATGCATTATCAAATCGACAGCGGTCGAGTCCTATCGATCTTTAATGGGCTGGCCTTGAAATGGCAGGAAACAACCTGGTTCACGGGGGAGTCAGGGGATGCGATTCACGAAGCTGCAAAACAAGCAGTTCAGCAACCCGACGAGTTTCTGGCGAAGCAAGGGGCACTTGAAGAGAAGCGGAAAGCCAATCGCAAGGAACGGGAGAACCAGCAACAATCCACGGAAGCAGAGCTGGAGGAGCTTCTAGCCCAAGGGCGAGACTTTCTCGGGTCTGGCTCCAATCAAGCGATCTATGAACAATTGAATGGCACCGCGAAAGATCGAAGCACGGGGCTGTTCGCCAAGTACATCACTTTCAATTCAGCTGGGTCTATCGAGTCAGGAACCAGTGGGTTAGCGAATGCACCCTACTCTTCCAGTAGGGGAAGCATCAAGGAAGCAATGGGCTTGGGCAGCCGAATCGAACAGCTCCTAACGGATGCTAGAGGAGAGTTGTATTTGAATGAATTTGCCCTGCAGCATTTCTCGAATCGAACATCCGCGTTGGCGGATTATGCCGATCGCTCCTTGGCAGGCCAGGAAGCGGAATATATTCTATATGGGTTTGACTCCCAGCTCGGGAATTACTCAGCCGCATATGGAGAGATGTTCACCCTCCTGTTTGCGATCCGTACGGTCGAAGCGCTGCTGGACCCGAAAACCGAGGTTCTGAACATTGGCTCCCCCTTACTTGTTCTTCTTGTGGCTGCTGTACAAGGAGCGAAGGACGCTTATCTGGATATGCGAAAGCTTTTGGACAACCAAGCCATTCCGCTAATCAAGAAGCTCCCAGCGATGAAAGTCACCTATAAAGATTTTCTTCGGGTGTTCTTTTTACTACACAGTAACGACAAGAAGATGATGGCCCGGATGCAAGCCTTGATCGAAATGGACACCGGCCTTGATCTGACGCATCAGACTACTTACATTCAGGCGCGTGCTTCTTCGACTTATCGAGTCTGGTTCCTGAAGGGGATTGTCTCCAAACTGGGCGGCATTGAGCTGGATGGTCGATACGGGAAGGCAACAGCAACGGCGGTGATGACTTATTAACAAAAGCGGGAAGTCGAAGGGCTCTCTCTTTCGGAGTGCTTCGGGAAGTCTTACGCTTGAAGCAGCCCTGGTTCTGCCTCTATTTCTTGTTTTTGTTTTGGCCATGCATGCTCTAATTCGATTGTCGATTGCAGAGGTGAAGGTACAGGCGGCCGCATCCGAGACCGTGAAGGAGATCGCCACTCACTATGCTCCAGTAGATCGGTTGTACAGCAAAGCGAAGCAAAAAGCGGCAGGCACTCGAACAGCGGAGGTTATCGGACAAGTGCTGGACCAAATACGCAAGGCGAGAGGGGCCGTTACCCAGGCAGAGGAATCCGCCGCCACTTATGAATCGATAATTCCCGATTCAATCCTGTCCCTTCTGGAATGGGAAAAGAAGCGGCGCGAGCAATGGGAGGCAGAGGGGCAGAGCATGGGAGAGGATGTTGTCCGAACTTGTGTGGATCCGGTGTTGAATGGAGCTTTTCAACCTATTGTTTGGCATTATGCGGATAAGCGGGTCTTGCAGAAAGAGCAGTTTCGCGTCACCAAAGTTACGTTGCCTGATTTAAACCGAGCGGGGGAGCCGTGGTTTGGGGTCGAGGTGGAATATCGGGTTCGATTGCCGCTGCCTTTTGTCTCCAAGACCATCGTAATCCGAAAAAAGGCGATGGAACGAGCCTGGGTTGGAAATCGATAACCTATTCGTTCGTTTAGGAGGGCATGGATTGATCTGGATCTTATTGTTTCTTTTGATCACAGCAGCCGCGGTGACCGATCTGCGGGACAGCAAAATCCCGAATGCGGTCTGCTTGGCTGGCATGGGCAGTGGAATGGGCATGAACCTGCTGCTCTCTGGATGGACAGGTGCCTGGCATTCGCTGACGGGACTGGTCATTGGGTTTGCGTCTCTGTTTCTGTTGCATGTGATCGGAGCGCTTGGAGCGGGAGACGTCAAGCTCTTTGCGGCCATCGGATCGATCTCGGGAGGAGGATTTGCTATCCAATGCGCACTGTATTCCATTCTCTTTGCCGGTGTGATTGGGATCCTGATCTTGATCAACCGCAAGCTGTTTAAGGAACGATTAACCCGAGTGGGATTCATTCTAATTTCGGTTTTGGGAATGAAGCAGGTGAGCGCTCTGACGGAGGGCAAGAAGAAGGATATGCTTCGTTTTCCCTTTATGTACGCGGTTGTGCCGGCGGTTATCCTGCTGGCGATGGACAGTTGGTTAAATCGGGGGTGGGGATTCCTATGACCGTGTTGCACGGGGTAAATTGGGACCGGATCGATCGTTCCGGTCATTATGTGGCAGTAAGCCGAGGAACCTCTGGATTTCTCACAGAAGAGATCAACCGAACCGAACGAATCATGTTGGAACGACATCGAATTCAAGGCTTGCTTCCCCTGGTGGTGGAGGAGGAGGATCTGGAGCTGCGATTGTATTATGCATGTTCCGGTTTGCGGCCGCTCGCTCAAGAGCTTCGCTTTCACCCCTTGGAAGAAGAGGATTTGGCACGTTTGATCGTGGATCTGGTGTTTGTTCTGGAGAATGGCAGGGCTCATCTGCTTCAGGATCATCGATTTGTTCTTGATCTGGATCAGGTATATCTGTCTCATGAGACCAAATCGCCGGAGTTGGTATACTTGCCCCTGCGATCAATGGATGAGGAAGAAGATTTTCAGAGCCGCTGGCACAAGCTCATCTCGGCCATTCGGGAAGGGGTCAAAGACACAAGCGGGCAGGTCTTGCGAGTGCTTGATTCTTTGCTCCAGCATAAAGCTCATCCTATGGAATATAAGAAGGGACTGCTCTCTGCTCTTAAACAATCAAGCAAGCTGTCGGTGGAGCAGGAAGGCTTGATTCATCCTCATCAGCGGAAGATTCCCACTAGCTTGTCTCCCTCTACTCTCACGGAATCCTCGCTTAGCCTGAATAAAGGTGGGGAGGCATTGGGCTCTCCGAAGTCATTCCAATCTCCTGCGGGAAAGGGAGTGATGGCGCAGCAGTCCCAAGCGACGCCAACCGCCCAACAGGCTCCTTCTCTTACACTGTCTGATAAGCAAAAACTAATCCTCATCGTTCCCGTTTTGCTGAGTTGGGGACTGTTTGCCTGGTTTGCTGCAGAATGGCTTCTCTTTGCTGCACTTGGTATCACCGTCTTTGCAGTCTCGGTTGGCTACCACCTATCCAAAGGCCAGACTAAAGGGTGGAAGGAGCCATTATCGCCTAATCCTCTTATGGAGTCCGACCACAAGGGCCAAGAGAACGTGGATCGTCAGAAGAAGCCGAAGGCCGCCTCGTCTCCGATTGCAGACCCAGGTTCAGCTCGGCCGCCAGCGGTTGATTTCATGCAAGAGCCTCTTATTCCATCGGCATCAATAGCAGCCGCTTCTGGACAGGATTCCGAGTACTTCGCCACCTTGTCCAGTCGAACGGTGTTGCTCTTCGATCCGAAGGCAACGGTCCTGTTAAAACAACCCGATTCATCAACGACTGGCTGTCGTGCGTACCTGGAATGGAACAAACCGGATGCTGCTCCTGTTCGCATCCCGATTAAGGAAGAGGGACTCGTGATCGGAAGAGAAACACTTGATCTGCCATTCTCCTCTGATACGAAAGAGCTGTCTCGACAGCATTGCGAACTGTTGCATCAGGATGGCACTTGGATCATCCGTGACCTTGGCTCTAAAAACGGAACGCAAGTAAACGGAAGTCCTCTTATTCCTTATAAAGAGTACCCCTTGGAGCAAGGAGATCAACTCGAACTGGCACGCCTTCACTTCCGATTTCAAAAGTGAATCGAGCTATGCAACCAATAGCGAGATGGAATCGTTAACCAATTAGAGCGTTTCATAGCGCGAAGATTGGGAGGCATTGAAAGAATGAGAAGACTAGGACTGGTTGTTGTCATGATTTTTACTTTGCTTTTCGTTCAAGACCGTCCTTCCCAAATTCAGGTGGATACCAGACCGGAGCTAAATGATTATACTGCCGGGTTCGCCAATTCAACAGAAGAAACCTATAGCGGGATGTATCAAGATGGAGAACGATTTGTCTATCTGGTTGTCGGCAAAGAACCTTACCGAACGGTCATAGCCGAAACACCGGGAAAAACAAGCTCCCGTATGTACAGGGAGGTCAAGTATTCCCTAAAGAAACTGGAGCAAACCGTTGAACAGCTTAAAAGCCTTAGGCACTGCCCCAGCTCGCGAGGGAAATCCCGCTTTGTTTCAAAAGGCTTCATGGGGGATCGATGTAATGAACAATCGAGTTGTTTACACCGATGATGAAACCATCAAAGCGCTTGTTCTTCAACATTTCGAAAAAGACCCTGATCCTATTCCAAGGCGCTCTCATTGTGACGGAGCAGTGATTCGGGACACAAACTTTGATTGTGCACGAGGAAGTGGTATACTATCGGAAAGAGACTCACGCTGCCGGATGCATCCTACACGTTCGGCAAGGGAAAGGAGCTTTTCGAAGATGATCACTCACCTCGTGTTTTTTCGCTTAAAGGATACAAGCCCTGGTTCGCTGGAGAGAACCAAATCCGTTTTGGAAGGGCTGAGAGGGAAGGTTCCGGATTTGCTTTCTCTGGAAGTCGGCGTCAACATCGTGGAGCAAAGCCGAGCCTACGATTTGGCTCTCATCACGAAATTCCCTCATCTGGCTGCATTGGACGCGTACCAAGTGCATCCCGAGCACCTGAAGGTGGTCGCGCATATGGGCGAGGTGCTTCGAGAACCGTCCGTATCGGTCGACTTCGAGTCCTAGATGCCCCGATTCGGTACAACGAACCTTAAAAGAAGATAAAAAATGAAGCCCACTATTGTACTCACAATTGACGGGATGGTCAACTTCATATATCATAGAAACTGAAGTTTTTTTAGTAAGAAAAATCTCATTCATTATGGGGGCTATTCTGTGTCGATGAAGGAGTGATACGCTATGGCTACAGAAAAACGCAAGAAGCTGAGGATGGATATGCTGGATGAACTTTATGAGTTTCATCTGACCGAACGAGGGAAGAAGGCGCTTATACCTGGCAACCTGGAAGATCGGGATCCAGAAAAGTTCTTTGCGCTGGAGTACTTGGCTGATAAAGGGTTGATTCGGTTTAAAGACGAGAATGGACAGCTGGTCGCAAAGATTACCCAATTCGGAATCAACCTGATCAAGGGACCGCTGATGGGGAATGCTTTACCGACGGCTTAACCAATAGAGCCTGTCAGCGGAGCCGATGCTGAAAGTCGGCGTCTCTGCCGGACAACGGACAAACAGATCGCGCAGTGTAGCTCCTTCGGGTCGCTACACTGTTTTGCTGTGTGTAGGTCTTCAATCGAGATCGCAGCGGACATGCTGCAGGAGAGCGGGGAAAAGTTCAATGAAGAACCGAATCAACCAAGCGTATGTGAAGACGGTGCTGAACGAGCTGCTGGCAACACCGAGCCCAACGGGGTATGCCCATCATGCCATCGCTAAGGTGGAGGAAGAAGCGAACAAGCTGGGATACGCCTTCGAGAAAACACCGAAAGGCATGGCCATCATCACCGTAGAAGGGGAAAGCCAAGAGGTGCTCGGTCTGTCCGGGCATGTGGATACGCTGGGCGCCATGGTTCGTTCGATCAAAGATCGGGGAACGCTGCGCATGACGCCTCTCGGCGGTTATATGATGAGCTCCATCGAAGGAGAGTATGTGCAAGTTCATACCCGCGACGGCCAGACGGTCAGCGGAACGGTGCTCACAACCCATCCATCGGTTCACGTCTATGCAGACGCCCGTGATCAGAAGCGGGAAGAGGCGAATATGGAAGTACGGCTTGATGCAGACGTTGCAAGCCGTGATGATGTGAAGAAGCTGGGGATTCGCGTGGGGGACTTTATCTCCTTCGATCCGCGCAGTCAATGGGTGAACGGTTTCCTGAAATCCCGCCACCTGGACGACAAAGCAGGGGTTGCCGCTCTCTTCGGCGTGCTGGAGCTGCTCAAACGGGAAGGCATCAAGCCGAAGAAGACGCTAAAGGTCTGCATCACGACTTACGAAGAAGTAGGACACGGCGCGTCTTACTTGCCGGAGGATATTCGCGAACTGCTCGCCGTCGACATGGGTGCCATGGGTGACGACCTCACCTGCACCGAGAAAGACGTGTCCATCTGCGCGAAGGATTCCTCCGGTCCGTATGACTACGAGATGACCTCCCGGCTCATCGAGCTCTCCGAGAAGCACGGCATATCGTATGCAGTGGACATCTACCCCAGCTATGGCTCGGATGCCTCCGCTGCGCTGCGAGGCGGTAGCAACCTGCGAGCTGCATTAATCGGCCCGGGCGTTCATGCTTCCCACGGGATGGAGCGGACGCACGAGGAAGCGCTCTGGAACACCATTTCCCTCTTGACGGCATATGTGACGGAGTAATCGATGAGCCAACTGATCCTGGAACAACTAACGAAAAGCTATGGAGAAAAGGTGCTGTTTGATAACATCTCCTTCTCCATCATGGAAAAGCAAAGGATTGGCCTGATCGGCGTCAACGGAACCGGGAAATCCTCTCTTCTTCGAGCCGTCGCCGGCATCGAACCGGCAGACAGCGGCAAAGCGCTTCATGCGAAGGATTACCGGATGGAGTATTTGGCGCAGTCTCCAGAGTTTGGTCCGGGCGTGACCGTGTTGGAACACATCTTCCGTGGGGACAACCCGCTCATGCGGACCCTTCGCGAGTATGAACAGGCGTTGACCGCGCTCGAAGCGGACCCGATGAACGAGAGGAAGCAGGAGAAGCTATTCGCCCTTCAGCAGCGGATGGATGCAGAGAACGCCTGGGACGCTGAAGCTCAGGCCAAGATCATCCTTGGCAAGCTCGGCATTCGCGAGTTTGACAAGGAAGTCGCCGCCCTCTCTGGAGGACAGCGGAAACGGGTTGCGCTCGCGAGCGCGTTGATCCAGCCTGCCGACCTGCTGCTGCTTGACGAACCGACCAACCATATCGACAACTTGACGGTTACCTGGCTGGAAGAAGAGTTGTCCCGTTATCGCGGTGCTCTCCTGCTCGTCACCCACGATCGCTATTTTCTGGATCGGGTCACGAATCGAATCTTTGAGCTGCACCGCGGACGCTTGTACACCTACGAAGGCAATTACTCGGTCTTTCTGGAAAAGAAGGCAGACCGGGAAGAGCAGGAAGCTTCCTCGGAAGCGAAGCGACAAAATCTGCTGCGCCGGGAACTGGAATGGCTGAAGCGGGGAGCGAAGGCCCGCACAACCAAGCAAAAAGCGCGCATTGACCGGGCTGAGGAGCTGCGCGACCGCAAGGTGGAACGGCCGGACGAGGCAGTCGACTTTGCGGTAGGCGGAAGCCGACTCGGGAAGAAGGTTATTGAGCTTGACTCGATTACAAAGCGGATGGACGACCGCGCCTTGGTGAAGGATTTCACGCATATCGTGCTTCCCGGGGAGCGCATCGGGATCATCGGGCCGAACGGAAGCGGCAAGACGACGCTCCTGAACCTGTTGGCTGGCCGACTTCAGCCGGATGAAGGGCAAGTGGACACGGGAGCCACCGTGAAGCTCGCCTTTTATACCCAAGAAAATGAAGAACTTGACGGAAGCCTCCGCGTCATTGAATATATAAAGGAAGTGGCGGAGGTTATTCACACGATCGATGGGGAAACCATCACCGCTTCGCAGATGCTTGAGCGCTTCCTGTTCACCGGCGCCCAGCAATGGACGCCGATCTCCCGTCTGTCCGGCGGAGAGAAGCGGCGGCTCTATTTGCTTCGGACGCTGATGGGCGAGCCGAATGTGCTCTTGTTGGACGAACCGACCAACGACCTCGACATCCAGACCTTATCGGTGCTGGAGGACTATTTGGATCAATTTCCCGGGTCGGTCATCACCGTATCTCACGATCGGTATTTCCTGGACCGGACGGCGGATCGGCTGTTTGTCTTTGACGGACGCGGGGGAATCCGCAAATATGAGGGCAATTACACCGAGTATTTGGAGACGGTTGCCCGCGAGGAAGTCACCGCAGCCCCGACAGGGGGAAGCGTAGGAACGACGAAGGCATCGGCCGGATCGGAAGCCGAGCCGGGGAAGGCACGCAGCGACAAACCGCGCAAGCTTTCCTATAAAGAACAGAAGGAATGGGACGAAATCGAAGGCCGGATCGCAGCTTTGGAGGAAAAAAGCGCGGAGCTGAAGCAGCAGATCGAGCAGTTCGGAAGCGACTACGACAAGGTTCGGGATCTCTTTGAGGAAGACCGAAAGGTGACGGAGGAGTTGGACCGCGCCATGGAGCGCTGGACCGAGCTGTCGGAGCTGGTCGAGGAGCTGTCCCGATCCTAAGAGACGCAGATCCTCATTCCCTTTACCACAATGCAAAGGCGGTATGTACATGATCAGCACCAATGGAATCACGCTCCGTTACGGGAGCCGTCCACTTTTTGAAGACGTCAATATCAAGTTTACCCCGGGTAACTGCTACGGCTTGATCGGGGCCAACGGAGCGGGCAAATCGACCTTCCTGAAGATTCTTTCGGGAGAAATCGAAGCGTCGCGCGGCGAAGTGAGCATCACCCCAGGGGAACGGATGGCCGTGTTGAAGCAGAACCATTTTGAATACGACGATTATGAAGTGCTCAAGACGGTCATCATGGGGCACTCGAAGCTGTACGCCATCATGGAGGAAAAGGACGCTATCTATGCAAAGTCGGACTTCTCCGATGAAGACGGGATGCGTGCAGCTGAATTGGAAGGCGAGTTCGCCGACCTGAACGGTTGGGAAGCGGAATCGGACGCAGCGGAGCTTTTGATCGGCCTCGGCATTCCGAAGCCCCTGCATGACAAGCTGATGAAGGATCTGGACGGCAACGAGAAGGTTCGTGTCTTGCTCGCTCAGGCGCTCTTCGGCAATCCGAACATTCTGCTCCTTGACGAACCCACGAACCACTTGGACCTGGAATCGATCAATTGGCTTGAAAGCTTCCTTGCGAAGTTTGAAGGCACTGTCATCGTGGTTTCCCATGATCGCCACTTCCTGAACCAGGTTTGTACGCACATTGCGGACATCGACTTTGGCAAGATTCAGCTGTACGTGGGCAACTACGACTTCTGGTATGAATCGAGCCAGTTGGCGACTCGTCTCATCTCCGACAAGAACAAGAAGATCGAAGAGAAGCGCAAGGAGCTGGAGGAGTTCATTCGCCGGTTCAGCGCGAACGCCTCGAAATCGAAGCAAGCGACCTCCCGGAAGAAGCAATTGGAGAAGCTTACCCTGGATGATATCCGTCCGTCCAATCGGAAGTACCCGTTCATCAACTTCAAGCCGGAGCGTGAAGCAGGCAAGCAGATTTTGACAGTGGAAAACCTGTCCAAGACGATCGACGGCGTTCAAGTGCTGGACAACATCAGCTTCACGCTGAACAAAGGCGACAAAGTGGTTCTGGCTGGACCGGACGGTCTTGCCAAGACGACGTTGTTCCAAATCCTGACGGGAGAGCTGGAGGCGGACAGCGGAAGCTTTACGTGGGGGGTAACCACTACGCAAGCGTACTTCCCGAAGGAAAACTCGAAGTATTTCGAAGGAGTTTCCCTCAGCCTCGTCGATTGGCTGCGCCAATTCTCGAAGGATCAAGATGAGCAATTCATCCGCGGCTACCTGGGCCGGATGCTGTTCTCCGGCGAAGAGGCGACGAAGAAGGCCAGCGTTCTCTCCGGAGGAGAGAAGGTCCGCTGCATGTTCGCCCGCATGATGCTTACCTCTTCGAACGTTCTTTTGTTCGACGAACCGACGAATCACTTGGATCTGGAATCGATCACCTCGCTTAACAACGGGCTTGCCGATTTCGACGGAACCTTGATGATCGTCTCGCATGACCATCAGCTTCTGCAAACGGTCGGCAACCGCGTAATCGAAATTACGCCGAAGGGGCTCATCGATCGTCTCTCGACGTTCGACGAATACCTGGAGAACCCCGATGTTCTCAAGCTTCGCGCCGAGTTCTACGCGTAAGGGTCAACTAACATAAGACATCCCTTAACAAGGGATGTCTTTTTTCGTGCCATAAGAACACGAAACGCCTCTATGCAAGAGGTTGTGAAAAAGATAACCTTGAGGGCTATCCCGAAAAGCAAAGCAATGATACTTTTATAGAGTAAGCAATTGGAAGGGAGGAACAAAAAGAGGAAAAAGAGAAGGGAATGGAAGCAGATAGAAGAGAGTTGAAAACGAATACATAATGAGTAAGATTTCAATTGACCTGAAAAAGGGGACACGCAGATGAACGCAAAGAAAGAATTGACCGGTTTTGATTACTTCTCTTATGCTCTTTATGCTTTCGGCGGGCTTGGCTTGGAAATCCTGCTCATGATGATTGAAAATCAGGTTTACGGCTCCTCAGAGAAATGGGCGGTTTCTCAGCATCTTCTTCACTGGGGACTAACCTGCTTGCTTTGGGGCAGGATGACGTTTTGGTTGGTGAAGCGGCTTCCGTCTGAGGGAGAATCGGTGGAAGCTAAGAACGTATGGATGGCCGCAATCCTTGCAATCCTGGGCATTGCTTATACCTCTTGGGTATGGGAAGGGTTTAAGCCTTACCAGGAGTTCGTTTCCCTTGGGGCGGTCAAATTCGCAGGGCAATCTATCTATTACCTTTTTGAGGGAATGCTGATCACCTTAATTGTCGCATTCGGCCAGAAGACCTTTGAAGTGTGGTTCAAGACACGCAAGAATATCCCCTTTGGCGGGTTGCTGTTGGCCTTCACCTGGGGATTGATCCACATTCTCACTCAGGATGCGGCAACCGGATTGTTCACATTCGTTCTGTCTATTCTTTACGGGCTTGTCTATCTGGCCCTGCGACGCCGTGTAAAACTCGCTTATCTGGTTATTACGCTGATATTTATTCTCTAGAATCAACGAGACAAGTTTCCTCCACCGTTTCTGCGCTTTTGTCTACCGACACAGGGAATGGATTTGATTATGATGAAGACTCTTAAGATAAATCCAGTCAAAGTGGAGGATGGTTACTTGTTAAAAGCAATGGATAAAACAAAGGTCACGCTGCTTCCGGGTGTTTTTCGGGAGAGAATGAACGTCAACCGAGAATACTTGATGGAGCTGGACACCCAATGCCTTCTGCAGAATTTCTACTTGGAGGCGGGAATCATTATGCCCGGACTTCAGGTAGTGGACGATCCCGCAACGGCGAACCTGCACTGGGGCTGGGAGGCTCCTACCTGCCAGCTCAGGGGGCATTTTCTCGGACATTGGCTCTCCGCGGCGGCATCTTACGTTGCAACGGAGCATGACATGGAATTGAAGGCCAAGCTGGATAAAATCGTCTCCGAGCTGGCCAGATGCCAGGAACTGAACGGGGGAGAATGGATTGGCTCGATCCCGGATAAATATTTCCAAAAGCTGGCGGACAACCGCCATATATGGTCGCCGCAGTATGTCATGCACAAAACGATCATGGGCCTCACTCATGCATACACCGATGCAGGCAATGAGCAGGCGTTGGCGATTTTGGACCGGTTGAGCGACTGGTACATTCGCTGGACCGAAGCGATGGAGAAGGTAAACCCTCATGCCGTGTACAGCGGCGAAGAGGGCGGCATGCTGGAGATCTGGACACGCCTGTACGAAATTACTCATAACGAGAAATACATGGCTCTGGCGAAGCGGTACGAAAATCCCGGGTTATTCCGAAAACTGTTGGAAGGGAAAGACGCGCTGACCAACTGTCATTCCAACGCAAGCATCCCGCTTTCTCACGGTGCGGCAAAGCTTTATGAGGTAACCGGCGAGGAGAAGTGGCGTACGATTACCGAGCAGTTTTGGAAAAATGCGGTTACCGACCGAGGATCGTATTGCACGGGCGGTCAAAACGCAGGGGAATTCTGGGCGCCTCCGTTCCTGTTGGGGCAATTTCTCAGCGAAACCAATCAGGAATTCTGCACGGTGTACAACATGGTTCGAACCGCTTCTTATCTCTATACTTGGACGGGCAATACCGCGTATGCGGATTATATCGAACGAAACCTGTACAACGGGTTCCTTGCCCAGCAAAATGCGCATACGGGAATGCCCACCTATTTTCTTCCGCTCACGGCGGGAAGCCGGAAAAAGTGGGGAAGCAAAACAAAGGATTTCTGGTGCTGTCACGGGACCATGGTTCAAGCCCAATCGATCTATCCCGACTTGATTTACTTTGAGGATGCCGAAGCCGACAAGCTGATTATCAGCCAATACATTCCGTCAAGACTGAATTACCGCAGGGGCGAAGCCGATATCTGCGTGGAACAGTCCACGGATATGAAGTATTACAACGACCAAGCGTTCTTTGACGAGCGGGACGACAGCCAAATGTCGAGATGGTCCTTGAAATTCTCGATCACCTCTTCCGTTCCCGAAACCTTCACCTTGCTCTTCCGGGTGCCGTCATGGGTGAAGGGGACCCCGACAGTCCAGATCAATGGGCAGGAGGTTGCTGCTCCTGAAATTCGCGATGGATACTTGTCCATCACCCAGGAATGGAAGAACGAGATCATCAAGATCTTCTTCCCAAGCACCTTGACGATGGAATCCTTGCCGGATATGCCGGAGCTTGCCGCCATTCTCGACGGACCGATTGTCCTGGCTGGACTAACCGAGAGCGACTGCGGACTTGCAGGGGATTTCAACAATCCCAGGGAGTTTATGATGCCGCAGACGGAGCATACCTATGGAACATTCCCCTGGAAGCAGAACAGCTACCGAACTCGAAATCAGCCGAAAAACATTGCGTTTAAGCCTTTATATGAAGTTACGGACGAAACCTATACCGTTTATTTCACCCGCAAATAAGCCCCCTCATTGCTTGACTAAAAGAAACAGCCAGTTGCCGAGAACGATCGGCGGCTGGCTGTTTTTGACTTTTGTAGCGGCAGGCTAAGGCAGCTAATGGTGAAAGGCATTCTTATATTGTACGGGGGTCATTCCCTCGTATTTTTTGAACAGCTTCATAAAGTATTTTTCGTCACGGAAACCGCAGGAATAGGCAGCTTCTTTAATGCTGATATTGTTGCTGGACAGGAGGTTTTTTGATATGTCCACCCTGGATTTATTCAGGTAATAAATCATCGTCATGCCCGATTCCTTTTTGAACAGCGAGGAAAGGTATTCGGCATTATAGTGAAATTCTTCGGCAATCTCGTGCAGGGAAAGCGACTTGTGGCAATTGGACCGGATCCATTCCATGACGGTAGAGACCAAGGGGGAAAGGTTGATTTTGCGAGCCTGGAGCCGATCCAGGAACTCCTGAGTCATTTCCATGGCCAACAGGCTTAGTGCGTAGTCAAGAATTGCATCGGTGTAGTGGATTTCCTGACGTGAATAGTCAACAAGCTGGCGGAACAACAGGCTTATCCGCTGGAAGGCGGCTGGAGCCCCGTGTTCTGGAATGAAATAGGCGTATGCTTCAGGGAGTGCGGGGGGATGGTCTGTCGTCATGGTTTCCCATGGTGTATCCGATGTGAAATGCACCCATAAATAGGCTAGCTTCTCCTGGGAAGGCTTATGTCCGTAATGCTCCTCTCCGGCTTTCAGAAAGATGGATTGACCGGGAGTTATGGATCGGGGAACATTGGACTGGGTGATATGCAGGGTGCCTTCCAGGACGAGAATCAGCACATGGCAGTCAAAGGTTCGCCTGTGATGAAGAAAGCCATCCTTGCTCAATAGATTCCCGCATGTAGAATAGTGCAACGGCTTCGACGTGCTCGTGTAGAAATAATTCATTGAATCATCACCTTAGAAGAAAATGCAGCTGCAAGAATCGGAACAGACAAATCATATCATATCGCAATCCTCCTGGAAAAATTGAATTTAGCGATAGTATCAAAAGACGTATTGGTCGGAATTCGATAGAATCAAGGGGAGGATGGTGCATTCGCCTTTCCTTGGAATGTCAGCCCATACGAAGGAAGAGAAAAAATGAACTTGATGACGACGATCGCCCAAGCTGCCGAGGCTTCTTCTTTTTCTGGAACGGTTCTCGTGAAGAGGAAGAGCGAGCTGCTTGCAGAGACAAGTTACGGCTACGCCAATCGCTCGGATCGATTGAAGCCAAACCAGCATACCCGCTACGGCATTGCCTCGGGATGCAAGCTGTTTACCGCCATCGCGATCAGCCAGCTTGTCGAGCAGGGGAAGCTCACCTACGACACCAAGCTTACGGAATGCTTGACGGTGGAGCTTCCTTCATTTGATGAGGAGATCACCGTGCATCATCTGCTCACCCATACGTCGGGGGTGCCGGATTATTTCGACGAGGATGTCATGGACGATTTTGAAGAGCTGTGGATTGAGCGTCCCATGTATCACATTCGAAGCCTGGAAGCGTTCCTGCCGTTGTTTCAAAGCCTGTCCATGAAGTTCAAGCCGGGAGAACGGTTCCACTACAACAACGCAGGTTACATTTTACTCGGTTTGATTGTCGAGCAGGTCAGCGGACGCCGGTTCGATGAATACGTGCAGACCTCTATTTTTGACCGTGCCGGGATGGAGGACAGTGGATATTTCGAGCTGGACGCTCTTCCTGCGAACACGGCAATCGGGTATATAGACCGGAAGGACGGGACCTGGAAGACGAACGTGTTCTCCGTCCCGGCGAAGGGCGGCTCCGATGGCGGCGCGTTCGTGACGGCTCCTGATATGGACAATCTGTGGGACGCTTTGATGCAGCATCGCCTGCTGAGCGAGGCGACCACGACACAGCTTCTCGCCCCGCACGCTCATGAGGGTGGTGAAGACTACTATGGGTATGGGATATGGATCAAGAGGGACGGGGACGGAGCGATTCGGAAATACCATGTGATGGGGTATGATCCGGGAGTGAGTTTCCACTCTGCCTACTATCCAATGGATGGACGAAAGGTCATCGTCTGCTCCAATCAATCCTCGGGGGCCTTCGCGATTATGAAGGCCGTAGAAGAGGATCGTGGCTAAGGCCGCAAGTCGCAAAAGAACCGCCGCTCCATCAGGAGTCGGCGGTTCTTCGGCTTCATCTATGCGATTATCGCATTCCTTAGCTTCCGCCCGTACGACGGCGTTGGTTGTTAACCTTCTTGGTCATTTGGCTCTTGGCCGACATGTTGCCCGCACGTTGGCTGTTCGCTCCCTTATTCGCCTGCTGGCTTTGTTTCTTTTGCTCCAGCTGCTTGCGAATGGCTTCAGCGAGGCTTACCTTCTTCTGCTCGGTCTGTGGTTGGTTCTCTTCGTTTGTTTGTGGTTCTTGGGGGGTGTTAGTCATACGACCACCTGCTTTATCTGTGATATAGTGTTATTGTAAGGCAAGCGCCTTGTACAAGCAAGATGAACGATTCGCTATAATGATTTTAGGAAGGGTGCCGATTATCGATGTTCGACCCGACCATCTTTGAGAACATCAAGGTTGTCCTGGAGGGAGCCGCCTACGATCTTGATGCAGAAGGCCTCGTGCGGATCAGTGGAAGGAATGATGTGGTCGACCTCGCAGCCATGTCGCGAAGCTATTGCCTTCACTTTGAGCTACATGGGCAAGAGGAGGGGCCGACGGCTGAGATTTCCTTGTCCGCCGGAACCGAGGATCTCGCCGCTGAACTGCTCGAGCGCAAGGATCGCAAGCCGGGCTGCTCGCTCGTGCTGACCTTTCACGGGATTTCCCTTCGGGAACCGAAGGATGCCGAACGCGCGAACCACCTCGTCCGGTCTCTCTGGGGACCCGCCCCCCTTGTTCGGCAGCAGATCACCTACGAATGGGGGCAGGAAGAAGCCGCCCGTACGAGCCGGTTGACGGTAGACTTCCAGCGAAGCTTTGACGAACAAGTCATCGAGGACATTCCCCGCTTGCTGGAGCATCTCGCAAAGACGCTGGAGCAGTTGTCCCGCTCGGATGACCGAACGGATTCATGAAACCGTGCCCCCGTCTGCTGCGTAAAGGGTACATCATACCACTGAGTTATTGTTGAAGGAGGAGCCACGTGTTTCGTCGCGATTATATGATGCGCATGATCCAGGAAATGACCGAATTGATGGCTACCATCAGCGGACTCAAAAAGCAGCATAAGCAGGAGCAGGCATTTACCGCTGTCGATGAGCTCCTCGGACGCTTTTTCCGATTAAACGGGAAGCTTCTGAACGCCTTATCGGAAAAGGACATCCTGGCGATGTTCTCGACCGGAGGCTTTCTGGAGGCGGAGAAGGTGCTTATCCTCGCTCGAGTTCTAAAGGAAGAAGGCTCTCTCTACGAGAGTCTTGAAGAACCGGAAGAATGCTATCGCCGCTACGTAAAGGGGCTCTCGCTTGCTCTGGAAGCCTCTCGTCAGGAGAACCCGCCGACCGAGCTGGCGCAGGAAGTGGTTCGCGAGCTGCATGAAGCGATCCGCTCGTATGAGCTTCCGATCGAGCTTCAGGATGGGCTGCTCGACCATTACATCCGGTCCGGTGAATACGCCAAGGCGGAGGATTGCTTGTATGAGCTGGCGGAAGCCGGGGGGCCTTTTGCCTACGCGGAGAACCGGACGGAGGCGGGAGAACGCTTTTACGGCCACCTGCTAGAGCGGAGCGAAGAAGAGCTGGAACGAGGCGGGCTTCCGCTTGGAGAAGTATTGGAAGGCCAGATGGCGTATAGAGCCAAATACGGGAAGTAGAGAGAAGCAATAGGGCTGGAGAGTAGCCGTGCCACCGTTTCGCCGAAAAGGAGGATGGAACCGGCTATGCCTGTGATCACCGTTGGAGACCTTGTTAAGGCATCGTACAAAAGCGGAGAGTACATTGGAGAAGTGATGGAGCTCAGCGAGCGCAAGGCGGCAGTCCGTGTGCTCGCCGTTCTGAAGCATCCCGCCCAGGGGGATTTGCATCATCCCCGGCGTGCCGATGTAAGCTTTTTTCATCAACGCAAAGCACTTGCCCATCAGGAGATTGCCCTCATGCCATTGCCGACCCTGCTCCTGTATACCGGTGAAGTACCGGATTATCACGATTCTCTGCGGTCCGCTCTGATTCGAGAAGTGGGAGAGCTGACCAAGCAGTTGAACTATGCGACTCGTTCGCTGGAAGAGCTGAAGCTTTTGGAGAAGGACTATTTTGGCTGAAGAGCAGAGGAGATGTGAGCGGAATGAACGCCCATGAAATCGATTATCAGATCATCGGTGAAGAGATGCAGTGTGTGGAGATCGTCCTCGATCCCGCCGAAAGTGTCGTGGCGGAAGCAGGAAGCTTTATGATGATGGATGACGGCATTCAGATGGAGACGATCTTCGGAGATGGTTCCCAGGCGGGGCCGTCCGGGCTGATGGGCAAGCTGATGGGGGCCGGCAAGCGTCTGTTAACGGGCGAGAGCTTGTTCATGACGATCTTCACCAACCGATCCCATTCCCGCAAAAGCGTAACGTTCGCAGCTCCGTATCCAGGCAAAATCATTCCGCTCGACCTCGATCAGTTGGGAGGAAAGGTCATCTGTCAGAAGGATGCATTCCTCTGCGCCGCCAAAGGCGTCAGCGTCGGCATTGAGTTCCAACGTAAGCTGGGCACCGGCTTCTTCGGCGGGGAAGGCTTTATCATGCAAAAGATGGAAGGTGACGGGCTCACCTTCGTTCATTCAGGCGGGCATGTGATCGAGAAGCATCTGTCCCACGGGGAACTGCTGAGGCTCGACACAGGCTGTCTCGTTGCCATGACCCAAAACATTCAATATGACATCGAATTTGTCAAAGGAGTCAAAAGCGCCTTATTCGGAGGCGAGGGGCTCTTCTTCGCTACGCTGCGGGGACCCGGAACCGTATGGGTTCAGTCGCTTCCCTTCAGCCGCATGGCAGACCGGATCCTCTCGGCCTCTCGAATAGGCGGGAGAAAAGAGGAGGGCAGTGTCCTGGGCGGACTTGGCAATCTGCTGGACGGAAGATAATGAACCCTGCACCGATGAAATGGAACGGACATACCCATACATCCTTTTGTTACCATGGCAGTAACGCACCGATGGAGGAATACGTAGAAGCAGCCATCAAGCTTGGCTTTGATCGATATACGCTGTCTGAGCATCCGCCTCTTCCCAAGGGGTGGATTCCGGATGAACCGCTTATGCGGGAGTTGGCGATGGAAGAACGCGAGCTTCCCGATTATTTAGCGGCTGCGTTCGATATCAAGAAGCGATATGCCGATCGGATCGAGGTTCTGGTCGGACTGGAGCTTGACTACCTGGATGGCCGAACCGATTATTCGCTGCAACTGCTGGAGAAAACCGAGGGACGCCTCGAAGATCTGCTTGTCTCGGTTCATTATTTGCCGGGCAAGGGCGGCATGCGCTGCATCGATTACACGCCGCAGGACTTTCAGGAGAACCTGATTGCCTATTACGGCTCGATGGCAGCTGTTGTAGATGCTTATTATGACCATGTGGAGCTGGCTTTGGAATGGGCAGCATCTCTTCCCTATCCTACCAAAAGGCTCGGGCATATCAACCTGATTCGAAAGTTTCAAAAGGCTCTGCCGCCAATCGACGGGGAGCAGGTAAACGAAAGGCTCGCCCGCCTGCTGCCGCTTCTCAAGAAGTCGAAGCTTGGCCTGGATGTGAATACAGCGGGACTCCGTGTGGCTACCTGCCAGGAGGCCTATGTCCCCGAATGGCTGCTTCGTGAATGCACCCGCGAAAGCATTCCCTTCGTCTTCGGCTCAGACGCACACAAACCGGAGGATGTCGGCTCCGGGTGGGACTGGTTCGAGCACACGATCAAGCACCTATAGCACGCGCGAGGATCATACCCGAGACCGGGCCAAGGCATCCGCTTAAAAGATGGGCCTCTCGCATGGGTGGTAGCACAGTCGCTCTTCCGCTCCTGACATAGGATAAGGTGTATTCGCACAGTCCACTTGAGAAGAGGAGAGGTTGACCCATGAGTTACGCGAACATGCCGTTCGTATCTCCGTACGAGAATGCCCCGATGGTGTCGCCGTATGCAAGCAATATGCCGATCATGCCGGTTGCCGCTGCGCCTTATGGCCAGTGTGGTGCAGTATCGCCCGTCCGTAATTATTCGGAATATGTCCTCGTTATGTTTATCCTGCTTGTCATCATCCTGCGCGTAATCTGCTAATTAGCCCCACCTGCAAGGCGCACCGGTCCGCTTCTTCCAAGCGGACCGGTGCGCCTTGCCGCGTTTGTTTCCGGCCAGCCGAGTCCCTATAATGGAATGGAGACCATCGAGGCGACAGCCGGGAAAGGATGAGGGCTCTTGGCCATCGGAACACGCATCGGAATCGTCTCCGATACGCACATGCCCCACAGAGGGAAGGAGCTGCCGCAGGCTCTGGTTGAAGGGCTGAAAGGTGTCGATCTGATCCTGCATGCGGGAGATTTCACGGATCCGTACGTGATTTATCTGTTCGAAGAGATCGCACCGCTCGAAGCCGTTGCCGGGAATAACGACGGGTGGGAGATTTATGAACGCTTCGGCAAACGAAAGGTAGTGAACGCAGGGGGACTCCGGATTGGACTCACCCACGGTGACGGCGGCTACCGCTCGACGGAGGAGACGGCCAGACGTGCCTTTTCCCCAGAGGATGTGGATTTCATCGTATTCGGCCATTCGCATATCCCTTGGAAAGGGGAACTGGACGGCGTCCTGCTCTTTAACCCCGGCTCCTGCATGGACAAGCGGAGACAACCTCAGTATTCGTATGGCATTCTTGAGGTCGGGAAGGACGGCTTTGAGGTAACTCATTTTTTTTATCCAGATAAAACGTAAGAACAACGCACATTCCACAAACTAGAGGAGGAATTGGTATGAAGTGGACCGAGCTTACAACGAAAGAACAGTGGGAGACCTTGAGGAACGAGAAGGACAAAACGGTAGTGGTGCTTAAGCACAGCACGACCTGTCCCGTCAGTGCCAATGCGCTCCGCGAATTCGAAGGCTATTTGGCCGACCAACCCAGCCAGGATGCCGAATACTATCTGGTCAAAGTTATTGAGTCTCGGCCGGTATCGAACCAGATTGCGGAAGATACGGGCATCAAGCATGAATCCCCGCAAGTGGTATGCTTGAAGAAGGGACAGCCCTATTGGAACGCTTCGCATTGGTCGGTAACCAAGGCCCACATGTCTGCTGTCCTTGACTGATGCTCGTTCGGCGGCCTTCGTTCGCAAGATCAAGAATAAGCTTCATGCCGAAGTCAGCTGATAATCGCCTTGGCGCAGCTAGAAAAGCCCGGAACGCAGGATGCGTTCCGGGCTTTGTACTTCATTCTATGGATTTAAAAGCGGGTGGATACCGAATCGGTCATCAGCTTGCTCTCCACGAGACGCTTCGTGCTGCTGAACAGGTATTCCGCCTCATGATGGCTAAAGCGATGGCGAGCGCATTCCTTCAGGAAGCCGGGCCGCAATACGTTCAAATCGGTGATGCCTTCTTCTCGAAGGAGAGAAGCGTAGGCACGGGCGTCCATTTGATTGGCATCGAGCAGCATGAGAACCTTGGAGGAGACGAGGTGGAACATTTTCGCGCCGAGCAGCATGTGTTTGTCTTCCATAACCCGTTGGATACTCATAATGGATAACCTCCGTTTATCAGGTCTACAAATTTATTATATCACTAACAGGTAAAAAGAAAAGGGAGAAAACGGATAAAGTAAGCGATTTCATAAAATCTTCACGAACCCGATTTGCTGGCAGGGTCGCATTGCCAACCCTTGGGCAGGGAAGGCTAACCAGAGACAAAGATCGATAATCGAAATGGTGGCGGGAGGGCTACTCATGTTCTGGTTGAAGGTGATAATGGCAACAGTGGTATGGGTGGCGTCGCTTCCGGTTCAAGGGCACGCGTTAGAACCAGGTGCAAAGGATCGCCCTGTGCATCGAACTCGTTCCCATGAGCTTACACTCTCGGAGCTTCGTGCCAAATACCCGACTCTTTTTTATTTGCGAGGCGATCCCAAGCATCGAGCTGTGGCGCTAACGTTTGATGACGCTCCAGACCCGCGTTTTACACCGCTTATTCTGGATGTGCTGAAGGCGCGAAAGGTGAAGGCGACCTTCTTTATCGTCGGGTACCGTGCAGAGCGCTATCCGGAACTGGTTCGCCGCATGGTTCGAGAAGGGCATGCAATCGGAGGCCATTCCTATGATCATCCCGACTTCTCGCGACTAACGGATGACCGTTTTCAAGGACAGGTACTCCGTACGAATGCCATTCTGTCCGAGCTTGCCGGCTATTCGCCAAATCTTGTTCGACCGCCTTATGGTGAGATTCGAGAGCGGCAGCTGCGGTGGCTGGGGCGGCAGGGTTATTACGCGATCAATTGGAGCGCCGATTCACTGGATTGGCGAAACCTGCGAGCCGATCAGGTCTACTCCAATGTCATGAAGAACATGGGGCCGGGAGTGATCGTGCTCCAACATGCGGGAGGCGGAAGAGGGGAGGTGCTGAACGGAACAGTTCAGGCGCTGCCTCGCATTATTGATGAGCTGCGCGCAAGAGACTACAAGCTTTTGACGGTTCCTGAGCTCCTGCACCTTCCCCCTGCCTTATGATCAGCTTGGAGTGGTAAAATGACTAAATCGTGATAGAATAGATGGGGTCTGTTTTCTTCAGACGAATTTGATGGATGTCGCAAAGGAATACGTTATCTCATGGTAAGAATGGAACGTTATCGCTTAAGACTCCTCATCCTGGTAACGGTGCTGTCCGGGATGAGCCAAGGGCTGCTTTTGCCCATGCTCACTCTTCTGCAGGCAAAAGCAGGAGTCGCCTCGGGCTTGAACGGACTAAGCGCAGCCGCCATGTACCTTGGCACTTCAGCCGCCATGTTTTTTGTGGAGGCGCCCTTGTGTCGGTTCGGCTACAAGCCGGTCATCGCAGCGGGTCTCCTCGTCGTAGGAGGTGCCGCGCTGCTGTTTCCATTATGGAGTCCGATTTGGTTTTGGAGTCTCCTGAGAATCCTGATCGGGGTCGGAGACAGCTCCCTGCACTATTGCACTCAGCTGTGGATCATCGCCAGCAGCCCCCCCGGCCAGCGAGGCAAGCGGATTGCGCTGTACGGAATGGCGTACGCGATCGGCTTCAGCATCGGACCGAGCGGGATGCATCTGGCTCGTTTGTCTACCTGGCTCCCGTTCTACGCAATCAGCGCACTTTTGGTCATCTGCTTTCTTCTCTTGCTCCGCATGCAAAATGCTTTTCCGGGTGAGGAGAGGGAAGAAGAGGAGAACGAGAGGGAGAAGAAACTGGAAGGAGCGCCGGCTCCCCGGAACCGCTATATTCAAGCGATTGGCATCGGGTGGTTTGCTCTTCTGCCTTCCCTGCTCTACGGCTATATGGAGTCGAGCATGAACAGCAACTTCCCTTTGTACGGGCTTAAGCTCGGCTTGTCGGATGCCTGGATTGCTACCCTGCTGCCGGCAATCGGCCTGGGCAGCCTCGTTCTGCAAATTCCGCTCGGCGCGCTCAGTGATCGCGGGAACCGCAAGCTTGTTCTGATGATTGCTGGTTTCTTAGGTGCCTGTGCCTTCCTTGCCATACCGTCCACCGAGAACCCATGGGTCCTTCTGATCCTGCTGGGCCTTGCCGGAGGGCTGGTCGGCTCGTTCTTCTCCCTCGGGCTCGCTTATCTGGCAGATCTATTGCCGAGGCGCCTGCTCCCGGCCGGTAATGCGATCGCTTCCTTGAACTTCAGCATCGGTTCCTTGATGGGGCCGAGCGCAGGAGGCTTCGGCATGCAATACCTTGCTCCCGGTTCCATGTTTGCTTTTATCGGAGGGGGATTCCTGCTGTTTTCCCTACTTGGTTGCGTGCACCGGTCCAAGAACCCCTCTCCACATTCCGTACACTCCATGAAAGAAGGTATGTAAATCCATGGTTGATCCCCGTTTAACCCAATTAGCAGAAGGTCTTGTCCAATACTCCATTCAAGCCAAGCCAGGCGAGCATGTGCTCATCGAAGCGACCGGCATCGAGCCGGCTCTCGTTCGGGAGCTTGTGAAGGCCGTACATGCTAAGGGCGCGCATCCCCATGTCAATCTTCGCGACCCGAAGATCACCCGCGCCTTGCTGTTCGATGCGAACGAAGAGCAGATCAAAGCCTGGGCGGCCATCGACAATCACCAAATGGAGCAGATGCAAGCGTACATAGGGGTTCGAGGCGGCGATAACATTACCGAGCTGTCGGATGTTCCGGCTGACAAGCTGAAGCTACACTCCGCTCTCTACATGCAGCCGGTTCACTTTGAAACCCGGATCAAGAAAACAAGATGGGTTGTTCTTCGGTACCCGTCGCCGTCGATGGCGCAGCTGTCGGGCATGAGTACAGAAGCGTTCGAGGACTTCTATTTCAAGGTATGCCTGCTGGACTACGGCAAAATGTCCAAGGCCATGGACCCGCTTAAGGCGTTGATGGACCGCACCGATAAGGTGCAACTGAAGGGGCCGGGCACAGATTTGACCTTCTCGATCAAAGGGGTCGGTGCCATCAAGTGCTCCGGAGAAATGAACATTCCAGACGGAGAGGTCTACACTGCTCCGGTGCGCAACAGTGTGAACGGGGTTATTACGCACAATGCGCCTACTCCTTACAACGGCTTTACCTTCGAGAACGTTCGCCTGGAGTTCAAGGATGGCAAGATCATTCATGCGACGGCGAATGATACGGAACGCTTGAACAAAATTCTCGATACCGATGAAGGTGCCCGGTACGTAGGAGAGTTCGCCATCGGAGTCAATCCGTTTATCCGCGAGCCCATGAAGGATATTTTGTTCGACGAGAAAATCGACGGCAGCTTCCACTTTACGCCGGGCGCTTGCTACGACGATGCCTACAATGGAAACCATTCTTCGGTTCAC
The DNA here is from genome assembly GCF_039888655.1 of Gorillibacterium sp. CAU 1737. Taxonomy (NCBI): domain Bacteria; kingdom Bacillati; phylum Bacillota; class Bacilli; order Caryophanales; family Paenibacillaceae; genus Gorillibacterium; species Gorillibacterium sp. CAU 1737. Next base: position 880,989 of record NZ_JBDQQO010000001.1, read on the forward strand.
TGGGACATGGTCTCCATTCAGCGCCCGGAGTACGGCGGAGGCGAGATCTGGTTTGATGACAAGCTGATTCGCAAGGACGGCCGTTTCGTGATTCCCGAACTCGAAGTGTTGAACCCGGAGAATTTGAAATAAGCTCGAAAGCAAAATACAAGCGCATGGATAATATGTAAAATTATACCGAACGGTCACTTGTTAGGAAATTTTTGGTCGAGTATAATGGGGTTGTACTACCAAACTTCATATAAGGGGTTGACATTCCAATGTTGAACTATTTCATCTCGTTGCTTGCTATCATTTGGGGGCCGTAAAAAAGAAGAATCAGGCATTTATGCCTGATTCTTTACTTTTCTCTATAAAAAGAGAATGGAATCTGCGATAATAAGAAAAAATCAATTTCCCTTAAAAAGAGGCGCTATGAAAGATAATAACAAACTCACCAATACCCTTTATGTTATTGGGATTGCGGGAATCATACACTTCATCTACTACTTGGCCTTGGACGGCGATTGGAAGCTGATCGTTCCTTTTGTTGTGCTTGCCAGCTTCGCTCAGCTTGTTCCCATTGTGCTGTCGGGAAGTGCTGCCTTCGTCGGAAATGGCATTATCAATTTGTTCCTTTTAATCGAATACGGAATTGGAGCCAGCTTGATCGCTATCATCAGCGGGTTGTTAACCTTCTTTGTGGTGTATTCTCCAAATAAGCGGAAGATCAATTGGTTTCGGTTTATTTGCAACATCGGGATGTTTTATATTTCCGTAACCATCAGCTATTATGCGACTTTTTATATCCCTGATCCATACCGAATTCTGCACGCTATCCTATGTTACACCGTCTATGAGCTGAGCAGCGTCGGGTTTAATTGGGCAATAGAGAGGTCGTTGAAGATCCCGAACAGACGATTCCAATTTAAGAGCTTTATCAAATTATTGCTGCCGTTCTTCTTGGGAATGACCATGTTTCTTAAGATTATCATGCAGCAACTCTATTTCAATCAGTTGGTTGAAATTGCGTTTGCCATCATCATCCTGATGATCATTAATCGCTACACGAATACCTTGAACAAGCAGAACCGCTTGCTGGAAGAAAGCAATCAGCGATACAAGTCATTGTTTGAACAAAATCCCGATCTGGTGTTTACCCTCGATAACGAACACCGGCTAACAAGCGCGAATCCGATGCTGGAAACCATTCTGGGCTATAAGGAATCCGAGGTTTTGGACAAGCCCTTTGACCAGGCTTTACATATTCTCGAGCTGGACCGATTTCAAGAGAAAATCATGCAGATGCAGAGTGGAATTCCCCAGCATTTCCCGTTAACCATCTATCACAAGAACGGGATGCTGCGCGAATTTGACATCACAAGCGGCCCTACCATCGTCGACAACGTAGTCGTTGGTGGATACGGCATCGCCAAGGATCGCACAGCGGACAAGGAAGCGGAACGCATCATCCATCGCATGGCTTACTTTGATTCCGTTACCGGCTTGCCCAATCGCGCTTACTTCTACAAGAAGCTGAGCGAACTCATCCAAACAGCGGAGGAAACCGGCGGCGGCTTCGGCATGCTCTATCTCGACCTGGATCAATTTAAGAATATTAATGATACACAAGGTCACCTGAGTGGAGACAATCTGCTCGTTCAGGTCTCGCGGCGGCTGCTCGAAACCGTCCAGAGTGCAAGCTTCATTTCCCGCTTGGGCGGGGACGAGTTTACCGTCTTGCTTTCACACGTTAAAGGACCGGAGGATTGCAACCGGGTGGCGCGCATGATCCGACAAGCGCTCTCCTCGCCGTTCGTGCTTAACGGGCAGGATGTGTACATCACCACCAGCATCGGCATCAGCCTGTTTCCCGACAGCGGCACCGATTCGCAGACACTCGTCAAGAACGCGGATGCCGCCATGTACAAAGCGAAGGATTCGGGAGGCGACAGTTACTGCCTCTACAGCGCGGAGCTTCAGAAAGCCATCGAGGATCGCTTGACGCTGCAGACCAATCTCCGAAAAGCCCTCGAGAAAAAGGAATTCAAGCTGGTTTATCAGCCTCAGCTCGACTTGAATGCAGGAGCCATCATTGGAGTGGAAGCCCTCATCCGTTGGGATAGCCCGGAGCTGGGAGAGGTACCGCCAACCCGCTTTATCCCCGAAGCGGAGCGGTGCATGCTCATCATTCCAATCGGGGAATGGGTGCTGAGAGAGGCGTGCCGGCAGAGTGTCGAATGGCAAAAGCTCGGCTACCCGCCGATTTCGATGTCGGTCAACCTTTCCTCCGTTCAGTTCCAGGGTGATGATATCGTGAACACCGTCCGCACGGTCTTGTATGAGACCGGGCTATCCCCTCGATACCTGGAGCTGGAGATCACCGAAGGCATTTTGCTGCAGAACACGAACCGTACCATGCGCATTCTGCGGGAGCTGAAGGACCTCGGCGTGCGGATTTCCATCGATGACTTTGGGATCGGCTATTCGTCCCTGAGCTACCTGAAGCATTTCCCCTTCGATACGCTCAAAATTGATCGTTCGTTCATTCAGGAGATGATGCGGGAGCAAAAGGATCGCTTGATTATCGGGACGCTGATCCATTTGGCTCATAACCTGGAGATGAAGGTGGTAGCCGAAGGCGTCGAGACGGAGGAGCAGATGGAATCCCTTACATCATGGAGCTGCGATCTGGCACAGGGCTACTTCATCAGTCGCCCCTTGTCTCCGTCCCATCTGGAAGAAGGCTTGTGGATCAACAAATCCATGCTTGCCTAAAGCTTCATTCAAACACTTGCATCTTTCTTCAAAAAGAGCTATGGTAGAATCATTCCATTTTACAATCTCATAAGCCACCGGGAGCTTGAGTTCGTCAGGCTGAGATTGCGACCGCATGTCGCTGACCGGAAATCTGATCTGGGTAATGCCAGCGTAGAGAATAGCAGGGGTACGCAAACCGTCCGGTTATTCCGCACGGTTTTTTTGTGCGAATTATCGGAAGGAAAGAGCGGCCAAGCCCTTGCCGGCGTTGTTTTTCGAATGCCCCTCGACGCCCAAGCTTCATCACCATCAGAGGGAACGGTTGAGAGAGATCGAGAGGGAGAGGGGTAATTTCTATGTCAAAAAGAATCATGACCACCGCTGCTGCAGGTTTAGCGCTCATGGTGGCGCTGTCCGCATGCGGAGCCAAGGACGATGCCGGTTCATCTTCGGCAAGTCAGAAGCCGCTTAAGGAGATCAAGGTCGTCTTGGACTGGACTCCGAACACCAACCACACGGGCTTATACGTTGCGAAAGAGAAGGGTTACTATCAAGAGCAAGGCCTTGACGTGAAGATCATTCAACCGGGAGAAGCAGGGGCCGACAGCATGGTGGCTTCGGGGGAAGTTCCGTTTGGCATCGGCTATCAAGAGGGTTTGACGTATGCCCGTACGGAAGGCATCCCGCTGGTGTCCCTGGCGGCAGTCATTCAGCACAACACCTCCGGCTTTGCTGCTCCGGTATCCAAGAACATCAAATCTCCGAAGGATTTTGCCGGGAAGACGTACGGCGGCTTCGGCGGCCCGTCTGAAACCGCCATTTTGGAGACACTGATGAAGGCGGACGGCGCAGACCCGAGCTCGGTCAAGGTGATCAACATCGGCTCCGCCGACTATTTTACGGCAGTGAAGCGGGATGTTGATTTTTCCTGGATCTACTATGGCTGGACCGGTGTTGAAGCCGAGCTTCGGAATGAACCGATCGATATGATCTACATGAAGGATTTCTCGCCGCAGCTCGACTATTACACGCCGCTTCTCCTCACCAACGAGAAGATGATCAAGGAAAACCCGGAGACGGTTAAGGCGTTTATGGCGGCTACGGCGAAGGGATATGACTATGCTATCGCCCATCCGGAAGATGCGGCTGAGCAATTGCTCAAGGGAGCGCCGGACCTCGACGAGAAGCTGGTTAAGGCGAGCCAGGCATGGATCAGCAAGCAATACCAGGCGGATGCCTCGCAATGGGGAATTCAGAAGCTGGACGTCTATAAGGGCTATGCCGACTGGATGACGGAGCATAAGATTCTAGAGAAGCCATTTGATCCCGCGGCAGCCTTCACGAACGACTTCCTGCCCGGTCAAGGAAAGGGGAACTAACGCATGGCAGATACGTTGTTATCCATTCAAATCATTCCGAAGACCCCGAACGGGGAAGATGTGATCCCTTACGTGGATCGAGCCATTGAGATCATTCAGGAAGCGGGAATCAAGCACCGGGTAGGTCCGCTTGAGACGACGATGGAAGGCTCCTTTGAGGAAATGCTGGCGGTTGTTAAACGAATGAACGATGCGATGGTAGAGATGGGAAGCCCGAGCATCATCTCCCAGGTGAAAATCTATCACAATCCGGCAGGGGCATCGATTGAAAAGCTGACGGAAAAGTACGACGGATGAGAGCTGTCCGTTGGATGAAGGGAATCCTGCCGCCTCTCGGGGTGCTCGCAGGATTTCTCTTGCTTTGGCAGGCGGCGGTCATGTTCTTTGGGACGAAGAGTTGGATTCTCCCTAGCCCGCTCGCCATCTTCCGCGAGGGGCGGGCGAGCTATTCCCGTCTCTTTGACAATCTGGAATCAACCCTCGGCATCACGCTGCTTGGGTTTGCCATCGGTTCGTTGGTTGGCGTTGTGGTCGCTTGTCTCTTGCATGCGATTCCCGGTATGAAAGCCGGATTTTACCCGCTGCTGATCATGACGCAAAACATTCCCACCATCGTGCTTGCGCCGCTCCTCGTAATCTGGTTTGGCTTCGGGCTGCTGCCGAAGATGATTCTGATCACGCTGGTCTGCTTCTTCCCGGTGTCGGTTGCGCTCTTGGGCGGCTTCGCCCGAACCGACGCATCAATGCTGGATTACTTCCGCATGTCCGGAGCCAGCCGCGCCCAGCAGTTCTTCAAGCTGGAGTTTCCCCATGCGTTGCCCTCGCTGTTCTCCGGGTTGAAGATCTCGGCAACCTACAGCGTCATGGGAGCGGTGATTGCCGAATGGATGGGGGCGGAGATGGGAATCGGCGTCCTCATGATGAGCGCCAAGGCTACCTATCGGTCAGATCGAATGTTCGTTTCGATCTTCGCGGTCATCATCGCAAGCATGCTGCTCTTCTCCCTGGTAGCCCTGGCGGAGAAGCTGATCGTCCGATCATCCGGCAGCCGAGAGGAGGAGAGAAGATGAACCCATCGGCATTCTCGGGAGCAGAGGATTCCTCCGCCTACTTAACCATAACCGACCTGAGCATGACCTTTCGGGAACGCAAGCAGGAGGAAGAAGTGCTGGCGAACATTCACCTCCACGTGGCGAAAGGAGAGTTCGTCAGCATCATCGGGCCCTCCGGGTCCGGGAAAAGCACGCTGTTCCATCTCATCGGAGGGTTGCTGCAGCCCACTTCGGGTCACATCCGGCTCGAAGGGCAAGAAATTACAGGCAAGGTAGGGCATGTGAGCTACATGCCGCAGCAGCATGCTCTTCTGCCTTGGCGAACAGTTCGAGATAATGTGATTTTGCCCCGCGAACTAGCGGGTCAGTCCCGAGCGAAAGCACGGAAGGAGAGCGAACGGTGGCTCGCTCGCGCGGGCCTTGGGGAGTACGCGAGAAGCTACCCCCATGTCCTGTCCGGCGGGATGAAGCAGCGGGCTTCGTTCATCCGGGCTCTGCTCAGTCCGCAGGAGCTGCTCCTGCTGGACGAGCCCTTCGGCTCCCTGGATGAGCTGACCCGGCTTGACATGCAGCGCTGGCTTCTCGATCTGTGGGAGGAGGAGAAACGCTCCGTGCTATTCATCACCCACAGCATCGACGAGGCGTTGCTCTTGTCGGATCGCGTCTACGTCTTCTCGAACAAGCCGACCACGATTCTCCGCGAAATTCAGGTGCCGTTTGCCAGACCGCGCTTGGAGGAGCTGCCGCTTCATCCCGAATTCGTAGCGCTCAAGCAGGAAATTTATCAATCGATGAAAGCCGAGCGGGCGAGTTTCACATGACAGCCCAGGGCTGGCCCATTCAGGAACGCAAAAAAACACCGGCTCTCGCTTTGCTGCGAGACCGGTGTTTTGTCATAGTCCTCTTATTCTTTGGGCTCGGTGGAGATCAGGAACCCGACTCCGAATGGGTCGATCAGCTGACCAAAGCCGGGGCTGAAGAACGTTTCCATAAGCGGCATCACGACTTGTCCGCCATCCGAGAGCGCATCAAACAGGCGGCGCGACTCCTCTAAGGTTTTGGGCGTTAGGCACAGATTGATGCGATTCCCGGAAGCGATCTCTTGTCCGGGGTAGCAATCGGACATCATGATCGGAGTTCCTCCAATTTCAAGATGCGCATGGGTGATGCGGCTCTTGATTTCATCTGGGACGGGAAATTCCGGGTTTTCCGGCACTTCGCCAAATGTCACCAGGGAGAGAACGTTCGCTTCCAACACCCGTTCGTAAAATGCAATGGCCTCTCTTGCGTTGCCTTCCATGGTCAGGTAAGGGGTAATGGTTGCCATGCGGTTCATCCTCCTGTGGAATAGGGTCCTTCGTCACGACTATACCAAAGGGCTCGAGGCCAATGCAAATTACAGGGCCGAAGAAAGTTCTTCTGAATCAAGCGGGAAGGTCAGCCGGACTGGCTCCCCAAATCCCGTCGTAAGGGTGGCTTCGACCATTTGGATTTCAAGGACGACCAAATCCTCCCCGATGGCCGCAACGGCTTCTCCGTATCCCGGTATTTTGGCAACAAACAGGTGCTGAAGCTCTTCCATGGAATAACGGCTTTTCTTCACTACGGCATTCCGGGAGCGAATGTGGCCATTCCCCACAGAAGGAATGGTGGTGAGGGCAATTTGCGGATTGCTGCGAATCTCTGCCACCTTCGCATTGGTTTGGTCGGAGGAAAAGTAGAGAACGCCCGGACGCCTCTCGTCATGGATAAAGTTCACCACTCGGACATTGGGCATGTTATTCACGGATGTGGCGATTGCGATCTTGTCGGTTTGCGCGAAGACGTCATTCCATTTTGCAAGTTCGGTTTTCATAAGGGTCAGCCTCCTAAGCTAAGAATGCTTTCATCCTACCAAAGCTCGTTGTCAGCCCTATGGCAACAATTTATGCTTTTGACAAGATGATCCCGGTCATCTAAGGTAATAACGTCGACAGAAGAGTGTCGGACATCCTAAGGCAGAGGTTGAACCGAATGAAAGTGGACCGTCTCATCTCCATCATCATGCTTCTCCTGGAACGGAAAAGCATCCCGGCAAAAGCGCTGGCTGAACGTTTCGAGGTATCTGTCCGAACGATCTATCGAGACATGGATGCCATCAATCTGGCGGGAGTTCCCATCGTCTCCACGCCCGGCGTAAACGGCGGTTTTTCCATTATGGACGAGTACAAGGTGGACAAGAAGCTCTTCACGGAGCAGGACCTTGCAACCTTGCTCCGCGGGTTGGGCAGCTTGACCTCCATACAGGCCCACGATGAGGTGGCGCATACGCTGGCCAAAATCCAAAGCATGCTCCCCTCCGAGCAGATGAATGAGATTGAGCTCAAAGCGAATCAGATCGCGATTGATAGGAAGCCCTGGATGGGAAATCGGGACATCCAGAAGCATCTGGCAACGATAAAAGAGGCGCTGGGGAAGCGCCTCTTGTTGTCCTTTCATTATTCAGACCGAGCCGGAACAGCGAGTGTGCGGACCATCGAACCCCATCAATTGGTGCTGAAGGACAACCGGTGGTATGTACAGGGCTTTTGTCTGGAGAAGCAAGCTTTCCGTTTGTTTAAGCTCACTCGCATGACTCTCCTTAAGATGGAGGAAGAGAGCTTTGTGCTACGGGAGATTCCGCGGCCGTCGCATCATACATTTACCACCCAGATGGCGGAGAAAGAGACCCTCATTCAGCTGCTTGTCCATGAGTCCGCGCTGGATCAGGTGCGGGAATATTGCAGCTCGGAGCATATGGAGAAACGCGGGGAGCATGAGTATCTCGTACGCTTCCCCTTTATTGAAGATGAGGGTGGGTATCGCCTCTTGTTCAGCTTTGGCGACAGATGCGAATGTGTGGAACCCGCTCATGTCCGGGAAGAGATGCTTCGCCGCATAGACAATCTGGCTTCTCTTTACCGGCCGAAGTGAGTCCAGAACAATCCATTAGTCAAGCGAGGCTTGCTCCAGAATCCACGGAACGGCTTCGGCAAGGCTTGGAGCGGAATGATCGGCCAGCGGATCGAAGGGGCCGATGCGCACCGTTCGGCAGCCTGCCGCTTTCCCGGCTTCCATGTCCGTCTCCCGATCCCCAACCATGATGCTGCGAGAAAGGTCGATCCCATGCTCCCCGGCAAGATGAAGCAGCATGCCCGGGCTCGGCTTGCGGCACGAGCAGCCGCTCTTGGGCCGATGGGGGCAGTAGGCGATGTCCTCGAGTGTCGCGCCCTGCTCTGCGAGCAGAGAGGTCATTCGTTTATGAATGGCGAGGAGCGACGCTTCTTTCATGAAGCCAAGCCCGACTCCCCCTTGATTGGTGACGACATAGACGGGCAGGCCAGCTTCGTTCAGAGAGCGGATCGCTTCAGCGGCTCCGGGCAGCAAGAGAAATTGATGCGGATGATTCACATGCTTGACTCGATCTGTCGAGCATTCGTTGATCACTCCATCCCGGTCGAGAAAGACCGCTTGCTTCATGAAAGATCCCAACTTTCTGCGCTGAAAATGTTTGTTATTGTAACCGATCTTCAACTAACCGTATAATAGGTGAGTGGGAAAAGCAAGAAAAGCGGCCGCAAGTCGGTCCGTTCTTGTCGATTTTGCTTTTCATCCAGAGCGTGTTTGCGTTCTCGCTCCGGCGGACATGCTCTCCAGCATGGCTGCCGACCTCCCGCAGCTTTCGAAAAGCTGAACTAGAAGGCTGCCTTGACCTGAGACAGGAGGAACACCTGACGTTATGAGAAAAATAAAGATTTTCACCGACAGCACCAGCGACTTGACGCCGAAGCTGCTGGAGCGCTACCAGATCGGTGTCGTCCCGCTCTACGTGGTATTCGGCGAAGCTTCCTACCGGGACGGAGTGGACATGGTACCCGGCACGCTTTACCGGCTCGTGGACGAGACGGGCGGCCTGCCGAAGACCTCAGCCCCTTCGCCTGGCGACTTTCTTGCTCACTTCGAGTCATTCCTGAATGACGGGTACGATATTGTGTACATCGGGTTATCCTCGGAGCTGTCGTCGACGATCCAGAATGCCAAGATCGTGGCGAGTCAATTCGAAGAGGGTCGCGTCACGGTTATCGATTCGCTCAACCTGTGCACCGGGATCGGGCTTCAGGCTGTACAAGCCGCCCGCATGGCGGAGGAGGGGAAGACCCCTCACGAGATCGAAGACTTTCTCCTGCGGAAGCGGGGAGACATCGAAAGCGAATTCATCATCGATACCCTCGATTATTTGCACAAGGGAGGCCGCTGCAGCAGCGTGCAGGCCTTCATCGGCAACATGCTCAAGATCCGTCCGGTTGTGAAGGTCGTGAATGGCAAGATGATCGTGGCAGCGAAGATCCGCGGCAAGAGGGAGAAGGCGCTGAACCAGTTGCTCGACAACGCTCTTGAGAATGTGGACAAGATCATTCCCGGTTCCATTTATGTCGCTCACTCCTTCTCGCTGGAGGAAGCTCAGTATTTGCGGGATGAGCTGACGCGCCGTACCGGGGACCCGGACATATCGATTACGGAAGCAGGCTGTGTCATCTCCAGTCACTGCGGTCCGCAGACTGTCGGCGTCTTCTACATGAAAGCCTAAGGAGAGATGAGCTTGTCCATCCAGATTATCACCGATACGGGCGCAGATCTTCCGAAGGACTTTCTAGAGCGTCACGGAATTAAGATTGTCCCGTTGTCCGTCCATTTCCATGGCGAGAAGATGCCCAGCGATACGGACGCACCGGCCTTTTATCAGAAAATGAAAGAAACGAAGGCACTGCCGACCACGGCAAGCCCGAGCCCCTACGAGTTTCTGGAGAAGTTCAAGCTGGTCGGAGAAGGCACGGACATCTTTGTCATGTGCATGTCCTCAAACATCAGCAGCACGTACCAGAACGCCCTCATCGCCAAGGAGATGTACGAGGAGGAAGGGTACAAGAACACGATCGAGGTGTTTGACACCAAAACCTTTTCCCTCGGGTTAGGCTTACTCATCGCTTATACGGTCCGGAAGATTCAATCCGGCATGACCATGAGTGATCTTAAGCAGTGGGTGACGCAGCAGACGAAAGAGATACGAGCTTATTTCACCCTCGATACGCTGGAGAATGTCATCAAGGGCGGTCGTTTGGATCGCTTGCGCGGGGCTGTCGCTTCCGTTCTCAATATCAAGCTGCTCATGAAGATCAGCGACGAGGGAACGGTCGATGTCGTGGAGAAGAACCGAGGCATGCAAGCCTCACTGAACAGCTTGATCAAGAAGCTGGAGGACAAGCAGCACGACTTCGAAAAAGCCATTCTAGCGGTCTGCCACAGCAACTGTGAGGAGCGGGCCAAAGAGGTTGTGAAGATGATCCTGGCAAAGTTCCCGTTCCGCGAAGTCATTCTCTCGGACATGGGGCCGATCATCGGCTCCTATGCTGGTGAAGGCGGCATCGGCGTCGCTTTTTAGACTCACAAAACCCCTGCACTCATCCGCTGAAGCACCCGCAATTCGGAGTATATCCGGGTTGCGGGTTTTTGTTACGAAATGCACAAAGTTTTTCCTGATATAAGCAAAAACGTGTGATGATATTCACAGAAATGATACCATTCTAGCGCTTTTTCACTTGAATGGCGGAGGATTATCCTCAATAATGGAAGAAGGCAAGTCATAGGGATTTAGAGAGGAAGATGAAGCATGACCTCATTGCCAAAGGTGAATGAGTTAGGCTTTTTTGAAATTCGCTTGGAATCAATCGGCGGCTTGGGGGCGAATCTTGCGGGCAAAATGCTGGCGGAAGCCGGGGTGTCCGGCTCCGGGCTGAACGGTGTGAGTTTTTCCTCATACGGCTCTGAGAAAAAGGGCTCTCCGGTCAAGGCGCATATCCGATTTTGCCACCTGGATACCCCGATCCGCGATACGACCCCCGTGGAGCGTCCGCATGTGGTCGGCGTGTTTCATGAATCGCTGTCCAAGACCGTCAACGTCATCAGCGGGATGTACGAGGACAGCATGGTTCTCGTTAACTCCTCCAAAACTCCCGAGGAGCTGAAGGAGAAGATGAACCTGATTGGCGGAACCATCGCGGTTGTCGACGCGACCGCCATCGCACTCGAAGAGAAGAATCGCGTGAACATGGCGATGCTGGGTGCCCTGTTCCGGCTCTGCCCGTTCCTGGACGCCGAGAAGATGAAGGGCGTCATTCGCAAATCGCTGGAAAGCAAATACCCGACCGCCGTTCAACCGGCCTTAAATACATTTGAACGAGGCTATAACCAAGTGCAGTTCCAGACTTTTGCGATTCCCGAAGGTTCTTCCATGCCGGAATTTAAACGCTGGGATACGCCGGTGCTGGGCTATGAAACCCAGCCGATGGGCGGCATGATCACGAACCCCGGCAACAGCATCTTGAAGGACCTCAGCATTTCACGCTCCGGGATGATGCCGGCCTTCGAGGAAGAGAAGTGCATTCATTGCGCAGCCTGTGATACGGTGTGCCCGGACTTTTGCTTTGTCTGGGATGAGAAGCCGGACAAGAAGGGACGTCCACAGCTGTTCCTGCAGGGGATCGATTATCAATACTGCAAGGGCTGCTTGAAATGCATCAAGGCATGTCCGACCGATGCTCTGTCTTCTTATCGAGAAACCGACGGATACGCCGATGAGCATCGTGTTGCGCATGCCTTCCGTCTGGTCGATCAACTGGTTGTTCGTTAAGCGAGTAGTAGAAGGGAGGCCGTTCTTCGAATGGCTATCGATATTGAAAGAGAACTCGGCTCCAAGCGGGTCGAGCAAAAGATTGTCTACGAATCCGGGAATGAGATGGCTGCATATGCCGCTCACCAGATCAATTATCATATCATGGGGTATTACCCGATCTCCCCGTCTACCGAGGTAGCACAGTACCTTGACCTGATGAAGGTGAAGGGCAAGCACGACATCAAGCTGATCGCAGCGGACGGCGAACACGGCTCGGCCGGGATTTGCTACGGCGCTTCGACCGGCGGGGGCCGCGTCTTCAACGCGACGAGCGCAAACGGCTACCTCTACATGCTGGAGCAGATGCCGGTGCAATCGGGGACCCGTTTCCCGATGGTGCTCAATCTGGTCTGCCGCTCCGTGTCCGGTCCGCTGAACATCCACGGAGACCACTCGGATCTCTATTACGCCCTCAATACCGGCTGGCCGATTCTTATGTGCCGGGATCCTCAAGCTGTCTACGACATGAACATTCTGGCGATCAAGCTCGCGGAGGACCCGGAGGTTCGCCTGCCCGTTATGGTCGCATCCGACGGCTATTTTACCTCCCACCAAAAACGCCGCGTCTCGACGTTCGCTCATCGCGAGGACGTTCATGCCTTCATCGGTGAGAAGCCTCCCGTAGGGTTTGCTCATACGCTTGACCGCGAGCACCCGATCACCGTGGGCCCTTACATGAATGAACCGGACTTCATCAATAACTGTTATCAGCAGTCCATGGCCATGTACAAAGCGGGAGAAGTGTTCGATCGCATTCGGAAGGAATACGCCGAGCTAACGGGCCGCGATTACCCGATGCTGGATCTCTACCGGATGGAGGATGCGGAAGTCGCCGTCTTCCTGATGAACTCGGCCTCCGAGCTCATCAAGGATGTGGTTGACCAACTGCGCGCCATGGGCATCAAGGCAGGCTCGATTGCACCGAACATCATCCGCCCGTTCCCGGCCAAGGAAATCGCCGAAGTCTTGAAGGGCGTCAAGGCCGTTACCGTCGGCGATCGCGCGGACTCCTACGGCGGGCATGGCGGCAACATGGTCAATGAGATCAAGGCCGCCCTCTTCACCCACGGCAACAAGGACACGCTCGTCATCAGCCGGATTTACGGCCTTGGCGGCAAAGACTTCTACGCGGAAGACGGCCATCATTTCTTCGAGCTCGCGCAGGAAGCGGCCGAGAAGGGCTACGTCGAGAAGCCGTTTGATTACTACGGCCATACACCGGGCGATTCTGATAAGGCGCCGAAGCCGCTTCTGGAGCCGCTTCGCTACGAAGACGTGAACACCGGCCTCATCCAGGTTACACCGGATGAAGCGAGCGGCAAGGTGAATGTCCGCATTCCTCCGCTTCGTGCGCTGACCAAGAAGCCAAAGCGGGTGGCCCCCGGCCACGGCGCTTGCCCGGGCTGCGGGATCTTTTCCGGACTGGAGCTGTTCTTCAAGGGCATCGAGGGAGATATCGTTACGCTGTTCCACACGGGCTGCGCGATGGTTGTCACGACAGGGTATCCTTATTCTTCGCATAAGGCGACGTACATCCACAACCTGTTCCAGAACGGGGCAGCCACGCTGTCCGGTGTCGTCGAGATGTTCTGGGAGCGCAAGCGCCGGGGAGAGTTGGATCACCTCGGGCTGAAGGATGACTTCACCTTCGTCATGGTGACCGGAGACGGCGGCATGGATATCGGGATGGGACCGGCGATCGGTGCTGCGCTTCGGAACCACAAGATGATTATCATCGAGTACGATAACGAGGGGTACATGAACACCGGTGCCCAGCTCTCGTACTCGACTCCGATGGGCCACCGCACTTCGACCTCCAATGTCGGAGAAGAGAAGGGCGGCAAGCCGTTCCACCACAAGGACACCGCTCAGATCATGGCGGCGACGCACATTCCGTATGTGTTCACCGGCAGCGAGTCGTTCCCTCAGGACCTTGTGAAGAAAGCGGCCAAGGCGCAGTACTACGCGCAAAATGTCGGCCTCGTCTATGGAAAGATCCTGATCGCTTGTCCGCTGAACTGGCTGTCTGAGGATGACATGGGAGCGGAGATCGTCGGAGAAGCGGTGAACTCCTGCTTCTTCCCGCTCTACGAAGTCGAGAACGGCATCACGACGCTGACCTATAACCCGGAGGAGAAGAGCAAGAAGATCCCGCTGTCCGACTGGTTGAAGTCGATGGGCAAAACCCGCCATCTGCTGAAGCCGCAATACGCAGAGGCGTATGCCTCCTTCGAGCAAGAAGTAGAGCGCCGCTGGAACATGCTGAAGGCGAAACACGAAAGCCCGTACTTGTAAGGAGCTGCAAGGAAAGTAGATCCGCTTTTGCTGACAAAGCTTCACGGTTTTGGAGTTTTGTCAGCAATATAGCGGTACTTATTTCGCTGCAGCCTCTAAAAACGGGTCTACTCGGATGAGAAAGCGTCCGGAGCCCCTAACCGTGGGTTCCGAACGCTTTTTTGTAAGAGCAAAAGATGGAGAAAATTGCAAGAGGGTCGCGCATCTGCTATCCTCTTCGATAGATGGCATCCAGACACCTTAAGGAGATGAAGCTCATGAGCAAGAGTGGAGATCGCGTGGTATTGATCGGGGCCGGTCAGGTCGGCGCCAGCTATGCCTTTGCTTTGCTGAACCGAGGAATCGCAAAAGAATTGGTCATCATCGATAAGAACCAGGATAAGGCTCTCGGAGATGTAAAGGACTTGAACCACGGGCTTCCCTTTGTCTCCCCCATCAAGATTTGGGCCGGCGACTATTCCGATTGCAAGGATGCAGACATCGTCGTCATCACGGCAGGAGCTAACCAAGGTCCGGGGGAAACACGTCTGGATTTGATTGGGAAGAATTCAAGAATATTCCAAGGTATCGTCGAGGAGGTCATGGCGAGCGGGTTCAAGGGGATCTTCTTGATCGCCACGAATCCCGTGGATGTCCTGACCTATGCGACCTGGAAGTATTCCGGTCTGCCGCCGGAGAGGGTTATCGGATCGGGAACCATACTGGACACCGCCCGCCTGCGCTACCTTTTGGGGCAGCATCTCCAGGTGGACACGCGAAACGTTCATGCTTACATCATTGGCGAGCACGGAGACTCGGAGCTCCCGGTATGGAGCCATGCCAACATCGGCGGCTTGCGCCTGCCGGAGTACGGCCAAGCGAACCCCGAGAAGGCTCCGAAGCCGGAGGAGCTGGATGAGATCTTCGCCAATGTTCGGGATGCTGCCTATCAGATTATCCAGCTGAAGGGCGCGACCTACTATGGCATCGCCGTGGCCCTCGCCAAGCTGACGAAGTGCATCCTGCGGGACGAGCATTCCATCCTGACCGTCTCAACCTTGATGCAAGGACAATACGGCCTGGATGATACCTACCTCGGCATGCCTTGCGTCGTGGGTCGCAACGGAATCGTCGATGTACTGCATCTTGACCTTGCGCCGGAGGAACGCGAGAAGCTGATCGCCTCTGCGAAGGTGTTGAAGGAAGCGCAGGGCTCCATCGCCCTGTAAGACGGACCGCTGCGGTCCGGTTAACGAGGAGGGGATTGTGTGTCCGATTCAATCCGTGAGCTGGCGATGCGGATTCAGGAAGCCAAGCGCATCGTCTTCTTCGGAGGAGCAGGCACCTCCACCGAAAGTGGAATACCGGATTTTCGAAGCGCAGGACGGTCTGAGGATAACGAAAACGCCGTCTCCTCGCGAGACGGCGCTTCTGCTCCTGCCGGGGAGAGGGCAGGGTTGTTTCGCGAAGAGAGCGGCTTCGCCTATCCGGCGGAAACGATCCTCAGCCGAAGCTTCTTCGATCAGAACCCGGAGACGTTCTATTCGTTCTACCGAAGTAAGCTGCTCTATCCGAACGCAAAACCCAACGGGGCTCATCGCGCGCTTGCGCGCTTGGAGGAGGAGGGCAAGCTGTCCGGCATCATCACCCAGAACATCGACGGGCTTCACCAGCAGGCGGGAAGCCGCAAGGTCATTGAGCTGCATGGAACGGTGCTCGCCAACACTTGTTTGGCGTGCGGTGCCAAGCACCCGTTGAAGACTGTGCTGGACAGCCCGGAGGTCATTCCTCGCTGCCCGCAGTGCGGAGGCTTGCTCAAGCCGGATGTCGTCCTCTACGAGGAGAGCCTGGACCTAGATGCCTTGGAGCGTTCGGTCGAATGGCTGCAGCAGGCCGATCTGCTGCTTATCGGCGGCACCTCGCTCACGGTAACGCCAGCGGCGCTGCTTGTCCGTTATTATCGGGGGCTGCACCTCGTGCTCCTCAACAAATCCTCGACTCCTTACGACCACAAGGCGTCTCTTGTGATTCGGGACAGCATCGGCCAAGTACTGGAAGCCGCTGTGGATTCTCTCTACGGAGGGTGAGGCGCAGGCGTTTCTCACCGCAATCCTCCGATTAAAGGCGGCGAATCCAATCCGCTTGCTCATCGAGAAAGCGGCAGACTCTGGCGGACTTGCTGGTTTGATCCTGCAGCACCTGCACGGGATCAAGCCCGGTCTGGTAGCGGTTCAGGAAATGGAGGAAGACATCGAGCTTGCGCAGCTGGAGCAGCTCGGGCAGCAGCCTCAACTCTTCCGGCTGCAAGGCGCGTACGCTTCGATAACCGTCGAGCAGCTCTTCGATGACGGCTCGCTGGAGCCCGCCTGGAGCGGAAAGCTGCTCCGCGAGACAGACCGCCAGCTCCATGGCGCGAAGGTCGCGGGTGGCGAACTCGAAGTCGAGCACGGACGTGACGGCATCCTCGCTAACCAGTGCGTTGGCGTGCGAGAAGTCGCCATGAATCCATTGCCGATTCAAGCGGCGGATCGATTCTGCCTGGCTGGACAGGCGGTCGAGAATGGCTAGCAAATAGTCAGCTTCTCCGGCGAATGCGGAGAGGGCTGCATCTTGCTCATACAAGCGGCGGGCGCTCCCCGCCGCTTCGTTGGTATCCACGCTGAGAAGTTCATCATAGGGCGGATAGGAAGGCTCGACATCGAGCGTAAGCTGTTCCATGGCTTGCGTAAGCTGTCCCACAACCCGCCCGTAGGCATAGGAGAGAGTGTGGCGGTCAGCCGCTGGCCTCTTTCCGGGCAGGAGAGGAAAGAGGGAGGCAAGCTTTCCGTCCGGTGCTGTCGTCCAGGTGCTTCCCTGCTCTGTATAGAGCGGGCAAGGGACGAGAAAAGGCAGGTCCTCCTGGGTGAGCCGAAGAAGAAGCTCGTGCTCTGTGGCGAGCTTCGCTTCCTCGCGATGATTCTCATAAATACGAAGAACCCGGACGCTGCCGTCCTCCAGGACGGCGTACCGGGTGGTGTTGTTCATGCCGCTGTCCCGCTCTTCGATTCGTAGAACAGGCGGCAGCGGATAAGAGGCGAGGATGGAGCGGTAGTAAGCATCGTTGTCGGGTTTCATAGGCTCTTTTTATGCTCCTTTTCGTAGATAACCGGAAGGTAAAGCCGCGAGTGGTTGATCATCCCATCTGGATAAGCCCAGCAGAATGGCTCCGCTCGTCAGGTTATGCGGAATAGCTCCGCCCCTTAGGTTGGGTCGTCCTTGCGATAGGAGATCCAGCCTTTTTCTTCGGCCGCGCGGACAGCTTCAATTCGACTCTTCACGCCGAGCTTGCCGAGAATGTCCGAGATGTAATTGCGGACGGTGCCGTGGGAGAGAAACAGGGAATCCGCGATCTGATTCGCGGACAGACCTTCCGCGGCGAGCTTCAGAATCTCGCATTCCCGCTCGGTGAGGGGATTCTCCTCGCGAATGAAGCCGAAGACCAGCTCGGGAGACACCTCCCGGTACCCGGCGGCTACGCGGCGAATGGCTTCAGCCAGCCGGTCGCTCGGCTCGTCCTTCAAGAGATAGCCCAGGACGCTGGCTCGTACCGCCCGCTCGAAATAACCGGGACGCTGGAACGTCGTCAGGATGACGACGCGGGTAGACCAGCCTTTTTCCTTGATGGTCTCCGCCACGTCCAGCCCGCTCATCTGCGGCATCTCGATATCGAGCAGGGCGATATCGGGTTGATGCAATTGAATGAGGGCGAGCGCCTCCTCGCCATGGCGAGCTTGAGCCACAATGGTTAAATCGTCTTCCAGCTCAAGCAGGGAAGCGAGCGCTCCTCTCAGCATGCCTTGATCTTCTGCGATTACAATGCGGATCATGCGGGTTCACCGTCCTTTGCTCCTTTTGCCACAATGGGAATGGATACCCGAAGCTTGACTCCCTTCCCATCACGATGCTCCAAGTGGAACGTGCCGTCAATCAAAGCGAGCCGCTCCTTCATGCCTGTGAGCCCGTTGCCCGTCCCGCCTTCACCCGGGTCGAAGCCGATTCCGTCATCCTCCACCAGAAGGGTAGCTTGAGCGGATTCCGCTGACACCTGAATGAGGCAGCGGGTTGCCCGGCTGTGCTTGACGATGTTGGTCACCGCCTCTTTGATGCAGAGGCTGAGGATATTCTGGTCCAGGACGCTAAGGCGGGAAAAGTCGCCTTCGGTTTCCGCATGGAATGCCATCCCCGCCGCTTCCAGAATGCCTTTGGCCGAAGCCAATTCCTCCGCTACCTTCACCGCCCGCATGTCCGAGATCAGCTCCCGCACTTGACGCAGCGCGGCCCGGGAGGTTTGCTCAATGTCCTTCGCTTCCTGCAGAGCCCTCTCCGCATCTTTTTGCACGAGCTTTTGCACCAATTGACTCTTTAATGTGATTAACGATAACGTGTGACCTAACGTATCGTGAAGGTCGCGGGCAATGCGCTGCCGCTCCTCGCGTTTGATGAGCTCCTCGATCTGCTCCTTTGCGGCTCCCAGGTCCTTTTCCAACTGCTTCTTCTTGTTGATGGAATGGATGCCGAAGGGGGATGCGATCATGATGATGAAGAAGGGCAGGAAGTAAAGGAAAGAGCTCAAGGTCATTTGGTTGAGGAAAACGACGATGGGAATGGCGTTAAAGAGCAGGAACGTTACATAGGAAGGGATGAACTTCTCCCGCTTCACATGCCAGCCGATAAAGTTGGCGGAGAAGAACCCCATGTAGATGTTGTACGGATTAAAGAAGAGGGTCAACACCAGCGTAAGGGTCATCTGGACAAGCAGCCAGATTGTAAAGACCTTACCTTGTGACCAATACAACTGCTGGTAGGTAACCAGGAAGATGAGAATGAGACCGATTCCGATCGCCAGCTCCCATCCGGAAAAACTCGGGAGGTTCATGACAGGGAGGATGAGGTACATCGGCCAGAAATAGGGGAAGTACCCGAACTTTTTCGGAAAGAGAGAGAACGAACGGAAACGAGACATGGGTTACACCGCTTCTTGTTTTTTTCGAATATACATGGATAGTACCATAAAGACGGCGAGATAGCCTAGAAGGATGAGGATGCCCTTGATCTGCGGAGCGTCACCGTGCACAATGGCCCAGGCACCGTTTCCGAATTGGTAAGAGGGGAGCCAGACGGAGATGCGCTGAACGACCTTCGGCAGAATGTCAATCGGCATCCACATGCCGCCGGTAATGGCCAGAATCATGTAGACCGCGTTGCTGACCCCGCTCGCCGTATCGACGCGGCTCATCGAGCCGATGATGGTGCCGAGGGCGAGGAAAGGTGCGGAAGCGAGCAGAACCCAGGCTCCGCAAGCGAGCCATTGTCCAGCGCTCAAGCTCACCCCGTTGATAAGGAAGCCGGCGAGGAAGATGACGACAATCGAAAATAGATGCATGACGGTTTGACCGGCCATTTTGGCAAGGAAGGAGACGGAACCGGGAAGCGGGGTGATGCGCAGGAAGGTCGCCCAGCCGTTGGAGCGCTCTTGGACCATCCGGATGCCCAGGGTCATGATGGAGGAGCCCATGACACTGAAGGAGGTCATGGACATCAGGTAGTGGGTCTTCCACCAGGAGGCGTCCTCTACGCCGGTGTTCACGATACGGGTAAACACAATGTAGAACAGGATGGGCATGAGAAGCGACCAGAACACGTAATACGGATTGCGGAGTATGCGTTGTAGTTCGGCGGTGCATTGGGCCTTTAGCATCTGGATCATCGGGTTTTCTCCTCCTGGTGGGTGAGCTGTTCAAAGGCATCGTCGAGCCGGCCGGAATCGATGCGAATCTGATGGAGCGGGAACCCTTCGCGGATTAACGCGATGAGGGCGGCGTCCGTATCTCCGGTGCTCACGAAGGTGCGTCCGTCGCGGAAATACCATTCCTCGACCATGGGGAGGGAAGCGAGCTTGGCTCCAAGTTCATCTTCTGCCAGAGGGGAGAAGAAGGAGACGGAGGGCTTAAGGATGCGGGACTTGATTTCGTCCGGCGTTCCGTCTGCAATGAGCTCTCCCTTATCAAACAGCAAGATCCGTTTCGCAAAATCGTCGGCTTCCTGCAGATAATGCGTGGTGAAGACGATGGTCTTGCCTTGCTCCGCCAGCTTGCCGGCCTGCTCCCAGAATCTCCGGCGAGCGCTGATGTCGAGTCCGACGGTGGGTTCGTCGAAGAAGAGGAGATCAGGGTTCCCTGCAAGAGCGAGTGCAAAGCCGAGGCTGCGCTTTTGGCCTCCTGACAGCTTCTCGGCAAAGCGGTTCTGGTCTTCGCGGGAGAGGCCGGTGATCGTCAGCAGCTCGTCCACTGCAAGCGGGTTCGGGTAATAGGAGCGAATGAGTTGGATCAGCTCGGACACCTTCAGGCGATCCATCACGCTCACTTCCTGCAGCATGGCGCCGATTCGTTTGCGCACCTCGGTACTTCCCGGCTCCAGGCCGAAGAGGCGCAGCGTTCCTTGCGTAGGCTTAAGCAGGCCGAGCAGCATGTTCAGCGTTGTGGTTTTGCCCGCGCCGTTCGGCCCGAGGATGGCGACGATTTCGCCGGGATGAATGGAGAAGCTTACGTTGTTCACTGCTTTTTTCCCAGCAAAGGTTTTGCAGACGTGTTCGAGTTGAATGATGGCCGTCATGTTCCGGCTCCTTTCGTTCTTAGCGGTTTCGTTGCTTCTGATTTTACTTCCTCTGCAAGCCCTTGATCAGTTGTGGGTGTCAGGAGATGGAGATGACAGTTGTCAGGTTCGAAAAAGAGGGAAAAGAAATCTTTCAAAGTGTGAAAAAAATCACTTTATTAGTTGTGAAATGTGTTACAATGTTCTTGTAAACAACGATGGGAGTGATTGAGATGAAAGAAATGGCCAACGATCAAGTAACGATGAACCTGATGCAGTTCTGCTACACCTGCGATGATGCTCATGCTTGTGCTACCGAAGAAATTTGCCGCCATTGCTGGGCCGAGCAAGGCATTCCCGTTGAGGAAAACGAAGCCGGATCGGATATCAGCCGCTTGATTAACGCTTACCACGAGTAAGGGGGAGCCCGATTGCCCCATTCTTTCGCTCGCAAGTCCTGTCCCTTCATAGATGAGTGAACCTCTGCCAAGCTTACACCCGGCGGGGGTTCTTTTTTTCATAGGCTTGTGTTTTACGAAGAATGGCATTTGTCACAGTTTTCCTCCTGCGCATAGGGGCTTAGTTGAAGGCGAACACTAGGCGCAGTAGGCTAGGGTACCAAACAGCCCATGAGGCAGCGGTCACCTGGCGCGGAAAGGACTGGGATCATGAACAAGAAGATGAACCTGCTCGTGTTTAGCGGGGAGTATGACAAGGCGATGGCGGCGCTCATCTTGGCGAACAGTGCTCGCGAGCTGGATGTGGAAGTCACGATGTTCTTTGCCTTTTGGGGGTTGTTTCTCGTGCGAGATCCCGAAAAACTGACGGATGAGGACAAGACGATCTATGAAAAGCTGCTCGGGCACATGACACCGAAAGGACCGGACGACCTTCCGTTATCCCGGATGAACTATGCCGGCTTCGGTAAGAAGATGCTCCTCACCATGATGGAGGACGACGATGCGCCTCCGTTGTCTGCTTTTCTAAAGGGAGCCCGAAAGAAGAACGTCAAGTTCTATGCCTGCAAGCTTTCTGTCGAGGTCATGGGATTTCAGCAGGAGGAATTCATCCCGGAGCTGGAGATCGTGGAAGCCAAGACCTATCTGAAAGAGGCACTTGAAGCGGATATGCAGCTCTTTATCTAATCGGTCAAGGACCGCCGCTCTCCCTCGCGCATATCCTGTTTTGACATGGGCGAATGGAGGGATGGGATGTGTTGGGGTGTTGCCTTAGCCGTACGGATAAGAGCCGTCGTGAGCTGGAGCACTATTTCGCGCCGTACCGGGAACAGACACTTGGAAATCACGCACGGTTCCAAACCCCATACGGGGTTCGGCGAATTCTCTATGCCGATTGGGCGGCCAGCGGGCGCTTGTACGGCCCCATTGAGCGGAAGCTGCAGACGGAATTCATGCCATATGCGGCCAATACCCACAGTGAGGCGACCTATACGGGAGCTTTGATGACGACAGCCTACCGGGAAGCGAAAGCGCGCATCAAGCAGCATATTCATGCGGGGGAGGACGACCTGCTGCTCTTTTGCGGCAACGGCATGACCGCTGCGGTCGCAAAGCTTCAACGATTACTCGGTATCAAGCTCCCTTCCGGATTTCGCGGAGCCGTTGACGTTGCACCTGAACAGCGGCCGGTCGTTTTTGTTACGCATATGGAGCATCACTCAAATCAAATCTCGTGGAAGGAATGCCTGGCGGATGTCATCGTGCTGGAACCGGATGAGAACGGCCTGGCCAGCTCAGAGAACCTCGAGGCGGAGCTGGTTCGCTTTGCTGATCGCCCATTGAAGCTGGGAGCGTTCACGGCTTGCTCGAACGTGACAGGGGTTATGCCGAAGCTAGGGGCTTTGGCAAAAGTCATGCACCGCCACGGGGGGATGGTTTTTGCCGATTGGACGGCCTTCGCTCCCTATGCCGAGCTCGATATGCACCCCGACGATCCCGAGGAAGGCTTGGATGCCGTCTATTTCTCCCCTCATAAATTCCTAGGAGGCCCCGGTGCCAGCGGGGTGCTTGCCGTTCATGCCCGACTGGTAAACGGAGAGATCCCGGATCTCCCCGGAGGAGGGACGGTGCTGTGGACGGACCGTTGGGGCGGGGTAACGTATTTGGAGGAGAAGGAAGAGCGAGAGGATGGGGGAACACCCGGCTTCTTGCAGGCTGCCAAGGCCGCGTTCGCCATCTCGCTCAAGGAAGAAATGGGCATAAGTGAGCTGTGTGAGCGGGAGGGACAGCTAACCGAACTGCTGCTGAACGGACTCGACACCTTGCCGGGGATCCACATTCTGGACAGCGCGCTTCAGGAAAGGCTTCCTATCGTCTCCTTTCTCTGCCGGGATCTGCATTATCCATTGGTCGTTCGCCTGCTTAATGATCGGTATGGTATCCAATCCCGCGGAGGCTGTTCCTGCGCAGGGACGTATGGGCATTTTTTGTTTGGCCTCTCCCCGGAAGAATCCGAACGAATCCGCCGGAAGGTAGAGAGCGGACACCTGTTGGAAAAGCCGGGCTGGGTTCGGCTGTCTCTTCACCCGATCGTATCGGACGAAGAGGTACACGCACTCTTGCGCGCCATGCGCGAGATCGTTCACTATGCTCCGCTGTGGAAAACAGACTATCGCTACGACCCCGTTCAGAACGATTATGTGCACAAAGGACAATGGAATCGAACAACGAAGCGAAACTGGTTCTCTCTGTAGCGAGGGCCAGTTTCGCTTCGTTTCTATTATTTACCGGATCAACCGGCACTCTAGCTGTGATAGAATAGAAACGGTCATGCCACACCCAAATCAGGCCGAAGCTCTTGACCAGAGCGCGGGGGACCCCATTCTTGGGGTGAAGCTGCGCCGATGCGCAGCCGGGATTTTCTCTTTTTCCCGAACCCGTCAGCTAACCTCGCAGGCCGCCAAAAGGAGAGTGTCTTTCTTTGAATACTCGCAAAACTATTTTTACCCGTCGTCTGATGACCACCGCTCTCGCCGGCAGCCTTCTTGCCGCGCCTTTGCTCGCCTCTGGTACGGCTGATGCCGCTTCCGCTTACCGCGTGAAAGCGAATGATACCCTTTGGAGAATTTCCGTGAATCAAGGCGTAACGCTGAACTCCCTGATTCAAGCCAATAGCTGGATCAAGAACCCCAATATCATCTGGGAGGGCATGGTGATCACCATCCCGACCAAGACGACCACCAGCACCCCGTCGAAGACCCCTTCGACTCCGGTGACTTCGACCCCGTCCGCACCATCCACAGGGACGTCGGCAACCGATGATACCGCTACGGCTTATGCCAAACAGGTAGCCTCCATCGTCAATCAGGAGCGTGCGGCAGCGGGACTGAGCCCGCTCACCTTCGATTCGGCCCTGTCCAAGATGGCCGTCGACAAGGCGAAAGACATGATCGTGAACAACTACTTCAGCCATACGTCGCCGACCTACGGTTCTCCATTTGATATGATGACCCGTTATGGCATTCCGCATTCCTATGCCGGTGAAAACATCGCCAAGGGCCAACGGACGCCGCAGGAGGTCATGACCGCCTGGATGAACAGCGCAGGACATAAGGCGAACATTCTCAATGCGAACTACAAAAAAATCGGCGTCGGCTATTACAATGGCGCTTGGGTACAAGAGTTTACGGACTGATCTATAGAATTTCGTTCGAAACGGAAGAAGCCTCCTACCAAGAATGATTCTTGGAGCGGAGGCTTCTTTTCGTTTCTGTATGCAGTTGGATGAAATCATACAGGTGAGGACGGAACAGCCTTACAGCGCATTCGGAAGGGGCCGCTTGGCTGCCTCCAGCGAGAGGAAGGCCGTCGCGAGAGAAAGCAGGCTGACCAGGAACCCGTAGGTGTACAGGGAGTGGACGCCGGTCATGAACTGGGCCGCACCGGTGAGCAGGCTGCCCATAACCGTAACACCAACCGCCGTTCCGATGTTCCGTGAGAACATCATGAGGGAGGTGGAAATCCCTTTTTGATCCCCGTCAACAAACTGTTGGGAGCCAATGATGGTGACGGTGACGAGAATCCCGAACGCCATCCCTTGAATGAACAGGGCGGTTAGGCTGTACAAGTAGCTGCTTCCGGCTGACAGGTAAAACAGCTGGACACCGGACAGAACGAGGAGGACGTTGCCGATGATCAAGAGGCGGGAGTACCCGTAGCGGAGGATGAGCTTACCAGCGGGTACGGACATGAGCATCCAACCAGCCGATTGCGCAAGCAAGGCTACACCGCTCACAAAAGTGGAGTACCCTTGCTCCTGCAGGAAGGTCGGAGCATAGCTCGCGGTGCCAAACAATGCTGCATTCGACAGGAAGGCGTTGATGTTCATCCGCCGGATCGGTCGGCTGCGGAAAAGGGCAAGCGGGACGATGGGCGAGCTTTGCCGCCGTTCATAAGCAATGAAGACAGCGAGCAGGGCAACACCGGCCAATACGAGCCACCAGGCCTGCTTCTCAAAAGCGGTGGCGGCCAGCGTCAGGCTTACGCCTAAGGTGAAGAGCACGGCTCCTCCGTAGTCCACCGAGGCTGGCTTTGGCTCGTATTCTTCCTTGTAAGCCCTCAGGAAGAAGAGGGACAGCAGGCATATCGGGATGTTGATGTAGAAAATCCAGCGCCACGAGGCATACTCCGTGAATAAGGCGCCGAATAGAGGGGCGATAACCGCGGAGATGCCCCACATGGCGGAGAAGAGCGCCTGGATTTTTCCCCGTTCCTCGATGGGATACAAGTCTCCGGCGATAATCGCAGGAAAGGGGTTCATGATCCCAGCTCCGATACCCTGAACCGCGCGGAACAAAATGAGCTGCATCATGGTTTGAGACAGTCCGCAGAGCAGAGAGCCGATGAGGAATACGATGATGCCGGCAGCCAGGATGGTTTTGCGTCCGTATAAGTCTGAGATCCGTCCGGCGATGGGGGTAAGCACCGTTGAGAAGATCATATAGGAAGCGAATGCCCAGGCGTAGAGCGAATAACCGCCTAAATCCTTGACAATGATGGGCATGGTGGTGTTGATGATGGTGGTGTCCATGGAAGCGACCAGCATGGCGAGCACGATGCTGACAAGCACCTGCATTCGGTTTTGCGGTCGATTGAGCGTGGCTGGCATGAAATTCCGTCCTTTCCGGGAATGATGAAATCAAAGCATTTTCCGATTATAGCGCGTTTCCTTCGGGAAGAACAAGGGAAAGCTTTCAACGTCTCCTTCAAGCGGGTTTCATTTGAGCGAAGCGGCAGTGAAATGCTATACTAATCCCGAGTCATCTACACGTCTTTAAAAGGAACAGGAGGTACATCCCCTATGAGCGATCATCACGAACCAGAAGCCGGTAGCCGTTTGGAACAGGCAACCTTCGCGGGAGGATGTTTCTGGTGCATGATTAGCCCGTTTGAAGAGCGTCCCGGCATCATTTCCGTGGTCTCCGGCTACACGGGTGGTCATAAGGAGAATCCCACGTATAAGGAAGTATGCTCGGGAACGACGGGGCATACGGAAGCGGTTCAAATCACGTTTGATCCTGAGATTTTTCCCTATTCCGAGCTGGTGGAGGTATTCTGGCAGCAGATTGACCCGACCGATGCGGAAGGTCAATTCTGCGATCGCGGCGAATCGTACCGGACGGCCATCTTCACGTACAGCGACGAGCAGCGTGATTTGGCAGAGGTTTCGAAGAAGCGCCTGAATGAAAGCGGCCGCTTCAGTCACCCCATCGTCACCCCCATCGTTCCGGCGATGCCTTTCTATCCGGCAGAGGAATATCACCAGGACTTCCATAAGAAGAACCCGGAGCACTACAAGCAATACCGCAAGGGATCCGGTCGAGATCGGTACCTGGAGCAAGCATGGGGAGGGGAGAACCATTAAAGAGAGCTCTGAAGACTTGAAAAAGCGCCTAACTCCCCTTCAATATGAGGTGACCCAAAACAGCGCGACGGAAGCCCCCTTCCAGAACGAGTTCTTCGACCATCACGAAGAAGGCTTGTACGTGGATATCGTCTCGGGAAAGCCGCTGTTCACCTCGCTCGATAAGTACGACTCCGGCTGCGGCTGGCCCAGCTTCACCAAACCGGTGGAGGAGGAAGTTGTCAAGGAGAAGGCTGACCACAGCCACTTCATGGTCCGCACCGAAGTGCGCAGCACGGAAGCGGACTCTCACCTCGGCCACGTGTTCCCGGATGGACCCGCCGATAAGGGCGGCTTGCGCTATTGCATCAACTCCGCCGCTCTTCGGTTTATCCCGAAGGACAAGCTGGAGGAAGAAGGCTACAGCGAGTACCGGACGTTGTTTTCGTAAGGCTCTGTCCGGCTGATTAGAAAGAGGTTTTGGCCGCTGTAGTTAACGCCATAAAATACCAGTAAAAAAGGGCTTGTCAAACAACCGGGGAACGTGATATATTATTCCTCGGTTGTTCGACAGCCAAGCGGACAACGATAAGCGCAGCAACGCGCAAAATATGCGGTCATGGCGGAATTGGCAGACGCGCTAGATTCAGGTTCTAGTGTCAGCAATGACGTGGAGGTTCAAGTCCTCTTGACCGCACTACTTTCAGAAAACAGACTTTTCGTGGCAATCGGCCATAGAGAAGTCTGTTTTCTTTTTTCGTAATTTCACAATCCAGCATCTCATCGAAACCGACTTGTTTTCCAGCGTTTCTACACACAATCTTAACTCCATTTGCCATTCCTTAATCCCGTGCTTATATCGAGGGTGCTAAGCTTTGTAGCGTAGCAAAAACTTCACCGGGAAAAGGAAGGGAAAACGTCATGGACGATATTTTGCGAGGTATGGGGTTGCTGTGCATCATCATGGTGACCTTGCACGCGGCAAAGAAGATCATGGCTCATCTGGAGGCAGTCCGGGCATCGAAAGGGTCGGAAAATTACGAAGACAATGCCGTGTACAAAGCAGCTTGCGTGTTTGCTGCAGGTGGGTCGGAAGAAGAATTGAAACACATGCTGGCGGACAGCTATCAATTCGACTCTACGAAAGCGGAGCAGATCCTTCTGTTATCTAATTCAGGACGAGTGGATCGAGACCATGCTTATGCAATTTTCATTAAGGCCGTTAACGATGTGTTGGGGGAGGAAGTTTACCGCTTAACTCAATCCTGACGTTTCTCCACTGTTCCAGGCGGCAGTCTTCAGTTTGGTAAACTAGTAGCATGGTAGCACAGTTGCTTGAGAGGCTTCGAAATCCGTGATTAAATGTAGGAATGGCAGAGCGTGCCCAGCGGGTTGGAGGCACGAGAACGATTGCGGAGAGTAGGCTGTGCGGTAGAGATGAAAAAAACAGGTTTGGATTTACTCGTCATCATGGCGGGGGCTTTCGCCTTTGCGCTCGGCATCAACGTCTTTGTCATTCCTCACGAATTTGGCGAGGGCGGCGTAGTCGGCATTACGATTATTTTGTATTATCTGCTGGAATGGCCGCCGGGCTGGACCAGCCTGGTTATCAATATGCTGCTGCTTGCAGCGGGGTTTCGCTTTCTGTCCAAGCGGACGATTGCCTATACTGTGGCTGCCGTCTCGTTCCATTCCCTCTTTCTTCATCTCACCGAAGGGTGGCGGATCGTGGCCAACGATTTAATGGTCAATGCCATCTTCGGCGGAGCCATCATCGGACTGGGCATTGGGCTCATCGTTCGGGTCGGAGGAACGACGGCCGGAACGGTTATCATCGCCAAGTTCCTCAACAAATTCTGGGATTGGAACATCAGCTACGCCCTGTTGTTTTGCGACGTGTTGGTTGCATTGTGCTCCTACTTTATTATCGGGCCGGAACGGCTGATGTTCACCCTCATCATGCTGGTTGTGGCCACGAAGGTAATGGAGCTCGTCATTGCGGGACTAAATCCGACGAAGGCGGTAACCATCATCTCCAAAGAGCAGGACCGCATCGCAGACCAGGTAAACAAGCTGATGGATCGAGGCGTGACGGTGTTGAGCGGTCAGGGGTATTACACGAAAACCTCGATGGGCGTTCTCTATATCGTGGTCAACAAACAGGAGATCGCGATGCTGAAGAAAATCGTCAAAGCCACCGATCGCGAGGCGTTCCTCACGATTCACGACCTGCAGGATGTCTTTGGCAAAGGGTTTGTGGATATTCAAAATTCATAACGGGTCAAACCGCTTTGCTCACTTGTATAGGAATAAGAAGGCTCGCAGTTGCATTATGCAATTGCGAGCCTTTTGTTTACACTTTTGAACCGATTAGTTGCCAAAGTCAACGGTTTCTCTAAACTTCTCCCAAGCAGGCAGGCGCATCATCATCGCCTTCGCAGAAGTGGTAGCGACTTGGATGTCCAACCCTTGTGTTTTGATGATGAGCTTAACGAAAGATTGCAATTTCTCTGAATACGATTGCATGGTTCCATCGGGACGAGAGCAATGACGGCAGTAATCCTTTTTTTCATCCTCCATCGCGTAATCCGATAAGCTCTTCATCGGCATTCCGCACGCAATGCAAATTTTCAAATGAATCACGTCCTCAGTCTATGTTTTTCGGAGCAAGAAGCTCCATATAGAAATTCAAGATTTCATCCCCGTAGCGAAGAAGTACCGATTCTCCAGGGGCAAACAGGTCACTATTAATTAAATAATAGTGCAAGAGTCCTGTCCAGCTATTGAAGATCATATGGATGGGAAGAGTTGCAATTTTACCTTCTTCCATCTCTCTTTCTGCTACCTGACCCAAATAAAAGGATATGGTCGATTGAATCAGGATAAAGGTATTTCGGGCATCCTTAGGCAGCAATCGGCCCTCAATGACGAGTCTCGTATAGAAGGCCTCATATTCAAGCAGACCTTGAATGTGAGCGCTTAACAAATCAACAATTCCACTCGTGTTATAGGTCAACTCATGCAATCGCGCGCTAATTCGATTCCCGAATTCCTCGATGACCGAAACAATCAGTTCCTCCTGGGTGGGGAAATGAGCAAAGATCGTCCCGTGAGAAACCTTCGAGGCATGGGCAATATCCGCCGTTCTGGTTTTTAGAAATCCGTTCTCGCCATATTGTTGTAAAGCCATGGCAATGATATTTTGCCGTGTGGCTTGTTTCTGTTTTTGACGCTGTGATCCTGTCATAGTAGCCCCCCTGTTCAGCTATATATTATTACACTAAGTTAAATAACTCAACACTCAATAACTGACTAATCATTGAGTATATACTCATTGACTTTAAAATCAATGTGGTGTATCCTGTGGCTAATCAGGAAAAAGTTACCTAAAATTGATGCAAATTACTTCGTTCAAGCAAGGAGAGTCGTGATTTTCTAATTCGAAATGTGATTATATTCACAAAATAAAAGGAGGTACACGATGACCAGAATCCAAAATTCCATTGAAATCAATGCTGGGTTTGATGTGGTGTTTGATATGACCAATGACATCGAGAACTGGCCGAACTTATTTACGGAGTATAAAGAAGCACTGGTTATCCAGAAAGATGATAATTACATTTTGTTCCGATTGACGACATTTCCGGATGAAGATCAAAAGACCTACTCCTGGATTTCCGAGCGGAGACTGGATCGAGAGAACAAGAAGATCCATGCCCGAAGAGTCGATCATCTGTTTCCTTTCCAGTCGATGGATATCCAATGGCTGTATGAAGAAAAGGATGGGAGAACCGAGATGGTCTGGACCCAGGATTTTGAGGTGGACCCTTCAAGTGGATTCACGGAACAACAAGTGGTGGATCACTTGAATCAAACTTCAAGGGTACAGATGGAAGCGATCAAAACCAATCTGGAGAAGATACTTGCTTATTAATTTTCAATAGGAGTGGTTGATGTGAGCAAACGAGTTGTCGTGACCGGAATGGGGCTGCTGACTCCTTTGGGCAATACGCTAGAGACATTTTGGGAAAATAGCCTGAACGCAATGCCTGCTTATGACAAACTGGAGCAGTTTATGGACATGGACTTGAAGAGCAAGGTAGCAGGTGTCATTCCAGAGTTTGATTATCTGGGTAGAACCGCCGATCCCTCCAATTCCGAACAGATGGGAAGACCGACTGTGCTCGCCGTGAATAGTGCGATTCGTGCCGTTCGCAATGCCCGGTTGGACTGGAGTGCTGTTGATCGGGAGCGGGTCGGGGTCTGCATGGCCAATGCGATTGCCGATACCCCGTATTCAGAAAAATCTTTTTTGGAATTGAAGAATGAGCAAGGCTATCTGAGCTATAGCTCTGACAAATCATTGCCTTCTTATAAGAAAGGCATGTTCTCGTTTATTGCAAACGAAATCGCAGAAGAGTTCGGCCTGATGGGTGAATGCTTCGTCATGTCGACCGGCTGTACGGGAGGAATTGATGCGATCGGGTATGGCTTTGATTCCATTCGCAGCGGCGATCATGACATTATGCTTTGCGGCGCATCAGAGGCTCCCATCACCTACATGACCATTGCTTCGTTCGATGCGATAGGAGCTCTATCCGTAGCCTTTAATGATGAACCCAAGAAAGCTTCCAGACCCTTTGATAGGCTGCGAAACGGCTTTGTATTGAGCGAAGGAAGCGCGGTCCTTGTGCTAGAGGAGCTCGAACATGCGGTGAAGCGGGAAGCGACGATTTATGGTGAAATCGTGAGCTTCTCCAGCACGAACAACGCCTACCATATGACCGATCTGCCCACGGACGGTGATGCATTGGCGCAGGCAATGAACCTGGCTTTCATGGACAGCGGCTTGGAGCCGACGGATGTGGATTACATAAACGCACACGGCAGTTCTACCCCTCAGAATGATTATTTTGAAACAGCTGCTATCAAGAAAGCATTTGGCGAGCATGCCTATCAAATCCCGATCAGTTCAACGAAATCCATGGTCGGCCATCCTTTATCAGCGGCAAGCGCTATTGAAATCATTCATTGCTTCCTGGCTATGAAGGAAGGCATCGCTCCCCCGACGGCCAATTGGGAAGTTCGGGACCCCGGCTGCGATCTTAACTATGTTCCGAACAAGGGAATACCCAAACCGCTTTCGCACGTCATGACCAATGCCAGCGGCTTCTCGGGTATCCATTCCGTTATGCTCCTCTCCAACACGGAGAAATCGGACCAAGTCCGGGATAAATTGGCATAGGAGGTGAAGCGAATGAGCGAACAGGTATTTGTGACCGGGATGGGGATGGTTGGGCCTTGCGGAAATAGCACCAAGGCATTCTGGGAGGGACTGCTGGACCCAAGTACGACCTACATAACGGCACTGGAATCGGATTTGTCGCAAGACCTGCTGGTTAAGGCAGGTGGACAAGTTAAGGGGATCGAAGCGGAAAAGCTTTTCTCAAAGAGGCTTCTTCGGAAATGCTCGCGATTTTCCGTCTTGTCCTTATTGTCCAGTATGGAAGCCGTTCAGGATGCAGGCTTGGAGCTGGAGCATCTGGATAAGGATCGAATCGGCATCTTTGTTGGAAACAATTCAGGAGGATGGGAAAGTGCAAGAGAGGGATTGGAAGTCCTTCATCGAGAAGGACCGAAATTTGTTAGCCCCTACCTCGCCAGCAATTGGTTTCCCGCTGCGGCTCAAGGCCATCTTTCGCTCGTCTTGGGGACCAAAGGCTTCAGCAAAACGGTTATTGCGGACCGAGCCAGCGGTCTCCTTGCCATTGCTTATGCAGCTAAGGCCATCCGAAGCGGCGCTGTTGACATGGCGATAGCCGGAGGAGTCGAAACCCCGCTGGACGATTGGGCGTTGGCGTTCTACAAGCAATCCGGAATCCTGTGCAGCACGGATTCGGATGAAGAAGCCGTCTACAAACCGTTTGATCGCAATCGCAACGGTCTCCTGCTGGCGGAAGGAGCTGCCTTCGTTGTTCTCGAGTCGCAAGCAAGTGTAAAGCGCCGAAAGGCCGAGCACCACATTGTCGCCAGTGTACAAGGCTTCGGCATGACAAACAGCGGGGGAGCTTCCGACCATCAAGTGAAGGTCGGTCAATATGCCAGAGCCATCCGAACGGCCATTCGCCATTCGGATGTAAAGGAGGAGGACATTGCTTATCTATCGCTGGATGGAGCTGCGAATGAGGCGGATGACACCATCGAATGTGAAGCCATTCACAACGTGTTTGCGGATCGAGCCACACAAATTCCTTCCAGCTGCCCGAAATCGGCATTTGGCAATTCCATCGGTGCGTCAGGGGCTATCGATTTTGCACTGGCGGTGCAAACGATGAGGGATTCCATCATTCCACCAGTGGCGAATCTGGTTGAACCCGATGAAAGGTGCCCGTTGCGTTTTGTTCAACACGAAAATCTGGAGAGCCGGGTGCGTTCATCACTCGTCCTCTCAAGAGGGTTGGGCGGCGTTTCAGCCGCTATGGTACTCAAGCAAGAAATCTAACACTTTAGGAAGAGGAGGAACGAATCATGATCTTCGAATGGCTGAAGCAAATGATCCACGACATGGGGATCACAGAAGAAATGGACCTGACCACGACGTTTGAGGAATTGCAAATGGACTCGACGGAACTTATCGATTTATCAACCGCAATCTCCAAAGAGTATCGCATCTTCATTCCCGATAAGGAATTGACGGATTTCTCGATCGGCCAAGTGATTGAAAGAATTGAACTGAACCGTTCTCTGGAACAAAAAGTGCAATGATCGAAGGGCTTGGCATCGATATGGTGAAGGTTTCTTACATAAACCGGATGCTCAAAAAGCATGGAGATGTCTTTTTGCACAACATTTATGCTGTCGAAGAAATTCGGTTATATGGGGAGAAGAAAAGGCATGTTGATCATTTTCTAGCTGGACGGTTTGCCGCGAAGGAAGCCTTACTTAAAGCACTGGGTACCGGAATGGCCAGCGGACTGGATTTCAACCAGATCGAGGTTTGCAATAATGCGGCGGGCAAGCCGTTTGTGAATCGGACTCCGTCGATCGAGCGTTTTCTGGAACCCGATCAACGAATTCAAATCAGCATAAGCCATCATGAGAAATATGCAGTTGCCGTCATCATCATCGAGAGAGTTCCATTAACTGGCTGCGAAAGTCGAACTATTCGAAATGAGGTGATCTTGTGAGACTATCTGTTTCCACAAATTTTGATAACGCTCTTCTGGAGGGCTTGAAGGGCACACGAACGACGGAAGTGTACGGAAAGCTGGCTCAGGATATCTTCGGAGGAGGAAGGCCGCCGTTTTTGCTGCCGGACATCAGCCGGGAGGAGATCCGCGAGCATGTAGAGCTGGCTCATTCCTTGGGGCTTGAGTTCAACTATTTGTTAAACGGAAATTGCATGGGGAATCTGGAGTTGACCGACGAGGTCTATCCTCAGATTTTTGAAGAGATCGATTGGCTCCGGGAGATCAAGGTGGATTGGGTGACGGTTTCCCTTCCCTTCCTGGTCGATATGGTGAAGAGAAGAGCTCCCGAGATCAGGGTCGATATCTCTACCTTTGCTTATGTGGATACCTTTGAAAAAGCCAAGCGCTTCGAGCAGATGGGAGCAGATCGAATCTCCTTGCCTGTCGCCTTGAATCGAAATTTCAAGCTGCTGTCCCTGCTTCGCAATCAGTTGACCTGCGACCTTCGGTTGCTGACCACGAGCACCTGCCTCGCATCATGCCCCTATCGAGCCTACCACGATAACTGCGCCAGTCACTTATCGCAAACCAGTTACTCCGCCAAAGGGTTCCCCATTGATTATTCCACCTTAAAATGCACCGAGCACCTGGTCAAAAACCCGGTGGAAGTGATCAAGGCTCCCTGGATTCGGCCGGAAGACTTGCATTATTACGAAAAGATCGGCATCGACAACTTTAAGATCACCGAGCGCTCCAAGACCACCGACGCTCTTCTTGAAATCGTGAACGGCTACAACAAACGAAGATGTGATGGAGATTTTGCGAGGTTCCTCAATTTCCGTAACAGCCCGGGCTACCGAAAAGCCAATATCGGCATGATTCAGGCATGGGGGAAAAAGGGACCTGAGAAGAAAGATGCCCCTCCATTAAATGAAATCATTGCGGAATACCATACCTTGATCCGCGCGCAAAAAATCGAATTGGATAACCGAGAGCTTGACGGCTTCCTTTCCTATTTTGCGACGTCGGGCAAGGATTGCCGGAATGAGCTTTGCGGGGAAACCTGCAAGCATTGTTACCACTACGCAGACAAGGCGCTCCATGTGGTGGCTGGCTCGGAGGAAGCGGTCTTTGCGAAATTCGAAGCCATCTTCGAAAAGATCAACAGCGCTCAGCTGTACGACACCGAAGCCTGCATCAGCACGCGACCTTGACAAAAATCAGAATGGATTGGTGAAAGCTCATGAACGAGAAGAGAACAATCGGTATTTTGTACTACAACATTTTCTGGCTCTTTTGCATCATGATGAGCATTTTCCCGATTGCTCAGGTGTTGTCGGAAGAATTCGGCATAACGGCAGGCTTGGTTGGCTCCATAGCGGGCGTATCTTCCTTGCTCATGACCTTGCTGGCGATTCCCTCGGGTGTTCTTGCTGACCGGTACGGGAAGAAGAAGATGATCCTGATCGCGATCATCGTGACGATCCTTTCCCTGGTGGTGGTAACTCTATCCCGAGACGTTCTGATGTTCACCATCGGCTGGACCCTGTTTGGGATATCCAGAGGGCTCATGATCACGCCAAGCTTTGCGATTGTCCCGGATATCAGCAGTCCGAAGGAACGGGGCAAGGTCATGGGGATCGTAACCTCATCGATAGCCATCGGATCGGCGGCAGGCTATATCATCAGCGGGTTTTTGTGCAGTTCCTTTGGCTGGAGCACGACGTTCGCGATCTTTTCCGCTATTCAGGTGTTGTCTCTGCTGGTAACCCTCAAGTTAAAGAATACGGGGGAACGAAACACATCGATCACCATCGGGAAAGCCTTCGTGAACTCGTTCAAGTGGCTGAAATACAAGGAGGTTTCGATTTCGTGTATCATCGCCACCGGGTATTTGTTTATCGGAGTCTATGCGGTGATCATGGTTCCCTTTATCGCGGATGCTCATGACTACTCCCTTGTGTATGTCAGTCTGATGTTTATCCCGCTTGAAATCGTGACCGGCATATCGGCCGTGGTCTTTGGGAACATCTCTGATAAATTCGGCAGAATTCGCGCCTTGGTCATCGCACAGTTTCTGATCATCGCCGCCTTGGTTTTGCTGTATTTCCTTCCGTTTGATATCATCACGTTTTCCATCGTATTCGCCTTTGTTGGAATTGCGCGAGGTCCCGTTCTGGCGATATTCAATACGGTGATTACCGATACGGTCATGCAAAAGAATCCGAAGGAAATTGGAGCGGCACTGGGGACCTTCCGAACGCTTCAAGGGGTTGGGGTCGCGCTTGGACCGATCCTGGGCGGGGTGTTCTACGAAGCCTTCGGGTATAAGCTGAGCTTCCTGCTCGGGGCGGTTCTGGCGGTAGCCATGCTGCTCCTGACTGCGGTCATCCGATCGGCGAACAAGGCTCCTGTGATGCGCCATTTTGAGAAGAGCGACATGGGGCAGAAGGTGGACCTGAACCATGGAGATCGTTGATCGACTAAGGGAGTTATCCTCTCCCAAAACCCTGCAATCGATGATCCGTATCGGGATTAATCCCGATCAGGCGCTTGGAGTCACTTTGCCGCTTATGAGAAAGCTTGCCAAGGAAGTTGGCCGGAATCATGAGCTTGCGCTGCAGCTGTGGAATAGCGGCTACCACGAGGCCAGAATCCTCGCAACGATGGTGGATAATCCGCGCGAAGTGACCGAGCAGCAGCTTGAAAGCTGGTCCGGCGAGTTTGATTCCTGGGATGTGTGCGACTTAACCTGCCGCAATCTGATCGAGAAAACACCCTTTGCTATCGAAAAAGCAATGGAGTGGAGCTCCAGGCAAGAGGAATTCGTCAAGCGAGCCGGATTCGTCCTCATGGCCCGAATCTCTGTCTCCCATAAAAAACTGCCGGATTCGGAATTCGCTCCCTTTTTCGAACAGATCATCAAGCATTCAGAGGATGACCGAAACTTCGTCCGAAAGGCGATGCATTGGGCGCTGCGGCAAATCGGGAAGCGCAATCTCCCCCTGAACAAGAAAGCGGTTGAGTGTGCAGGGGAGCTGCAAAGGCTCGGCACGAAAAACTCGGTTTGGGTGGCGAACCAAGCATTGCGAGAGCTCCTCAGCGAGCCCGTGCAAGCCCGATTGCAGATTCGTGAAGAAAAGAAGCTGCAGAAGGAAACGAAACAACCATTATCTTAAGGAGGGCTTCTGTTGGAAAAATGTCAATCTGTTGCGGTCGTCGACTCTTTTTTGGACTATCGAGAACCCATTTGCTTGTCTCACTATCCTCCCCTCTCCAAGAGCCCGACTGCGGGGGAAGCCTCTGCCGGTCTTAGCCTGATCGATCGAAATGAATCAAATCACAAGAATGCAACCATTTATATCCACATTCCGTTCTGCGATAAAATTTGTGCCTTCTGCCCTTTTAACAAATACCTGAAGGAAGAAAAGAAGGTCGCGAATTACTTGAAGGCTCTCTTCCAGGAGATCGACTTGTACGCGGACACTCCCTTTGTGAAGGATACGGAATTCAGCAGTATTGCATTTGGCGGAGGAACGCCTACCGCCCTAACCTCGGAACAGCTATGCTCCATTATCGAAAAATGCAAGAGCAGCTTCCGACTGTCGCGAGATGTAGAGATCGGAGTAGAGGGCAATCCTGAGAACTATACAAGGGAAAAGATGGAGGCCACCTTTGCTGCGGGTGTAAACCGGATCAGCCTCGGAGTTCAAACCTTTGATCCGCAGTTAACCGAAGTGATGGAGCTGCATCACAAGGTGGAAGAAGCGCTAGAGGCCATCCAGAATGCTCATGAACTTGGCTGCCATAATGTTGGGATCGATCTCATCTACAATATGCCGGAGCAGACCGATGAGCAGTGGTTGGCGGATATCGACAAAGCCATCGAGTTGGGGATTGAGCACGTTTGTTTGTTTTCGATTACGACCCCGCCGTTTACGAAGTTTAAGAAGGACATTGATAATGGTCGGAAACCACCCGTCGGGGATCAAAGCAGGGAGATCTACCTCTATAAGCTTGCCGAGAAGAGACTGCTTGAGGCAGGTTATGAGCAGTACAGCGTATATGATTTCATCCTGCCGAACAAAGTGAATATCCATGCACTCAACTACTTTTCACGCCAAAGCGAATTGGTAGGGTTGGGACCGTCTGCTTTTGGTTATTTAAACAACTATATGTATATCAACAACGGCCAGCTCGAAGAATACTGCGAGCAAATTGATAATCAATACTATCCGATCATTTATGGCGAGAAGGCTTCTGTTGAGGATGAGATGTATGGAATGATGGCCAAGGGGCTGAGAATGCTCAAGGTCTCCAAGGCGATCTTCGAGAAGAAATTCAACATCACCATTGAGGAGAAATTCCCGGAGCAGCTGGCGTACCTGCAAGCCCAAGGCTTGATTGAGATTGACGATTATGACGTGAAATTAACCCGAAAGGGTAGGCTGTACGGAAATAACGTTTGCAGAGCTTTCATCTCGGATAACTACAAGGAAGTAGCCAGAATGAACCGAAATCCGTTGACCAAGGGAGTTAAACGAACCTAATTCTCGGAAGGGGTTATTTCTATATGAAGCTATCCGTAGGGACAAATTTTGATGATAGCTTGCTGCACGGACTAAAAGAAACAAAAACCAAAGTCGTGTATGGGAAAATATCCAGTGATCTGTTCGGAGGGGGAAGGCCAACCTTATCCCTTCCCCCCGTCACTCGGGAGCGTGCTCAAGCACATATTAAACTCGCACACGATCTGGGACTTGAGTTCAATTACTTATTGAATACAAACTGCATGGATAATTTGGAGTTCACTCGGGAAACGAATCGAAAAATCTTTGAAACGATAGAATGGCTGCGAGAGATGAAGGTTGATTGGGTCACCGTAGCTATGCCCTACCTGGTCAGTGTCATTAAGCAGATCGCTCCGGAGATCAAGGTTAGCTTGTCTACCTTTTCCTACGTAGATACGCTGCAAAAGGCAATCCAGTTCGAAAAGATGGGTGTGGACGAGATTACCTTGCCGGAAGGGCTGAATCGCAATTTCCCCTTGTTGAAGACGCTGCGCCGGCATTTGAGCTGCACGCTCCAATTGATCGCCACTAACGTATGCATGGCCGCCTGTGCTTATCGAACCACGCATACCAATTCTCAAAGCCATGCCTCCCAAGAAGGTCATGTTTCGAACGGGGTTGTGTTTGATTACTGCATGCTCAAATGCACGGAAATGTCGATCAAGGACCCGGTGGAAATCATAAAAATGCCCTGGATCCGACCGGAAGATACCGAGCATTACGAGAATATCGGCCTTGAAAACTTCAAAATAACCGAGCGAATGAAGCGGACGGATCTCTTGATTGAGATCGCCCAAGCCTACACCGACAGAAGATATGACGGGCCGCTAGATAACCTTCTGAATTTTCGGATCAAGTCCAACTTTTTGCCGCCCAACAGCACCATCATGGAGAACACGGTAGCTTACAAGAAAGAGTATTTGCTGGAATCGCGCGAGCTGCTCTTTTCCCGGCGGGTTCAGATCGATAACAACCGCCTCGACGGGTTTCTGGATCATTTCATTCGTCAGGAAAAGGATTGCCGAAACATTCTGTGCGGAGTGGAATGCCGGCATTGTCATCAGGTCGCTGCGAAAGTCCTGAACTATGACGAGCGCGAGAATGAGATGCTTTTGATGCGGTACAAGGAGCTGCTCAAAGCGGTGTCCAGTGGAGCACTTCATGATCAGGAGGAAGCCCCCTTGGAATGGCCGGAGGAGGTCTCGCGAATGCTCAATTTCTTCCTGGAGAAGAAACCGGAATTCATTCGCAACAGTGCGCGGGCTTCTACGACATTGAGAGCAGAAAAGTATGCCAGAGAGAGGAAGTCCGAGAGGGTGGAGATGCCTGATCTGGTTAAGGCGAACTTCGAAGAGACACCAAGAGAATTCAGAGCGATGCTCCTTGACGAAATGAAGCGCATGGGAATCGAGATGGAGGAATTGATCTCATGAATAAGGGAGCCGTGAGTACGGAGCATTATGAAGTGGTGAATGGAATCAAGCTGGCGTTCGAGCAAACGGGGAGCGGACACCCCTGTCTACTGCTGCACGGGAATCGGGATTGCAAGGAGAACTTCCGTGAATTGGCTCCGTTGCTTGCGGAAGCTTGCGGCTTAGAAGTGATTTCCATTGATTTCAAGGGCCACGGAAATAGCGACAAGCCGGATACAGGCTACTCGATTGACCTGTTTGTGGAGGAGATTGCCGGCTTTATACGTAATAAGGGGTTTGACAAGGTGCACCTGATCGGCCATTCCCTAGGCAGCACCGTATCAATTGCTCTGGTGGATCGATATCCGGAGCTGGTGGATCGCCTTGTCCTGATGGGGGCATCCGTTGGCTTTAAGGTCAAGTTCCAGCGGCCGGAATTCACGAGAGAGAATTTCAAAAGGATGCTGCAGGAAACCAACAAGAGGGCGGCTCCCTACTTCTTTGTGGAAGGATACGAGGAGGTGAAGAACAGGGTTCTCGACCAATGGTTGCGGATGGAATACCACGTTCATATGAATCTCATTCAGCTGCAGCATCCGGACTTGACGGAAGCGGCCGGGCGTATTCGGAACAAAACCCTGTTGATTTATGGAGAAATGGATAAGTCAACCCCGCCAAGCGACGGAGAGATCGTTCAACGTCTGGTTGGGGATGCCCATCTGGCCATCATCCCCGGAACGGGGCATTTTATGTATATGGAAGAGCCGTATCTGGTTGCAAACGAAATCACACCCTTTTTGATAGGGGGTTGAACATGAGTCGACAACTGATTATTGATACCCATGCCCATTTCGGAGTCCCTGAGAACAAAGTGCTGGAATCGATGCGTACCGAGAAGACCTATGAGGTGGATTGTCTGCTTCAGGATCTTGCCACGCTCAAGGAAATGGCCGGCTCGGAAAACGGTGACCTATTAGAGGACCACAACTTTTTGGAGGATTACCTCACATGCATGGAGGAAAATCACGTTCAAATGAGCTGGCTTCACCAACTGAGCTTTGAAAAAATACTCGGCTATCAGGTCTTGTCAAACGAGCAAATCTCTCAAGCCATTCGAACCTATCCAGGCAAGTTCAGGGGCTTTGCCAGCGTCGATCCGAACCAGGATACGAAGGCGGCGGTTGAGGAGCTGGATCACGCCATCCGGGTGCTGGGGCTTCATGCGTTTAAGCTGAACCCCAATGATTACGGCGGCTTTGATCTGAATGACCCGGAGAAATTGTATCCCTTGTATGAAAAGTGCTGCGAGCTGAATATTCCCGT
Source organism: Gorillibacterium sp. CAU 1737 (assembly GCF_039888655.1). Lineage (NCBI taxonomy): Bacteria > Bacillati > Bacillota > Bacilli > Caryophanales > Paenibacillaceae > Gorillibacterium > Gorillibacterium sp. CAU 1737. The sequence continues at coordinate 922,169 of NZ_JBDQQO010000001.1, forward strand.
TAGTGTTCACACGGGCATTACCCCCAGCTGCATTTTTCGAATGAAGCATAACAATCCCATCTTGTTGGATGATGTAGCGGTGGATTTCCCGGACCTGGTTCTCATTGTCGAGCATATGGGTCATCCCTGGAACGATCTATGCTACAACATGGTTAGCCGGCACAAGAATATGTACCTGACCATCACAGCGGTAGCGAACGTTCTGATTCATAGTCGCCCGGCTGTGTTTCGCATGGAGCTGTCCAAGATGATTGCCATCATCGGCAGCGAGAAGATCCTATGGGGCTCGGATTGGACCGCCACTCCGAATATGAAGGAAGTGCTCACGTACTTGAACAAGGTCTCCATTCCGCTGCCCATGCGGCTGATGATGGGGGTCAAGCAAATCACCAAACAAGATATTGATAACATTGTCGGGTTGAATGCGTTACGAATTCTCAAGTGAGAATGGGGGAGGGATACACGGTGACTCAAACGCTCACGGATGCGATTCATGCCGATCAAGTAGCGCCGCTTACCAATAAGGGAGGGCGCATCAAAGTCACAATCTCACCCAAAACGGTGCAATCGACCCAATTAATCATGGGGCAGCTTGTTTTGCAGGCAGGGGAAAGCTTGCTGGAGCATGTTCATGATTATGGTGAGGAAGCCTTCTATGTGGTTTCAGGCATGGGGACAGCTTATCTAGAGGGGAAGGCCATCGAGCTTTCCCCGGACGTATCGGTTCTTGTTCGGAAAGGGCTGCGTCATCGGATGGAGAATACGGGATCGGATGCATTGGTCATCCTGTTCGCAACGGCTCCTCTGGCGCCTACGGCTGCTGCGGGGGACCGGGTTACAGCACAATAATGGTCTTGAATGAAGAAAGGCGGGAACCTATGCAGAATTTGATTCAGGAAGCGCCGGAGGTGGCACAGGCTTTTCGGCAGCTGACCCAATCCATCGACGGCTACTCTCCCCTTGACCTGAAGACAAAGGAACTAATCTTGATCGGAATCTTTACAGCAGACAAGGCGGTGAGGGGCATCGATACTCACGTTCGAATTGCTCTGGAAGCGGGAGCCAAGAAGGATGAAATCATAAGTGCCATTCTCTATGCCATGCCAATCGTGGGCTTGCCATCGGTCACGCTGGCGTTAGGGAAAGCCCTTGAAATCATCGACCAGCACCAGACCGGGTGAGCTACCATGAAAATGATCGATTTGAGTGTGAATTTGGAGAAGAACTCAGGCGAGCCCGTCGATGTGAAGATCGTACGAACGGGGCATCGGGAAGGTGCGGATGCCATTGGCCGAGGATTGATTTGGAGCAAACGGAGACCTATCCTAAGAAATGTGGAGAGTCTAATCCATTACCTCACAGGCAAAAGGAGACTGAGCCGTCATTCTTTTCCCGACGAGGAGTTTCTCTCCTTGGAGATCGTCACCTTAAGCTCCCATGCCGGAACCCATATGGATGCCCCGGAACATTTTGGATCGATGAGCGAGGGACATCGAGCGCGAACGATAGACGAGCTGCCGCTGGAGTGGTTTTATGGGGATGGGGTCATTCTGGATATGACTCACAAGGGAGCCGGGGAATTTATTACGCTTCGCGATGTCGTGGAATCATTGGAAAAGCTTGACTATGAACTGAAACCGATGGATATTGTTCTTATCCATACGGGGACGGACAAAAAATGGGGAACCCCCGCCTATTTCCACGATGCTCCCGGGATGAGCTCAGAAGCGACGGAATACTTGATTGATCAAGGAATTAAAGTGATGGGGATCGATTGCTACGGATTTGATCGGCCTTTTCCTCACATGATAGAAGACTACTTTGCTACAGGGAATTCGGAGTTTTTGTGGCCTGCCCATGTATTGGGGAGACATCGAGAATATGTCCATATGGAACGACTCTGCAACCTCGATCAAGTGCCTCATCCCTTTCACTTCAAGGTGAGCTGCTTTCCTGTGAAGCTGACCGGCAGCGGTGCTTCCTGGATTCGAGCGGTCGCCATGGTTCAGGATTAGCCGCTAGTCCACTCGCATTTCGAAATCCAACCAAAGGGTATGATCATTTGACGGAAGTGAAGCTTCAGCATAAAGAGATCAAGAAAGCACTGCGAAAAGAGCAATGGGTCAATCCGTTCACATTAGGGAAATATAGCGTGGCTCCCTACCGGGCTTGTCAGCATGGTTGTAAATACTGTGACGGTCGTGCGGAAAAGTACTATATTGAGGGTGACTTTGAGACCGACATTATCGTCAGAAGCAACCTGCCGCAATTGCTGGCCTTGGAGCTGCCAAAGGTCAAAGAGAGGGGCATCGTCTCGTTTGGTTCGGGGGTTACCGATGTCTATCAGCCTTCGGAAGGGAAGGAAGGGCTGATGCGGCAATGTGCCGAATTATTGGCGATGCACCCATTTCCTGTATCCGTTCTGACGAAATCGTCTCTGATTCTTCGAGATCTTGATTTGTGGGAGAAGGTTCATCACAAAAATGGCTTTATCTTGATGGTGTCCCTCACTTTTCTCGATGACGAGATGAGACAAATCTTCGAGCCCCATGCCAGTTCGGTCAAGGAACGGTTAGAAATGATTGCCGAGTTCAAAAAGCGAGGAATGCATGTCGGGGTTCTGGCTATGCCGTTCATTCCCTTTCTAACGGACCATTCCGCTCACCTAGCAGCATTGATGCAGAAGCTGACCGAGCTGAAGGTCGACTTCATGATGCCGGGGGGACTGACGCTGCGTCCCGGAAGGCAGAAGGAACTATTTCTGGATACGGTGAGGGGGAGGCTCCCTCACTTGCTGCCCCACATCGAGAGGCTTTATCAGGAGGATCGTCCTTCTGGAAACCCGCTTCCTTCCTATTCACGCGAACTATCGGCCCGATTCCATGAGGTGGCGAAAGCGTATGCGATCCCCCCGGCTCTTCCGCACGCTATCTACCGGAACATGATGCCATTGCAGGATGAACTCTATATCTTGCTGAGCCATATGATCGATTTGTATGCGAGAAGAGGGATATCGGTCAGCCCCCTGCAGCAAAGCTTCAAGCGTTATGCGGCTTGGCTGCTGGAAGCGAAGCGGGTTCATAGCCGGAAGTCCAGGCAACATGTGCAAGAAGCGAACGATCGAATCGATGAGTCCATCGTACAAGGCGAGCTTGAGAGCATCCTTCAAAATCGAAAGCTGCATCGCTTCATCATGGAGGTTGCAGCAGAACGAAAGGTTTTCAACTATCTCTCCTTGAAGCTGGAGAATAAATCGATCGAAGATCTGAAGTGAATCCATACTCAAGCTGTGAAGTGGACGTTCCCTCGTCATCCAGGATGACGGAGGAGCGTCTCTTTTTTCGCAAATAGAGAGTGTATTCGTGCTGCCGTCGAACGCGCCTTGGTGGATTAAGATAGAATCGGCATAACAGAAGTTAGAATTGTGCGTTCCCTTCCGAATCAAACATCGGCAGAATAAGCTTTATATCGGAATTCACGGGGGAGTGCGTCCTTATGAAGGAAAACAAAATTTGGTTTGCCCAGCCTGCCGAAACGTGGGAAGAAGCTTTTCCAATTGGGAATGGAACGCTGGGCGGTATGGTCTTTGGCCGAACGGATATCGAGCGAATCCAGTTGAACGAGGACAGTCTGTGGTATGGCGGCCCTATGCAAAGAAACAATCCCCTCTCGTTCAAACATCTGGACGAAATAAGAGCGCTACTCTATTCGGGACAGATCCGGAAGGCGGAGGAGCTTGCAGCGGTTGCTTTTGTCGGGGTACCAGACGGTCAACGTCATTATGAACCACTGGGAGATTTGTATCTGGACATGAGCACGATCGAGGGGGTCGCCTCTGATTATCGAAGACAGCTCGATCTTGAACAGGGGCTTGTCCAGGTGGAATACAACAAAGAAGGAAGATCTTATACTCATGAATCCTTCTCCAGCCATCCAGATCAGGTTATGGCGATTCAACTGAGGTCCAGCGAACCGGGGAAGCTGGCGTTCTCCCTTTTGTTTGGAAGGGGGAATGTGTTGGAGCTTGGCCCGTGGTCTGACATCCTTCAGCATCCGGTTGCCTTCCACGCGAATCTGGATCGGATTGAGAGGAGACAGCCGGGAGATTTGGTCATTCGGGGAAGAAGCGGTGGGGAGGAAGGCATTCGATTTTGCTGTGTCATTCGAGTGCTGGCGGAAGGGGGCTCTCTTCTTTGCCAGGGCAGCCAGATATCCGTACAGCAAGCCGATTCGGCTACGATCCTGGTCGCGGCCTGCACGGATTTTCGGGTTCCGGTCGACCAATTGGAGACGGTGTGCCGGCAAAGGCTCGATCAGGCTTCGTCAAAATCCTATGAGCAGCTTCGCGATACTCATGTAACGGACTACCAATCCTTGTACAACCGCGTGGAGCTGCATCTGCACAATGACCAAAACGACTGCGAGTTGAGCCGTCTGCCCATCCATCATCGGTTGGAGCGGCTAAGAGCGGGCGAGCAGGATCCCGCATTGTTCAGCCTTTATTATCAATTCGGCCGGTACCTGCTTATCTCCAGCAGCCGTCCCGGCTCGCTGCCCGCCAACCTTCAAGGGATATGGAATCAGCATATGCTGCCCATTTGGGATAGCAAGTACACCATCAACATCAACACGCAGATGAATTATTGGCCGGCGGAAAGCTGCAATCTGGCGGAATGTCATCTACCATTATTTGACTTTCTTGAACGGCTTCGTTCCAATGGCAGAGCAACCGCCAAAGTCATGTACGGCTGTGAAGGATTCGTAGCTCATCACAATTCCGACATTTGGGCGGATTCCGCTCCACAGGATGTTTGCATCACCTCTACCTTTTGGGTCATGGGGGGAGCTTGGCTTTCCTTGCATTTGTGGGATCACTATGAGTATGGGAGAGATCCTGCATTTCTTGAAAAAGCATACCCGACAATGAAAGAGGCTGCTACTTTCCTATTGGATTACCTGACGGAAGTACCATCCGGACAGTTGGGCATCTGTCCCTCATCCTCACCGGAAAATCGGTATGTTCTCCCAAATGGCGAATCCGGGGCATTGTGCTACGGGGCATCCATGGACAATCAAATCATTCGCGAGCTCTTTACCCGTTGTATAGAAAGCTCGCGAATCTTGCAAACGGATCAGAAGTTTGCAGAGCTACTGCTTCACACGCTGGAACGAATCCCGCAGCCCGTTGTTGGGAAGCACGGGCAGATTCAGGAATGGAGCGAGGATTATGAAGAGGTGGAGCCAGGACATCGGCACATCTCGCAGTTGTTCGCTTTGCATCCGGGAACACAAATCACAGCAGAGGCTACCCCCGAGCTGGCGAAGGCGGCTCGAATCACATTGGAGAGAAGATTGAGCTATGGAGGCGGCCATACCGGATGGAGCCGGGCATGGATATTGAACATGTGGGCGCGATTGGAGGAGGCGGAGCTGGCCTATGAGAATGTGAAAGAGCTTCTTTGTTCTTCCACGCTGCCCAATCTGTTCTGTGACCATCCGCCTTTTCAGATTGATGGGAACTTTGGCGGGACGGCCGGTATCGCGGAAATGCTGCTCCAAAGCTATGGGGGGGTCCTTCGACTGCTCCCGGCCTTGCCCAAAGCATGGCCGAACGGGTCTGTTCGCGGACTTCGGGCACGCGGAGGATATGAGGTAGAGCTGGAGTGGAAGGAGGGCTGCCTTCAACGCTTCCGAATTCAGGCAGCTGAACAAGGGACCATCCAGGTTTCCTACCGGGACGCAACGGTTGCTTTGAACTTTGCGGCGCCAGGCGTTACCCTCGAGCTTCATCAAGGGGAATGGGAAACCTCCGGGAGGTGGAATGTAAAATGATTAGGAGCGAAGCCCCATCCGGTAAGCGGTTGGCGAGCATCCGGTCTGCGCTTTAAACAATCGGGACAGATACGAAACATCGCTGATCCCGACCTGACTAGAGATTTGGGATAGATGGAGATCGGTGGAGATCAGGAGCCACTTGGTCTCTTCTATCCTTTTTCGGTTGACGTATTGAATGGGGGATGTCCCGAAGTGCTGCTTGAATACGCGAATCAAGTAGTTAGGATGCAGATGCACAAGCTCCGCCAATTCCGAGATGGTGATGTTCCGCCGATAGTGGGCGTTCATGTAGTCCATCACCTTCATCATGGTAGCCGAATGCTCGACTGTTCCAATGCTCTCCGTGTTTAAGATCGCATGCTCCAGGTAATAAGCGATCAATTTGAGCATGGCTGCCTTCAAATGAAGCGGGGAGGTAACCCTCCCGCCCGCAGGGGATGCAACCAAATCCCTGAACAGGTGCAAAGGCTCTGCTTGCTCATTCGGTTCTATATAAAGGGAGAGTTGCAGCAAATCGAACAGGTTGGTCTGTCCAATCCTCGCAGTAAAGTGACACCAATACTTCGTGTAACGCGGGCCTTGCGTATAGGAATAGGATTGTCGGACTCCTTGCGGCATCAGAAACCACTGCCCCGGCTTCGGAGTGAATTCTGCGTCCCCAATCTTCAGCCAGCCTTCTCCATCCTGTATGAAGTAAAACTTATTGTAGTCGGGAGTATAGTCCAGCTCTCTCCAATCCGTCCAAACCTGGTTGAAGCCAAATCCGGTAACGTTGACTTGAAGGTTGTTCAAATAGAGCTCGAGCATTTGTTTGGTTTCAAGTACCATCCGCTCCATCATTTCCTGCTTACATTCTGCATGAGCATGTCCACAAACCGTTCCTGCAAGCGATCATTCCAGGGGTCAGCCGGAGCTAAGCAGAACTTCTGCAGCAGGGCCATCATGGAGGTGAAGAGGAAGAGTCCCGTTTCCTTTCCCTCAAGATCGGGCTTGAGCGACCCGTCCTGTTTGCCGGTCTCCAACGCTTCGATCAGGAAATGCTGGTCTTTCTTCTCTTGGATGAACCGATCGAACCGTTCTTTCCCTGCTTGGTTTCCTTCGTAGCTCTGATAATGCAGATCAAACAGGAGGATGAACTTGATGATTCCCGGCTGCTGTCGGGCGTAATCCATCCAGGCATCGAGCATGGAGCGAAGCTTGGCTTTGCCATTCTGGCCGCAGGCGGCTGCCTCTTGAACATAGGCGGTCATGCTCTCCAACACTTCCATTTGGACATCTACGATCAGGTCGTCCATGGATTGAAAATGCTTATAAAACGTAACCCGGCTAACTCCAGCCCGGCTGCACACATCGGTGATGCTCACCTGAAGGAAGCTTTGCTTCACGAAAAGCTCCTTGGCCGCCGAGAGCAGGTCTCCCCGGTTTTTGTTCTTTACTTGCTGGTGCCAATTATCATTCATGGGCAACGGTCCGCTCTTTCTCTGGTTTGGGTCTGTTCACCGTGATGAATAGGGTAGCCAGAAGGATGATTGCACCAAAACCATAGGGGAAATTGATGTTTTTGTCAAACAGCCCGCCTGCGATAACCGGACCCAGGATGCTTCCGACGCTCATGTAGGTGGTGTTGAGTCCGGAGGCGTAACCCTGGCGATTCCCGGCGGAGTTGGCGATGAGGGAGCTGACCGTCGGCCTTAAAAACGAGTTGAAGGCGAAGAACAAGGCGGACATCGCCAGGAGATAGAGGAAATTGACCTTCACCAGCATCAGCAGGAGGGCCATTCCGGCCATGATCAACGAGATCCGGACGAGCTTTATTTCCCCAAGCCACTTGATGAACCGATCCAGCAGCCAGACCTGAACAATCGTGCCGATCACGGCGCCGACGGTGATGATCATGGAGATATCACGAGCATGAAAGCCGTATTTCTTCTCTACAAACAAGGCATACACCGTTTCATAGTTCATCAATCCGAAGGTCATCACCAGGATCAGGAGCAGATAACGGAAATAGGGCAACCGAAAGGAGCTTTTCACTTGCTTCCAGATCGATTCGCGCTCGGCTTGTTTTGGCGCGGTCTGACGAAGCTCCCCGGTCACCGTTTCGGGCAGGAAGAAGGTGAGCAGGGTCGCGATGAGACCCAAGCCCGAAGCGAAAAAGTAAGGAACCCGAATGCCGAGCTCGGCAATGAAGCCTCCGATGCCAGGACCCAGCACCATGCCAAGATTCATGGCGGCGCTCAGGTAGCCCATTCCTTTGGCTCGTGTCTCGCGAGTGGTGATATCCGCTACATAGGCCATGTTAGCCGGAACCATTAACCCAAGCCCCATTCCGCCGATAAATCGGGCGCCATAGAGGAGCAGCAGGCTGTGCGAGACGGCAAAGAGGAGATCGGCGAGGACGGTCAGGAAGAGGCCGGCCATGATCAGCTTTTTTCGGCCCAAGCGATCTGACAACTGTCCCCCGATGGGGGAGAAGAGAAATTGAGCCATCCCGAATGCAGCGACCAGATAACCGGCTGCCGTCCCGGCCGCATCGAATTGCTTGAGATAATCGGGAAGAATCGGGATGACCATCCCTTGGCCCAACAAGGCAATAAACAAGTTGAACATCAGAATGTAGAGGGGAAAAGAGGTGGAATGTGCAATGCGCCGAATCATAAGAAGTTCTCCTTTGTTCAATGGTTTACTATGTGTAAATAGTTACGCAATGTAAACCATAATACCGAAGAACTCTTTTTTTGTAAATGAAAAAAACGCCTGCCAACGCTCGTTAACGATGCTGGTCAAGCCCCCGAATTGTAGACAGTGAAAAAAGCCTCTAGGCAGCAAGCTGGCGTCGGTACGCAACCGGAGTCAGCTTGTTTAGTCTTCGTTGTGGTCGACAGTGGTTATAAAAGTGGAT